>NZ_CP015093.1:3232500-3832500 GCF_001975705.1 Salipiger abyssi
GAGACGGTGCAGTTCAAGGTGAGCGTGCCGCTGCGGTAAGTGACGCGGTCGGAACGACGCACCAAAACGGCCTCAAGTAGCCGATAGGCGGTAGGCCAAACATAAAAACGATGACACTCCGACACGGAGTGTCGGGTTGTCATCAGTGTCCAGTCTTGTGACGGCGTACCTTTTGTATAATGGGTCATCGACTTGGTCTATCTAGCAAGCTTAAGCCGGTAGGTGTAGGCGCAGCGAAAGCGAGTCTTAATAGGGCGTCGAGTTAGATGGATCAGACCCGAAACCGAGTGATCTAGGCATGACCAGGATGAAGGTAAGGTAACACTTACTGGAGGTCCGAACCCACACCTGTTGAAAAAGGTCGGGATGAGTTGTGCCTAGGGGTGAAAGGCCAATCAAACTCGGAGATAGCTGGTTCTCCGCGAAATCTATTTAGGTAGAGCGTCATCCGAATACCCCGGGGGGTAGAGCACTGGATGGGTAATGGGGCCCCACAGGCTTACTGATCCTAACCAAACTCCGAATACCCGGGAGTACTAGATGGCAGACACACAGCGGATGCTAACGTCCGTTGTGGAGAGGGAAACAACCCTGACCTACAGCTAAGGCCCCCAATTCATGGCTAAGTGGGAAAGCAGGTGGGACGACCAAAACAACCAGGAGGTTGGCTTAGAAGCAGCCATCCTTTAAAGATAGCGTAACAGCTCACTGGTCTAATCAAGTTGTCCTGCGGCGAAGATGTAACGGGGCTCAAGCCATGAGCCGAAGCTTAGGATGCCGTAAGGCATGGTAGCGGAGCGTAGTGTGACATAGCACTTGTCTTTATTATCGCCCTTCGGTCGTTGAGCACGTGTGCTCAAGTAGCCGATAGGCGGTAGCACAAGACAAAGTGCTTTCTGTGAAGCCGGGCTGTAAGGCATCCGGTGGAGAGATCACTAGCGAGAATGATGACATGAGTAGCGACAAGGAGTGTGAGAGACACTCCCGCCGAAAGTCCAAGGGTTCCTGCTTAAAGCTAATCTGAGCAGGGTAAGCCGGCCCCTAAGGCGAGGCCGAAAGGCGTAGTCGATGGGAACCAGGTTAATATTCCTGGGCCAGGAGATGGTGACGGATTGCGAAGATTGTTCGACCTTATCGGATTGGTCGGGCCGTTCAGCAGTCCCTGGAAATAGCCCTCCATGAGACCGTACCCTAAACCGACACAGGTGGACTGGTAGAGAATACCAAGGCGCTTGAGAGAACGATGTTGAAGGAACTCGGCAAAATACCTCCGTAAGTTCGCGAGAAGGAGGCCCAGTTTCTAGGCAACTAGTGGCTGGGGGCACAAACCAGGGGGTGGCGACTGTTTACTAAAAACACAGGGCTCTGCGAAGTCGCAAGACGACGTATAGGGTCTGACGCCTGCCCGGTGCCTGAAGGTTAAAAGGAGGAGTGAGAGCTCTGAATTGAAGCCCGGGTAAACGGCGGCCGTAACTATAACGGTCCTAAGGTAGCGAAATTCCTTGTCGGGTAAGTTCCGACCTGCACGAATGGCGTAACGACTTCCCCGCTGTCTCCAACATCGACTCAGCGAAATTGAATTGCCTGTCAAGATGCAGGCTTCCCGCGGTTAGACGGAAAGACCCCGTGCACCTTTACTACAGCTTCGCACTGGCATCAGGATTGTGATGTGCAGGATAGGTGGTAGGCTTCGAAGCAGGGACGCCAGTCTCTGTGGAGCCGAAAGATGAGATACCACCCTTCGCACTCTTGATGTCTAACCGCGGTCCCTCATCGGGATCCGGGACCCTGCGTGGCGGGTAGTTTGACTGGGGCGGTCGCCTCCTAAAGCGTAACGGAGGCGCGCGAAGGTTGGCTCAGAGCGGTCGGAAATCGCTCGTTGAGTGCAATGGCAGAAGCCAGCCTGACTGCAAGACTGACAAGTCGAGCAGAGTCGAAAGACGGCCATAGTGATCCGGTGGTCCCAAGTGGGAGGGCCATCGCTCAACGGATAAAAGGTACGCCGGGGATAACAGGCTGATACTGCCCAAGAGTCCATATCGACGGCAGTGTTTGGCACCTCGATGTCGGCTCATCTCATCCTGGGGCTGGAGCAGGTCCCAAGGGTACGGCTGTTCGCCGTTTAAAGAGGTACGTGAGCTGGGTTTAGAACGTCGTGAGACAGTTCGGTCCCTATCTGCCGTGGGTGTAGGATACTTGAGAGGAGTTGCCCCTAGTACGAGAGGACCGGGGTGAACGATCCACTGGTGGACCAGTTGTCGTGCCAACGGCAGTGCTGGGTAGCTATGATCGGACAGGATAACCGCTGAAGGCATCTAAGCGGGAAGCCCCCCTCAAAACAAGGTATCCCTGAGGGCCGTGGTAGACCACCACGTCGATAGGCCGGAGATGTAAGCATGGTAACATGTTCAGTTGACCGGTACTAATGGCCCGATAGGCTTGATTTGATCCAGTAACAGACAGGCTCACACCTATCTGAAAACTGGTCAGAAGCATACACACCAATAAAGTGTGACTTGGACAACGTGATTTGATCGCTGCGCCTGAAATGGATAGGTGCGGGAACGCGTTATCGTCTGCGACGAAACGCTGCCTCCCGCAAATACCAAATCGCGTAGCGATTTGGTATTTCCTCGGTTTGGTGGTCATAGCGCGAGCAAAACACCCGGTCCCATTCCGAACCCGGCCGTTAAGTGCCGTTGCGCCAATGGTACTGCGACTCAAGTCGTGGGAGAGTAGGTCACCGCCAAACCTAGTAAATACCAAATGTCTCTCTAATCGATGAAAACGAGAACCCAACAAAAGCGCCCATAGGGCGCTTTTTGCGTTCAAAAAGCAGACTAAGCCAAAAAACATACGCAAAAACGCACTCATACCGACGCACCGTCAGGGGGGGGGACGAAATTTCCTCGCGCTTTGCTTTACGTGACGTAAGTCGGTTATGGGGTAGAGAGCGGGCCTTCATATTATTAGGCTACGTCGCGTAATGCCGATTTTTCAGTCGGTACGACAAAAACTGACTAATATAACGGACCATTTTATGCCGGAACTTGAGCTCTCGCCCCTCACCACGGATTTTACCTATAACCCATGGCAGGGGGGGCCGACGCGGGTTCCGCTTTACCGCGATGTGGCCGCCTTGCCGGAGGGCGGATTCGTGTCGCTCTGGAGCACGGATGCCGGCGTTTACGCGCGGTTTCACGATACCGAAGGGCAGGCCGAGGATGGCGGCGTCGTGGTCTCGGGCGCGGGCTCGGCCCGGGTCGATGCCGAGGTGCTGGCCGATGGCACGGTCGCTGCGTTCTGGATGACCGATGGCGAGCTGCGGGTGCAGCGTTTCGACACGGACGGTACATTGATCGGCGCATCGGTTTTGCTGGCCGAAGACGATCCGAACTATCCGAGCCAGGATCTCAATTCGCTCCATGCCAGCGCTCTCGCGGATGGCGGCTATGCGGTGAGCTGGCGGTTGGGAAATAACTTTGACGCCAATCTGGCCTTTTTCGATGCCGATGGCACCGCACGCGGGGCCAGTATCGAGATCGACAACCGCGACGCGCTCGACGCCAACGAGTCGGCCGGGCAGGGCCGGGTGCTCGATATGGTCGAGATGACCGACGGTACGCTGGCGGTGCTGTTCCGCGGAGACGGCCGGGACAATACGGTCGACAGTTTCACCACATTTTCCGATCTTTATGTGCAGCGCTTCAATGCCGATGGCAGCGCGGTCGACGATCCGTTTCGCCTGACCGACGCTCCGGGCACCGAGCTGCGCGGCCAGATCGCGCAGCTCGCCGATGGCAACCTGGCCACCGCCTGGCAGACGGGGAACGGCATCTTTGCCCAGGTGGTCACCGCCGACGGCACGGCGGTCAGCGCGCCGGTGCTGCTCGACGACCCCGAAGACTTCGGTAGCCACTATACCAACGGGATCGTCGCGCTGGAAAACGGCGGTTTCGCGGTGACCTATTTCGAAGGCGTCGTGGGGGACGATCCGGTCTATGCCCGGGTTCTTGATGCCTCGGGCGCGCTTCAGGGGGAGGCGCGACTCGTCGGCAGTCAGACCGACCTTGTCGACGACGCGCCGCTGATCGCCATCGGCGAGGGGCGTTACGTGCTTGGTGCCCAGGCCGATAGCGACGGGTTCGAGGTGCTTCAGCTCAATACGCAGGCCGAAGGCACCGTCGTCATCCCCGCGAGCATGGTTCTGCGTGAGGATACACCGCTGGATCCATCGGCTCTGGACCTGTCGGGGATCACCGATGCAAACGGGCTGGGCGAGATCGAGGATTACTCCGTCACCTGGTTGTTCTACGATGAGAACGGCACGTTCCTGTCGTCGCAACCGGCGTTTCCGGGCGGCGGCCAGGCCTATGCTCCGGGAGATATCTATGTCGGTGCTTCGGTCGCCGCCGAGGTGACCTTTGCCGATGCCGCTGGCAATCTGGAGACCGTCTCTTCCCTTCCGACCGGGGCGATCGAGGCGGTGAACGACGCGCCGGATGTGGCGCTGTTCCGTATATTCAGCGAGGAGCGGGTGTATACCTCACCGGGGTATTCCGTTCATCGGACGATCTATACCGATACCGTCTCGCCGGAAGAGGACGCCTATCCCGAACTGGAGGTGTCGCTGACCGGATCGATGGGGATCTATGATGCCGACGGCATCGGCGACGCGGCGGATATGAGCTATCAGTGGATGCGTGACGGTGTGGCGATTTCCGGGGCCACCGAAAGTACCTACCTCCCGGTGCAGGCGGATGTCGGGCACCGCATTACGGCCCAGGTGACCTATGTGGACGGTCAGGGCTTTACCGAAACCGTGACCACGCAGCAGACCGGCGAGGTGACGAATACGCCCGACCCTCTCACGGGCCGCGCGACCTACTTCGGCACGACGGTGCAGTACGGGACCGTCAGCGTCGATGCGTCGGGCCTGGCCGACGAGGACGGCATCGCCTCTGTCACCTATGCATGGCGTCTGGGAAACAGCGTCTTTGAAAGCGAAACAGGGTCCAGCCTCACAGTGACGGAGCAGCATCATGTGGGCTTGGATCTCTTTGCCCTGATTGGGGTGACCGACAATTTCGGTGATACCGAGACGTATCGGCTGTTCATCGGGCCCATCGTCAATGATGACGATCCGACCACAGGCGCGCCCACGATCACCGGGCTCGCGCAGCAGGACGAAACCCTTGTCGCGAATACCAGCGGGATCGAGGATATCGACGGGATCGGTTTCTTCACCTACCAGTGGCTGCGCGATGGCGCCGAGATCGCGGATGCGACGGACTCCACATATACGCTGGGGCAGGCAGATGTGGGACATGAGATCACGCTGCGGGTCCAGCACGTCGACCCCTATGGCGGGTGGGCCAGGCTGACCAGCGCCGCAACCGCCGCGGTGGCGAATGTGAACGATCCGGTGACCGGAACGGCCGAGCTCTTTGGGCCGCTTGTCGAGGATGCGGTGCTGAGCGTCGACACCTCGGAGCTCGCCGACGCGGATGGGCTGGGCGCGTTTTCCTATCAGTGGCTGCGCGACGACGACCCGATTGCCGGCGCGACGGGTCAGACCTACACGTTGGGCCAGCCCGATGTCGGCGCGGAAATGTCGGTTTTGGTGAGCTATACCGACGGCCAGGGCAGCGCAGAGCAGCTCCTTGTGGAGCCTGTCGATTATAATGTCGTGCAGAATGTGAATGATCCGGTCACCGGCGTGCCGGTCATTCAGGGGATCGCGCTCGAAGACGAGCTTCTGCGCGCGGATACGAGCGGCGTCGCAGATGAGGACGGTATCGGGTTGCTGGAATACCGGTGGTTCGCGGACGGCGTTCAGATTGGCGGTGCGACACTGTCCGAGTACCGCCCGCGTGAACATAGCATCGGCGCGCAGATCACCGTCCAGGTTACGGTCTACGATGCGTTCGGCAATTCCGAGCGTATCGAAAGCGTTGCAACCGACCCGATCGAGGCGCTGCCGCGTCTGCTGGTCGGCACCAATCTCAACGACGATCTCGTCGGGAATATGGGCAATGACACGCTGATCGGCGAAGAGGGCGACGACCGCCTTGTCGGCTTCGGGGGCGATGACAGTCTGGTTGGCGGTGATGGCACCGACACGCTGAACGGTGGCGACGGCAACGATACGATCGCCGGCGGAACGACAGCGCTGGATCTGCGCGATTTCATCTATGCCGGAAATGGCAACGATCTGGTCGATGCGGGGGCCGGCAACGATCTGGTCTATGCGGGGGCTGGCAACGACACCGTGACCGGCGGGCTGGGCGTCGACGAGATCATCGGTCAGCTCGGCGATGACGTGCTGACGGGCCAGGCATGGTCGGATGCGCTTTTCGGGGGCGATGGCGACGATTTCCTCAATGGCGGGTTCGGGTTCGACCGGCTGAACGGCGGCGCGGGGGCGGACAGGTTCTTCCATCTCGGTGCGGCCGGGCATGGCAGCGACTGGGTGCAGGATTACAGCGCCGCCGAGGGCGATTTGCTGCTCTATGGCGGTGTGGCAACGGCGGATGATTTCCTGATCCAGCGGGCGAATACCCCCGGCGCCGGCGATGCCGGCATCGAGGAGATTTTCGTCACTCATGTGCCGAGCGGCCAGATCCTCTGGGCGCTTGTCGATGGCGACGCGCAGTCCTCCATCCATCTTCAGAGCGGCGGTATCGTCTACGACCTGCTGGCGTGATCCGCCCGGCTCGGGGTTGGGCCGCAGACCTTGCGGCCGCAGCGCCGGGCGGTCGCCGGCCTTTTCGGCAATCGGGACCTCCGGCGCATAAAGCCGGGGCCCGGGACAGCGATTTCTTGCCCACGCGACGCGCGGCTGTCATGCTGCGAGGGGACAAGGGCAGGGCACAAGCAGGGATTTCAGGAGCGGCATGGCAGTCTTCAACGGAACGAGCGGCAACGATCCGCTGACAGGCACCGACGATCCCGATACGCTGAATGGCTTCGGCGGCAGCGACGAACTGGTTGGCAATGCGGGGAATGACCGGCTCGACGGCGGCGCGGGATCCGACCGTGTGGTGTATTTCCGTGAGACTGGGCCTTCCGGGATATTGGCGGATCTGGAGACGGGTCGGGTCACGGATACCTGGGGCGATACGGACACGCTGATCGGGATCGAATGGCTTTACGGCTCGGCGCTGAACGACACGATCCGGGGGTTCAGCAGCGGCAACGACCTGATTTTCGGCAATAGCGGCAACGATTCCATCGACGGGCGCGGCGGTGACGACGTGCTGATCGGCGACCAGGGCAACGATACGCTGCAGGGCGGGGCGGGCTCCGACCAGGCGGCCTATTTCTTCGAGACCGGGTCGCTGGGGATCTCGGTGAACCTGATCGCCGGCACGGCGACGGATACCTGGGGCCACACCGACACGCTGTTCAATATCGAGCGGATCATCGGGTCGGACCATGCCGACACGCTGCGCGGTTCGGCGGCGGCGGATTATTTCCACGGCCATGCCGGTGCGGACCTGCTGGAGACCTATAGCGGCGAGGATACGCTGGTCGGCGGCGCCGGGGCCGACACGCTGCGCGGCGGCGGCGGCGCCGACATGGTGGGCTATTTCCTGGAGGGCGGCGGCAGCGGGGTCACTGTCGATCTGCGCGCCGGCACCGCCACCGACAGCTGGGGCGACAGCGACACGCTGGAGGGGATCGAATACGTCCACGGCACCGATCACGGCGACACGCTGCTGGGCTCTGACGCGCATGGCGACCGGTTCTTCGGCTATGCCGGCGACGATTACATGGACGGTCGCGACGGCAACGATCTCTATTACACCGGCGCCGGCAACGACACGATCGTCGTCGGCGGCACCATCGCCGATGCCCGCGACACGATCGTGGTCAACGGGGCGGGGCACAACACCGTCATCGGCGGCGATTCCGAGGGCACGCAATACGGCCATCACATCGTCTTCACGCTGAACGAGGCGGTGACGGTCAACCTGGCCACCGGTCTGGCCAGCTCGGCCAGCATGACCACGGATTTCAGCGCGGCGCTGTATTTCCTCGAGGTCAACGGCACGATGCATGACGACCTCCTGGTCGGTGGCAACCCGCGCTTCGACTATCTGGAATGGTATACCGGCAACCAGGGCAACGACACGATCGACGGTGGCAGCGGCACCGCCGACACGGTGGTCTATCAGCCCGAGGAAGAGATCGGGTCGTATAATTTCGATCTCGGCCGGGTCGAATACGGCACCATGGGGGTGGTGGTGAACCTGGCCACCGGGGTGGCACGGGACACGTTCGGCGACACCGACACGCTGATCAATATCGACCATGTGCGCGGCACGCGCTTTGCCGACGCGATCACCGGCAGCGCCGAGGGCAATGCCTTCTGGGGTCTGCAGGGCAACGACACGTTCAACGGCGGTGCCGGCGAGGACACCGTGCATTACGGCGAGGATTACCTGCGCGGCGGCACCGCCGGGGTCACCGTCAATCTGTTCAACCAGACCGGCATCGACGGCTATGGCAACACCGACACGCTGATCAGCATCGAACATGTCCATGCCACCGCGCGCAACGATTTCCTGACCGGGGACAATGCCGGCAACCGGCTGTTCGGCGAGGAGGGCAACGACACGCTGGTGGGCCATGGCGGCCGGGATGTGCTGGTGGCGGGCGCCGGCAACGACGCGCTACGCGGCGGCGCCGAGCATGACGAGCTGGTGGGCGACGCGGGCAATGACACGCTAGATGGCGGCGAGGGCGACGATCTGGCGCGCTACCGCGACGACCCTGCCGGGATCTCGGCGGATCTGCTGACCGGGCGGGTCGCCGACGGTTATGGCGGCACCGACACGCTGATCAATATCGAGGGGATCCACGGCTCGGATCACGGCGACACGCTGTCGGGGGATGCCGGGGCGAACGAGTTTTCCGGCTTCGGCGGCAACGATCTGATCGAGAGCCGCACCGGGGCCGACACGCTGCTGGGCGGCGACGGGCGCGACACGCTGCGCGGCGGCGGCGGCAATGACGAGCTCTGGGGCCAGGCCGGCACCGACACGCTGGACGGCGGCGCCGGGGTCGATCTGGTACGCTATCGCGACAGCGCTGCGGGGGTTTCGGCGAGCCTGGCCACGGGCAGCGCGCAGGACGGGTTTGGCGGCACCGACACGCTGCTGAATATCGAGGGCATTCACGGCTCCGATCACGGCGACACGCTGACCGGCGATGCCGGCGACAACGAGCTGTCGGGCTTCGGCGGCAACGATCTGCTCGACGGCCAGGGCGGCGACGACACGCTGCTGGGCGGGGCGGGGCGCGACACGCTTCTGGGCGGCACCGGCGCCGACGAGATCTGGGGCGAGGCGGGCGACGACACGCTGGACGGGCGCGGCGGGTTCGACCTTGCGCGCTACGGCAACTCGGCCTCCGGGGTGACGGCGGATCTGGCGGCGGGCAGCGCGCAGGACGGGTTCGGCGGCACCGATGCGCTGAGCAATATCGAGGGTCTGCACGGCTCCGATCACGGCGACGTGCTGCGCGGCGACGCCGGCGGCAACGAGCTGTCGGGTTTTGCCGGCAACGACACGCTGCAAGGCCAGGGCGGCGCCGACACCATCCTCGGCGGCGACGGAAACGACAGCATCCAGGGCGGAGCCGGAAATGACACGATGCTCGGCGGTGCCGGCAACGATACGTTCGAGGGGGGCGAGGGGGCCGACCTCGTGCGTTATCGCGACAGCACCTTGTCGATTTCGGCCAATCTGGCGGCGGGCCGGGTGCAGGACGGGCTCGGCGGCACCGATACGCTCGTCAATGTCGAGAATGTCGATGGTTCGGATTTCGCGGACGACATGACCGGCGATGGCGCCGACAACCGGCTCTTCGGTTTTGACGGCAATGACACGATCTCCGGCAATGGCGGTTCCGACACGATCCTCGGGGCGCCGGGAATGACAGCCTGTCGGGCGGCGCCGGCAATGACCAGATCTGGGGTGAGGCGGGCAACGACACGATCGACGGCGGCGCCGGAACCGATCTGGTGCGCTACCGATATGCCAGTTCGGGGCTCGTGGTGGATCTGGTGCAGGGCACCGCCACCGGCGAAGGCACCGATATCCTCTCCAATGTGGAAAATGTAGACGGCTCCGATCAGGCCGATCTGTTCATCGGCTCCAGCGCGATCAACGTGTTTTCAGGCTTTGGCGGCGCCGACACCTTCATCAGCGGTGCCGGCAGCGATGTGCTCTCCGGACGCCAGGGCGGCGACCGCTACGAGTTTCGCGCCGGCGACGGGTCGGATGTGGTCAACGATCTTGGCGACGGCACAGGCACGGACCGTGTCGTGTTCCACGATTACACCGCTGACAACGCCACCATCGTGCGGCAGAATCCCGCGAACGAGGCGATCCTGATCCTGTTTGGCGACACCGGCGACATGGTGGTGCTGGCCAATACGCTGAACGCCGGGCACAGCGGCGCGATCGAGCAGATCGAATGGGCCGACGGCTCGGTTTGGAACCATGCGGATCTGATCGCGGCGATAGGCCAGCATGGCGAGGTGGAAGAGCCTCCGGTCAGCAGCGGCGGGCTGAACGAGACCGGCGATTCCGGTTCGAACCTCATGGAGGGCACGAGCTATGCCGACAGCCTGAGCGGCCTGCGCGGCAGCGATACGCTGATCGGGCTGGAGGGCAACGATACGCTGCGTGGCGGCGATGGCAGCGATACGGTCAATGGCGGCACCGGCGACGACGTGCTCTTTGGCGGCGACAGCGAGGACGATCTGCGCGATGTCATCTATGGCGGTGCCGGCGACGATGCCCTGGACGGCGGCTATGGCAATGACGAGCTGCGCGGGGATGCCGGCAACGACACGATCGTGGGCGGTTACGGGGTCGATGAAATTATCGGCGGCGCGGGCAATGATCAGTTGACGGGCCAGGCCTGGTCGGATCTCATCCTGGGCGGCGATGGCGACGATTTCATCAATGGCGGGTTCGGTTTCGACCGCGTGAATGGCGGCGCCGGCGCCGACCAGTTCTATCACTTGGGCGTGTTGGGGCACGGTTCGGACTGGATCCAGGACTACAATGCCGCCGAAGGCGACCGTCTGGTCTATGGTGGCGGCGTGGCCACCGCGGACGATTTCCTGATCCAGCGTGCCAGCACCGGTGGCGCCGGCGATGCGGCCGTACAGGAAATCTTTATCACCCATATCCCAAGCGGCAATCTGCTCTGGGCGCTGGTCGATGGCGATGCCCAATCGGAGATAAACGTGGTGATCGGCGGAGTGGAATACGATCTGCTGGTCTGATAGCTTCTCTGCGTGGGAGATTCTCCCGCGCATTTCCTCAATGTCGTTACCGGAGAAAAAATGCCTACTGTATTCGTAAGTCGTGCCGTTGCCGAAGAAAGTTATAACTCATACCTCCAATTTACTGTGACATTGTCGGAACCGGCGGTGGATTCGGTCACTCTGGACTACCGCACTTTGCTGAATGGCACGGCGTCCGATTTCGACACCCGTTACGCCAGCACCAGCAGCAGCAATAACGGCACCGTCACCTTCGCTCCTGGCGAGACCAACGCCACGATTTCGATCCGTGCGGACTCTGACACCACCGACGAACCAGACGAAGCCATCACGCTGGAATTGAGCAACCTGTCGGAGAATGCCGACTTCGCCAATGGCGAGGCGGTGACCCGCGTTTTCGGCACGATTCTGGACAATGACGGCGACGGCTCGAACCTGTCGGTCTTTGTCTCCGATCCGGTGATCGTCGAAGGTGACAACGGCGCCCGTGAGGCGGTGTTCGACATCGTTCTTTCGCGCGAAGTCAACGACAGCTTTTCGCTGAGCTATTACACTGTCGACGGATCGGCACAGGCGGGCAGCGACTACACCGCGACGAATGGCAGTGCCACTTTTCTGCCGGGACAGACCTCAACCCAAATCAGCGTTCCGATCACGACGGATACGGTTGCGGAAACCAGCGAGTATTTTTCACTCGTCGTTTCGCCGCCGTTGTCGCCGCAATTCGACACGACCGGCGCGGTCGGAAACGCGCATATTCTGGATGATGACAGCGGCGCCGGAGCAGTGGTCTCAATCGAGGGCAGCGCCACCCAGGAGAGCTATAACAACTATGTGCGCTTTACCGTCACCCTGTCCGAGCCGCCGGTCGATGCGGTCAGCATGGACTACCGCGTGCTGTTGAGCGACAGCGCTGGAAATGACGACCTCCGCTACTATTCGACCTCGACTTCGAACAACGATACGCTGACATTCGCGCCCGGGCAGACGACGGCCAGCGTTTTTGTCCGGCTGGACAGCGACAGCATTGACGAGCGCGACGGCGCTTTCACGCTGGAACTGACCAATCTCTCCGAGAACGCGACATTCGCCGGTGGCGGCAACAGCCTCTCGGCGCTCGGCTTTTCGCTGGATAATGATGGCGTCGGCGCAAATGCAATTCTCGAGGTTCTCGATCCTGTCCTGACGGAAGGCGATGGCGGCATTCAATATGCCGTGTTCGAGATCCAGCTTTCCCGCCCGGCGACCACCGCCTTCACCGTTGATTACGAAACCGCCGATATCACGGCCTTTGCCGGCAGCGATTATGTGGCCACCTCGGGCACGCTGACCTTTGAAGAAGGCCAGGACAGGGCCGCTGTCCGGGTTCGGGTTCTGGGGGATACGCTCAGCGAAGCGACCGAGAGCTTTGCTCTGAACCTCTCGACCTCGCCCAACGTGTCGCTGGGCACGGCCGGTCTCTCCGGTGAAGCGACCCTCATCGACAACGATTCCGGGTCCGGGCTGCTGCCGGTTCTGTCGATCACCGACACGGTGAATACCAATGAAAGCTATAACGGCTATCTGCGCTATGTGGTGACCCTGTCGGAGCCCTCCGACGAACCGGTCACGGTGGACTACACGACCGTGCTTGGGTCGGCTCTGGACAGCGATCTCTATTACACCTCGAGCAGCAGCAGCAATAACGGGTCGCTGACCTTCCAGCCCGGCGAAACCAGCCACAGCATCTATCTGCGGGCGGACAGCGACAGCCTCGACGAGCGCGATGAATCGGTTCTGATCCGGCTCGAAAACCCGGCCGGCGCCGTGCTTGCCGGTGGCGTGTCCAGCCTGACCGCCGCGGCCTTCATCCAGGACAATGACGGTCTTGGGCTGAACATCGCCGCGGTCGGACAGCCCGCGCGGATCGACGAGCCGGCCTCCGGTGCGGTCACGGTCGCCGTGCCGCTGACCCTGTCGCAGGCGCCGGACGAGGAACTGGTTTTCAACGTCTATGTCACCGGGGGCACCGCCTCGCAGGGGCAGGATTTCTCGCTGGTGTCGTCGCAAGTGGTGTTCGCCGCAGGACAGACCAGCTCGGCCGTGCGGTTGACCGTATCTTCGGATTTCGCCGACGAGGCGCCGGAAACGGTGATCCTGAACTATCAGCCGGTCGCGGGCTCCGAATTCGCAGGGACCATCCCCGAGCATATCTTGACGCTTGGAAACTTCACGCAGGCCACCGAGCTCGACGACAGCATTCGCGGATCTGTCGGCAACGACTCCATCGACGGGCTGGCGGGCAATGACTGGATCCTCGGCGAGGATGGGAACGATACGCTGCGCGGCGGCAATGGTGTCGATACGATCAGCGGTGGCAGCGGCGACGATTTCATTTTCGGCGGCGGCGATGCGGCGGATCTGCGCGACGTGATCTACGCCGGTGCGGGCAATGACAGCGCGGATGGCGGCTACGGCAACGACGAGCTGCGCGGGGATGCCGGCAATGACACGCTGGTCGGCGGGTTCGGCGCCGACACGATCATCGGCGGTGACGGCAATGACGTGCTGACCGGTCAGGCCTGGTCGGATGCGATCTTTGGTGGCAACGGCAACGATTTCATCAATGGTGGTTTCGGCTTCGACCGGGTCAATGGCGGCGCAGGGGCGGATCAGTTCTATCACCTGGGCGCCGATGGCCATGGCTCGGACTGGATCCAGGACTACAGCGCGGCGGAGGGCGACCGTCTGGTCTATGGCGGCGGCGCGGCTACGGCTGACGATTTCCTCGTACAGCGCGCCACGACCCCCGGCGCCGGCGCGGCGGGGGTGCAGGAGGTCTTTATCACCCACATCCCGAGCGGCGATCTGCTCTGGGCGCTGGTCGATGGCGACGCGCAGGGCGCGCTCATGGTGACGGCGAACGGCGTGAGTTTCGACCTGTTGGCATAGAGGCGGCAAGCAACGCCCTCAGCGCAGTTTCGAGGCGGGCGCGGGACCAGTCCCGCGCCCGTTTTGCGTTCCGCGCGCAAGGAGGGCAGCGGTAACGCGATGCTTGCCAGAGCGCTGTATCCTATTTAACGTCACGTCACTTCATTAAGACCACCAAGAGATTTCGACATGACAACAGGTACTGGCGGTACGTTTTTCCTCGGCCCCGAGGGGCTTTCGCAATTTGGCAGCCTCGTCCGGATGATCGGAGATCTGAACGGCGACGGCATTGTGGACATGGCCATCACCGCGCCAAGAGCGGGCAACGGCTACGCCACGGCCGGGTCGGACAACATGGATCAGGTTGGCGTGACCTGGATCGTCTATGGCCGGTCCGGCGACCTGAATCCGCTCTACGATTTTGCGTTCGGCGGCGATTTCAGCCCGGATGGCGCCACGGTCTCCGTGATCCAGGGCGCGGAAGCCAATGGCAACCTCGGCTATACGCTGAACCCGGCGGGCGATGTGGATGGCGACGGGATCGACGATCTGCTGATCGGCTCGGACCGCCTCGACGGCAGCAGCGGCGGGGCCTTCGTGATCTATGGTCAGCCGGGCGGGCTGCCCGCGGTGGTGGATGTTGATGCGCTCGGGCCGGGAACGGGCACCGCCCTGACCGGCGCGTCGTCGGTCCAGTTCGCGCTGCTGGCCGACGGGCCGGGCGACGTGAACGGCGACGGGCATGACGATATCTACATCACCAGCCAGAACGACAACCTGGCCTATCTGGTCTTTGGCAATGGCGCCGATCTGCCCGCCACGATGGATCTCGACAGCGCCGCTGTCGCCGGCCGTGTGCATGTGTTCGAAAATGCCGACACGCGCGGCGGTGCCATCGGCGATATCAACGGCGACGGGATCAACGATCTGCTCGTCCAGCGAGAGACCGGATCGGACTCCGTGGTGCTTTTCGGAGGCGCGGGGCTACAGCCCGGGCGCACCGATCTCGATACCGCCGTGTTCGATGGCAGCAACGGCTTCGTGCTGGAGGCAGGCGGTTTCTGGACGGCAGAAGGACTGGACGACGTCACCGGGGACGGGATCGGTGATCTGCTGTTGCAGGGCTACAGTTATAGCTATCTGATCTTCGGCTCCGACGAGGGCTTTCCGGCGGTGCTCGACGTAACGGCGCTGGACGGCAGCAACGGCCAGCGCCTTTCGGGCGGCGTCAGCATGTCTGCGGGGGGTGTCGGCGATGTGAATGGCGACGGTATCCGCGATTACGTCATCGGCTCGCGCAACGATGCGACGGCGGGCACGGGGGCCGGGGTCACCTATCTGGTTTTCGGCCAGGTCGAGGGGCATGCGGCGGATGTGGATCTCACAACGCTCGACGGCAGCAATGGCTACCGGATCTATGGCTCTGCCAATTTCGACAATGTGGCCGGGGGGCAGCTCGGGGACGTCAACAATGATGGGTTCGCGGATCTCCTGACCGGCATTATCCGCTATGACGGTCCTCCGGTGAACGGCATTCCCGCCTATGATATCGGCGGCGCGGCGGTGATCTACGGCGGGCCTGCGCGGCTCGCGGCGCTGGATGCGGCGGATGGCGCGGTGGATGGGGTGCTCGATCTGACCCATCTCGCCGACAGCCTGAGCTTTACCGAGCCCGAGCCGGTACCGATCGGCACCGGCACGCCCGAGGGCACCGAGGGGGACGACCGGCTGACCGGGGGGGCGGCAGGTGACGTCATCGACGGGCTCGATGGCAACGATACGCTGGACGGTGGCGCGGGCGCCGACACGCTGGATGGCGGCGATGGCACGGATACGCTGATCGGCGGGGAGGGCGACGATGTGCTGATCGGCGGCACATCCGAGGCGGATCTGCGCGACGTGGTCTATGGCGGCGCGGACGAGGATTCCATCGACGGCGGCTACGGCAATGACGAGCTGCGCGGCGATTCCGGAAATGACACGATCATCGGCGGCTACGGTGCCGACACCATCATCGGCGGTGCGGGCGACGACGTGCTGACAGGCCAGGCCTGGTCGGACGCGATCTTCGGCGGCGACGGCATGGATTTTATCAATGGCGGCTTCGGCCACGACCGGGTGAATGGCGGCGCGGGCGCGGACCGGTTCTATCATCTCGGCGTGGAGGGGCACGGGTCCGACTGGATTCAGGATTTCTCCGATGCCGAGGGCGACGCGCTGGTCTATGGCGGCAGCGCTGGGATCGGGGATTTCCAGGTCAATTTCACCGAAACCGCCAACGCCGGCGCGGCGGGGGTCGAAGAAGCCTTCGTGATCTACCGGCCCACCGGGCAGATCCTCTGGGCGCTGGTGGACGGCGCCGCGCAGGATCACATCGACCTTCTCATTGGCGGCGTGAGCTACGACCTGCTGGCGGTCTGAGAGCCGCCGTGCCGAGGGGCTTGTCGGCGCGGCGGACCTCTGCTTGACTCCTGTGGAAAGGGCGCGCCGTTGCGCGCTGTCTCCGGAACAGGGCAGGGCATGTCGCGCAAGAAGGACAGGCGCCAGAAGGCGATCCTCGATCAACTATCGATCAACCCGACGCTGCGTGTCGGGCGATTGTCGGACCTGCTGGAGGTGACCACGGAAACCATCCGCCGCGATCTCGAAGAACTGGCGGCTGAAGGGCTCATCAGCCGCACCTATGGCGGTGCGATGCTGCGCCAGCCGGCGGAGCCGTCGCTGTCGCAGCGCCATACCGAGCTGGTGGAGGAGCGCGCGGCGATCGGGCGGGCTGCGGCGCCGCTGCTGAGCGGCGCGCGGGTGCTCATGCTGGGCTCGGGCGCCACCACGACGCAGCTCGCCAAGCGCATCGCCTTCGAGATGAGCGATCTCACGGTGATCGCGCATTCGGTCAGCGTGGCGGCGGCGCTGGCGATGAACCCCACGATCCAAGTGGTGATGGCGCCGGGGATCTATCATCCGGGCGAGGGCGCGCTGCACGGTGCGCAGACCGTGCGCTTCCTCTCGGATTACTCCGCCGACTGGTCGGTGACCGGCGCCAGCGCGATCTCGCCGCTGGGCCCGTCGGATGCGCTGATGGAGGCGGGCGATGTCTATGCCACGATGCTGCGGCAGAGCGCGCGGCACATGGTGCTGGCGGATCATTCGAAATTCGACCGCATGGCCACGGCACGTTACGCCGACTGGGGCGAAATCGACGTTCTGGTCAGCGATGCACGTCCGCAGGGGCCGTTGCAGCGCGCGCTGAAGGCGGGTGGGGTGGATCTGCGGCTGGCGCGGGGCTGAGGGCGCTCAGGGCAGGACCGCGCCGGCGAAAGCCTCGGTGAAGCGGTCGGCCTCGGCCTGGCTGAGGCAGAGAGGTGGGCGCAGCTTCAGCGTCGCGCCATAGCGTCCGGCGGCTCCGATCAGCACGCCCGCGTCGCGCATCGCGTCGATGACCTGCACGGTGAACGCCGCATCCGGCGTGCCGGGCGCATCCGGCGCGCAGAGATCGACGCCGAGAAACAGCCCCGCGCCACGCACCGCCGCCACCCTGGGCGCGCGCGCCGCGATCTCTTCGAGATCGGATTTCAGCCGCGCGCCGACGCGCTGCGCGTTGTCCTGAAGCCCTTCCTCCTCGATCACCCGCAACACCGCCAGCCCGGCGGCGCAGGCCACGGGATTGCCGCCGAAAGTGTTGAAATAGCCGGTGTCTTCGCAGAAAGCGGCGAGATGCTCGGGCCGCGCCGCCATGCCGGCCATGGGAAAGCCGTTGCCCATGGGTTTGCCCATGGTGACGATATCGGGGGCCACGCCGTGGCGCGCATAGCCCCAGAAGGCGCTGCCGGTGCGGGCGAAGCCGGGCTGCACCTCATCGGCGATATAGAGCCCGCCCGCCGCTTGCACCGCCTCGACGGCGGGGCGCAGAAAGCCCGGCGGATCGGCAAAGATCCCGTCGGAGGAAAAGATCGAATCCGCCAGAAGCGCCGCCGTGCCGATGCCGCGCGCGTCGAGCTCGGCCATGGCGGCGCGTATGGCACGGGCGAACCCGCCCGCGATGTCGTCGCCATAGGCTTCGCGACCCGGCGCCGGGACGGTGACCACATGCGCCGGCGGGGCGGTGCGTTTCAGTGCCGAGGGCGAGGCTTCGGTCACCAAGGCGGTGTTACCGTGATAGGCGGTCTCGGTGACGACGAACCCGCCCGCGCCGCTCACCTGCCGCGCCACCCGCATCGCCAGATCGTTGGCCTCGCTGCCCGAGCAGGTCAGCACGACGTTCGACAGCGCCGAAGGCAGCCGCGCCTTCAGCGCTTCGAGATAGGTGTCGACCCCGGCGACCAGATAGCGGGTATGGGTGTTGAGCGTCGCGATCTGCCGCGACACCGCCGCGACCACCTCCGGGTGGGAGTGACCGACCGAGGGCACGTTGTTGTAGAAATCCAGATAGCGGGTGCCGTCCACCGCGACCATCCAGGCGCCCTGTGCGGAGACCATCTCGATGGGGGCGCGGTAGAACAGCACCGAGGCCGCGCCGAGATTGTCGAGCCGCCGCGCCACCGGCCCGGCACCGCCCTGACGGTTGTCGAAGGCGTTCATCTCGAGAATCCGGCGCGGTTCGCTCATCTCTCCTGCTCCGCGAGATAGGCCTCGGCCAGCGCCACGGTGCCCTCGGTATAGGCGGCGTGCCCGGCCATGGCGGCGGTTTCGGTCTCCGCATGGCTGGCGATCCAGGCGGTGAGCAGCAGGCGGCGGAACATGATGAAGGTCGGGATCATCGCCACGTCCTCGTCGGACAGCGGCGCGACCGAGCGGTAGCCGCGTACCCAGGCCGCTTGCAGCGCCGGCACGATCGAGTCGGTTTCGAGGAAGGAGATCGCTGCGGCGAAATCGTAGATGAACCAGGAAAACCCGCAATCGTCGAAGTCGATCACCGCAAGATTGTCGCCATCGGCGAGCAGGTTGGCGAGCCGCAGATCCGCATGCACCAGCCCAAAGCGCTCCGGCCCGGCGCCATAGGCGGCGAGTTTCTGCTCCAGCACATTGCAGAGCCGCTCCAGCAATGCTCCCTGCGCCACGGTCAGCCCCAGCGCCGCGCGCCAGTCGCCCCAGAGCGGGGCGGGGCCGAAGGCGGTCTCGAAATTCCAGGTCTTGCGCAGGAAATGCTCGGGCGGTGTCCAGTTGCGGCTGTGCCCGTGCAGCTGGGCGGAGATCGCGCCCAGCGTCTCGAAACCGGGCACGAGGCTGGCATCCGCATCGGGTTCGCGCCCGGGCATGAATTCGAAGCCCACCACATGGCGGGTCTGGCCGCTCTCCTCGAAACTGGCGATATGGCTGCCGTCGCGCAGGCGCAGCGGCTCCGGCGTCAGCACCGCGCCGCTCTCGCGTAGGGCGGAGATCCAGGCGAGCTCGGACTCGATCTCGGCGCGGCTGTGGTAATCGGGCCGGTGAACGCGCAGGATCAGCGGCGCGTCGCGGGCGGGATCCTCGGCAAGGAAGGTGGCGTTTTCCGACAGCGTCAGCAGCCGGATCGTCGTGTCGGGGCCAAGACCCCATTCCGGCGCGAGCGCTTCGGCCCCCCGCCGCAGGCGCTCGACAAAGTCGTCCTCATACAGTCCCGACATCTGCCTGCCCTTTTCTTCCGCATCGCCCCATCGGGGTAACCAGAGAATTTGTATCTTGCAACATTTTGCTTGCTCACCTCCACATTCGTGCAAATCATCCGCTTCAGATGCGCAAAAAACACCCACGCCGCCGGCGGATGCGCGGCGGGCGCGGGGACCTCGAACAACCTCGAACAAGGAGCACTGATATGCTGACATCCATTGCGGGAAAATCGGTGATCGTGACCGGCGGGTCAAAGGGGATCGGCAAGGGCATCGCCACGGTCTTTGCCCGGCAGGGGGCAAAGGTGATGATCGCGGCGCGCGGGCAGGCAGCGGCGGAGGCCACGGTGGCCGAGATCGCGGCGGCGGGCGGCACGGCGGCCCATACGTGCTGCGACGTGGCGGACTGGGACAGCGTGCAGGCGATGGTGGCGGCCACGGCGGAGGCGTTCGGCGGCGTCGATATCCTCTGCGCCAATGCCGGGATCTTTCCGCAGGTGAAGCTGGTGGATATGGACCCGGAGCAGTGGGACAGCGTCCTGTCGACCAATCTCAAGAGCAGTTTTCTCTGCGTGAAGGCCTGCATCCCGTATTTCGAAAAGGCCGGCAAGGGCCGGGTGGTGCTGACCTCGTCGATCACCGGGCCGGTGACGGGCTTTCCGGGCTGGGCGCATTACGGCGCGTCGAAATCCGGCCAGCTCGGCTTTCTCAAGACCGCCGCGATGGAGCTGGCGCGCTATGGCACCACGATCAACGCGGTGATGCCGGGCAATATCTATACCGAGGGGCTCCAGGATCTGGGCGAGGATTATCTGAAGACCATGGCCGCCTCGATCCCGCTGAAACGGCTGGGCGCGGTGGAGGATATCGGCAACGCGGCGCTGTTCTTTGCCAGCGACGAGGCGGGCTATATCACCGGCCAGCAGATCGTCGTGGATGGCGGACAGATCCTGCCGGAGAGCCTTGAGGCGATGGAGGAGATCTGAACACGTCCCGTGCCCCGCTCCGGGGCATCTTTTCACCGGTGAGGCCCCGGATCAGGTCCGGGGCGGGTTGGGAGACAAGACCCATGAGCTGGAAAACCGCCTGGCGCTCGTTCTATTACGAGACGGCCGAAGAGCCCGAGGATATCGTGCTGGAGGCGCCGAAGACGGCGCTTCTGGTGATCGACATCCAGAACACCTATCTGGAGCTGCCCGACGACCCGGCGGAGGCCGCGCGCTGGGCGCCGTTTTTCGAGCGGATGCGCGAGGTGGTGATCCCCAACACGGTGGCGTTACAGGCCTGGGCGCGGGCAAACGGGATCGAGGTCATTCACGCCCGCATCGCCTGTCTGAAAGAGGACGGGCGCGACCGCTCGCTGTCGCAGAAAAAGCCCGGCTTCAACTATCTGCTGCTGCCAAAGGACCGCCCCGACAGCCAGATCGTCGACGCAGTGGGCCCGGCAGGGGACGAGATCGTGGTGACCAAGACCACGGATTCTGCGCTGACCGGCACAAACCTGCGGATGATCCTGCACAATATGGGCATTCGCGACGTGATCGTGGCGGGGATCTTCACCGATCAATGCATCTCGTCTTCGGTGCGCTCGCTGGCGGATGAAAGCTTCGGCGTCGTGGTCGTCGAGGATTGTTGCGCGGCGGCGACGCGGGAGCTGCACGAGGCCGAGCTGCGGATCATCAACATGATTTATTGCCATGTGGTGAGCAGCGCCGAGGTGAGGGGCTTTCTGGCCTGAGCGATGCTAGGGCCCGCACAGGGCCTCACTCGGTCATCGGATAGCCCTTGAGCCGCAGGAACAGGCTTTCCTCGTCGTCATTGCGGAAGAACGGCACCGAGGCCGACGGGGCGTCGTCGCGGGCGCGGGCGGTGACCTCGGCCAGCACCACCTCGGTGATGAAGGGCATGTCGAAATGCCGCAGCTCCTCCAGTCCGATCCATTGCAGGTGGCTCAGTTCGTCGCAGGCGGCGGAGAAATCGTCGGGGTCGGTGGCGATGGCATCGGCATCGACGAGAAAGAACCGCGCGTCGAAGCGGCGGGGACGGCCCGGCGGCGTGATGGCGCGGAAGACAAAGCGCAGCGCCGAGGCGTCGGGCACATGGCCGGTCGCGGCAAAGCTGCGCCAGTCGGCGGGCGGGTCGGCCCAGTCGCCGGGGGTGCCGAGGATGAGGCCGGTTTCCTCCCAGAGTTCGCGAATCGCCGCCACCGCCAGCGGATGCGCCATGCCGGCGCGGGAATCCTCGGACAGCCGCGTCTGGCAGAGCGGCGGCAGCGGCCGGGTGAGGGGCACATCGGCATCCTCGCGATCCACCGCGCCGCCGGGAAAGACGAACTTGTTGGGCATGAAGGCCGCGGTGGCGCCGCGCTGGCCCATCAGGATGCGCGGTGCGCTGTCGCGGTCGCGCATCACGATCACCGTGGCCGCGTCTCGGATCGCCGTCTTGTCGATGCCCATTCCTCCTCCTGCCGCCGGGGCGTGGCGGCGCGCTCAGCCTGGGGCCGCGCCTCCCCGCGCTAGAACCCGTGCATGTGGCGCGCCCACTGGAACCCCACGATCGCCCCTTTCAGTCTGGGCAGAAGATAGAGCGACAAACCGATGCAGCCAATGGAGAAAATGGTGATCAGGATCAGCGGCTCCGGGCGCCAGGTGGTGAACACCCAGAGCAGCGCCGGCGCCATGATATGGCCGACGATCAGGATCGTCAGATAGGCCGGCCCGTCATCGGCGCGGTGGTGGTACAGCTCTTCGCGGCAGACCGGGCAATGGTCGCGCACCTTGAGATAACTGCTCAGGATCGGGCCGGTGCCGCAATTCGGGCAGCGCCGGCGAAAGCCTTTCCAGATCGCGGGCCAGGTTTCGCGCTCCTCCTGCGCGGCGGCGGCGCTGGTATCGGGGGCGGCATCGAGCGCCACTTCCGCGGGGTCGATGGGGCGGGCCGTCTCGGTGGCGGTCTCATGTTGTGTCATTTCGGACATCGGGTTCCTCGTCTCCTCCCGGCACGGTGCAGCAGGCGGACATAACAAAAAAGTGGGCAGACTGTCCTTGCGGCGCGATGTCGCAAATCGGGGTGAAGCATACATCTTTGATTTTCGCGGCAGCACGCGGCATGTGCAAATATTTTCGACGGGATGGCGGCGCTGCCGCGTGCAAGGAACAGATCGGCGCCGCAGAGGATGCCGACACAGACGCGACAAACAGGAGATCGCAGCCATGACACGCATGACCAAACTTCTTACCGGTGCCGCCATCCTCGTGATGGGCACGGCGGGTCTTGCCTCGGCTTTTCCCGGTGGCAACGGGCAGGGCGGCAATGCCCAGGGCCGCGCGCCGATGTTCCAGCAGATGTTCGAGCAGCTCGATACCGATGGCGACGGCAGCGTCACCCAGGCGGAACTCGACGCGATGGGGCCGGGCTCGGCCTTTGCCGACGCCGATGCCAATGATGACGGGCTGCTCGAAGGCGACGAGCTGCTGGCCTTCCAGGCTGCACGGCAGGCCGCCCGCGAGGCGCAGCGCCAGCAGCGCATGCTGCAACGTTTCGATGCCGATGGCGACGGCAAGCTGAGCCTTGAAGAGCTTCAGGCGAATGCGCAGGGTCCGCAGCGCATGTTCGACCGTCTCGACGCCGACAATGACGGGGCGGTGAGCGAAGAGGAAATGGGCGCCTTCGATTTCGGGCGTCAGGGCAACGGCTCCCGCATGCGGATGAACCGTCCGGACGACCGCCAGCGCGGCCCCGATATGAACCGCCAGTATATGCGCGGGCAGTGGGGGGCGCCGCACGGCCATTACGGCCATGGCATGTATATGCACGGTCAGGGCTACGGCCACCAAGGCTACGGTCCGCAGGGCTATGGTCCGCAAGGGTACGGTCCCCAGGGCTACGGCCCGCAGGGTGGCATGCGCCCCGGCGATTGCGGCCAGATGCCGCGCTGGGGCCGCTGAGCCAGAGGCGAGGCTCCGGGCGGCGCCTGCCGCCCGGGACCGTTGCGCCGCGCCCGGCTTCGGGCTAGCGCATTGGGATGGACCGGATGCCGTATGACGCGATGAGTGACAGGAGCGACGAGTCTCTGCTGGCCGCCTATGCGGAGGGCGAGCCTGAGGCGGCGCGCGCGCTCACGCTGCGGCTGGGGCCGCGTGCTTTCGGTCTCGCCATGCGGATGCTGAAGGACCGGGCCGAGGCCGAGGACGTGGCGCAGGAGGCGCTCTTGCGGCTCTGGCGCGCGGCGCCGGGCTGGCGCGAGGGCGAGGCCAAGGTCTCGACCTGGCTCTACCGGGTGGTGTCGAACCTGTGCATCGACCGGATGCGGCGGCGGCGCGGCGGCCATGTCGATCTCGACGCGATTGCCGAGCCCGCCGATCCCGCGCCTTCGGCAGAGAGTGAATTGCAGGAGAGTGAGCGCGGCGCGGCCTTGCAGGCGGCGCTCGACACATTGCCCGAACGGCAGAAACAGGCGGTGGTGCTGCGGCATCTCGAAGGGCTCTCGAACCCCGAGATCGCCGGGATCATGGACATTGGCGTGCGTGCGGTCGAAAGTCTGACCGCGCGCGGCCGCAAGGCGCTGGAGGGGCTGTTGCGCTCCAGGCGCGCGGAGTTGGGATATGACGATGACTGACAAGCGCAAGGCGGAGGAAGGGGGGCTGGCCCCCTGGTTCGAGGCGGGCCGCGCCGAGGCGCCGGCGCCGTCGGGAGACTGGCTCGCGCGGATGGAGGCGATGGCGCTGGAAGAACAGCCCGCGCGGCGTTCGGCTGAAGCGCCTGTCGCACGGGCGCGCCGCAGCCGGCTGCGCGAGATGTTGGCGGCGCTGGGCGGCTGGCCGGCCATGGCCGGTCTGGCAGCGGCCTGCGCCACCGGCATCTGGTTCGGCGCGGCGGCGCCCTCGGGGCTGCCCGACTGGCTGCCGGTGTCCGAGGGCGATGCGATCACCGCGCTCGAACCGGCAAGCGGGTTCGATTACGCCATGCTGGGGCTTTGACCGATGAGTGATGACGCGAAAACACCGACGAAACCGGCGCGCGGGCTGCGCCTTGCGCTCTTTGCCTCGCTGGCGGTGAACCTGGCGGTGCTGGGCCTCGTGCTCGGCGCGGTGCTGCTGCGCCCGCCCTTCGACCGGGCCGGGCCGCCGCACGGGCGCGATTTCGTCTTTCCCTATACCCGCGCCTTCGACGAGGGGCAGCGCCACGAGCTGGGCCGCAACCTGCGCGGCGCCTTCGAGCGGGATCGCGAGCGCGATCCGCTGCGCCCCCATGGCGGTCTGCTCGGCGGCTATCGCGCGGCGCTCGAACTGCTGCGCGCCGAGCCCTTCGATCCGCAGGCCTTCGGCGCCGCGCTCGACGCGCAGAGCGCCCGGGCCGAGGCGCGTCAGGCGGCGGGCCAGCGCGTGCTGATCGACTATGTCGCCTCGCTGACGCCCGAAGAACGCGCGGCCTATGCCGGGCGCCTGGAGGCCGAGATCGAGCAGATGGCGGAGCGGTTCCGGAAATACCGCCGCTGAACACGCGCGGCGTCGCTCAGGGCGCGGCGGAGGCGGCGCGTCCGGCATCGTCCCAACCGGTATCTTCGGCCAGTGCGATACGGTTTCGACCGGCATCCTTGGCTTTGTAGAGCGCCCTGTCGGCGCGGTCGAGCAGGGCTTCGGGCCGTTCGGTCACACCGCGCCTCGCCAGCGCCACGCCGATGCTGACGGTCGTGCCGATGCGCGCGCCATCGCCCGGCAGGGTGACGGTACTGCATTCGATCACCCGGCGCAGCCGCTCGGCGGTGCGCAGTGCCGCCTCCCGCCCGGTATCCGGCATCGCCACGAGAAACTCCTCGCCGCCGATCCGCGCCACAAGATCCGCCACCCGCAGGTTTTCGGAGATCCGGCGCGCCACCTCGGTCAGCACCGCGTCACCGGTGGCATGGCCATGGCTGTCATTGATCTGCTTGAAGCGGTCGAGATCGGCAAGCAGCAGCGCGTAGGGCCGGTTCTGTCCGGCGGCGCGATCCGACAGACGCGCAAGATGGGGCAGGGCATAGCGGCGGTTGTAGAGCCCGGTCAGCGGATCGGTCACCGCCGCGCGCAGCCCGTGCTGCATATTGGCGCGCAGCCGGTCAGCCGTGCGCTTGCGCGAGATCTGTTTCGGCAGGCGCAGGATCAGCTCTTCGGGATCGAACCCGTTGACCAGCAGGTCATTGGCGCCGAGATCGAGCGCGCTGGCGGCCTCCTGCCGGCAATCGGCCCGTGTGACGTAGACGATGGCAGTCTGCCGCAGGTCAGGGGAGGTGCGCAACTGGGTCAGCAGCGACAGCCCCGCGCCGGACATGCTGCCGGTATCGACGATCACAAAGACCTCGGGCACCGGCGCGTCGAGATGCAGCGCCTGTTCCGGGGTCATCTCTTCGAACCGGTCGGGCAGGCAGGACCGCATCGCGGCGATGCCGTCGCGCAGGGGGATATCCATTTGGACCGGAACGATGGCGATGCGCGCGGGCACCTCGAGCCCGGCCGGCGGTTCGGCCAGCCCCAGAGCACGGCGGGTGTCGTCGCGCAGACGCAGCTCATCTTGGGCGTGGCGCGCCCGCAGCAGGCTGCGCAGCCGTGCCTGAAGCACCAGCTCGTCGATCGGGCGGGCAAGCACATCGTCGGCCCCGGCGGCCAGCGCGCGCATGCGCTGGCCCCGGTCCGGTTGCGGATGCACGAGGATCACCGGCGTGTCGGCGGCATCCGGCATCGCCCGCAGCCGGGTGCAGAAATCCCGCCCGGTCATGTCCGGTAGGTCCGTAGCGGCGAGGACGAGATCCGGTTTTTCCCGCCGGACCGCCAGCAGCGCCTCGGCGCCCGAAGCGGCTTGCAGCACCTCGTAATAGGCGGCGGTCAGCTTGACCCGCATGATGATGCGGTTGGTCGGCACACCATCGGCGATCAATATCCGTCCTGTCATTGCACCGGTTCCGGCCATGGGGTAGGCAAACGCATGGCTTGCGCTTCCTGTCGAAGGCAGTCTTCCTTAAAAACGGTTAACAAACTCTTTCGGATTTGAGGCGAAATCATGCTGTCGCGGGAATCCGCCGAAATGATCGGGTTGCAGGCCGTCGCCTGGCTGGCGGCGAATGAAGAGCTTTTGCCGGTGTTTCTGGGCGCGACCGGGGCCTCGGCAGAGGAGTTCCGCGCCGGGCTCGAGGATCCCTCCTTTCAGGGCGCGGTGCTGGATTTCATCCTGATGGACGATGCCTGGGTGTCGGCGTTCTGCGAGGCGGAGCGTCTCGACTACGAACGCCCGCGCGCCGCCCGCGCCATGCTGCCCGGCGGCGGCGAGGTGCACTGGACATGAGCCTGCGCGCCGATGCGGTGCTGTTCGACAAGGACGGCACCCTGTTCGAATTCGGCGCCACCTGGAACGCTTGGGGCCACGGAGCGCTGCGCCATCTTTCCGGCGATTGCGACGTGGCGCTGGGCGCACTGGCCGCCGCATCGCGCTTTGATCTCGCGCGCGGAGAATTCCTGCCCGACAGCCCGGTGGTGGCCGGCACCAACCGCGAGGCGGCGGAGTGTTTGGCCGGAGCGCTGCCGCATCTCGTGGCCGAGGAGGTCGAGCGCTACCTGACGGAGACCGGCAGCGAGGCGCCGATGGTCGAGGCGGTGCCGCTGATGCCGCTGATGGCTCAGCTCGAGGCGCTGGGGCTGGCGCTTGGGGTGATGACCAACGATGCCGAGATCGCCGCCCGCGCGCATCTGCGCAGCGCCGGGATCGAGACGGCGTTCCGCTTTATCGCGGGGTTCGACAGCGGCCATGGGGCCAAGCCCGACCCCGCGCCGCTTCTGGCCTTTGCCGATGCCATGGGGCTGCTGCCCGCGCGCGTGGTAATGGTCGGCGACAGCCCGCACGACCTCTCTGCCGGTCGCGCGGCGGGCATGCACACCGTGGCGGTGCTGACCGGGCCTATCGGGGCGTCGGAACTGGCGCCGCTCGCCGATGTCGTGCTGCCGGATATCGGCCATCTGCCCGCCTGGCTCGGCGCCGCCTGAGCCACCGCGTTTTTCCAACAATTTTGTCTATTACCGACTTCTTAAACCGGCTCTGCAATTCTGCCCAAAACGACAGGCAAGCGGGACAAGCAGATGCACGGGCTGATCGCCAGGACACTCCAGTGTTTCCTGCAAGATACCTACGGGCAGGGCGCGTGGCAGGAAATCGCGCGCAGGGCAGAGATCGACTTCGCCGATTTCGAGGCGATGCTCGACTATGAAACCCGGGTGGTGGAGCAGGTGCTCGACGCCGCCGTGACGCGGCTCGACAAGCCGCGCGAGGCGATTCTGGAGGATATCGGCACCTATCTCATCACCCATGCCAACAACGAGGGGCTGCGCCGCCTTATGCGCTATGGCGGGGTCGATTTCATCGACTTCCTGCATTCGCTCGAGGATCTGCCGGGGCGCGCCCGGCTGGCCGTTGCCGATCTCGACCTGCCCGAGCTGGAGTTGACGGATTCGTCCCCGGGCCAGTTCCTGCTCTCCTGCAATGGCAGCCTGCGCGACGCGCCGGGATTCGGACATGTGCTGGTGGGGGTTCTGCGGGCGATGGCGGACGATTACGGCGCGCTGGTTATACTCGATCACCGCGGCGCGCTCGACGGGGCCGAGATCATCGATATCACCGTGGTCGAGACCGATTTCGCCGAGGGGCGGGAGTTCGATCTCGGCGCGGTGCTGCCGGCGCGGCGGAGTACCGCGCCATGAGCCTGCCGCCGGAAACCATGGATACGCTCTGCCCGATGTATCTCCAGATCGGGGCGGACGGGCGCGTGCGGCGCATGGGGCCGACGTTGCACAAGCTGCTGAAAGGACGCTGCGGGCGCGGCATGCCCTTCGCCGAGGTGATCCACATCTACCGCCCGAAACGGGTGACCACGTTGCCGGGGCTGCTGGCGATGGCCGGCCGCAAACTGCAATTGCGGCTCTGCTGCGGGCCGCGCATGACGCTCAAGGGGCTGGCAATGCCGGACGGGGAGGACGGCGCGATCATCAACCTGTCCTTCGGCATCGGCGTCGTCGAGGCGGTTCGGTGTCATTCGCTGACCAGCACCGATTTCGCGGCCACCGACCTGGCCATCGACATGCTTTATCTGGTGGAGGCGAAATCCGCGGCGATGGAAGCGTCGCGGACGCTGAACCGCCGGCTTCAGGGCGCCATGCTTGCCGCCGAGCAGCGTGCCTATACCGATACTCTGACCGGGCTGCGCAACCGCCGCGCCATGGACCATGTGCTGCAACGGCTGATCCGGGTCGGCGAGCCGTTCGCGGTTCTGCATATCGACCTCGATTTCTTCAAGCAGGTCAACGACACGCGCGGCCACGCGGCGGGCGATCAGGTGTTGCAGGCCGTGGCACGGGTGATGCTCGATCTGACCCGCAAGGAGGACACGGTGGCGCGGGTCGGCGGCGATGAATTCGTCATCCTGCTGGCGGGGCTGACCGATGTCGCGCGCCTGTCGGAGCTTGCCGAGCGGCTGATCCGTCGCATCGAGCGACCGATCTCGCTTGACGGGTCGCTGTGCCGGATCTCCGCCAGCATCGGACTCGCCCTCAGTCAGCCTGACAGCGAGTCGCCGCAGACCGCCGAAGCGCTTTTGGAACAAGCGGATATCGCGCTTTACACCGCCAAGCGGCTCGGCCGCGGGCAGCATGCCTTTCACGAGCCCGAGAGCGTCGCGAACCCGCGCTGACAGCTTCGCAAGAAAGGTGCGTTTTTTTGCGATTGGAGGTCTTGATCCCCGTGAATTGGTAGCGTAAGACCGCCGCCACGGTTGGGGTGTAGCCAAGTGGTAAGGCAACGGTTTTTGGTACCGCGTACCGCAGGTTCGAATCCTGCCACCCCAGCCAGTGTTTCCCTTGATGCTCGAAATGAGTCACTCGCGGCGATCAAGTGAGCGCTTCTGAGCCCGCTTGCTCAGCCGAGCCGCCGGCATCGCATGCGTGCAGCTCGTATGGAGGCAAAGGGGCCAGCAGAAAGCCGATCTCGGTCTCTCTGATTGCACGGCCTTGGGGGTGCGCCAAACTTGAGTTTGGAAACCGTTGCGGGCAGTTGGCGTGATCGCTTTACTGACCAGCAAATCTTCATGACAGAGATCACGCGGCCACAAGGAGATCTCATATGGAGACACGTACCGGCGGCTGCCTGTGCGGTGCGGTCCGCTTCGTGGCGAGCGGCCTGCCCGAGCGCGTGGGAATATGCCATTGCATGGACTGCCGGAAGCACCATGGCGCTGTCTTCTACGCCGCCGCGGTTTTTCCGGAGAGATCGTTCCGATATTCTGGGAACCCAAAAGAGTACGATGGCAGGTTTTTCTGTCCAGACTGCGGGTCGTCGGTATTCTCGAGAAGCGAAAACGAGGTGGAGGTGCATCTGGGGGCGTGCGATGCCCCTGGCCAGTTCGAGCCGACATATGAACTCTGGTGCTGCCGCCGCGAGCCCTGGCTGCCGCCTTTCCCCAACATGAGGAAGTTCACTCGGAACAGGACGGTCGACGACAGCGCCGAATAGGCTGAGCGGCTTCGAACGGCAACAAACGCTACCGGGAAGCGCACTAACCTCGTCGCGGGCCCCCGTCTTAACGCGGTGGATCTATTCCATCGCCAGGATCATGTTGCGCACCACCGGATAGATCTCGTTGTCCCAGCGGCGGCCGTTGAAGACGCCGTAATGCCCGACATTGGCCTGAAGATGGTGGCGCTTGAGATGCGGGCGCAGGGTCGAGCAGAGATCATGCGCCGCCGTGGTCTGGCCTAGCCCGCAGATATCGTCGCGCCCGCCCTCGACGGTGAGCAGGGCGGTGTTGCGGATCTTCGACGGGTCGACCTTGCGGCCGCGATAGGTGAAATCGCCGGTGGCGAGCTCGGCCTTCTGGAACACCCGGTCGATGGTCTCGATATAGAACTCCGCCGTCAGGTCGAGCACCGCGAAATACTCGTCGTAGAAATCCTTGATCCTCTGGGCGTCCTTGTCCTCGCCCGCCGCCAGAAGCTCGTAGAGCTTGCGGTGCTGCGCCTGGTGGCGCTCCATGTTCATGGTCATGAAGGCGGTGAGCTGGACGAAGCCCGGGTAGACCTTGCGCCCGCCGCCCGGGTAGCGCATCGGCACCGTCGAGATGACATTGCGCTTGAACCACGAGAGCGGCTTTTCATTGGCCAGATCGTTCACCGAGGTCGGGCTTTCGCGCACATCCACTGGCCCGGCCATCAGCGTCATCGAGCGCGGCGTGGCGGGGTTCTTGTCCTCCGACATCACCGCGACGGCGGCCAGCGTCTGCACGCAGGGTTGGCAGACGCCCAGAACGTGGCAGCCCGGACCCAGCTCTTCGAGAAAGCGGATCACGTAGCTGACGTAATCCTCCACCCCGAAATCGCCGGCGTCGCGCGGCACGTCGCGGGCGTTTTTCCAGTCGGTGATATAGACATCGTGATCGCGCAGCAGCGTGCGCACCGTGCCCGCCAGCAGCGTCGAGAAATGCCCCGAAAGCGGCGCGGTCACCAGCACCTTTGGCTGGTAGGTGTCGATGTCCTTCCTGAAATGCAGCAGCGTGCCGAAGGGCAGGTCGAGCGCCACCTCCTCGGTCACCGGCACCTCTCGGTTTTCCACCGGCACCGAATGGATGCCGAAGGGCGGACGCTCATGGCTGAGCTGGAAACGCGAGATCATTTCCATCAGTGCCGCGTTGCGGCGAAGCATCTCTCCGAACGGTCCGATATCGCGGGGCGAAAACGCCAGAGCCGAGAGCGCGGCGGTGCGAAAAGGGGCGATAATATCATCAAGCCCTTGATAAGCTGCATAAAGCACGATGATCAGACCTTATTGTTCCATGAAATATCTAGCCAAAACCAGATGGCTGTGCGACAAAAAATTACCGCAGTGCAGCATGAGGGGCGAAGTGAAGACGTCATGACACAGGCCACGCTCACGATTTCATCGAAAAACTACTCCTCCTGGTCGCTGCGCGGCTGGCTTCTTTGCAAGATGTCCGGGCTTGATTTCAAAGAGCAGCCGGTCGACCCGACCGATGCCGATGTGCGCCAGGAACTGCTGCTGCTCTCGCCCACCGTGCGGGTGCCGCGCCTGACCCATGGCAAGGTCGAGGTCTGGGACACGCTGGCCATCGCCGAATATCTCTACGAGATCTTTCCCGATGCCGGGCTCTTCCCCGAGGACGTGGCGCAGCGTGCCCATTGCCGCGCGGTCGCGGGCGAGATGCATTCGGGGTTCTACAACCTGCGCTCGGCGCTGCCGATGAATCTCAAGGCGCGGCATGAGAGCTTCAAGATCTTCTCCGGCGCGCGCCCGGATGTGGAGCGCGTCAAGGAGATTTGGGGCGAGTGTCTCGATGCCCATGGCGGGCCGTTCCTGTTTGGAAAACCGACCGTGGCGGATGCGATGTACGCGCCGGTCTGCACCCGGTTCCGCACCTATGCCGTCACACTCGACGATCGCTTGGAGGGGTATATCGACACGGTACTGAACTGGGCGCCGATGCAGGAATGGACCGAGGCGGCGCTGGCCGAACCCGAAGAGATCGAAGAGCTCGAAGTCGAGTTCTGAGGCCCCTCTGCCGCAGCGCCGGGGCGGTAAAACTCTGGCAAAACGCGGGTTTGGCCTCTATAGCTCGGGCCTGTCCGGTCCTCAGGTGCATGCCATGTCGAATTTCCTTCTCCGCGATCCCGATTGCATTCTGATCCACATTCCCAAGACCGGCGGCTCCTCGATCCGGCGCGGGCTCTGGCAGGGGCGCTATGACGGCCCGGCCTTTGGCGAGATCCCCGAAGACTGGCCGCAGCTCTTTCGCTTTGCCTTCGTGCGCCATCCGCTCGACCGTTTCGTCTCGGCCTATGCGGATTTCACCCAGATCCGCGGCTACAAGGGCAGTATGGGACGCTTTGCCGATATCGTCATGGACGAGAGCGTCGGCTATGGCGAAGAGCGCGCCACCCGCAAGGAGCGCATCCGCCACCACACCATCCCGCAGACCCACCCGTTCAACTGTCTCGATCTCGCCGATACGGTCTATCGGTTCGAGGCGTACGAGGCCGAGGTCGCGCGGCTGGCGGAAAAGACCGGCGTTTCGCTTGACGGGCTCCAGCACCGGCGCAGGACGCGGCACGAGGGCTGGCGCGAGATGCTGGAGCCGGAGCTGGTCGGGAAACTGACCGGGTTCTACGAAGAGGATTTCACCCGGCTCGGCTACGCGCTGCCCTGAGGCGCCGCGGGCACCATCCTGCGGGCCAGCGCCAGCGCTCCGTCGAGCGCGCTGCCCCTGGCGGGGTGCAGCGCCTGCGCCATCTCCCGGGGCAGCCAGTCGGCATAGCTCGCGGCCACGCCGCCGATCAGGCAGAGCGGCTCTTCCGGCCCCCAGCCGAGCGCGTTGAGCCCGGTGGCGATATAGCCCGCGCCGCGCCGCATGAGAAAATCCGCCACCGCATCGCCCCGGGCGCCGGTGACCCTCGGCGCAAGCGTGCCGAAATCCCGCGGCGTGGCACGCGCTGCGAACGTCACGATGCCGGGCGCGCCGCCCATCTCCTCCAGCACCGCGTCGGTGAGCGGGCTGCGCACCTCGAGCCCGTCCCGCGCCCGGAGCACCTGGACCAGCAGCTCGCGCCCGAGCCAGGCGCCCGAGGCCTCGTCGCCCAGCACCAGCCCGTAGCCGCCCAGCGTGGCAAAGGCATCGCTCTCCTGCCGTGCGAGAAAGCTGCCGGTGCCGATCCCGGCGACGCAGCCCGTCTGCTCGCCGAGCGCGCCCGCCACCGCCGCGCGACGGTCCTCCTCGATCACCGCCTGATCGAGCGGCAGCGCCGCCGCGACGCGGGCGGCGATCTCCGGCCCGGTCACGCCCGCCAGCGCCAGATAGGCCGGGCAGGGGCGCAGCGCGTCGAGGCTCAGCCCGGCCTGTTTCGCTATTTCGGAAAGACCCGAAATAAGCGTCCGCAGCGCGCCGTCGAAATCGCTGGTGACATTGGCCGCGCCCAGCCGCGTCTCGATGCGTTCGCCGTCGCGCTCCAGCGCGAGACGGCAGGTGGAGCCGCCCGCATCCGCCGCGAGGATCATCGCGACAGCTCCCGCATGCCCCGGTCGATCCCCTCCAGCGTCATCGGCACCATGCGCTCCTCAAAGATCTCGCGGATCATTGCGATACTGTGCGTATAGCCCCAATGCGGCTCGGGCACCGGGTTGATCCAGAGGTGATCGGGCCATTGCGCCCGGGCGCGCTCCAGCCAGGTCTGGCCGCTCTCGGCGTTCCAGTGCTCGTTGGCGCCGCCGGGATAGGCGACCTCGTAGGGCGACATGGAGGCGTCGCCGACAAAGATGCATTTGTAATCCGACCCATAGGTGTGCAGCACATCCCAGGTCGATATCTGCCTGTCCCAGCGGCGGCGGTTGTCGCGCCAGACGCCTTCGTAAAGGCAGTTGTGGAAATAGTAATGTTCGAGATGCTTGAACTCGGCGCGCGCCGCCGAGAACAGCTCTTCGACCACGCGGATATGGTCGTCCATCGACCCGCCCACATCGAGAAACAGCAGCAGCTTCACCGCGTTGCGCCGCTCCGGTCGGGTCTTCACGTCGAGATAGCCGTGCTCGGCGGTGGCACGGATCGTGCCGTCGAGATCCAGCTCGTCATGGGCGCCGTCGCGGGCCCATTTGCGCAGCCGCTTCAGCGCCACCTTGATATTGCGCGTGCCGAGCTCGACGCTGTCGTCGAGATTGCGGAACTCGCGCTTGTCCCAGACCTTGACCGCGCGGCGGTGGCGGCTTTCGTGCTGGCCGATGCGCACCCCCTCGGGGTTGTAGCCATAGGCGCCAAAGGGCGAGGTGCCGGCGGTGCCGATCCATTTATTGCCGCCCTGATGCCGGCCTTGCTGCTCCTTCAGCCGTTCCTTCAGCGTCTCCATCAGCTTGTCGAAGCCGCCAAGCGCCTCGATCTCGCGCTTCTCCTCTTCGGAGAGATGCTTCTCCGCCATCTTCTTCAGCCAGTCGGCCGGCAGGTCCACCGCCTCCAGCATCTCCTCGAAAGTGATCTGCTCCAGCCCCTGAAAGGTCGCGCCGAAGGCGCGGTCGAAGCGGTCGAGATGACGCTCGTCCTTCACCATGGCGCTGCGCGCGAGGTAATAGAACGCCTCGACATCATAGGTGGCGAGCCCGGCGCGCACCGCCTCCAGAAAGGTCAGGTATTCGCGCAGGCTGACCGGCACCTGGGCTTTTCGGAGATTCTCGAAGAAGGGCACGAACATGTGCGGTCCTTTCGGGCGGCTGCCGCCATCCTACGCAAACGCGCGCGCGCTGCAACCGCCGCGCCCTGTGCGTTTCCATTGGCTGAAAATATCCCGGGGAGTCACGGCTTTGCCGTGACGGGGCAGCGCCCCGATCAGGTCGCGAGTTTCTCGATCGCGATGGTCAGGACGAGGCCCGCCAGCCCGAAGGCGATGGCATAGACCACCACGAACTGCGCAATATCGGCGGCATTGCCCTTGCGGCGACGCGCGGTCAGCCCGCCCAGAATGGCGCCGATCAGCACCCCCGCGATCACGATCATGGCTAGCCCTCAGCCCCCCTTGAGCGGATTGAGCGAGCCGATCTCGCGCAGCTTGGCGCGGACGGCCCAGTCCGAGCCGAACCCGTATCGCGCCCAGCCCAGGGAGTCCAGTCGCACCTGCCGACCTTCCGACACCCGGCCCGACAGCTCCAGCGCCTCGGCGCGCAGCAGCATCAGCGTGGCGAGCAGCGCCGCGTTCTCGTGCCGTGCGGCGGTGTCGAGGTGCCGGCCGAGCAGCGCCAGCGCGTCCTCGGGGCGGTTGTCGTTGATCGCATAGGCGGCGAGCTGCGAGGCGACATAGGCCTGGTGCAGCTGTGTGTTCGGCGAGGCGGCGAAATAGTGCTGTGCCCGCATGAACTGATCCTGCGCGTCCTCGGCGCTCACCCCTTGCAGGATGCGTCCCATGGCATAGTGGGAAAAACCCCTGCGATGATCGGTCCAGCCCAGAGACATCGCGGTGTTCAGCGCGCGGGTGGCGGCGGCGCGGCGCTCGGCGGGGCTGGCGCCGGGGCCGAGCGCGGTCTGGATCGCGTCGATCCAGACCCTTGGCGTGGCGGGCAGGTCGCGGGCGGGCAGCGTCTCGCCCTGCGGATTGACGCGGGCGAGGATGGCGGGCAGCCGCGCGGCGACATCATGCCGCGACATGCCCGAGCGCAGCGACGGGTCGTAATAGGCGCGCAGCACGGTCATGTCGAAGCCGGTCAGCACCGTGTGCACGTTGTCGTCGTTGAAGACGCTGTCGGCCAGCCGGTAGAGATCGTTGAGCGGCCCGAGCGCCTGTGCGATTTCCTCGTGGAGGCAGTCGCGCACCTCCTGCGGGGCGGCGTCGGCGGGCAGGAAGATCGCCAGCGTTTCGCGCCGCGCCACCCGCGTCCAGCTCACGGCGCTGGAACGCCGGGCGGAGAGGTACTCCCGGAGCGACGAGACATTGGGCACCACGAAACAGGCGGCCTGCGGCAGGTGGCGGCGGATCTCGGCGCGCGGGATGGCGACGAGGGTGATATTCGCCTGCGGTCCCGAGACCTGGCGGATGTCGATCTGCGCCTCGCTCCGCAGCCGGTGAAGCAGACGATTGAGATCGGGCGCCAGCGCCGCCGGCGGGCTGCCGGTGACGCGCAGCGTGATCGGCCCCTCAAAGCGGGTGAAGGCGGGCAGGGCGCGACCGGATTCCAGCGAAAAGGCCAGATCCAGGAAATCGCGTGCCAGATCCGCGTTCGAGACCACCGGCGCCATCGGGCGCGGGGTCGCAAAGCTCTTCATCGCCGGCAGGCCGCTGACACTGGTTACCGAAGCGGCGGCGCGGGTGGCGGTGTCGGGTGAGGGCACCGGCATGCAGGCACTCACCGCGAGACACAGCGGAAGAAGAAGCCGCCGCATCAGGGGCGCTGATACTTGATGAACGGGGTCAGCGTGCCGATGCGGTCGTAAAGCTGCCGCGCGGTATGGTTGAACTCCTGCGTCAGCCAGTAGACTGAGGGCGCGCCGGCGCGGTCCGCCTCGGCATAGACCGCCTCGATCAGCGCGCGCCCGACGCCCTTGCCGCGCGCCTCGGGCGCGGCATAGAGATCCTGAAGGTAGCAGACGTTTTCCACGCGCCAGCAGTGACGGTGAAAGAGGTAGTGCACGATGCCCACCGGCACGCCGTCGATCTCGGCCACGAGCGCGTGGAATTCGTGTTCTTCGGGGCTGAGCAGCCGGGCGAATGTGGTGCGATAGACCTCTTCCGGCACGGAGCTTTCATAGAAGACGAGATACGCCTTCCACAGCTCGCGCCAGTTTTCTTCGTCTTGCGCGGTCAGCGGCCGCACGATCACGTTGGAATGGGACACTGTCTTCAAAGCCTGCCTGCTCTTGGTCTCGGATGTTTGGACGATCCGATGTTTTTCTGTCCTCTATGGGGACAGTATAAGGCAAAACCGGGATTTCTGCACAGCCTGAGAGAAAGGCGGTGCAAAGTTTTTGCAACCCATGCGGGTTCTTGAGGTAAGGCTTTGTTTTTATAGGGCCGGAGCAGTGCATCTCTGCAACAATCGCCTGTTCGGGTGGCGACTGTTTCCAAGTGCAAAATGGCAAACCAGCCCCATTTCGCACCCGGCCCGGGGCCGGAGATCAGCCGCCGGTATGGCTCATGTGGCGCGAGACGCGGCCTTCGACCGACTGGCGGGAATAGTCGAAATCGTGCCCCTCGGGCTTGCGCTCGATGGCGGCACGGATCGCCGCCTCCAACGCCGCGTCGCTGTCCGGATGGTTGCGCAGCGCGCTGCGAAGATCGGCGCGGTCTTCCTGACCGAGACACATGAAGAGCTCGCCGGTGCAGGTCAGCCGCACGCGGTTGCAGCTTTCGCAGAAATTATGTGTGAGCGGGGTAATGAATCCGACCTTCTGACCGGTTTCCTCCAGCCGCACATAGCGCGCCGGGCCGCCGGTGCTCTCGGCGAGATCGGTCAGCGTGTATTGCTCGGAGAGCCGGGCGCGCAAGTCGCTCAGCTTCCAGTACTGATCCAGCCGGTCCTCGTTGCCGATATCGCCCATCGGCATGACCTCGATCCAGGTCAGGTCCATGCCGCGCTCGGCGCACCATTCGGTGATGGGGAAAAGCTCGTCTTCGTTGAAGCCCTTGAGCGCCACCGCGTTCAGCTTGACCCGCAGCCCGGCCTCCAGCGCCGCCTCGATACCGCGCAGCACCTGGGGCAGGCGGCCCCAGCGGGTGATTTCGGCGAATTTCTCCGCATCCAGCGTGTCGGCGGAGACGTTCACCCGGCGCACGCCGGCCTCGTAGAGCGGCTTGGCGAATTTTTCCAGCTGCGAGCCGTTGGTGGTCAGCGTGAGCTCGCGCAGGGCGCCGGAGTCCAGATGCCGCGACATCGACTGGAAGAATGTCAGGATATCGCGCCGCACCAGCGGTTCGCCGCCGGTGATGCGGAGCTTTTCGACGCCCATATGCACGAATGTCGAACACAGCCGGTCGAGCTCTTCGAGCGTCAGCAGCTCCTTTTTGGGAAGGAAGGTCATATGCTCGGACATGCAGTAGACGCAGCGGAAATCGCAGCGGTCGGTGACCGAGACCCGCAGGTAAGAGATCGGGCGCGCGAAGGGGTCGATGAGCTTTTCCATATCGTGAACCTAAGCACGAAACCGCCGCGCGGCAAGCGCGGTCGCGATTGTCTCGCGGACACTTTGGTCCTAGGTTGCGTGGCATGAAGCCGCTGTTTCTCCTCCCGCTCCTCGTGCTGGCCGCCTGTTCCGAGCTGCCGCGTCTCAATGCGCCGTCGTCAGAGCCCGCAGCCGGCGGGGCCGAGGCGACCCGCCCGCAGGCGCGCCCTGCCGCGCCGCCGGCCGGCGCGCGCACGGCGGAGGCCTACGACACCACCACTGCCGAGGAGCGCGCCGAGGCCTCCGCGCCGCAGGCGGCGGGTGAGCGGCTGCTGGGACGCAGCGTCGCCTCGCTGGGCGATCCGGCGCGGCCCGGCTTCTGGGTCGAGACGCCGCTGGTGAGCGCGCCGACGCAGGGGCGCGTCGTGGCGCCAGGCGGCAAATCCGCCCGGGTCGAGCTGATTCCCATCGAGGGGCCGGCCAGCGGGGGCAGCCGCCTCTCGCTCGCCGCCATGCGGCTCATCGGCGTGCCGCTGACCGATCTGCCCACCGTCGAGATCTATTCCGGCGGATAGGACCGGGCGCGGGATAGGGGCTCAGAAATTCCTTGGCAGTCGCGGGCGCTTTGGCCATGCTGCCGCCAGACGGTCCCGGCCGGGATAGGCCATTGGTCTAATATGCCCGACGCTTGCAGCGTGTAGTCTGGGACTCAGGAGAGAGAGGACCACCCACATGCACATGAGCGACACCCGCGAGATCAAGGCCCCCCGGGATCTGGTCTGGGCGGCGATACTGGATCCCGAAGTGCTCAAGCAATGCGTGCCCGGCTGCACCGAGATGTCCGGCAGCCCCGAAGAGGGGTTCGAGGCCTCGGTGACGCAAAAGGTCGGCCCGGTGAAAGCCACCTTCAAGGGCCAGGTGACGCTGTCGAACATGAACGAGCCGGAGAGCCTGACGCTCTCGGGCGAGGGCAAGGGCGGGGCTGCCGGCTTTGCCAAGGGCGGCGCCGATGTGACCCTGACCGACAAGGGCGACGGCGTGACCGAGCTGCATTACGAGGTCGAGGCCAAGGTCGGCGGCAAGCTGGCACAGCTCGGCAGCCGCATCATCGACGGCTTTGCCAAGAAGATGGCCGATCAGTTCTTCACCAATTTCCAGGAGGCGGTCGAGGGGCCGAGCGATCCCGAAGCGGCGCCCGAGGCCGAGGGCGATGCCGCAAGCGACGGAAAGAAGAAGGGCTGGTTCAAGCGCATGGTCTCGAGCTGACGCCGCGCTGCGGCGTTTCGGGACGGGCGGGCAGGCAAGCGGCCCGCTGAACGACGACACAACAGGACACAATAGAATGGGACACCCAGGGAGGACTTGATGACCAAGGTGACGATGACGGTGAATGGCAAAGCCGTCTCGAAAGAGGTCAGCGGCAACACGCTGATGACCGAGTTTCTGCGCGACGCGCTGCATCTGACGGGCACCCATGTGGGCTGCGACACCAGTCAGTGCGGTGCCTGCGTCATTCATGTGGACGGCAAGAGCGTCAAGGCCTGCACCATGTTCGCCGCCGAGGCCGAGGGGGCCGAGGTGGTGACCATCGAGGGCATGGCCAACCCGGACGGCTCACTCTCGGTGATCCAGCAGGCGTTTCAGGACCATCACGGTCTGCAATGCGGCTTCTGCACGCCGGGCATGGTGATGACGGCGGCAAAGCTGCTGGAAGAGAACCCCAGGCCCTCCGAACATGAGATCCGCGATTATCTCGAGGGCAATATCTGCCGCTGCACCGGCTACCACAATATCGTCAAGGCGATCATGGCGGCGAGCGGTCAGGACGTGAGCGGAATCGCCGCCGAGTAAGGCGCCTCTGCCGTGGCGCCGCGCCCTCTGGCGGGCGCCGCGACGGGAGTATTTGCAGAAAGATGAAAGGACGGGGCGCGGGGAGGAACGCGCCCGGATCCGCAGTCGTCTCGGGCGGGTAGGACCGCCAGGTTTTTGGGAGGAGTTTTCATGCCGAAGGATCATGGGATCGGCGCGGCGCAGAAACGCCGCGAGGACGTGCGGTTTCTGACCGGCGCCGGGCAGTATACCGACGATATCAGCGTCTATGGCCAGACCTATTGCGCGTTCCTGCGCTCGGATGTGGCGCATGGGACGATCAAGAGCATCGACACCAGCGACGCGGAGGCGATGCCCGGCGTGCTGCGCATCTTCACCGGCAAGGATTTCGAAGGCATCGGCGGGCTGCCCTGCGGCTGGCAGGTGACCGACAAGCATGGCGAGCCGATGAAGGAGCCGGGCCACCCGGTGCTGGCGCAGGGCAAGGTGCGCCATGTGGGCGATCCGTTCGCTGCCGTTATCGCCGAGACGCTGGAGGAGGCGCGCGACGCCGCCGAGGCTATCGTCTACGATATCGAGGAGCTGCCGGCGGTCGTGAACATGAAGGCCGCGCTGGAAGAGGGCGCCACCAAGGTGCATGACGATCTGTCGGACAACCTTTGCTACGACTGGCAGTTCGGCTCGGATCAGACGGATGTGGACAAGGCCTTTGCCGAGGCCGCGCATATCACCACGCTGGAGCTGGTGAACAACCGTCTGGTGGCGAACCCGATGGAGCCGCGCGTGGCGCTGGGCGAGTACAACCGCGCCAATGACGAGAGCACGCTTTACACCACCAGCCAGAACCCGCATGTGATCCGGCTGCTGATGGGGGCGTTCGTGCTCGGCATCCCGGAACACAAGCTGCGCGTGGTGGCGCCCGATGTGGGCGGCGGTTTCGGCACCAAGATCTTCCACTATGCGGAGGAGGCCTTTGTCACCTTCGCCTCGCGGCAGCTCAACCGGCCGGTGAAATGGACCTCGACGCGGTCGGAGGCCTTTATGTCCGACGCGCATGGCCGCGATCATGTGACGAAGATCGAGCTGGCGCTGGACGCCGAGAACAACTTCACCGGGCTGCGCACCGATACGCTGGCCAATATGGGCGCCTATCTCTCGACCTTCTCGAGCTCGATCCCGACCTGGCTGCACGGCACGCTGATGGCGGGCAATTACAAGACCCCGGCGATCCAGGTGAACGTGAAGGCGGTGTTCACCAATACCGTGCCGGTCGATGCCTATCGCGGCGCCGGACGGCCCGAGGCGACCTTCCAGCTCGAACGGCTGGTGGACAAGGCGGCGCGCGAGCTGGGGGTCGATCCCATCGCGCTGCGCCGGCAGAACTTCATCGACAGCTTCCCCTATGCGACGCCGGTGGCGGTGGAATACGACACCGGCGATTACGTCGCGACCATGGACAAGCTCGAAGAGATGATCGACCGGCAGGGTTTCGAGGCGCGCCGCGAAGAGAGCCGCAAGCGCGGCAAGCTGCGCGGGCTCGGGGTGAACTGCTATATCGAGGCTTGCGGTATCGCGCCGTCGAACCTTGTGGGCCAGCTCGGCGCGCGGGCGGGGCTTTACGATGCCGCCACCGTGCGGGTGAACGCCACCGGCTCGATCTCGGTCATGGTGGGGGCGCATTCCCACGGCCAGGGGCACGAGACGGCGTTTCCACAGGTGGTGGCCGAGATGCTGGGCATCGACGAGAGCATGATCGACATCGTGCATGGTGACTCGAGCAAGATCCCCTTCGGCATGGGCACCTATGGCTCGCGGTCTCTGGCGGTCTGCGGCTCGGCCATGGTGCGGGCGACCGAGAAGATCATCAACAAGGCGAAGAAGATCGCCTCGCATCTTCTGGAAGCGTCCGAGGCGGATATCGAGCTGAAGGACGGCCAGTTCACCGTGGCGGGCACCGACAAGTCGGTGGCCTGGGGCGACGTGACGCTCGCGGCCTATGTGCCGCATAACTACCCGCTGGAGGAGATCGAGCCGGGTCTGGAGGAGACGGCGTTCTACGATCCGTCGAACTTCACCTATCCGAGCGGCGCCTATGCCTGCGAGGTGGAGGTGGACCCCGAGACCGGCCGGGTCGAGATCCTGAGCTTTGCCGCCGCCGACGATTTCGGCAATGTGGTGAACCCGATGATCGTCGAGGGGCAGGTGCATGGCGGCATCGCGCAGGGGATCGGTCAGGCGATGCTGGAGAACTGCGTCTATGACGAGAATGGCCAGCTTCTGAGCGCGTCCTACATGGATTACGCCATGCCGCGCGCCGAGGACGTGCCGTTCTTTCAGGTGGATCATTCCTGCGCCACCCCCTGCACCCACAACCCGCTGGGGGTGAAGGGCTGCGGCGAGGCCGGGGCCATCGGCTCGCCGCCGGCGGTGGTGAACGCGGTGCTGGATGCGCTGAACGCGGGCGGGATGAAGGTCGATCACATCGACATGCCGCTCTCGCCGCACCGGGTGTGGAAAGCGATGCAGGGCTGAGCCTTTCTCCGGCGGCAGCGCTTGACGCCGCCGCCGGGACCGTGAGTATTTGGAGAAAGATGAAAGGGTAGGGGCGCGCGAGGCCCCGGACCCTTCGCCAGGAGGATGGAAGATGTACAGCTTCGAGATCGAAAGCCCGGTGAGCGTTGCGGATGCGGTCGCAGCCCTGGGCAAGGAAGAGGCGCAGGCGCTGGGCGGCGGGCAGACGCTGATCCCCTCGCTGAAGGCGCGGCTGGCGGCGCCGGCGGTTCTGGTGAGCCTGTCGAAGATCGACGAGATCAAGGGGATCTCGGCGGCGGATGGCGTGCTGAGCATCGGCGGCGGCGCCACCCATGCCAGTGTCGCGTCGGAGGCGGGCGCCTATCCGGCACTGGCGGCGCTGGCGGTCAATATCGGCGACCCGGCGGTGCGCAACCGAGGCACCATCGGCGGCTCGCTGGCCAATAACGACCCGGCGGCCTGCTACCCGGCGGCGGCGCTGGCCTCGGGCGCGACCATCGTCACCAACACCCGCGAGATCGCGGCGGACGATTATTTCGAGGGCATGTTCACCACCGCGCTGGAGGATGGCGAGATCGTCACCGAGGTACGCTTTCCGATCCCCGAGAAGGCGGCCTATGTGAAATTCGAGCAGCCCGCCTCGCGCTTTGCGCTGGTGGGGGTGTTCGTGGCGAAATACCCCGATGGCGTGCGCGTCGCGGTGACCGGTGCCTCGGAAGAGGGCGTTTTCCGCTGGAGCGAGGCCGAAGCCGCGCTTTCGGGCGACTTTTCGGCCTCGGCGCTGGAGGGTCTGTCGCTGCCCGCCGAGGGCATGATGGGCGATCTGCATGCGGCGCCCGATTACCGCGCGCATCTGGTCGGTGTGATGACCCGGCGCGCCGTGGCTGCGGCGCAATAAGCTCCGGAAACTCAAGTCTTTGAAGGCCCCGGTCCCATCGGATCGGGGCTTTCCCTTTTTCTCGGGCGCTGCGTGTCTATATCGGGGGAGACGACCAACCGGAAAGACCTCTCATGATCCCCGCCTCCGTTCTCGATCTCTCGCCGGTGCCCGAAGGCGGCACCACCGCCGATGCGCTGCACAACACGCTCGATCTCGCCCGCCACGCGGAGGCGCTGGGGTATCGGCGCTACTGGCTGGCCGAGCATCACAATATGGCGGGCATCGCCTCGGCGGCGACCTCGGTGGTGATCGGGCAGGTCGCCGCCGCCACCTCCACCATCCGCGTCGGCGCCGGCGGCATCATGCTGCCCAACCATTCGCCGCTGGTCATCGCCGAGCAGTTCGGCACGCTGGCAACGCTGTTTCCCGACCGCATCGACCTCGGTCTCGGGCGCGCGCCGGGCTCGGACCAGATGACCGCCATGGCGCTGCGTCGCAACCATGCCTCGGGCGACCGCTTTCCCGAGGATGTGGTCGAGCTGATCGGTTTTCTCGGCGACAGCGCCGAGAAACAGCCGGTGCGCGCGGTGCCGGGCGAGGGCACGCATGTGCCGGTTTGGATCCTCGGCTCTTCGCTCTTCGGCGCGCAGCTCGCCGCGCATCTCGGGCTGCCCTATGCCTTTGCCTCGCATTTCGCGCCGGACGCGCTGGAACAGGCGGCGCAGATCTATCGTGAGCGCTTCCAGCCCGGGGTGACACAGGCGCCGTGCTTCATGCTGGCCGCCAATGTCTGGGCCGCCGATACCGAGGCCGAGGCCAAGCGGCTGCGCACCTCGCAGCAGCAGGCGTTCGCCAATCTGCGCAGCGGCAATCCCGGCAAGCTGCCGCGCCCGGTGGACGATATCGGCGCGGTGCTCGATCCGCGTTACCTGGCGATGGCCGACCACGCGCTGAGCCTCTCGGCCACCGGCACCCGGGCGCAGGTGGCCGAGGGCCTGTCGCAGCTCCTCGCGCGCTACCGGCCCGACGAGCTGATTCTCTCCAGCGCGATCCACGATCCCGAGGCGCGCAGGCACAGCTATGCCCTTGCGATGCAGGCCTTGCAGGATCTGGGGTGAATTTGCCCGGTCTTCAGCTTTCGGAAACACCTCCTGCGTTATGACGGGCTCCAAAGCATCCTTTGGAGGAAATGCGCATGAGGTTTTTCGGCAGGTCTAAGGCGCCGAAAGCGGCTGATGTTTCGGGTGACGAGGCAATCTTGCAGATTGTCGAGCGCACGCAGGCGGTGATTCACTTTGCGCCGGACGGCACGATCCTTCAGGCGAACGAGAATTTTCTGAACGCGCTCGGCTATACCGCCGATGAGGTGCTGGGCAAGCCGCACAGTATGTTCGTGCAGCGTAAATTCCGCGAAACCGCCGCCTATGCCCAATTCTGGGAGGATCTGCGCGCCGGCAAGTTCTTTGCCGACGAGTTTCCCCGTATCACCAAGGAGGACGAGGTGATCTGGATCAGCGCCACCTATGCGCCGGTCTTCGACGAGGCGGGCAATGTGGTGCGGATCACCAAGATCGCCACCGAGATCACCCGCCAGCGCGAGGCGATCAAGGAGCTTGCGCGCGGCCTCGCAGCGATGAGCGACGGCGATCTCTCTTACCGGGTCGAGATGTCCGATGCCGACCGGCTGTCGGAACTGGGCGATGCCTATAATGTCGCGGTGGAGAATATCGCCAAGCTCATCACCAAGGTGCAGGCGGTCTCTACCACGATCGACGAGATCGCCGATCAGATCGGCGGCAATTCCGACGAGCTGTCGCGCCGTACCGAGACCCAGGCCGCGACGCTGGAAGAGACCGCCGCCGCCGTCGAAGAGCTTAACGCCAACGCCAAATCCGCCGCGGAATATGCCGCCGAGGTGGGGCAGGAGGCGGATGACACCAAGATCGCCGCCGAGGGCAGCAGCAAGGTGGTGGCCGATGTGACCGCCGCCATGAAGCGGATCGAGACCTCTTCGGATTCGATCTCACAGATCATTTCGGTGATCGACGACATCGCCTTCCAGACCAACCTTCTGGCGCTCAATGCCGGGGTCGAGGCCGCGCGCGCCGGCGAGGCCGGGCGCGGCTTTGCCGTTGTCGCCTCCGAGGTGCGTTCTCTGGCGCAGCGCTCGGCGGAATCCGCGCAGGAGATCAAGGCACTCATCAGCGAGAGCGGCGGCCATGTGAAGGCCGGGGCGGAGCTGGTCGACCGGGCCAGCGGCGAGCTGGGCAATATCTTCGGCGGCGTCGAGCGGATCTCCGACCGCATCCGCGAGGTGGTGCATGGGCTCAAGGAGCAGACCATGACGCTGGGCGAGATCAACACGGCGATCTCGCAGCTCGACACGGTGACCCAGAAGAACGCGGCGATGGTCAACGAGACCACGGAGGCGACGCGCAGCCTGTCGCGTGACAGCCGCACGCTGTCGGAAGGGGTGCGGGTGTTCCGGGTCACGGGCGGCGGCGGAAGCCGTTCGAACTGGGACGCCGAGGCGCTGACCGGAAGCGCGCATCGCGAATGGTCGACAAGCTCTGCCGCCTGAGCAAGCGCCTGTTCGCCAACCTGCGTCATGCGCAACGAGGCGTGGCGACGCAACGACCACACTCAGACTTGCCTCAAAAAGAGCTCAGGCGGGCTCACCCCCGCCGGTATGTCTCCAAAAGTTGTTTCGGGATCAAAATGTGAACAGAGCGACCCGATAGATACGGAGCCTACAGGGCGCAGAGCATCTCCGAAGGCTCAGAATGCGTCAGAGAAATCATCGGGCAGATGGTTCCTGATCCCGTGGAAAAAGATGTCGATTTCCAGCGCCAGGCCCACCTCGAAATCATTGAGCTCCGGCCCGCTCCAACGGTGCTGCTCGAGGCGGGCAAGGAATTCCCGGCGGGTCTGGTCGTCGCCGGGCTCAAGCGGCGCGGTCGCGGCGGCACGCAGAAGGTCGATGCGCTTGTGGACTTCACGCATGCCAGAAAAGGCTTCCATCATCAATCGTGTCAGGCGGGGGTCCGTCTGCCAGCTCTGACCGCCGAAAACCTCCTGAACGACACGGTTTCCAGCCCCCAGGCAATCATACGCGACGCAGCCCGGAAACCCTTCCTGCGCCAGCCTGTCGTGGATCTTGCAGCTATGCCCCGAAAGGTTACGGCAGGATTCGCCCGGGTTCTTGTCGAAGGCGAAATCCTTGCCCTTGTCAAAGGCTAGGGCAAGGCAGCAGAGGGCTGCGCATTTCGAACAATCGGTCACGAGATGGTCGGTCTGAGGCATGCGGCACTCGATGTTCAGTGGTCCGTAAAGAGGAGCGGGTTGGCTGCCGTATCCCGCGAAACGCCACCGGGATGCAAGTTGCAGTCCGCCTGCTTCGATTCCGGTTTAATCCTTCCGTTCATCGCCCCTCGCAATCGCTGCGCTTGTACAATCTTGGTGTTGGCGGATGGCGCAATCACGGCGGTGGCGCCTTTGCCAACGGCACCACGAAATGGGTGACCCGCGCGTCGGTTGGCGCATCGGCGGGCAACGGCGACACGATCCACCTCTTCGCAGCCGGACGCAGCTTCTACGGAGAATCTCATGACAATTGTCCTGCACCCGCAAGGTCGCAATGAGCCGCTCGGGCTTATCAAAGCGGGCGACGAGCTCACCTTGAACGGGGAGGCGGTTGACTTTGCGGTCCTCCCCGATGGCGCGACGCTGCCGGCCGATGCGATCTCTTCGGACTGGATCACCGGCAAGGTGGAGCGAGATGAGGCTGGTGAACTGATCGTGCCCCTGGCCCTGCCGCACCCGAGGCCACCCGTTTCCCGGAGCCGCTTGAGAATGTGCCCGACGGCACGGTGGCGCTGCCGATCTACGACAACCCCGCAGAGGAGCCTCAGCCATGAGCAATATCGACCTGACCAGGATCATCACCGCCGAGGACAAGACAGCGGCTGAGCAGGCGCGGTGCAAGTCGTCGCTGCATGCGGAGCTGGTGGCCGCCAGGGCAGGGAAGCCGCCCGGGATCTCCCGCCCTGCTCCTTAGCGGGCAGATTCGCGACACGGCAAGCCGCGCCCTGGCCGGCGTGTGACCTCTCCATCACCGAAAGCCGCCTGGCGCTGGTCTGTCCGACCGCCGCGAGCGGCAGCCCCTCGCGCTTATGGCGCTGACCGAAAGGACATCATGGTGAGTGGCAAAATCGCGCGGTTCCTTCGCGTGTTCATACCGCTGCCCGCCGCCGGGATTCTGGCGGCGCTAGGAGTCATCGATCTCGACAAGGCAACGGAGGTGCTGGCGATTGATAGCAAAACGCCGCCTCCATGCCGCTGGCGGCGCTGATCTCGGCTTGGCGCGATGACTACACCCATCACCGCCCACACACGAGCCTCGACGGGCTCACGCCGTGGGAGTATCGCCAACGGTCAGTAGAGGGCCAAAACCCGAACAGAGCGAACTAAAGAATGCGGACTCCAAGGGGAGCAGGTCACACGAGACCGTATCTCGGACGAGGAAGGGCCTTCTTTGAGGGTTTCATCCTGTTGTCGGCGCCCGGAACGGACGCAACCCTATCAATCACCGCCGCGTTCTTGATGGCATAGTCTGGATTGCACGAACTGGGGCGCCATGGCGCAATCTGCCTGGGGAGTTCGGCAATTGGTCGAGCGTCTATCGGCAATTCCGAAGCTGGATGCTGGCGGGGCCTTGGGGGACGTCATGGAGGCCCTGATCCAAAGCGGGGCCGTGCCGGGCAGCCCGCAAATGAGCGAGATCACGTAGATCCGTCTTTGGTTCCGCCATTTGTCAATATGACTTGGGCTTTCCGAAAGAGGCTGAAATATGACGAAGCCGCGAAATTCTAATATCCCTCTTGCTCTTATGATTTTCAGATGCAAGGTTGTGTCAGGTAAGGAGTGGATTGAGAAAATATTCATATTTGATTCCGTTCGAATTGCTTGCTCTGCTCAGTCGGAATGGCGGCGAACGCCTTCTCGAAAAAAATAGCACGTGGCATGGAAATTTCCGGGGGATTGTATTCTTAGAATTTTTTCAATGACTTAATTTTTTCTGTTTTTTGAATATTTTCGCATTCGTTTGAGTTTCTTGAGGTGTCTTTTTATTTAAATGCGCCTCATATCTCATCAAAGATAAGAAGCCGATTAGGCCGGAGAAACATGCAAATCCCAGTGCGCTTGTGCGTCTTGCGAAAGCAGGCGCGAGACGCGGTATTTTCTGTTGAACACGAAAGGGCCAAAAATGTCAGACACTCTTTCTTTCGGAAGTCGCGTGGCGGCGGAAGCCTTCAACGTGCCCGGCGATGTGGCGATGATCGCGGTTCGTCACGGTGGCATGTTCTGCTTTTACAAACGTAACAGCGGCAGTACCGCGCTTCAGACGAATGATGGCCAGAATTGGGGGCCGGCGTCACAGACCGCCTATCTCCAGCACTGGGGCATCGTGCCGACGTCCTATAGCGGCAGAGGATCGGCACCCGATGCGACCAGCGTGATGCAGGCCGTTGCGGCGAACTGGGATGGCGAGATCCTTCTGACCGGCTTCGTGAACCTCACGGCAAGTATCAGCGTGGCCAAGGCCTTCAAGATGCGCGGGATTGTTCACCGTCGCAACTGTGGGTTTTGGTTGACGACCGACTTCCCGACAGGTGTTGACGGCGTGTTCGCGTGCTCGAATGGTGAACCGGGGCCAGTGTTCGAGAACTTCACCATCTGGGGGGATCATGGCGATGCCACGAGCTACAACACGCTGCATGACTATCCTCCCGCAATCGAGGCAAGTGAAACATCGCGAGGATATATCGACAACGTGCGCTTTGTCGGTATGCGCACCGGCATGTACATGGTCGATCCGGTGCCGAACACCGGTAACAACCCCGGCGGCTGGTATATCGGCAAAATCGAAAGCTCCTGCTACGACGTGACGGTGGACATCTCGGAGGCCCAGGATTTTGTCAAAATCGACAACATCCACAATTGGCAATTCGGTCTTACGGAACCGGGGCAGGTGGTCAGCGCGTACTACCGGGGTGACGCCATCGCTCTGCGCGCGCACAATTGCGATAATCTGAACGTCGACACCGTGGCGACCTATCGTGCCAAGGTGATCGTTGGAGTGGACGGCGGCGGTGAGCATTCGCTTCCTGTGATGATTGGAAATCTCGCTCTTGATGGCGACGACGCCGGTTTCCATGGCTATAGCGGCAGTACTCTTATCGCCAATCTCTACAGCACGACCGGCACCGCCGGTGCCGACTTCGATATTCGCGTCAAGGGCGGCGACCATACGATCGCGAACGCGCGCGTGACCTCGATGAAGCCCGACGGCGTGGCCGTGACCGGCGGCAGCCTTACGATCAGCGGAGGCAAGATCACCGCCGGTGCATATGCAGGCGGTCTTCCCACTCAGGACGGTTCCGGTCTTCGTGTGGTGGTTTGCTCCGGTGGCATACTCTCCATGGACAACGTCCTGACCAACTGGACGAATGCCGGAGGCACAAGTGATCGCACGCGCGAGCTGATCGGGCAAGACAACGGCGGCGTTCTGAAGGTTTCGCGTTTGGTGGCGCCGGATACCTACAGCAGTGGCGAGATCGTGCGCTTCCGTACAGACGCTGTCGGGAACGCTGCATTCCTTCGAGATCTGCCCGCCGGCGCGGTGATCGGCGTGGACAGCTACACCAACGGCACGTTCGAGACGGGCGATGAGGTGGCCTTCCTCCAAACGGTGAATTTCGGCAAGCCCACCGAAGACGGGAGCCATGGATCGCCGGGGACCACCCTGCGCAACGATGGCGGGGTTTTGATGACCCGCGACAGCACGGTTCCGTTGCAGGTGACCCGCATGGGCAACGCCGGCAACCTCGTGACGTGGCGCAATGGGTCGACCGTGGTTGGCTCCATCACCACGAATGGGACGTCGACGTCCTACAACGAGACCTCAGACTACCGTCTCAAAGAGAATGTCTCTCCGGCAATCGGCGCCGCCGATATGGTGATGAAGATGGCGCCGATGAGTTTTAATTTCATTGGCACCGACCAGGACCGCGTCGGTTTTATTGCCCATGAACTTGACGAGGTCTTGCCCTTTGCCGTCACCGGCGAGAAGGACGCTGTCGATGCGGAGGGCAATATCGATCCGCAGTGCGTGGACTATTCCAAGCTCGTCCCCGTCCTGACCGCGGCTCTGAAGGAAGCGCTCGAACGCATCGCCGCCCTTGAGGCCGCTATGCCCGAATGATCCTGCTCCCGGTCTTTTCCGAAGGGCAGGGGAGGTGCCTTTATCACAATGGCGGAGTGTTCCCGACGCGGGGATCACTCCAACAGAACAGATGTGCGAAGGTGCGCCTCAGATGATCCTCTGAGAGGGAGCTTTCTGTCTGAGGCTGCCCATTGCGCCGGTGGCATCTCGCCAGGAATGCGCCCCGGGGGGGGGCAGAGGATAGTTCCGATCATGCATGGCGTGATCGGGGCAATCGCCAGTTGCGGCCTGGTCGTTCTGCAACCGCGGCGATTTGCGGGCGCATCGGGTTGCCGGGCGTGTTTGTTGGCATCGCGGTTAGGGCAGCGGCCGGATCGGAGCTGATCGTACTAAGATCTGCGTGGTCCGCTGTTCCTGTAACCTATTGATTTATAGAAATTCCAGGAATGGTCACGTGGTCCGTTTGGGTGTTGATTTAAACGGAAAATCCGATTTTTGGTAGGCCCGGAGGGACTTGAACCCCCAACCAAGGCGTTATGAGCGCCCTGCTCTAACCAATTGAGCTACAGGCCCACCGTGCCTGTCTCAGTAGCATTCGGGCGGGCGGGGTCAAGGTATTCGCGCCGCCGCCATGCGCGGCTTTGCAGCTATTATCGTGGGGCGGGCGCGATCCGGGAGATGCCTGGCAGGGCAGTGCAGGCGCGCCCGCCACGTAGGGTGGGCAATCTGCCCACCGCCCGCCTCGCGAAAAGGCCCGGCCGCTCAGCGCGGGCTGCGCAGCACCATCAGCTCGCCGACATTCTCGCGGGTGATATAGCCCAGCACATGCCCGCCGGGATCGGTGACCGCCAGCGCCGGCGCGTCGGCCAGCGCGTCCAGCACCTGGCTCAGCGGCGTGCCGAGGGTCACCTGCGGCACGTCCTCCATCGCATCGCCCACGGGCAGGGTGTTGTGGCCCTCGGCCATGCCCTGGAACAGCGCCGTGCGGGTGAGGAAGCCGGCGAGCTTGCCCTCGGGATCGAGCACCGGAAATTCGTGCTGCGTGGTGCGGATCAGGGTCTGTGCCGCCACATGAAGCGGATCCTCGGGGCGCAGGCTCTCGAAGCTGGTGATCATCGCATCGCGCGCCATCAGCCCGCTGGCCACAGCGCGCGAGGTCACGTCCTGGCTTTCCGCCTGACCGGCGAAATAGACGAAGAGCGCGATCAGGAGCAGCATGAAGTTGCCCGAGGCAAGCCCCCAGAACGCAAAGAGAAACGCCATCACCTGACCGGCATTCGCCGCCGCCCGCGTGGCGTGCACCCGGTCCATGCGCGTGGCCAGCAGCGCGCGCAGCACCCGGCCGCCATCCATCGGGAAGGCCGGCAGCAGGTTGAACAGCGCCAGGAACAGGTTCACCGCCGCGAGCTGGCCGAGGAAGGCGCCCGGCGAGCCGCCGAAATTCGCCAGCTCTTCGAGATCGGTGCTGGCGCCGAAGGCGATCAGCACCGCCCAGATCACGATATTCACCGCCGGCCCCGCCAGCGCCACGAGGATCTCCTGCGCGGGTTTTTCGGGCATGCGCTCCAGCCGCGCCATGCCGCCGATCGGCAGCAGGGTGATGTCGGGCGTCTTGATGCCATAGCGCCGCGCGGTCAGCGCGTGGCCGAACTCATGCGCCACCACGCAGGCAAAGAGCGCCAGCACAAAGACCACGTTTTGCAGCGCCGCCACCGCGCCGCCCTGGGGCCAGGCCGCCGCCGCGACCCAGGCCAGCAGCAGGAAGAAGGTGGCATGCACCCGAAGTTCCGAGCCGAAAAGGCGCCCGATGGAGAAAGACCAGCTCATGCGTTGCACTCCCGTGCTTGACGTGGCGCCACCATGCGGCAGCGGCGCGCAGGCGGCAAGGCCTGCGCTATTCGGTGAAGGGCGCCGCCACCGCGCCGGTCAGGCCGGGCAGCAGATGCGCATCGAGCGCAAAGACATGGCGCGGCGTGCCGGCGGCGGCCCAGATCCGGGTGAATTCCAGCAGCTGCGGGTCGATCCAGGCGCGGATCGGGTTCAGGTGCCCGACCGGGGCCACGCCGCCGATGGCAAAGCCCGTCTGCGACCGGATGAGCGTGGCATCGGCCTTGCCCAGCGGTTCCCCCGCCAGCTCTGATGCCTTGTCGGCGCAGACCTTGTTGCCACCCGCGGTGAGGAACAGCACCGCCTCGCCGCTCTCCTCGGCGCGAAAGATGATCGACTTGGCGATCTGGTCGATCTCGCAACCGACGCTGTCGGCGGCCTCCTGTGCGGTGCGGGCCTGGCCGACCTCGCGGATATCCGGCTCCAGCCCGGCAGCTTCCAGCGCCGCGCGGACGCGTTTGAGGCTCTTGCTCATCAGGGACTCCTGTCGTTTCTTGCAGGGCTTAGAGCGCGATGAGCCCGCGGCTGCAAGCCCTTGGGGCATTGCGCAATCCCGCATCGCTCCGCCATATAGGCGGCATGAGTTTCGCATCCCGCATCACCCGCCTGCCGCGCCCCTTCGAGCCCGATCTGGGAGAAGAGGCGCGCGCCGCCGCGCCCTGGGCCTCGGACGATCTCGCCTTGCTGCTCGCCGGCGCGGGCGGGTCGAGCCCCTATCTCAACGGGCTCATTCGCAAGGAGACGGGCTGGCTGGAGGGCGCGCTGGCGGATCCCGAAGCTGCGGTCGAGACGCTGCTGGCCGGGCTGGAGGAGACGGGCGAAGGCATCGAGAGCGCGCTGCGCCAGGGCAAGCGGCGGGTGGCGCTGTTGACCGCGCTGGCCGATCTGGCCGGCGTCTGGCCACTGGAGATGGTGACCGGCACGCTCACCCGTTTTGCCGACCTCTCGGTGCGGCTGGCGTTGCAGGCGGCCATCGCGCGCGAGATCCGGCGCGGCAAGCTGCCGGGCGCCACCGAGGACGACATCGCCAGCGCCGGCGGCATGGTGGTGCTGGCCATGGGCAAGATGGGCGCCTTCGAGCTCAATTACAGCTCGGATATCGACCTCATTTGCCTCTTCGATCAGGACCGGTTCGAGCGCGACGATTTCCACGAGGCCCGCAGCGCCTTCGTGCGGGCCACGCGCAAGATGTCGGCAACGCTGAGCGACCTGACCGGCGAGGGCTATGTCTTCCGCACCGATCTGCGGCTGCGTCCCGATCCGGCGGTGACCCCGGTCTGTATCGCCATGGAGGCCGCCGAGCGCTATTACGAAAGCCTCGGGCGGGCCTGGGAGCGCGCCGCCTATATCAAGGCGCGGCCCTGCGCCGGCGATATCGCAGCCGGCGAGCGCTTTCTCGACACGCTGCGTCCCTTCGTCTGGCGCCGGCATCTGGATTACGCCGCCATTCAGGACGCCCACGATATGCGCCTGCGCTACCGCGACAAGAAAGGGCACGGGCCGATCACCCTGCCGGGCCATGACATGAAGCTGGGGCGCGGCGGCATCCGCGAGATTGAGTTCTTCACCCAGACCCGCCAGATCATCGCCGGCGGGCGCGATCCGGAACTGCGGGTGCGCGGCACGGTGGACGGGCTGCGGGTGCTGACCGACACCGGCTGGGTGCCGGGCGAGGTGACCGGCAAGCTGGCCGATCACTACCGCGCCCATCGCGAGATCGAGCACCGGGTGCAGATGGTCAACGATGCGCAGACCCATCTGCTGCCCGCCAATGACGGCGGGTTCGAACGGCTGGCGGCGCTGACCGGGCGCGAGCGCGCCGAGCTGGAGGGCGATATCCGCGCGCGGCTCGAGGAGGTGCACGAGCTGACCGAGGGGTTCTTTGCCCCCGACAGCCGCGACAGCGCGCCCTGCGAGGTGCCCGAGGCGCTGGAGACCAGCCCGCTTGTGGCGCGCTGGACGAGTTACCCGGCTCTGCGCTCGGGCCGTGCGACCGAGATCTTCAAGCGGCTGAAGCCCGAGATCCTCAGCCGGCTCGCCCGCGCCGCAAAGCCCGAGGAGGCGCTGACCGCCTTCGACGGCTTTCTTGCCGGTCTGCCCGCCGGGGTGCAGCTCTTTTCGCTGTTCGAGGCCAATCCGCAGCTTATCGACCTGCTGGTCGATATCGTCGCGACCTCGCCGGATCTGGCGCGCCACCTGTCGCGCAATTCCGCCGTGTTCGACGCGGTGATCGGCGGCGATTTCTTCAGCCCGTGGCCGGGGCCGGCGGCGCTGACTGCGGAGCTGACGGAGATCCTCTCGCGCGAGGAGGATTACGAGCGCCGGCTCGACATGGCGCGCCGCTGGGCCCGGGAATGGCATTTCCGCGCCGGCGTGCATCTGCTGCGCGGGCTGACCGAGACCGAGGAGGCGGGGCAGCATTACGCCGATCTCGCCGAGGCGGCGCTGGCGGCGGTGTTCCCGGTGGTGCAGGAGGAGTTCGCCCGCAAGCACGGCGCGCCGCCGGGGCGCGGCGCGGTGGTGGTGGGCATGGGCTCGCTCGGGCGCGGCGGCTGCATGCGCTCTCCGATCTGGACCTCATTGTGATCTACGACCCGGCGGGCGTGGAGGCCTCGGAGGGGCGCCGCCCGCTGCCCGCGCGGCAGTATTACGCCCGGCTGACCCAGGCGCTGATCACCGCGATGACCGCGCCCATGGCCGAGGGCAAGCTCTACGAGGTCGATATGCGGCTGCGGCCTTCGGGCAATCAGGGGCCGGTGGCGACCTCGCTGTCGTCTTTCACAGCCTATCATCGCAAGGAAGCCTGGGTCTGGGAGCATCTGGCGCTGACCCGGGCGCGGGTGGTGGCGGGCCCGGCGGAGCTTGCCGGCGAGGTCGAGGCGCTGCGGGCAGAGATCCTGTCCGCGCCACCGCCGCGCGACAAGGTGCTGGGCGAGCTGGCCGGGATGCGCGAACGCATCGCCGCCGCCAAGGGGCAGGGCGACCCGTGGGATCCCAAGATCGGGCGCGGGCGGATGCAGGATATCGAGCTTCTGGCGCAGGCCGGTGCGCTGCTCTCGGGCCAGGCGCCGCGCCGCACCGCGCGCGGGTTGACGGCGGCGGCGCGCGAGGGCTGGCTGGAGAAAGCCGGCGCCGATCACCTCGCCGCCACCTACCGGCTGTGCTGGAGCCTCCAGATCGGCGCGCGGCTGATCACCGAGGGCGCGCTCGATCCGGAGACGGTGGGCGCGGGGGGCTGCACCTTCCTCACCCGCCTGACCGGAACCAAGAGCGCGGCGGAGATGCGGACAAAGCTCGCCGAGATGACCACGAGAGCGGCCGAGATCATCGACGCCGCGCTGCGGGAGGCAAAACCATGAAGAAGAAGGGCACGCCGGACGACCCCAAGGGGCTCATCGCCGAGGCCTACAAGATCGACGGGATCGGCATCGGCGAATGCCGCTCGATCTTTCTCGACTGGGCGCTGTCGCTGCCCCGCGACGCCGAGGCGCGCGAGCATGTCGAGGCGCTGCTGGCGCGCCACGGGCAGGAGGGCCATCCGATGACCGAGGTGCTGCGCGAGGGGCTTTCGCGCTCCGGCCCGCCGCGCCGGCGGGGCGGGGCATCCGGGCGCCGTCACTAAGCCGCAAGGGGGCGACCAAGGCAGCGCTTGCCCCGGGCGCGCGCATGCGCTTGGCTGGGGCAGGCGAGGAGAGAGAATGCCCGAATACGTGCCCATCGCGATCCCCGATCACCCGCGGCTCGCGCAGAACATCATCCATTTCGCCCGCGCCCTGCGCCGCGCCGGCCTGCCGGTGGGGCCGGGCCGGGTGATCGACGCGATCCGCGCGGTGGCGGCGGCGGGCTTCACCGACCGGATGGATTTCTACTGGACCCTGCATGCCTGTTTCGTGAACCGGCCCGAGCATCGCGTGGTCTTTGCCCAGATCTTCCGGCTCTACTGGCGCGATCCGCGCTATCTCGAACACATGATGTCGATGATGCTGCCGGCGGTGCGCGGCGTGCAGGAGGAAAAGCTCGCCCAAAGCGCCGAGAAACGCGCGGCGCAGGCGCTGCTCGGCGATCAGATTCCCGAGCTGCCGAAGCCCGAGGGCGAGGAGGAGGAGGCGACCAAAATCGAGGTCGACAGCTCTTTCACCATCTCGGCGGAGGAAAAGCTCAAGACACTGGATTTCGAGCAGATGTCGACCGAGGAGATCATGCAGGCCAAGCGCATGCTGGCGCGGCTGAAACTGCCGGTGAAGCCGATCCCCTCGCGCCGGGGCATGGCGGCGGTGGACGGGCGGCGCATCGACTGGCGCCGTACCCTGCGCGCCTCAATGCGGCAGGGCGGCGAGATGCGCTCGCTGGCGCATCTCAAGCCGCGCCCGCGCTGGCCCAATCTTGTGGTGCTCTGCGACATCTCCGGCTCGATGAGCCAGTATTCCCGCATGGTGCTGCATTTCCTGCACGCGGTGGCGAACGAGAAGGGCGCGGGCTGGGCCAAGGTGCATGCCTTTACCTTCGGCACGCGGCTCACCAATATCACCCGCCATCTGGCGACCCGCGATGTGGATGCGGCGCTGAAGGCGGCGGGCGCCGAGGCGCAGGACTGGGAGGGCGGCACGCGCATCGGCGACTGTCTGCACGCCTTCAACCGCGACTGGTCGCGCCGGGTCATGGGGCAGGGCGCGGTGGTGCTGCTGATCACCGACGGGCTCGACCGCGACGACGCGGCGGCGCTGGAAAGCGAGATGGAGCGGCTGCATCTCTCGGCGCGCCGGCTGATCTGGCTGAACCCGCTGCTGCGCTGGGACGGGTTCGCGCCCAAGGCCTCGGGCATCCGCGCGATGCTGCCGCATGTGGACAGCTTCCGCGCCGGGCATTCGATTGCCTCGCTGGAGGATCTCGCACAGGCGATCTCGCGCCCCGAGGATGCGGGAGAGAAGGATCGGCTGATGCGGATGATGGCGGGGTAGCGGCGTCACCGTTTGAGCCTTTTCCCGGCGCGGAACAAGGCGAAGCCGCCGCGCCATCGCCGGACCGCCCCTGGGCCGGCGATTTGGTGACGCCAACGCAACGTGTCGAAGTCTTTCGGATTTGGCAGGGACAAAGTAAGGGGTTCCATCTGTCAGATCGCCAACCCGCGGTCCGGCGATGGCGCAGCTTTTGTTGCGCTTGGCGAGCTTTTCCGAACCACGGTGCTGCCTTGACGGGTCAGACAGGTCTTTGAACCGCCAGCCTCTCCGATGTCAGCGCGATTTGATCCAAATCATGCGATATATGGAATGTGTTTGGTATGCGTTTTCCAGAATATCTCTGGATCGGGAGGGTCATTCATGACTTTGAACTGGAAACTGGGCGGGCTGCTGCTGGGCGCGGTGTTCTTCGCCGCCGTCCTGCTGGTGAAGCCCATCGGGGTGAGCACGCAATTCGTGATCCTGGATGGGATCATCGCGGATACGGTGGCCACCGACTTCATCACGCAGACCGACGAGGGCTATAGCTCGACCAACGCCTATATGGCGAAATCCGGCGGCAAATACGCTAAAAACGCCGCCAACCCGCTGAATTACAGCTTTGTCTTCGTGCTGGCCATGGTCGGCGGTGCATTCCTGTCGAGCATGCTGCGCGGCGGGCTCTCGAAGGAGGAGCGCAGCGCCCCGGCAATCTGGCGGGCGAATTACGGCGACACCCCGTGGAAACGCTACGCGGTGGCCTTTCTCGGCGGCTTCGTGGTGCTGTATGGCGCGCGCCTGGCGGGCGGCTGCACCTCGGGGCACATGATGTCGGGCATGATGCAGACCTCGCTCTCGGGCTATATCTTCGCGGCCGGCGCCTTCCTGACCGCCGTGCCCACCGCCATGCTCATGTATAAGGAGGGCTGAGCCATGCAGATCGTTCTCGCCATCCTCATCGGCGCCGCGTTCGGCTTTGTGCTCGACCGGGTCGGCGCCACCAACCCCAATGTGATCGGCGGCATGCTGACCCTGCGCCGGCTGCGGCTGATGAAGACCATCCTTCTGGCCATCGGCACCGGCTCGATCCTGATGTTCGGCGGGCAGATGCTGGGCCTCGTGGATGTGGCACACATGTCGGTCAAGGCCTCCTATATCGGCGTCTTCATCGGCGGGCTGCTGCTCGGTGCGGGCTGGGCGGCCTCGGGCTATTGTCCCGGCACCGGCGTCTGCGCCGTCGGGGCAGGGCGCAAGGACGCGTTCTTCTACATCGCGGGCGGGCTGCTGGGCGCCGCCGCCTATATGGCGACCTACCCGGCCTGGAAGGCCAGCGGACTGCTCGACGATATCGCCGGCGGCAAGGTGACGCTGGGCGCGGTGCCGGGCTCGGAGTTCGATGGTCTCTTCGCCGTCTCCGGCGACCTGCTGGGCATCGCGCTGGGGCTGGTCTTTGTGCTGGTGGCCTTCGTCTTGCCCGAGAACATCTCGGGCGCACGGGCGCAGGAAGTCCCTGCGGAATAGGGCGCGCGTCCGGGAAACATCTGGCGGCCCCGGCGATGACCTCCGGGGCCGCGCTGTTTTGAGAGGGCGGAATATGAGTATTTTTCAGAAAGATGAAGACACAGCTCCGCGCTTTCATCTTTCCGGACAATACTCCCGCCGGAGGCCGGCCCGAGGCGGACGCAATCGCGCGCTTTCAGAAGATGGCGCAGCGTTTGGTCGGAAGCAGGGCTTCGCCCGTTATCTCCTCTAATGCTCCACCGGAACCCTTGCCGGGCAAAGCCGGGTCCGAAGATCACACCATCATTTCCTTCGTCGCACTCAGCGTGACATCGGGGTAATCCCGCACCACCCGGTCGATATCCCATTGCAGCCGGGTCAGATAGACCACGTCGCCATCGTTGTCATGGGCGATATGCTGCTTGTTGGCGTTGATGAATTTCTCCACCGCCGCCTTGTCGCCGGACACCCAGCGCGCCGAGGTGAATTGCGACGGCTCGAAGCGCACCGGCAGCCCGTATTCCTGCTCGATCCGCGCGCCCAGCACTTCGAATTGCAGCGCCCCCACGACGCCGACGATATAGCCCGAGCCGATATCCGGCTTGAAGACCTTGGCGGCGCCTTCCTCGGCAAACTGGAACAGCGCCTTTTCCAGATGCTTGGCCTTCATCGGATCGCCCGCCCGCACGCTCTGCAAAAGCTCCGGCGCAAAGCTGGGGATGCCCGTCACCTTCAGCGCCTCGCCCTCGGTCAGCGTGTCGCCGATGCGCAGCTGGCCATGGTTCGGAATGCCGATGATATCGCCGGCCCAGGCCTCTTCCGCCAGCTCCCGGTCGGAGGCCAGGAACAGCACCGGCGCCGAGACCGTCATCGGCTTTTTCGTGCGCACATGGGTGAGCTTCATGCCGCGGTTGAAATGCCCCGAGGAGAGCCGCACGAAAGCCACCCGGTCGCGGTGCTTGGGGTCCATATTGGCCTGCACCTTGAAGACGAAGCCCGCGACCTTCTTTTCCTCCGGTGCGATCTCGCGCGGCGAGGCCTTGGTCGGCTGCGGCTCCGGCGCCAGCGCGCCGATCCCGTCCATCAGCTCCTTCACCCCGAACGAATTGATCGCCGAGCCGAACCAGATCGGCGTCATGTGCCCCTCGAGCACCGATTGCGGGTCGAGCGCCGGCAGCAGCTCGCGTGCCATCTCGATCTCTTCCTTGAGCTGCTCGAGCAGCTCTTCGGGCACATGCTCGGCCAGTTTCGGGTCGTCCAGCCCCTCGATCTTGATCGATTCCGCCAGCTTGTTGCGGTCGGCGCGGTCCATCAGCTCCAGCCGGTTGCGCAGCATGTCGTAGCAGCCGATGAAATCGCGCCCCATCCCGATGGGCCAGCTTGCCGGCGTCACGTCGATGGCTAGGTTTTCCTGGATCTCGTCGACGATCTCGAAGACATCGCGCGCCTCGCGGTCCATCTTGTTGCAGAAGGTCAGGATCGGCAGATCGCGCAGCCGGCAGACCTCGAAGAGCTTCTGCGTCTGGCTCTCCACGCCCTTCGCCCCGTCGATCACCATGATCGCCGCATCCACCGCCGTCAGCGTGCGATAGGTGTCCTCGGAGAAATCCGAGTGGCCGGGCGTGTCGACCAGATTATAGCGATACTGGCCGTAATCGAAGCTCATCGCCGAGGCGGAGACCGAGATCCCGCGCTCCTGCTCCATCTTCATGAAATCCGATCGCGTGCGCCGCGCCTCGCCCTTGGCGCGCACCTGACCAGCCATCTGGATGGCGCCGCCATACAAAAGGAACTTTTCGGTAAGCGTGGTCTTGCCCGCATCCGGGTGCGAGATGATCGCAAAGGTACGGCGGCGGGCGATTTCCGCGGGCAGGTCGGGGCGGTTCGTGGGCGTATCCAGCATGAGCGCGCATATAGCCCCGCTGAAGGAGCAAGGGAAGAGCGGAACCCGCGCGCCGCGCCACGGGTTTCCGTCGCAAAGGAGGATGCACAAGATGCCCGACCCGAGCCTGAAGAACGAACCGCTTTACGAGGAACTGCGCGACAAGGGGATGTCAAAGGAAAAGGCGGCGCGGATCTCCAATGCGCAGGCAGATCCCGACCGCGACCCGTCGAAAAAGGGCGGCAAGGCACCGCCCTATGAGGACTGGACGAAAGACGCGCTCTACGACCGTGCCCGCGAACTCGGCATCGAGGGCCGCTCGAAGCTCTCCAAATCTGAGCTTGTCGAGGCGCTGCGCGATCATTAGCGGCCCCTAAAACGACGGCGTGCCCGGTCGCAGCGTCGTGCCTGCCTCCGGCGGGGATATTTTCAGCCAATGGAAATCCCGGGCGCAGCCCTGCGTGTTTCCATTGGCCCGAAATATCCCGGGGGGACGCGCGCCCCGGCGCGCGAGGGGGCAGCGCCCCCAAACCCGGCGACGCCCGAAGGGCGGCGCAATCCCTCCTCAGCAGCTTGACGCCTTGCGCAGCAGATCCGCCAGATCGGGGCGGTCGAGCAGCGCCTCATGCACCTCCAGCGCGCGGTGATCGCTGCGGTCGTGGCCGGGCAGGAGCTGGCCGAGCGAGGCGGTGAGCTCTTCGGGAAGTGCTGCTCGGGTGCGGGTGTTGACAAGCATGGATTCCGCCGCAATGCCCTCGGCATAGATGATCTGGTGGTGATCGAAGAGCATCTGGTAGTAATCCACGAAACCGCCCGTGGCGCGGGTGATCGTGTCGCCGTTGAGCAGGTGTCGTGCGCGCACCAGAAGCTCGGAGCGGCCGGCGCCCAGCCGGTCCTGGCGCTGGTAGATGAACAGGCGGTGATCCGGGCTCACCAGCAGATCGGCGGAATTGTTGAGCGTGCCCTCGCGGATGCGGATCGGGGCGAAGGCGCCCACGGCGCGCACCGTGTGATGGCCGATCCAGCGGATCTCCTGCGGGCCGTCGTCGCGGGTCAGCACCCGGTCGCCGACAACCAGATCCTCCACCGCGCGCTGCGCGCCCGAGGCCAGCGTGATCATCGTGCCGCCGGTGAAGGAGACGCAGGCGACCTGCGCGAATTTCTGGAGCGCGCCCTCGCGCGTGATGCCAACCAGCGCGTAATCCTGGCGCGGGCTCATCGCGCCGAGCGGCAGGAATAGGATCCCCGCCACATCGCCCTCGCCATCGGTTTCCACCAGCACCAGCCCCTCGGTTGTCTCGCCATCGCCGGTCATGAAGGTCAGCACGCAGTCGAGATGCAGATCGGCGCCGGGCGTGCCGATCTCGGTCTCGCGGGCGATCTCGAAGGGCGGCTCGCTCGAGGGATAAAGGCTCAGCCGATGTTGCGCCGCCAGCGGCGAGAGCCGGTAGATATCGTCGGGAATCAGCTCTTCGGCAAAGCTCAGCCCGTCGCCGAGATTGGCGCCGTTGATCACGCGGATCTGCTCGGCGCGATAGACGCTGACGCTATGCGCGGCGCGCGCGTTCTGCGAATGGCTCATGACAGCCTCATCCCTGACAGTCTTTCCCGGCGCTTCACTATCTGCCGCCGCGGGCCCTCCGGCAATGTCGCGGCGGGCTTTCATGTCCCCTTATGACATGAGATTGTGGCGTCAACTAGGTCAGGCCCCGGCGTTTTCCCGACACCCGTGGCGCCGCAAGAAGGAGACTGCCCCATGGATCTGAAGATTGCCGGAAAGCGCGCGCTGGTCTGCGCCTCGTCGAAAGGGCTGGGGCGCGGCTGCGCCGAGGCGCTGGCCGAGGCCGGCTGCACGCTGGTGATGAACGCGCGCAGCGCCGGCCCGCTGGAGGCGGCGGCGCAGGAGATCGCCGAAACCCACGGGGTCGAGGTCACCGCGGTGCCCGCCGATATCGTCGATCCCGAGGGCCGGGCGGCGGTGCTCGAGGCGGCGGGCGAGGTGGATATCCTCGTGACCAATGCCGGCGGTCCGCCGGCGGGGCACTGGACCGACTGGGACCGGGGCGATTTCATCGACGCGCTGGATCAGTCGATGCTGGCGCCGATCGCGCTGATGCAGGCATTGGTGCCGGGGATGATGGCGCGCGGCTGGGGGCGGGTGGTCAATATCACCTCGCGCTCGGTCAAGGCGCCGCTGCTGCCTCTGGGCCTGTCGAACGCGGCGCGCTCGGGGCTGACCGGCTTCGTGGCCGGCACCTCGCGGCAGGTTGCGGGCAGCGGCGTGACGATCAACAACCTGCTGCCCGGCGTGCACGACACCGACCGCATCGACGAACTCGACGATGTCGTCGCCGCGCGTGAGGGCATCGGTCGCGACGCCGCGCGCGATCAGCGCATCGCGGGCATCCCGGCGGGGCGCTACGGCGATCCGGGCGAGTTCGGCAGGATGTGCGCGTTCCTCTGCTCGGCGCATGCGGGCTATATCGTTGGGCAGAACATCCTGCTCGACGGCGGCGAAACCTTTTCGACGATCTGAGGCGCGGCATGGCGCGAGGCCCCGACGGCAAGGGCGGCGGCGCGGGGTTCTCGCTCGCCGACCAGCTCTTCAACGCCGAGACGGCGCGCGACCTCGCCGCCGGGTTCTCGGTGCTGCCGGGCTTCGATGCCGGGCGGTTTCTCGACACGGTGCTGCCGCGCTTCGAGGGGCTTGGCGTGCATGCGCGGCTCGACGTTCTGGCGGATGGGCTCGAGGCGCAATTGCCGCGTGATTTCAGCGCGATGGCGGAGGCTCTTGAAGCGGCGATGCCGCCGCCGCTCTCGCCCGATCTGCGCGATGACGATTTCGGGCGCTTCATCCATGCGGTGCCCGGCGTGCTGGCGGCGCGGCACGGGCTGGAGACGCCGGAGCGCGCGCTCGATCTGCTGCACGCGGCGACGCAGCGCTTTTCCATGGAATACGCGATCCGGCCCTTTCTGAACCGCTGGCCCGATCTGGTGCTCGACCGCATGGCGCTCTGGGCGCGCGATCCGCATTACCATGTGCGCCGGCTGGTCTCCGAGGGCACGCGCCCGCGTCTGCCCTGGGGGGCGGGGATCACGCTCGATCCGCTGCGGCCGCTGGCGCTGCTCGATCTGCTGCACGCCGACGAGGCGCGCTTTGTGACGCGCTCGGTGGCCAATCATCTCAACGACCTGTCGCGCCCGCATCCCGACGCGGTGCTGGAGCGGCTGCGCCGCTGGCGCGAGGCCGGCGCGCAGGGGCAGGCCGAGCTCGACTGGATGACCCGCCACGCGCTGCGCACGGCGGTGAAGCGCGGCGAGCCCGGTGCGCTGGCGCTGCTGGGCTACCGCGCCGATCTACCGGTCTCGGCGCGGCTGGAGCTGCCGGCGCAGGTGCGGATCGGCGAGGCGCTGGATTTTGCGGTGACGCTGGACGGCGAAGAGCCGGGGCCGGTGCTGGTGGATTACCGCCTGCGCTTCGCGCGGCCCTCGGGCACGGCGGAGAAGGTGTTCAAGCTGAAGGCCGCGCGGATCGTGCCCGGCACACCGCTGCGGCTGGAAAAGCGCCACCGGATGAAGGGCGACGCGACCACCTTCCGGCTCTATCCCGGGCCGCATGCGGTGATCGTGCAGGTGAACGGGCGGGACGTGGCCGAGGGTTCTTTCGAGCTGCTCGGCGCGTGATGGGGGATGGTGGGCAGATTGCCCACCCTACGGGGCAACGCCCGGGCAACGCTCAGTAGGGTGGGCAATCTGCCCACCGTTCCGGGGACACATCCCGGCGCTATTCCGCCGCCTTCAACGGCGGGATCGCGTCCGGACGCGGGGCATCGGCAGGCGGCAGATCGTCCCAGAGGATCTCCGGCGCCTTCACCTTGCGTGCCGCCCGCGTCAGCGCCCAGTCGCGCGCCGCGCGGCTGCCGCGCCCGAAGGACAGCGCCGCCAGCGCCCGGGCGATCCACATCAGATAGGTGTTGAACCACACCCGCAGCGCCAGCATCGCCGGCGTGAAGACCAGCGTCAGCACCGTGGCGATGCCGAGCCCGAACACCACCGCCGTGGCCAGCGGCTTCCACCAGAGCGAGGTCGGGCTGTCGATGGCATAGCCGCCGCCGAAGAAATCCAGCGACAGGCCGATCATCATCGGGAACAGCCCCGCCATGGTGGTGATCGTCGTCAGCAGCACCGGGCGGATGCGGTCCTCGGCGGTGCGGATGATCGCCTCGATCCGGGGCATGTAGCGGGCGTAATCCTGGAAGGTGTCGATCAGCACGATATTGTTGTTCACCACGATCCCGGCCAGCGCCACCACGCCGGTGCCCGACATGATGATCGAGAAGGTCTGATCCATCACGATGATGCCGAGGAACACGCCGGCGGTCGAGAGCACCACCGCCAGCAGCACCAGCACCGCGTTGTAGAAGCTGTTGAACTGCGCCAGCAGGATGATGAACATCAGCGCAAGGGCTGCGGAAAACGCCTGTGCGAGGAAGGCCTGGCTGTCGGCTTCCTCCTCCTGGTCGCCGGTCCATTCCCAGGTGACATCGGCGGGCAGGGGATCGGTCTCCAGCCACTCGGTCAGCGCCGCGATCCGCTCGTTCGCGGTCACCGGCATTGCGTGCAGCGCGCCGCTTTCGGCGAGATCCGCCAGCGTGGCGGCGCTCTGGCCGGTGCCGGGCAGGGTCACATCGTAGCTCTTGCCGCGCAGCGCGACCGCACCGCCGGTGGTTTCCTCGCCATAGCCCACCGTCTCGCCATCAGCGGTGAACTTGACCAGACCGTCCTGCACGCCGGCCCGGATGTCGAAATGGCGTTTCTGGTCGACACGCTCGATCTCGGCCAGTTTCGCCACCGGCTGGCGGGTGATGAAATTCGACAGCGGCACGAGGCCGTCGGCTGTCCGCACCTTGAGGCTGTCCAGCGTCGAGAGCACCCGGTCGTCTTCGGGCAGGCGCACACGGATGTCGATCTCCTCGTCGGAGCTGTCCACCCGCATCGTGTCGAGCGTCAGCCCGCGTGTCACCAGCTGCACCATGGCGCCCACCGTGGCCACATCGGCGCCGTAGCGCCCGGCTTTTTCCACATCCACGTCGATCTGCCAGTCGATCCCGGGCAGCGGGCGGGTGTCTTCGACCAGCCGCAGCCCGGGCAGGGCGTCGAACTGGGCACGGGCCTCGGCGGTGGCGTCCTGCAAGGCCTGCCAGTCGTCGGATTTCAGCCGCAGATGCACCGGCTTGGCCGAGGCCGGCCCCATGGCGAGATCCATGATCTCGATCTCGATGCCGGGGATCGCCTGCATCGCCTCGGTCAGCTCTTCGAGCACCAGATTGCCGTCGAGCTCGGGCCGGTCGCGGCGATCGTCCCACGGCACGATTTCGAGCTGGATCTGCCCGATCGTGTCCTTGGGCGCCTCGGCGCCGCCGGTATTCGAACTGAGCCCGCCATCGCCGGCAAAGGCAAAGGCGGTCTCGATCCCGGGATGGGAGAGCACGATGCGCTCGGCGCGGCGCACCAGCGCGTCCTTTTCCTCGAGCGAAAGATTGCCGCGCGCGCGGACATAGACCAGTGCCTGTTCCGGCTCGCTGTCGGTGAAGAACTGCGTGCCGTTGTTGTTGTCGCCGTAATAGCCGAAGACCGAGACCACAAAGAACACCACCGCGCCGATGGTGACGAGCGGCATCACCGGGTTGCCGGCGACGAGCTGGATGCCGCGCCCGAAAAGCGTGCGGCGATAGCTGCCGCGGATGCGGGTCGCGCCATGCTCGGGGCGCGCGGCGTCGAGAGAGACGGAGGCCAGCACGGAGAAGGCGAGAAAGACCGCGACGCCGGGCAGCCGCGCGCCATAGCCGGAGAACGGGCTGTAGAACAGGAAATCCGGGTTCAGCACCATCATCGCGCCGGTGAACATGCCGAGCAGCGCCACCGGCACCAGCGCGGCGCGCGCCCACCAGCTTGGCCAGGCGTGGCGCAGCTTCTCCGAGGCATGGTGCAGCACCCGCGAAAACCGCCCCGAGACGCCGCCCATCACCGGCAGATAGATCAGCGCCACCACCAGCGAGGCCGACAGCACGAAGATCAGCGTCACCGGCAGCATGCCCATGAACTGCCCCGCGACACCGGGCCAGAACAGCATCGGCAGGAAGGCGCAGAGCGTCGTGGCGGTGGAGGAGACCACCGGCCAGAACATGCGCTTGGCGGCCTCCACATAGGCGTGCATCGGGCCTGTGCCCTGGGCGATGCGCTTGTCGGCATATTCCACCACCACGATGGCGCCGTCGACCAGCATGCCCACCGCGAGGATCAGCCCGAACATCACGATGTTCGACACGGTGATCCCCATGCCCCAAAGCAGCAGGAAGCAGAGCAGGAAGGAGGTGGGAATCGCGAACCCCACCAGCAGCGCCGCACGGGTGCCGAGCGCCGCCAGTACCACGATCATCACCAGCGCGATGGCGGTCAGCACCGAGCCTTCGAGCTGTTTGACCATGGAATCCACGATCACGCTTTGATCGTTTGAGGCGGCGACGGTCACCGAGGCACGCAGTTCGGGCGGCCAGTCGGCCTGCGCCGCATCGACCACCCCGCGCACGGCGGCGGTGGTGTCGATCAGGTTGAAGCCCTTGCGCTTGACCACCTGGAGCGCGACCGTGCTGTTGCCGTTGAAGCGCGCGGTGCCCTGACGGTCCTCGAAGGTGAGGTGGATCGTCGCCAGATCGCCCAGCGTCACCACCCGGTCGCCATTCACCTTGACCGGCAGGTTATAGACATCGCGCGGCTCGTCGAAGCTCGACGGGATCTTGACCGAAAAGGCGCCGTTGCGGGTCTCGACCTCGCCGGCGGCGACCAGCAGGTTGTTGTTCTGCACCACATTGATCAGCTCGCTGGCGGTGACGTTGTAGCTTTCCAGCCGCAGCGGGTCGATGGTGACCTCGAGCATCTCGTCGCGGTTGCCGGCGATGCCCGCCTCCAGCACCGAATCGAGCGATTCGACCCGGTCCTGAAGATCCTTGACCACCTGTGCCATGGTACGCTCGGGCACCGGGCCGGTCAGCGAGACGATGAGGATGGGGAATTCCGAGAAATTGATCTCGTTGATCGAGTATTTCTCGGCGCCGTCGGGAAAATCGGCCTCGGCGGTGTTCATGGCGTCGCGTACATCGGCCATGGTCTCGGTCTTGTCCCAGCCGAATTCGAATTCCAGCGCCACGCCGGCATAGCCCTCGGCGGCGGTGCCCGAGAGCGTCTTGAGCCCGTCGAGATCGGCAAGCTCGGTCTCCATCGGCTTGACCAGCAGCTTTTCGCTGTCCTCCGCCGAGATGCCGGGGAAGGGGACCGAGACGAAGAGCGCCGGGATCTCGATATCCGGCTCCCCCTCCTTGGGCAGGGTGACATAGGCATAGGCGCCGGCCACCAGCGACAGGAAGACGAAGGCCAGCACCATGCGGGCGCGCCGGGCGGCCCAGTCGACAATGCCGGTCACTGGATCACCTCCTCGAAGCTGGGCACCACCGGCACGCCGTCGGTGACGTATTCCTGACCGACGGTGATCACGTCGACGGTTTCGGGCAGCCCGCCGACCCAGAGCCCGTCGCGGGTGTCGCGCAGGATCTCCACCGGCAGGAAGCGCGCGGTGCCCTCGGCAGAGACCGCGCGGATGCCGAGCGCGCCGTCATCGTTCAGGGTGAGCGCCGAGGCGGGCAGCAGATGCGCCATGGCGCCCTCGGCCTCGATCCCGATCTCGGCGGTCTGGCCGGCGCGGATCGCCAGATCGGGATTGGGCAGGGTGATGTCGACGCGGAAGGTGCGGGTGGTCTCGTCGGCGCGGCGGGCGACGAAGCTGACGGTGCCGGTCACCATGCGCTCGCCGGTGAGCCTTGCACCGGCGCGGGCGCCGAGTGTGACGCGCGATACATCGGTTTCGGGCACATAGCCCACCAGCCGGATCGGATCGAGCTGGAGCACCGAGGCGCAGCTTGTGCCGACGCTCATCAGGCTGCCGAGCTCGGCGGTGTCGCTTTCCAGCACCCCGTCAAAAGGCGCCTCGATGGTAAGATCGGCGACAGTGCTCTCGGCGCGGGCGACGGAGGCGCGGGCGCTTTCGATCCGCGCCTCCAGCCCGCCGCGCCCGGCACGGGCGGCTTTCAGCCCGGCCTCGGCGCTGCTCACCCCGGCCTCGGCGCTGCGCTGGGCGGCGCGGGCGGAGGCCAGTGCTGTGCGCGAGCTGTAGCCGTTCTTGGAAAGCTCCTCGGCGGCGGTGAGGTTGATCTGCGCCTCTTCGAGCTGCGCCTGGGCCTGGGCGAGCGCGGCCTGCGCCTCGGGCACGCGGGCCTCGACCTCGGGGCGCTGGGCCTGCGCCTCGGCGAGCGCCGCCTCGGCCTCGGCCAGCGAGGCGCCGGAGGTGCCGGGGTCGAGCTTGCAGAGCACCTGTCCCGCCTCGACCGCGCTGCCCTTGGGAAGCGGCGCGGAGATCACCCGGCCGCCGGTCTCGGCCATGACGTCGACCTCGCGCGAGGCCTGGGTTTCGCCGCGCAGCACAACGGCGCCGTCGATCTCCTGCGCGGTGGAGCGCATCGCCATGACCGAGACGGCGCCGTCGGGCGTGTCTTCGGGCGGGACCGCCTCCTCGGCATTGGACGCATCGGCGGTTGCATTGGAATTTGACGCGCCCGCAGGCGTCTTGGAACTGGACGCGCCGGCGGGCGCATTGGAACTTGACGCGCCGGCGGGCGCGATGGCCTCGGCCCAGCCGATCAGCCGCTCGCGTTCTATGATCACGCCGTAAAGGGCGGCAATCACCAGCAGGGCCGTAAGGATCGAGATAATCCGCATCGTCCGGGCCTTTCCACCTTGTCCGCGTCGCGGCGGACATTATTATGTTACCATAGCATGGCAAGCCCGCCCGATCTGGGCATTGTGCCGCATCCGGTGCGCGAGACACCGCTTCCCGAAATAACTAAACCGATTGGTTCAGTTTAGCCTTGGCCGCTCCGCCGATCAAGCGCTTGTCGCGAATTGCGGCGATTGTGCCTGGCCGCGCTTCGAAACGGCGGGCGGTGATGCCTTGGCAGGCCCGGCGCGGAGCTGTAAGGAGGGGCAAAGCAAGCGCAGCGAGGCCCCCTTGAGCGACACCGACAGTTTCATCGACGAAGTGACCGAAGAGGTCCGCCGCGACAGGCTTTTCGCGCTGCTCAAGCGTTATGGCTGGCTGGCGGTGCTGCTGGTTCTGGTGCTCGTGGGCGGCGCCGCCTGGCGCGAATATGCGGCGGCGCGCGACCGCGCGGCGGCGCAGGCGCTGGGCGACGAGATTCTCGCGGCGCTCGATGCCGACGAGGCGGCGGCGCGGGTCGATGCGCTGGCCGCGATCGACGCACCGACACCCGGCGCGCAGGCGGTTCTGGCGATGCTGACCGCCGCCGAGGCCGGTCGTGCGGATGAAAATGACGTTGCGGCACAGAGCCTCGAAGCTGTCGCCGCGAATGGCGATGTGCCCGAGATCTACCGCGAGATCGCCGGGTTCAAGGCGCTGAGTCGCCCCGACTCCGGGCTTTCTGTCGAGGAGCGCCGCGTCGGGCTCGAAGCCCTGGCGGTGCCGGGCAAGCCGCTGCGGCTGCTGGCCGAGGAACAGCTGGCGCTGATCGAGATCGAAGAGGGCGCGCGCGACGAGGCGGTGGCGCGGCTGCGGCGCATCATCGAGGATTCCGAAACCAGCACGGGCTTGCGCCAGCGTGCGTCTCAGTTGATTGTGTCGCTGGGCGGCACGCTCGAGGCCGGGTAAACCGGTGCAAAGACCGCAGGAATGACGGGGGCAGGGCATTTGCGTATCACCACGATCACGGCGGGGCTGCTCGGGCTGACGATGCTGTCCGCCTGCGAGGAGCCGGAGATCATTCTCGCCGGCGAACGCTACGGCACGCGCGAGGTGCTGCAAACCGAAGCACCGACGGACGAGGCCGCGCCGGAAAACACCGCGCGCGCCATCGCGCTGCCGGCGGCAAGCCGCAACGCGGACTGGGCGCAGAGCCCGGTCTCGCCCTTTGCGCGGGTCGGCAACGCGGCGCTCGGCAATTCGCTGAACCGGGTGTTTGCGGTGAATATCGGCGCGGGCGACAGCCGCCGCGAGCGGCTCAATGTCGATCCGGTGGTCGCCGGCGGCCGCATCTTCACCATGGATGCCGAGCATACGCTCAGCGCGGTCAGCTCCGCGGGCGAGATCCTCTGGCAGAAGAGCATGGTGCCCGAACGCGACGCGGCCAAGCAGGCGCAGGGCGGCGGGCTCGCCGCCGCCGATGGCCGGATCTATGTCGCCTCGGGCTTTGGCCGGCTGACGGCGCTCGACGCCGCCACCGGTCAGGAAATCTGGACACAGCGTCTCGGCGGCACCGCCACCGGCGCCCCGACCGTCTCGGGCGGGTTGGTCTACGTCACGTCTGATGACAGTCGCGGCTGGGCGATCGAGGCCGAGGATGGGCGCGTCCGCTGGCAGATCGAGGGCATCGAGGACATTCACAACGTGGCCGGCGCGCCGCCGCCGGCGCTGAGCGGAGACAAGGTGATCTTTGCCTTCGGCAGCGGCGCGGTGCAGGCGGCCTTCCGTCAGGGCGGGCTGCGGCTCTGGAGCGCCGATGTGGCGGGCACGCGCAACGGCACGGCGCTGGCGTCGATCAGCGATATCACCGGGGCGCCGGTGATCTCCGGCGAGCGGGTCTTTGTCGGCAACCATTCGGGCCGCGTCGTGGGCTTCAACCTCGGCAGCGGCGAGCGGCTCTGGACGGCGCGCATGGGCGCGCGCGGGCCGGTCTGGCCGGCGGGCGACTCGGTGTTCTTCGTCTCCGACGTGAACGCGCTGGTGCGGCTCGACGCCGCCACCGGCGAACAGATCTGGTCGGTGGACCTGCCGGGCTACGAGCCGGTGCGGCGTCCGCAGCGCAAGCGCGACAGCGCCTTTGCGCATCACGGGCCGGTTCTGGCCGGCGGGCGTCTGGTTCTGGCCTCCTCGGACGGGCTGCTGCGCAGCTTCAACCCGGAGAACGGCGCACTGCTCTCGGCGATCGAGATCCCGGGCGGTGCCACCACCGCGCCGGCGGTGGCGGGCGGCACGCTCTACGTGGTGACCAAGAAGGGCCAGCTCGTCGCCTATCGCTGAGGCGCGGGCGATGCGTTCACGCCCCTTTCGCCGTGGCGGCAAATGCGCTATCGGGGCGGCTTGTGATCAAGGACGCATGAGATGAGCTTTTCCCTCGCCATTGTGGGCCGCCCGAATGTGGGCAAATCCACGCTGTTCAACCGGCTGGTCGGCAAGCGCCTGGCGCTGGTCGACGACCAGCCCGGCGTGACCCGCGACCTGCGCGAGGGCGTGGGCCGGCTGGGCGATCTTCGCTTCACGGTGATCGACACGGCGGGGCTGGAAGAGGCCACCGACGAGAGCCTTCAGGGCCGCATGCGCAAGCTCACCGAGCGCGCGGTGGACATGGCCGATATCTGCCTCTTCATGATCGACGCGCGGGTGGGGGTCACCCCCACCGACGAGGTCTTTGCCGAGATCCTGCGCAAGCGCGCCAAACATGTGATCCTGGCGGCCAACAAGGCCGAGGGCGCTGCCGCCGATGCCGGCGTGCTGGAGGCCTATGCGCTGGGTCTGGGCGAGCCCTTGCGGCTTTCGGCGGAGCATGGCGAGGGCATGCCGGATCTCTACGGCACCTTGCAGCCGCTGGCCGATGCCTTTGCCGAGCGCGCTGCCGAGGAGGCGCCGGAGACGGATGTGAGCCTCGACGAAGAGGTCTCGGAAGAGGCCGATGAGGCGCTGCCCGAGATTACCGCCGCGAAGCCCTTGCAGATCGCCGTGGTGGGCCGGCCCAATGCCGGCAAGTCGACGCTGATCAACAAGATCCTCGGCGAGGACCGCCTGCTGACCGGCCCCGAGGCGGGCATCACCCGCGACGCGATCTCGGTGCAGCTCGACTGGGACGGCACGCCGATGCGGATCTTTGACACCGCCGGCATGCGCAAGCGCGCCAAGGTGCAGGAAAAGCTGGAGAAACTCTCGGTCTCCGACGGGCTGCGCGCGGTCAAGTTCGCCGAGGTCGTGGTGGTGCTGCTGGATGCGGCGATTCCCTTCGAGCAGCAGGATCTGCGCATCGCCGATCTCGCCGAGCGCGAGGGCCGTGCGGTCGTGGTCGCGGTGAACAAATGGGATGTGGAAGAGCACAAGCAGGAAAAGCTGCGCGATCTGAAAGAGGCCTTCGACCGGCTGCTGCCGCAGCTGCGCGGCGCGCCGCTGGTGACCGTCTCGGCGCGCACCGGGCGCGGGCTCGACCGGCTGCACGCGGCGGTTATCAAGGCCTGGGAGGTCTGGAACCGCCGCATCCCCACCGGCCAGCTCAACCGCTGGCTGGAAGGGATGATCTCCTCGCACCCGCCGCCCGCGCCGCAGGGCCGGCGGATCAAGCTGCGCTACATGACCCAGGCCAAGACCCGTCCGCCGGGCTTTGTGGTGATGTGCTCGCATCCCGACAAGATCCCCGAAAGCTACACGCGCTATCTGGTCAACGGTCTGCGCGAGGGCTTCGACATGCCGGGCACGCCGATCCGGCTCTATATGCGCGGGCAGGGCGACAAGAACCCCTATAAGGGCCGGCGCGAGAAGAACGCCGGCGCGCTGAAGAAGCATCTGGGCCGGCGCAAGGACTGAGCGGGGCGCATAGCGCCCCCTTCTGCGTGGGGCGCAGGGGAAGCCGGGCCAAATGTAAGGGTTCAGGTACAAAAATCAGTGCGCTTTGACTGTCACCCTCCGCCAGAGCGCGACCGCTGGGGCCCCGGATCGGGTCCGGGGCGGGTAGGGTGGGCAATTCTGCCCACCGCAACCTGTACCAATCGGAAACGTTTTATGCCCGCCGCAGCCAGCGATGGGCAAAGCCCAGCTTGTCGCGCACCCCCTGCGCCAGAACGAACGGGTAGAGATCCGGCAGGTCCAGCGCCCGGTTCACATGGTTCATCGCGATCGACAGATCCACCGCCAGCGTGATCTCGGCCTCGGTGTCGCTCTCGGCATAGGCGTCGTAACCGGGGGCGGGCCGCCCGGAACGGCCAGGCCCGCCGCCGCCGCGCTGTCGAGCAGATCCACCAGATGCAGCAGATGCGCGATGCTCTCGGCCCAGTCCTCATGCGGATGCGCCGTGGCATAGCTGGTGACATGGTCATAGCCCGCAGGCTGCGGTTCGGCGTAATGCGCCTCAAGCGCGGCGCCGTAATCCTGTCGCTCGTCGCCGAAGAGCGACCGAAATGCCTCTAGAAAGCCGGGCTCGGCGCTCAGCCGCAGGAACAGGTAATGCGCGATCTCGTGGCGCATATGGCCCAGCATCGTGCGGTAGAGTTCGCCGAACTGCTCCTGCCGCAGCGCCAGCACCGCGTCGCTGGCCTCGGTCACATTGATGGTGATGATGCCGTTCGCATGCCCCATCACGATCTCTTTAGGCCCGACGGCGGTGTTCTCGGACAGCAGCCGGAACACCGGCCGCCCGCCGGGATCGGCCTCGGTGAACCAGCCCCATCGCGCGAGATTGGCCAGCATCCAGCGCTTGGCGCGTTCGGAGATCTCCCAGAGCGGCCGGTTCTCCGCCTCGCGCAGATCCGGCAGCGTCTCGGTCATCGCGCAGGAGCGGCAGAGCCCGCCGGCCTCGGCCTGCCAGTTGCAGCCGATGATCTCGCGATTCGCGCAGACCTCCGCCGCAGGCTGCATGAGCTGGCGCTCCGGATCGAAACTGACCTGCTGTCCGCAGGTGCAGCCGGTATTGTGAAAGTAGAGCGGCGCCCCGCAATTGGGGCACTGAAAGATCTGCATGGTAAGCGGTCCTGGCTGGGGGCGTCGCGAAGACAACCGGCAGGGGGCCGCCCGGGTTCCGGGCGGTGGCCTCACCGGGCAAGGATGACCGAAAGCGCCGGCGCCGCAAGCCCGGAAACCGCCCGGGCGACTATTCCGTATCGGTGCCGCGCAGCGCCAGGATGGCGAAGATCCCGATCAGCGCCAGCCCCGCCACGGCGATATTGAGCGGCGAGGAATTGGCCACGATCACAGCGATCAGCGCCCAGATCACCGTGATTCCGTAAAGCGGCGCCCGGTGCAGCCGGTATTGCATCACCAGCGCGATGGTGAGCGCGATGACCAGCGCCACCAGCGCGGCGGTGGTCTCGGGCAGCCAGCCATAGCCCGCCAGCAGCAGCCCGACCGAGACCGGTGCCGCCGCGGTCAGCCAGCCCGAATAGATCGCCAGCGGCGAGATCTGCAACCAGCGGTCCATGTCGCCGGTGCGGAACAGCGCCAGCAGCGCGGCGGTCAGCATCACCCAGATCATCGCCGTGGCGGCGAGCGGCGAGACCTGCGCCACCGGCAGCCAGACCACGCCGATGCCGAGGCTCAGCAGCAGCGCCGGGCGGTGGCTCTGCCAGTCGGGGTCTTCGGCGCGGCGCAGCAGGCCGAAGCCGGTGCCCGCCACGAGCCAGAGATAGATCAGCCCCCAGATCGCGAAGGCATAGCCCGCCGGCTGCACCGGCGGCTCGTCCTGCGGCACCGGGAAGGCATGGGGCGCGAAGCCGCCGAAGCCGGGCCACAGCACCGGCCCGGCGGCAAATGCCACCGCTGCCAGGAATACCGCTGCCGCCCAGAGCTTGTTCATGATCAGACCAGATCTCCATCCGCCGTGAGCGTGGTCTTGCCGCGCAGCCACGGATGCAACGCCTCGGGCAGCTTGACCGAGCCATCCGCCTGCTGGCCGTTCTCCAGCACCGCGATCAGGCAGCGACCGACGGCCAGACCCGAGCCGTTTAGCGTATGCACATAATCCGGCTTGCCACCGGCGCCCGGCTTGAACCGCGCGTTCATCCGCCGCGCCTGGAAATCGCCGCAGACCGAGACCGAGGAGATCTCGCGATAGGTGTTCTGTCCGGGCAGCCAGACCTCGATATCATGCGTCCGCCGCGCGCCGAAGCCCATGTCGCCGGTGCAGAGCACCACGGTGCGATAGGGCAGGCCCAGCCGTTCGAGAATGCCCTGCGCGCAACCGGTCATCCGGTCGAGCTCTTCGCGGGAGTTTTCCGGATGCGTGACCGAGACCATCTCGACCTTCTCGAACTGGTGCTGACGCAGCATGCCTGCGGTGTCGCGCCCCGCAGAGCCCGCCTCCGAGCGGAAGCACTGCGTATGCGCCACATAGCGGCGCGGCAGGTAATCTTCGTCCACGGTCAGCCCGTTGACGATATTGGTCAGCGTCACCTCGGCGGTGGGCACCAGCCACCAGCCCTCGCGGGTCTGATAGCTGTCCTCGCCGAATTTCGGCAACTGGCCGGTGCCATACATCATCTCTTCGCGCACCAGCACCGGGGTCCACGTCTCGGTGAGCCCGTTCTCCTCGGTATGGGTGTCGAGCATGAACTGCGCCAGCGCCCGGTGAATGCGCGCCACGGCGCCCGAGAGCACCACGAAGCGCGCGCCGGAGAGCTTGGCGGCGGTTTCGAAATCCATGCCCTTCTGCACGCCCTCGAGCTGGTAATGCTCCTTGGGGGCGAAATCATAGGCCGCCGGCGTGCCCCAGCGGCGGATTTCGACATTGTCGTCCTCGTCCGCGCCCTCGGGCACATCGTCATAGGGCAGGTTCGGCACGCCCATCAGCAGATCGGTGAGCTGGCTGTCGAGCTCCTTGGCCTTGGCCTGCATCTCCGCCACCTCGGCCTTTTTCGCCGAGACCAGCGCGCGCAGCCGTTCGAACTCCGCCTCGTCGCCGGAGGCCTTGGCCTTGCCGACCTCCTTGGACGCCCTGTTCTGCTCGGCCTGCGCGGTTTCGGCGGCGTGGATCGCGGCGCGGCGTTCCTCGTCCATGGCCAGGACCGAGGCCGATTGCGACTCCAGCCCGCGGCGAGACAGCGCCGCATCCCATGCGGCGGGGTTTTCTCGGATGGCGCGGATGTCGTGCATCGTCCCTTGTCCTTCTTTGGGTGCGAGTCGCGGCGGTTATGCCCTCTTTTTAATCCGAGGTGTAGGGGGCGCCCCGCAGCAGCCGCGCGCGAACCCATTCATCCACCGGCACCGCCAGCGTATCGCCTTGCGCATAGGCAGTGACCACCGCTGTCACCTCCCATGCGCCCGGCCCGCCGCTCAGCACCGGCCCGCCGGAATTGCCGGGCCGCACCGGGCAGGCGATGCGCAGGAGCGCGTGGTCCTTGTGACCCTTGCAGTCGAACCGGCCCGAAAGCCGGTGCGGCCGGTGATCGTGATAGCCGATCAGCGCGAAGGGCGGGGCGAAACCGCTGCCGATGGGCAGCGGCGCGATGTCGAGCGGCTGGGCCAGAGTGACCAGCGCCAGATCGTGCTCGATATCGAGATGCAGGTTGTCATAGGCCCTGGGGTGCAGCTCATACCCCGCGACGGCGCTCTCCCCGGCATAATCGCCGCCGAGCCAGCCCGCGACGAAATGCAGGTTCTCCGCCCGCTCGGGCGTGCCGCCGGGGCCGGCGAGACAATGCGCGGCGGTCAGCACGGTATCGGGCGCGATCAGCGCCCCGGAACACATGCCGCGCCGGTTGTAGCCCTTGGTGTTGAGCCGGCCCACGGCCTGCCACTGAGAGTGGTCTGCAAGGGGCAGGGCGGGCAGATCCTGCGCGGTGGCTGGGGTGGCGAGGAGGAGGCAGAGCAGCGCGGCGCGGATCATTGCGGGTTGTCGGGGTCCATGCCCATCTCTTCGCGCATCCATTTGTGCCAGGCGGTTTCGAAGTCGCTCCAGTTGAGCTCTTCGTCTTTCCAGTGCCGGGGACGGCGCTCGCCCTCCGGCAGTTGCACGGTGCCATCGGCAAAGATCTCCTGCCAGAACGGCTGCAATTTTGCTATGGTGGTATCATCCACCGATCTCAGCGCAGCCCCTCGGAGAGTAGCGGCGCTGAGATTGGTGCGATCGTCCATCTTCGCCTCGCTGAGGATCGCCCCCTGCATCTGCGCCGCGCCGAGGTACGCCCCCTGCATCTGCGCCCAGCTAAGGTCCGCCCCCTGCATCTGCGCGTCGAAGAGGTTCGCGTTTCGCAAATCTCGCGAAGCCAGATCCCGCGATTTCAGGTTAATCAGATGCGCGTGCCAATAGCGCTCCCACTCGGATTCGAAGCTCCGGGCGCGTTCGGACAGCCGCGTTTGGCAGTCTTCTTCCGACGCGTCCGTACCGAATATTTCAGCGCAATACCTTGTTCGCTGCGCTTGCGCAGTCTTGTCGAGGTCGATTTCAGATTGCACGAGGGTTTCGCAAATCGGGCTTGGGACGCCGCGCTGTTCGCACCAGCGCCAGCGGTATGCCTCGTGTGCTTCGTTGAAGCCAAGCCAGCCCTCCGGCACATAGGACAGATCGACGCCAGAAAGCTGTGCCGGTGCAAGCGCGACGAGCGGGTGGCCCGGAATGTCATCGCTTATGGGGTGATTGTAGGCGAATGCGTCTTCTTCCTCCAGCCCGTCGTGTGCGGCCAAGGCTTCTGCGTCCAGCCGGGCATAGATTGTCCGGGCATAGGTGCTTGCGGGTTCGGCAGCGCGGAACCAGCCAAGTAGGCAGATTGTCACGAAAACGAGCGTGATCGCGGATCGCCATGCAATGCGAAGCGCCTTTGGCTCCTTTGCCTGCCAGTCGGGGCCTCGCTTGCCGTTCAGACGGCGCATCTGCCGCCAGCTCGCTTGGGCCATGTAGAGCGCTAGCAGAAGGCTCGCCCCGCATGCCCCGAGGGTCAGCCACGGGTCGTGCTTGGGCATGGAGCGCCACCAGAACCAGCCAAGCACGATGAGCGGTGCGGCGTAGGCCAGAAAGAAGCTGACAACCCAGACCAGCCAGCGCGCAGGACGGCGGCGCAGGGCGCCTTTGCGACTCATCAGCGCGTAATCTGTGATAAGCCAAGGCAGGACATGTTCGCCCAATGTCCGGATCCGGGGTTCCTTGAGCGCGTCGAACAGGGCCTCCCACAGTTTTAGTAGCTGGAGGTGGAAATAGATGAACAGCGCTGCTCCAAGAACGGGGGCGACATAGAAGAAGGTTTGGGTGGGGACCGAAACGTTGACGAGCGGCAGTTGGGTTTCGCGTTCGACAATGAAGAAATCCGCGTCCTGCACGCCGACGAGAGTCACGCCGACGAAAGCCATATAAGACAGCAGACCGAACCAGTTTGCTTTTGCGCCTCTGGTCAACACGTCCACCCGGTCGATCAGGGGCTGAAGGTTGGTTGGCAGTCCTGCCATTCTCATTCACCTCGTCAAATCATGACCGTTTTGCAGACGTCATATACAGAAACGCCGGCCCGGCCCCTCGTTACCGGGGCGAGCCTAGCCTGTCTCGGCCCGGTTGGAAAAGAGCCTCCCGCCCCGGGCTTGATCCGGGGCCTCATGGCCGACGCCGAGGCCCCGGGTCGAGCCCGGGGCGGGTGTGCGGGGGAGGGGCCGGATCGCGTCCGGGGCGGGACAGGCGGGGCGCGTCAGGCAGGCTTGCGTGAGCGGGGCCTCAGCCGCCTTGCATCCGCTACCGTTCGCACATAGGTTCCGCGCGACTTGCAAGGGGGGCCTCCCCCGCCACCATCCAACGAGGAGCCCGCCCATGGAAGGCAGCGCCATTGCCCAGTTCGTCCCGCTGATCCTGATCTTCGGGATCATGTATTTCCTGCTCATCCGTCCGCAGCAGAAGAAGGTCAAGGAACACCAGAAAATGGTGTCGGCGCTGCGCCGGGGCGATCAGGTGGTGACCCAGGGCGGGATCATCGGCAAGGTCGCGAAGGTCAAGGAAAACAACGAGGTCGAGATCGAGATCGCCGAGGGCGTCAAGGTCCGCGTCGTGCAGAACACCATCAGCCAGGTGCTCTCCAAGACCGAGCCGGCCGAAAGCTGATCTCTGACCGAAGAGGGCGCGCGTAAGCATGCTGCAAATCGATACCTGGAAGCGCGTCCTGATCTGGGCGCTGGTGGTCGCGGGGCTGGTGCTGGCGGCGCCCAACCTCTTCTATAACCGCGTCGAGACTCACAACGACGCCGTGAAAGCCATCGAGGCAAGCGGCGCCACGCCCGAACGCGAGGCGCAAGCGGCCGGGTGGCCGAGCTGGCTGCCCTCGGATCTGGTGAATCTCGGGCTCGACCTGCGCGGCGGCGCGCATCTGCTGGCGGAGGTCAAGGTTGCCGATGTCTATGCTGCGCGGATGGAGGCGCTCTGGCCGGATGTTCGCGACATCCTGCGCGATGCCCGCGACGAGGTCGGCACCGTGCGGCTGCAACCGTCGGAGCCCGGCACGCTGCGGGTGCGGATCTCCAACCCCGACGGCATGGAGCGCGCGCTGGAGCTGGTGCGCGGTCTGGCGCAGCCGGTGGTCTCGCTCACCGGCGCCGGTGCCACCGACCTGCAAGTGGCGGGCGAGGGCAGTGACGTTATAGTCACCTTCTCGGAGGCCGAAAAACAGGCCACCGACGAGCGCACCCTGCGCCAGTCGCTGGAGATCATCCGCCGCCGCATCGACGAGGTCGGCACGCGCGAACCCACGATCCAGCGCCAGGGCGCCGACCGGATCCTCATCCAGGTGCCGGGCATCGGTTCCGCCGCCGAGCTGAAGGAGATCATCGGCACCACGGCGCAGCTCACCTTTCAGCCGGTGATCAGCCGGTCCACCAACGCCAATGAAAGCCCCGGTGTGGGCAACGAGATCCTGCCGTCGCAGACCGAGGACGGCGTCTATTACATCCTCGAACAGGCGCCCGTTGTGACCGGCGAGGAACTGGTCGACGCGCAGCCTTCCTATGACCAGAACGGCCGCCCGGCGGTGAATTTCCGCTTCAACCCCTCGGGGGCGCGCAAGTTCGGCGATTACACCGCCGAGAATATCGGCTCGCCCTTCGCCATCGTGCTCGATGACGAGGTGATCTCGGCGCCGGTGATCCAGAGCCACATTCCCGGCGGCTCGGGCATCATCACCGGCAATTTCTCGGTCGAGGAAAGCACCAATCTCGCCGTGCTGCTGCGCGCCGGCGCGCTGCCCGCGGGCATGGAGTTCCTCGAGGAACGCACCATCGGCCCCGAGCTCGGGCAGGACAGCATCGAGGCGGGCAAGCTCGCCACCGGCGTGGCCTTTGCCGCCGTGCTGGTCTTCATGGTGCTGAGCTACGGGCTCTTCGGGCTCTTCGCCAATGTGGCGCTGATCCTCAATATCGCGCTGATCATGGGTATCCTGTCGCTGATCGGGGCGACGTTGACGCTGCCCGGCATCGCCGGCATCGTGCTGACGGTCGGCATGGCGGTGGACGCCAACGTGCTGATCTTCGAGCGCATCCGCGAAGAGCTGAAATCGGCGCGCGGCCCGGCCCGGGCCATCGAGCTCGGCTATGAAAAAGCCCTGTCGGCCATCGTCGACGCCAATATCACCACCTTCATCACCGCCGTGATCCTCTATGTCATGGGCTCCGGCCCGGTGCGCGGCTTTGCCATCACGCTGGGGCTCGGCATCGTGACCTCGGTCTTCACCGCGATCTGGGTGACGCGGTTGCTGCTGGTGATGTGGTTCGAACGCCGCCGCCCCCGGACTCTGGAGATCTGATATGCGCCATCTGAGACTGGTCAAGGACGGAACCGCGTTCGATTTCTTCAGGCACTGGAAGATGTGGCTCGGCATCTCGGCGTTCATGATCGTGCTGGCCATGGTCAGCTTTGGCCTGCGCGGGCTGAATTACGGCATCGACTTCCGCGGCGGCACGACGATCCGGACGGAGAGTACGCAGCCGGTGGATGTGGGCGCCTATCGCGACGCGATCTCGGCGCTGGGGCTGGGCGACAGCACCATCTCCGAGGTGTTCGACCCGAGCTTTGGCCCCGACCGCAATGTCGCCATGGTGCGCATCCAGGCACAGGACGATCAGGAGGCGGTCACCCAGGAGACCATCGCCGCGGTCGAGGGCGCGCTTCAGGAGATCGCGCCGGACATCCAGTTCGTCTCGGTGGAGAGCGTCGGGCCGAAAGTGTCGGGCGAGCTGATCCAGACCGCCTTTCTGGCCGTGGGCCTCGCGATCGCGGCGGTGCTGATCTATATCTGGCTGCGCTTCGAATGGCAGTTCGCGCTCGGCGCGGTGCTGGCGCTGGTGCATGACGTGCTGCTGACCATCGGCGTGTTCTCGGAAGTCGGCATCAAGTTCGATCTGGCGATCATCGCGGCGCTGCTGACCATCGTGGGCTATTCGCTGAACGACACGGTGGTGGTGTTCGACCGGGTGCGCGAGAACCTGATCAAGTACAAGAAACGCCCGCTGAAAGAGGTGCTGAACCTCTCGATCAACGAGACGCTGAGCCGCACGATCATGACCTCGCTGACCACGCTTCTGGCGCTGTTCTCGCTCTTCGCACTGGGCGGCGACGTGATCCGGGGCTTTGTCTTTGCGATGATCTGGGGCGTGTTCGTCGGCACCTATTCCTCGATCTTCGTGGCTTCGGCGATCCTGCTCTGGCTGGGCGTCAAGCGCGACTGGTCGAAACCCGAGGCGGAGGCCGAGGCCAAGGCGGCGGGCACGAGTGTCTGAGGCCTTCGCCCAGGCTCTGGCGGCGCCGGGGCTCTGGGCGATGCTGGCCACCTGCTTTGTCGCGGGCCTGGTCTATGGCTTTGCCGGCTTTGGCGCGGCGCTGGTCTTTATGCCGGTGGGAGCGATCTTTCTGCCCGTCGAGGCGGCCATTGCGTCCTTTAATATCGCGGCCATGGTCTCGGTCGTCACGGTGCTGCCGCGCGCATTGGGCGAGGTGAACCGCAAAGCGACCGGGCTCATGGTGCTTGCGGCGCTGCCGATGGTGGCGCTGGGGATCCGGGTGCTGAAGCTCGCGGATGTCACGGTGCTTCGCTGGGCGGTGGTCGGCGTGGCGGCAGTAACGCTGGTGGCGCTGGTGACCGGCTGGCGCTATCGCGGCGTGCCGGGGCCGGGCATGCGCGCGGCGGTGGCCGGTGCGACCGGCTTCGTCGGCGGTGCCACCGGGCTGCTGGGACCGGTGCTGATCCTTTTTCAACTTGCGGGGCAGGACAGCGTGGCGCGTTCGCGCGCAACGATCCTGGTCTTTCTCACCGTCACCTCTGTGTTGCTTTTGCCCCTCATGGCGATGCAGGGCGTGTTGACGCGTTCGGCCATCCCCCTTGGTCTTCTGATGCTTTTGCCCTATGGTTTGGGCACGAAAGTGGGCCAGGCGCTGTTTGATCCGGCACGGGAGGGGGAATACCGTGTCGTGGCCTACCTGATCATCGCGACGGCAATCGTGCTGGGATTGCCTGTGTGGGACTAGGGGACAACCATGCAGATGAATGAAATCAGCTTTGGCGGCGCTCAGCCGGTCGACGGTTACGGCCCGGGATTCTTCCGGGTCGGCGGGCGGCCTCTGGGCGGCGCGCTGTGCCTGTCGAGCGACGGCTGCCGCTCCTGGGGCGGGCTGGACGATGCCGAGGCGCTGCTGGCGCTGGCGGGCGATGTCGATGTGCTCTTCGTCGGCACCGGCGCCGAGATCGCACCGCTGCCGAAGCCGCTCCGCGAGCGGCTCGAAGCCGCCGGGCTCGGGGTTGAGGTGATGAACACGCCCTCGGCCTGCCGCACCTATAACGTCCTGCTGGGCGAGGGGCGCCGGGTGGCGCTTGCGGTGGTGCCGGTCTGAGAGGCCTGTGGCGGGGTCTGCTCGGGCAGGCCGGCGTGGCGCATCTGGCCAGGCTGCGATTTTTGAGTATTTGCAGAAAGATGAAAGCCGCAGGTGGGCGCGGGGGATGCGCGGTTTTGGCGCTTTCCCCACGGGCTTTGCTGCGGTAATGGCTCGGCCATGATGCTGAGCGTGCGCGATCTTGCGGTCTCCCGGGGCGGGGTGCCGGTGCTGGAAGGGGTGAGCTTCGATCTCGCCGCCGGCCGGGCGCTGGTGCTGCGCGGACCCAACGGTTCGGGCAAGACCACGCTCTTGCGCACCGTGGCCGGGCTGCAACCGGCGCATGAGGGCCGCATCGAGGGCGCCGGCGAGCGCATCGCCTATGCCGGCCATTCCGACGGGCTCAAGGCCATGCTGAGCGTCACCGAGAACCTGAGGTTCTGGGCGCAGGTCTTTGGCACCAAAGAGATTTCCGACGCGCTGCGCGATTTCGACCTGGAGGCGCTCAGCGACCGTCCGGCGGGCACGCTCTCGGCAGGGCAGAAACGCCGGCTGGGGCTGGCGCGGCTGATGGTGACCGGGCGCCCGGTCTGGGTGCTGGACGAGCCGACCGTATCGCTCGACGCGGCCTCGGTGGCGCTTTTCGCCGCTGCCGTGCGGCGGCATCTGGAGGCGGGCGGCGCGGCGCTTATGGCGACCCATATCGAGCTGGGGCTGGAAGAGGCCGAGATCTTCGACGTCACCCCCTTCAAGGCGGCGCCGCGCGCGGCGAAACAGGACGAGGCCTTTCTGTGATCGCGCTTTTGACACGGGATCTGCGGCTGGCGGTGCGCGCCGGCGGGGGCTTTGGCCTGGGGCTGGCGTTTTTCCTGATCGTCACCGTGCTGGTGCCCTTCGGCGTCGGTCCGGAAACCGGCCTGCTGGCGCGGATCGCGCCCGGCGTGCTGTGGATCGGCGCGCTGCTCGCCTGCCTGCTGTCGCTCGACCGGATCCTTGCGCTCGACTGGGAGGACGGCTCGCTCGATCTGCTGGCCACCGCGCCGCTGCCGATGGAGGGCATCGTCTCGGTCAAGGCGCTGGCGCACTGGATCACCACCGGGCTGCCGCTGGTTCTGGCGGCGCCGCTGCTGGGGGTGCTGCTGAGCCTGCCGCGCGATGGCTATCTCTGGCTGTTGGTCTCGCTGGCGCTCGGCACGCCGGCGCTCTCGGTGATCGGCACCTTCGGCGCGGCGCTCACGGTGGGGCTGAAGCGCGGCGGGCTGCTGCTGTCGCTGCTGGTGCTGCCGCTCTACGTGCCGACGCTGATCTTTGGCGCCGAGGCGGCGCGGCGCGGAGCGGAGGGGCTGGCGGTGCAGACACCGCTCCTGATGCTGGCGGGCATCAGCGCCGGGGTGATCGCGCTTTTGCCCTTTGCCAGTGCCGCCGTGTTGCGCATCAACCTGCGCTGAGCCGGGGCCGCCCGCGCGGCGCGCGGCAGGGCGTTGACCGCCCGGTGTCCGCATGTCATGCCACGGGAATAGCGGTCCAGGGATGAGAAGCGCATGAAGGTCATCATTTGCGGTGCGGGGCAGGTCGGCTGGCAGATCGCCCGGCATCTCTCGGGCGAGCGCAACGACGTCACCGTCGTCGACAACAACCCCGATCTGGTGCGCCGCGCCACCGACACGCTCGACGTGCAGGGGATCGCGGGCTTTGCCTCCTACCCGGATGTGCTCGACAAGGCGGGCGCGCGCGACGCCGACATGATCATCGCCGCCACCTATTCCGACGAGGTCAATATGGTGACCTGTCAGGTGGCGCATTCGATCTTTGCCATTCCGCGCAAGGTCGCGCGGCTGCGCTCGCAATCCTATCTGACGGCGATCTATTCCGATCTCTACCGCCGCGATCACATGCCCATCGACGTGGTGATCAGCCCCGAGAAAGAGGTGGCCGAGGCGGCGCAGCAGCGGCTCTCGGCCCCCGCCGCCTTTGACACAGAGCGGTTCCTGAACGGCGGCGCGCAGCTTCTCGGCCTCACCATCGAGGATGGCTGCCCCATCGTGAACACGCCGCTGCGGCAGCTCTCGGATCTGTTCTCGACCCTGCGCTCGGTCGTGGTGGGGGTGCGGCGCGAGGGGACATTGTTTGCACCCGAGCCGGGCGACCAGCTTTTCCCCGGCGATTCCTGCTACGTGATCGTGCACAAGGACGATATCCGCCGCACGCTGGAGATCTTTGGCAAGTCGCAGCGCAAGCAGGAGCGCGTGGTGGTGATCGGCGGCGGCAATGTCGGGCTGGCGGTGGCAAGCGCGCTGGAGGCCCGCACCGAGCGCATCCGCGCCAAGGTGATCGAGCGCGACCGCAAGCGCGCCGAGCGGGCGGCGGATGCGCTGGAGCGCACCATCGTGCTGCATGGCGACGGGCTGGATGCGGGGCTGCTGGCCGAGGCCGGGATCGACCGCGCCGACGCGGTGCTGTGTGTTACCGACGACGACAAGACCAACATGCTGGCGGCGGTGCGCGCCAAGGCGGCGGGCTGCCCCTTTGCCATCGCGCTGGTCAACGACCCGACCATGGTGCCGCTGATGGAGCCGCTGGGGGTCGATGCCTATATCAACCCGCGCGCCACCACCGTGAGTTCGATCCTGCGCCATATCCGTCACGGGCGGGTGCGCTCGGTCTATTCCATCGGCGATGCCGAGGCCGAGGTGATCGAGGCCGAGGTGCTCTCGACCTCCTCCATGGCCGGCAAGACCATCCGTGAGATCGACTTTCCCGAGGGTGTTCTGGTCGGCGCGGTGCGCAAGGGTGACAAGGTGGTCAAGATCACCGGCGGGCTGCGCATCGACGACGGCGACCGCATCGTGATCTTTGCCATGGCCAAGGATGTCGCGCAGGTGGAGCGGCTGCTCCAGGTCTCGATCGACTTTTTCTGAGCCATGGGAGCCCTTTACCGCCTGCCGCTCTTCCTGCTGCTCACCGGGCTCGCGAGTGCGTCGATGGTCCTGCCGGCGGTGGTGGCGCTGGCCGAGGAAGAGTTTCACGACGCGCGGGCCTTTTTCTATTCGGCGCTGGTGGGCATGGTGCTGACCGTGCTCATCGCCATCGCGCAGGCGACGCGGCGGCACAACCGTTCGGCCTCGCGGCAGCTCTTGGCGCTGATGGGGGCCTTTGTGCTGCTGCCGGCGGTGCTGGCGGTGCCGTTCCACGAGGCGCTGCGCACCACCACCTTTCTCAATGCCTTTTTCGAGATGGTGTCGAGCCTGACCACCACCGGCGCCACGCTCTTCGAGCCGTCGCGCCTGTCCTCGGCAGAGCATCTCTGGCGCGCGCAGGTCGGCTGGCTCGGCGGGTTGCTGATGTGGGTGGCGGCGGCGGCGATCCTGGCGCCGCTGACGCTGGGCGGGTTCGAGATCACCGCGCGCGGCGAACCGGGGCAGAGCGTCGATGCGCTGGCCGGGCGGCGCGACATGTCGGACCCGGCGCAGCGGCTGGGAGCGTCCTCGCGGATCCTGGTGCCGGTCTATGCCGGGCTGACGCTGGCGCTGTGGATCATGCTGCTGCTGGCGGGCGACCCGCCGCTGGTGGCGCTCAGCCACGCGATGTCGACCATGGCGACCTCGGGCATCTCGCCGGTGGGCGGGCCGATCAACGCGCCGAGCGGGCTTGCGGGCGAGATGATCATCTTCTGTTTCCTGTTCTTCGCGCTGTCGCGGCTGACCTTTTCCGGCGACACCGGCGCCTCCTACCGCCCCGGGCTGCGCGAAGACCCCGAGTTCCGCATGGGGCTTTCCATTGCCGCGCTGGTGCCGGCGGTGCTGTTCCTGCGGCACTGGATCGCGGCCTTCGATGTGGGCGGCGAGCAGAATCTCGAACTGGCGCTGCGGGCGCTCTGGGGCGGGGTGTTCACCGCGCTCTCCTTCCTGTCGACCACCGGTTTCGTCAGCGCCGACTGGGCCGAGGCGCAGGGCTGGTCGGGCCTGTCGACGCCGGGGCTGATCCTGATGGGGCTGGCGATTGTCGGCGGCGGCGTGGCGACCACGGCGGGCGGGGTGAAGCTGCTGCGGATCTATGCGCTCTATCTCGCCGGCAAGCGCGAGCTGGAGCGGCTGGTGCATCCCAGCTCTATCGGCCGCTCGGGCGTGATGGCACGGCGGATCCGGCGGCAGGGGGCGTTCATCGCCTGGGTCTTCTTCATGATGTTCGCCATGTCCATCGCGGTGTTCTCGCTGATCTTCGGCCTCTTCGGCATCGACTTCGAGAACGCCATGGTGCTGACCATCGCGGCGCTTACCAATTGCGGCCCGCTGATCCCGGCGGCGGCGGAGCTGCCGGTGGATCTGGCGGGGCTGAGCGCCGGGGCCAAGCTCACGGTCTGCGCGGCGATGGTGCTGGGTCGGCTGGAGCTGCTGGCCATTGTGGTGCTGCTGACGCCGGATATCTGGCGCGACTGAGCGCGGCCCGTCGCGCCCCTGCGGCAGGAGGCGTCATTGCGCCTGACGGAAATTTCAGGTGAAACCGGGCGATGTTTGCGATAGAGGCAGGGCCATGTCGATCTGGGAATATGCCAACCCCGTCAAATTCATCCGAACCACGGATATCGTGCTGCCGTGGATCTCGGCGGCGGCGGTGCTGTGCCTCGTGACCGGGCTGATCTGGGGGTTCTTCTTCACCCCCGACGATTACCGTCAGGGCTCGACGGTCAAGATCTTCTACATCCATGTGCCCGCCGCGATGATGGCGATCAACGCCTGGGCGATGATGCTGGTGGCGTCGCTGGTCTGGATCATCCGGCGCCACCATGTCTCGGCGCTGGCCGCCCGCGCCGCCGCCCCGGTGGGCGCCACCTTCACGGTGATCGCGCTGGCCACCGGTGCGCTCTGGGGGCAGCCGATGTGGGGCACCTGGTGGGCGTGGGATCCGCGCCTGACCTCGTTCCTGGTGCTGTTCCTGTTCTATCTCGGCTATATGGCGCTGTGGTCGGCGATCGAGAATGACGACACCGCCGCCGACCTGACCTCGATCCTCTGCCTCGTGGGTTCGGTCTTTGCGATCCTGTCGCGCTATGCGGTGCTGTTCTGGAACCAGGGGCTGCATCAGGGCGCCTCGCTGTCGCTGGACGCCGAGGAGAACGTCTCGGACGTCTACTGGTATCCGGCGCTGGTCTGCATCGCGGGCTTTGTGCTGCTGTTCATCGCGCTGGTCTTTCTGCGCACGCAAACCGAAATCCGCGCCCGCCGTGCGCGCGCGCTGCTGGCACGGGAGCGCCGGGCATGATGCCGGATCTGGGAAAATACGCCTTTGCGGTGCTGGCCTCCTACGGGGTCAGCCTGGGGCTGCTCGTCGTGCTGGTCGGGCTGAGCATCGCGCGCGCCCGCAAGGTGCGGGCCGAGCTTGCGAAAATCGAGGAACGGATCAAATCCAATGGCTGACACGCAGACCGGACCCAGGAAGAAGATCTCGCTGCTGATGATCCTGCCGCCGCTGATCTTTGCCGCCTTCGCGGTGATGGCCTATCTCGGCATGCAGCGCGGCGACACCAGCATTCTGCCCTCGACCTTCATCGGCCGTCAGGCCCCGGCGCTGCCGGAGGAGACGCTCGAAGGCTTCCCCTCGGTCGCCGATGCCGATCTGCGCAGCGGCGAGGTGACGGTGGTGAATTTCTGGGCCTCCTGGTGCCCGCCCTGCCGCGCCGAACATCCCCGGCTGCTGGAGCTTCAGGACGAGGGCGTGCGCATCGTCGGCGTGAACTTCAAGGACAAGGCCGGTGCCGCATCGGGCTATCTGGCGGAGGCGGAGTCGCCCTTTATCGGCGTGCCCTACGATCCGCAGGGGCGCACGGCGATCGAATGGGGGGTGACCGGCCCGCCCGAGACCTTCATCGTCGCGGGCGACGGCACGATCCTGCACAAGCATACCGGCCCGCTGGCCGGCACGCTCTATACGGATGTGTTCCTGCCCAAGCTGCACGAGGCGCTCGGGCGCTGACCCGGTCGGGGTGCCGCAGAAATCTCCTCAGAGATCGCAGGGCGTGCTGATCTCGGTGTTGCTCGCATCGCAGCTCGGTGGCTGGCCATGTGCGGCATAGGCGCCGAACACGGCCAGAACGGCAAGTGCGGCGGCCTGGAGGATGGTGAGGGTTTTCATTCTGCTGCCTCGGGGATTTTTGTTGTTTTTGCTCGTCTCGTGACAGAAATGTGCGCCGCGCCCGGGCTTTTTCAAGCCTGAGAAATGTGGCGGGCGCGCTGTGGCACCCCGTCTGGCGGAGAGTTGCGCAGCAAAGCGGCGGTGGGGCGGATTTCCGCGCGTCAGAGCGGCGAATTGCGAAGAAGGCGGCTCAGCGCACCACGATCTCGTCGGCGCGCATCAGGCCCAACACATCGCGGGCCTGCTGATCGAGCAGATCGAGATCGAGATAATCGTCCGACAGGCGCCGCGTCAGGTTTTCCATGCGCGCCACCTCGGTTTCGAGCGTGTCGAGCTCGGCGGCGAGCCGTTCGCCCTCGACCTCGATCTCGGCGCGGCGGAACAGCCCGAAATCGCCCTGCACGGCGGCAAAGACGAAATACCCCGAAAGACTCAGGGTGATGGCCGCGTAGATCACGACTCCGAATGCGGGTTTGCGCCTTGCGCTCATGGGGTGCGCTCTTGCTCTGCCTTGTCAGCCGCATCTCTGGCGGATGCGTGACAGGGACTATGCCACAGGTGATTCGCGAAGGGAATCCCTCCTGGCAGCGCTTGCGGTGAAAAACTTCGTGACCGTGGTGGCAGGAAAACCCGGCGAGGGCGTTGGACTGGCCAAGAGGGGATGGGCAGGGATTAGGTGCCCGCCAGCGCGCCGGAGGTTCACTTTGGAAAACGTGAGACACAAGCCGCGTCATCGACGGGCTGCGGGCTGGCGGCCCGACAGATAGATCCTCTCGATTTATCCCGGCCAAATCCGAAGGACCTCGCAACGATACGCGGACGTCGGCAAATCGCCGGCCCGGGGGGCGGCCCGTCGATGGCGCGGCGGCTTCGCCTTGTTCCGCGCCGGGGCAACGCTCAAAAAGTTGCGGAAACAGGACCGGCGTTTTCCGAGGGAAGCGACGGTGAGCAGATCTGCCCACCGTCTACCGGTATTGGGAATCGCTGGCGACCGTGTGGACCGGCTCAGCCCAGGGCGGCGACGCCGGGCAGGACCTTGCCTTCCATCCATTCCAGGAAGGCGCCGCCGGCGGTGGAGATATAGGTGAAATCCTCCGCCGCGCCGGCCTTGTTGAGCGCCGCGACCGTGTCGCCGCCACCGGCGACCGAGACCAGCTGACCATGCGCCGTGGCAGCCGCCGCGTGGGCGGCCGCGGCATTGGTGGCCGCATCGAAGGGCGCGATTTCGAAGGCGCCGAGCGGGCCGTTCCAGATCAGCGTCTCGGCCTTGTCGATGGCGGCCTTGACCGCCTCGACGCTGTCGGGGCCGGCATCGAGGATCATCGCATCGGCGGGGCAGGCATCGGCGGGCACGGTTTCGGAGGGGGCGTTTTCGCGGAATTCGCGCGCCACGACCACATCGCCCGGCAGCAGGATCTCGCAGCCGGCGGTTTCCGCTTTGGCGATGATCTCCTTTGCGGTGCCGGCCATCTCGTGCTCGCAAAGCGATTTGCCGACATCGATTCCCTTGGCGGCGAGGAAGGTGTTGGCCATGCCGCCGCCGATCACCAGCAGATCGACCTTTTCCACCAGATTTCCCAGCAGTTCCAGCTTGGTGGAGACCTTGGCGCCGCCCACGACCGCCAGCACCGGGCGCTTCGGCGTGCCGAGCGCCGCGTCGAGCGCTTCCAGCTCGGCCTGCATCAGCCGGCCGGCGCAGGCCGGCAGCAGATGCGCCAGCGCCTCGGTGGAGGCATGGGCGCGGTGCGCCGCCGAGAAGGCGTCGTTGCAGTAGATATCGCCAAGCGCGGCATAGCGTTTCGCCAGCTCCGCGTCGTTCTTTTCCTCGCCCGGCTCGAAGCGGGTGTTCTCCAGCAGCACCACCTGGCCGGCATCGCAGGCGTCGATCACCACCTCGGCCTCGTCCAGCGTGGCGAAATGCACCTTGGTGCCAAAGGCCGCCTCGATCGCGGGCACCAGCATCTTCAGCGACATCTCGGGCACCACCTTGCCCTTGGGCCGGCCGAAATGCGCCAGCAGCACCGGCTTGCCGCCGCGCGACAGGATGTCCTGCACCGTGGGGCCGACGCGCTCGATGCGGGTGGCATCCGTCACTTCGCCGTTTTCCACCGGAACGTTGATGTCGACACGGGTCAGCACGCGCTTGCCGTCCAGGTCCATGTCGTCGAGGGTCTTCCAGGCCATACTGTCCTCCTGCACATTCGTTGCCAAAGGTCTGCCCCGAAGGGCCGGCGGCGTCAATGCACGCGCGTCCCTTGGCAATCGCGCGGTGGCGGATTAAGTCGGAGACAAGCTTTAGGCGCATAGGAGAGACGCGACATGGCCGAGATCAAGGACCCCGAGAACACGATCCTCATGGAGCTGAAGGGCGGCACCGTGACGATCGAACTGCTGCCCGACGTGGCGCCGAAACATGTGGAACGGATGAAGGAGCTGGCGCGCGCCGGTGCCTATGACAATGTCGCCTTTCACCGGGTGATCGAGGGGTTCATGGCGCAGACCGGCGACGTGGCCCACGGCAATATGGAACAGGATTTCAACCTGAGCCGCGCCGGCACCGGCGGTTCGGACCTGCCCGACCTGCCGGCGGAGTTCTCGAAACTGCCGCATGACCGGGGCACGCTGGGCGCGGCGCGCTCGATGAACCCGAACTCGGCGAATTCGCAGTTCTTCATCAATTTCAAGGACAACCACTTCCTGAACGGGCAGTACACCGTCTATGGCCGGGTGGTCGACGGCATGGCGCATGTGGATGCGATCACCCGCGGTGAGCCGCCGGCGGAGCCCGACCGCATGGTCAGCGTGAAAGTGGCCTCCGATGCGTAGTCTCGTCGCCGGCCTCTTCTGCGTTCTGGCCGCGCCGCTTTCGGCGGCGGGGCTGGACGTGACCGTCGAGGGCGAGGGAGCGAATGGCAGCTTCCATATCGAGCTTTTCGACGACGTGGCACCGCAGCATGCAGAGCGGATCACGACGCTGGCCGAGCAGGGCGCCTATGACGGGGTGGTGTTCCACCGCGTGATCGAGGGCTTCATGGCGCAGACCGGCGACGTGCAATACGGCAAGCGCGGCGGCGACATGCGGCTGGCGGGCACCGGCGGCTCGGACCTGCCGGACCTGCCGGCGGAGTTCTCCGACCGGCCCTTCACCCGGGGCGCGGTGGGCATGGCGCGCTCGCAGAACCCGAATTCGGCGAATTCGCAGTTCTTCATCATGTTTGCCCCGGCGCCGCATCTGAACGGGCAATATACCGTTGTCGGCGAGGTGACCTCGGGCATGGATGTGGTCGACGCGATCAAGCGCGGCGCCGGGCGCAACGGCGCCGTGGTCGGCGCGCCCGACGTGATGGTCTCGGTCGAGGCGACCGACTGAGCGGGGCGCGTCCGTGCCGGGCGCGCGCAGGGTTTGCGCCCCGCCGCCTGCGGCGGCCGGGCGCCGCGGGAGGAGGGCGCTGCCCTCCTCTTGGCCCCCGAGGGGGCCAATTCACCACCCGGGATATTTTCAGCCAATGGAAACGCCTGTTGTGTTCAGGCGGCGAGCCGCGCTGGCAGATGGCGGGCGAGGGGCGCGAGCGCGCCCATACGCAGCCAGGTGCCGCCCAGCCGGTGCGCGGAGGCGCCGCTGCGCAGCTTGAACCGGGCGAGGCCGGGGGCGTCGTCGGAATTCAGCATGCCGAGATCGAGCAGGTCGTGGCCGTGGCCGGCCAGCCAGCGCATCGCCTGCCAGAGCAGGGCGTTCATGGCGCCGAGGCGGCGGCCCTCCGTCAGCGTGACGCCGATCTGCCAGCTTGCCATGCGACCGTGGCGCAGCACCGCGATGGCGGCGACCGGGCTGCCCCTGTGGCGCGCTTCCCAGATCAGCGCCTTGCCGGGATTGGCGCGGGCGAAGGCGGCGATGAGCCCGGGCGGCAGGGCGCGGTAGCGGCGGGCGCTTGCCTGGCGCGCCTCGGCCTCCAGCAGCCAGTGGTTGCCTGAGAGCGGCAGGCGGGAGATCTTCAGCCGGTGCCGCGTCGCGCGGTTGAGCTGGTTGCGCCATTTCTGGTGCATCGCGGCGCGCATCGCGTCTTCGGATCCGAGCGGCAGCAGCGCCAGGGTCGCCGGGGTGAGCAGCGGCCAGAAGCCGCCCGCGCGCAGCGTCGCGGCCGCGATGCCGTCGGCATTCAGCAGCAGCGGTACGCCGGGGCGGCGGCAGCGTGTGAGTGCGGCATCAAGATCCGCGGGATCGCGCGCCACCGGGCCGCGCGAGAGCAGATCGACCGCGCCCAGCACCGGCAGGCGGCGCGACTGGACCTGCCAGGCGACACTGTCTGCATGCGCGCCGCGCAGAGCGATCCCCAGCATCCGCAGGGTGCGGGCATATTCCGGCGATTGCGGCAGCGGCAGGCGAAGCGGGTCCATGATCTGGATTAAGGATCTGGAAAGTGAATCCGTGGTTAATTTCTGCCATGGCACAGATTCGTTCCCCGCGCCGTGAGGCGCCCCGATCCATCGCCGCCGTGGCGCCCCGTCCGAAACCCACCGCTGCTGCGGCGCTGCTGCTGGCCACTGCGCTGTCGCTGCCATTCGTGGTGCTGGGGCTGTTGCAGGCGGTGTTCTGAGGCGGTGCCAGAAACCGGGCGTCCCCCATCGGGCGCGAGGCCCCGGATCGGGTCCGGGGCGGGAGGCCGTTGGGGCAGGGCCCGGGTGGGCAATCCTGCCCACCGCTCCTCCTGCCCACCGCTCCTGATGTCCTGGGCGAGAGATCCTAGGCGAGCTTCACCAGCGCGTGGCGCTTCTTGCCCGCCGAGAGCTTGACCGGCGCGGCCAGCGCGCCCGCGTCCAGCATCAGCCCGGCATCGGTGAGCGGCGCGTCGTCGATCCGCGCGCCGTTCTCGGCGATGAGGCGCTTGGCCTCCTTGCCGGATTTCGCCAGCCCCGCCCGCACGATGACCTGCACGATGGAGATGCCGGTGCCGATCTCTTCCGCCGTGAGTTCCAGCGTCGGAAGGTCGTCGCCCACGCCGCCCTTCTCGAAGACCTCGCGCGCGGTGGCTTCCGCCGCCGCCGCCGCCTCGGCACCGTGGCAGAGCGTGGTCACCGCGTTGGCCAGCGCGATCTTGGCTTGGTTGATCTCGGAGCCGGCCAGCGCGCCGAGGCGTTCGCACTCGTCGATATCCATCTCTGTATAGAGCTTGAGGAAACGGCCCACATCGGCATCGGTGGTGTTGCGCCAGAACTGCCAGAACTCGTAGGGCGAGCGCATATCGGCATTCAGCCAGACCGCGCCGTCCTGCGATTTGCCCATCTTCTTGCCGTCCGAGGTGGTCAGCAGCGGCGAGGTGAGTCCAAAGATCTCGGTATCGAGCACCCGGCGGGTGAGGTCGATGCCGTTGACGATATTGCCCCACTGGTCCGAGCCGCCCATCTGCAGGACGCAGCCGTAACGGCGGTTCAGTTCGAGGAAATCATAGGCCTGGAGGATCATGTAGTTGAATTCCAGGAAGCTCAGCGACTGCTCGCGGTCGAGCCGCGATTTCACCGATTCAAACGACAGCATCCGGTTGACCGAGAAATGCCGCCCGATATCGCGCAGGAAGTCCAGATAGTTGAGCCCGTCGAGCCATTCGGCGTTGTTGAGCATCAGCGCCGGATTGCCGTCTTTCTCGTAGTCGACATATTTGGCAAAGACCTGCTTGATCCCGGAAATATTGTCGTCGATCTGATCGGGCGTCAGCAGCGGGCGCTCGTCGGCGCGAAAGCTCGGATCGCCCACCTTGGTGGTGCCGCCGCCCATGAGGGTGATCGGCTGATGACCGGTCTTTTGCAGCCAGCGCAGCATCATGATCTGGATGAGCGAGCCCACATGCAGCGATTTGGCCGTGGCGTCGAACCCGATATAGCCCGGCACCACCCCCTTGGTCAGCGCCTCGTCGAGGCCCTGATAATCGGTGCAATCGGCAAGAAAGCCACGCTCGATCATGACTTGCATGAAATCCGATTTGGGATGGTAGGTCATGGGGTATCCCTCATATAGTTCAGGGGTTCCTATAAGGGTGGGGCGAGCAGAGGTGAAGGGTAAGTTGACGGAAGCGCCGGTCTGGGCGCTGGGGTCGATGTCGGGCACATCGCTCGACGGGGTGGACGCGGCATTGGTGCTGACCGACGGCCACAGGATTTTCGAATTCGGAGAGAGCGGCTATCGGCCTTATACGCCGGATGAGCGCGCGGTGCTGAAAGCGGCGCTGGGGCGCTGGCAAGAGGACGACGTCTCCGAGGCGCTGGCGGTGGTGCAGAGGGCGCATGAGGAGCTGCTGGCGCGGTTTCCGCAGGCGCAGCTCGTGGGGTTTCACGGCCAGACGCTGGCGCATGAGCCGCAGGGGCGGGGCACGCATCAGCTCGGCGATGGCGACGCGCTGGCCGAACGGCTGGGGCGTGACGTGGTCTGGGATTTCCGCTCGGCGGATGTGGCGCTCGGCGGCGAGGGTGCGCCGCTGGCGCCGTTCTTCCATTTCGCCTGTGCGCAATGGATGAAGGCGCGCGAACCGGTGGCCTTTCTCAATCTCGGCGGGGTCGGCAACCTGACCTGGGTCGATCCGCTCTGGCCGAAACCCGAGGTCGAGGGCGCGCTGCTGGCCTTCGACACCGGCCCGGCGAACGCGCCGCTGAACGATCTGGTGGCCGAGCGGCTGGGGCTCGATTGCGACCGCGACGGCGCGCTGGCATCGCGCGGGCGGGTCGTGGAAGGGGCGCTGGAGCTGTTCCTGGAAGAGGCCTATTTCCGCAAGATGCCGCCGAAATCGCTTGATCGGGACGATTTCGCGCTGATGCTGGATCTGGTGCGCGAGCTCTCCGATGCGGACGCGGCGGCGACGATGACGGCGATGGCCGCGGCGGCGGTGATGCAGGGGCTGGAGCATTGCCGCAACCAGCCGTCGCGGCTGCTGGTCACCGGCGGCGGGCGCAAGAATCCGGTGATGATGGCGATGCTCGCGGCGGGGCTCGACTGCCCGGTGGAGCCGGTGGAGGCGGTCGGGCTCGACGGCGACATGCTCGAGGCGCAGGCCTTTGCCCATCTCGCGGTGCGGGTGATGCGCGGGCTTCCGATCTCGGCGCCGGAGACGACGGGCGTGGCGGCTCCGGTGAGTGGCGGGCGGATCAGCCGGGTTTGAAGCGGGCGAGGGCGGCGGCGCGCTGCGGCCCGCCTCGCGTAGGGTGGGCAGTCCTGCCCACCTCACGCCAACCGCCAAGCGCACACTCCCGCAGTAACCGCCCCTTGACGCGCCCGGCCTCCCGACATAGCGCATCGGACATGGCACAGGCACCGCTTCTCCAACTCTCCGACATCTCGCTCACCTTCGGCGGCGAGCCGGTCTTTTCCGGCCTCTCGCTCAATGTCCAGCCCGGCGACCGCGTCGCGCTGGTGGGTCGCAACGGCTCGGGCAAATCCACGTTGATGAAGGTCATGGCCGGGCTCGTGGAGTCCGACACCGGCACCCGCGTGGTCCCCGCCGGCACCAGCGTCGGCTATATGGAGCAGGAGCCGGATCTGAGCGGTTTCGAGACGCTGGGCGACTATGCGGCCGAGGGGCTGGGACCGGCGGAGATGTATCTGGTCGAGGCCGCGGGGCAGGGGCTGGGCTTCGATCCGGCGCGTCCGGTCGCCACCGCCTCGGGCGGCGAGCGGCGCCGTGCGGCGCTGGCCCGGCTGATGGCGCAGGATCCGGATGTGCTGCTGCTCGACGAGCCCACCAACCACCTTGATATCGCCGCGATCCAGTGGCTGGAAAGCGAACTCAAGGGCACCCGCAAGGCCTTTGTCCTGATCAGCCACGACCGGCGGTTCCTTGAGGAGCTGACCCGCGCGACGCTCTGGATCGACCGTGGCGCCGTGCGGCGGCATGAGCAGGGCTTCCGCGCCTTCGAGGAATGGCGCGACAAGATCTGGGCCGAGGAAGACGAGGCGCGCCACAAGCTCGACCGCAAGATCAAATCCGAAGCGAAATGGGCGGTCGAGGGCATCTCGGCCCGGCGCACCCGCAACCAGGGCCGGGTGCGCGCGCTGAAGGCGCTGCGCCAGGAGCGCGCCGGCATGATCCGGCGGCAGGGTGTGGCGGCGATGGAGCTGGCCTCGGCACCGACCTCCGGCAAGAAGGTGATCGAGGCGCAGGGCATCGCCAAGGCCTTTGGCGACAAGACCATCGTGTCGAATTTCTCGATCACCGTGCAGCGCGGCGACCGGGTGGCCTTTGTCGGGCCGAACGGCACCGGCAAGACGACGCTGATCCGCATGCTGATCGGCGAGCTGGCACCCGATGACGGCCTCGTCAAGCTCGGCACCAATCTCGTGCCGGCGGTGTTCGACCAGTCGCGCGCCCAGCTCGATCCGGACATGAGCCTCTGGGAAAGCCTCACCGGCGACAAGGAGATGCGGGTCTCGGGCAAGGCCGATCAGGTGCTGGTGCGCGGCGAGCCGCGCCATGTGGTGGGCTATCTCAAGGATTTCCTCTTCGACGAACGCCAGGCGCGGGCGCCGGTGCGCTCGCTCTCGGGCGGCGAAAAGGCGCGGCTGCTGCTGGCCAAGCTGATGGCGAAGGAAAGCAACCTGCTGGTGCTGGACGAGCCGACCAACGATCTCGATGTCGAGACGCTGGACCTGTTGCAGGATCTGCTGGGCGAGTACGATGGCACGGTGCTGATCGTCAGCCACGACCGCGATTTCCTCGACCGCATCGCCACCACGACCATCGCCATGGAGGGCGATGGCCGCGCCGTGGTCTATGCCGGCGGCTGGAGCGATTATCAGGCGCAGAAGGCCGAGACCGCGCCCGCCGCTGCCAAACCCGTGAAACCGGCGAAGGAGGAGGCGGCGAAGGCGAAACCCGCGCCGAAACCGCAGGCGCCGGGGCTGAGCTTTACCGAAAAGCACCGGCTGGAGGAGCTGCCCGGGGTGATCGCGCGGCTGGAGGCGGAGATCGGCAAGCTCGAGCAGCTGCTGGCCGATCCCGAGCTCTTCACCCGCGAGCCGGTGAAGTTCCGCAAGGCCACCGAGGCGCTCACCGAACGGCAGGAGCGGCTCGCGGCGGCGGAAGAGGAATGGCTGGAGCTCGAGGAAAAGGCCGAAGCGGCGGGCTGACCGCCGGGCCGGGCGCGCAAGAGTTTTCGAAAACTCTTGCAACGTCCTTCGAAGGACGTTGCGGGCGGCCTCAGCCCTCGGACAGGTTCACATGCCGTTCGGCGAGGCTCATGAAGCCCACGGTGAACAGGATCCGCACCACATGGTGCAGGCTCACCAGCGCCGGGTTGGCGGCGAGGCTGAGCGCCACCACCGACATCTCGGTCACGCCACCCGGCGAATAGGAGATCATCAGCAGCAGGAAGGGCACGCCGGTGACATGCGCCAGCACCGTGGCAAAGCCCGCCCCCAGCAGCAGCATGAACAGCACCGAGGTCACGCTCAGCCCCAGCGACCGGCGCAGCATCGCCAGGCTGATGCCGGAAAACCGCATCCCCAGCGACACGCCCACCACCACCTGCGCACCGGCGATCAGCCAGAACGGCAGGTGCAGGTCCACGAGCCCGGTTGCGGTCAGCGCCCCCGAAAGCAGCAGCGGCCCGGTGATCTGCGCCGCCGGCAGGCGGATCACCTGTCCGAGCGCCAGCCCGGCCGCCGCGGCGATCACGATCAGCACCAGCGCCAGCGGTGTCACGGGCTCTGCCGCGCTGCCGCCGAACCCCGCCGCGCTGCCCACCGGATGCCCCACCCAGAGCGACAGCGCCGCCGGCACCAGCGTCACCACGAGGATGATCCGCAGGAATTGCTGCACCGTGAGCTGCGCCGGATCGGCCCCGGCGCGCTCGCCCATCACCAGGCTCTCCATCAGCCCGCCCGGCGTGCCGGAATAATAGGCGGTGGCGCGGTCGAACCCGCCGAGCCGCCGGTAGATCAGGTAATTGCCGCCATGCGCCAGCATCACGAAAACCGCCAGCATCGCCAGCGTCAGCAGCATGTCGCCCGCCACGTCCAGCAGCTCGGGCTTGACCTGCGTGCCGATCATCACCCCGATCAGCCCGATGCAGAGCGTGCGGAACCGCATGGGAAAGCTGTAATCGCGCAGCGCCCCGTCCTGGAAAAGCGCGATGGCAAGCCCCGAGCTCGCCAGACTGCCCAGCATGAAGGGCATCGGCAGGTGCAGCGCCTTGGCCAGCAGGCCGCTCAGCCCGCCGCAAGCGAGCAGCAGAATGGTCAGACCGATGGTGCGGAGGGTCAGCGTGGCGCCAAACATGGCGCGACATAAGCGGAAGCGCGCGGGATGTGCAACGGGCCCCGAGCGTTTTCCGCAGCGCCTGTGTTGCGCTTTCCGCCGGTGCCGATCCGCCCTAGATAAGCCCCATGCAACGCGCGTTTTTCATCGGTTCCGAGATCTATCGCGGCTCGCGCTACGGCGCCCGCCATCCGCTCTCCATCGAGCGGGTGCCGGCGGCGACCGATCTCGCCCGCCTTCTGGGCTGGCTGCCGTCACGGCTCTACCGCACCAGCCCCCGCGCGCGCCCCGCCGCGCTCACGAGCTTTCACAGCCCCGCCTATGTCGCGGCGCTTCAGGCGGCGGAGGCGTCGGGCGCTGTCAGCGACGCGATCCGCGAGCGCCACGGGCTCGGCACTCTGTCGAACCCGGTCTTTCCCGAGATGTACCGCCGCCCGGCCACCGCCGTGGGCGGCGGGCTGCTCGCTGCCGAGCTGGTGATGTCGGGGCAGGTCCGCGCGGTCTACAATTCCGGCGGCGGCACCCATCACGCCCTGGCTGACCGCGCCGCCGGGTTCTGCTTTCTCAACGAGCCGGTGCTGACCATCCGGCACCTGCTGCGGCTCGGTGCCCGCCGTGTCGTCTATGTGGATATAGACGCCCATCACGGCGACGGGGTGGAGATCGCCTTTCACGGCTCCTCGCAAGTGCGGGTGATCTCTCTGCACGAAGACCGGCGCTGGCCCTTCACCGGCGCGCTTGCCGATACCGGCGGTGGCGCGGCCTTCAACCTGCCGGTGCCGCGCGGCTTCAACGACAGCGAATTCACCTACGCGCTGGAAGAGCTGATCCTGCCCGCCGTCGAGGGGTTTGCGCCCGACGCCGTGTTCCTGCAATGCGGCGCCGACGCGCTCACCGAAGACCCGCTGTCGCGGCTAACGCTCTCCAACAACAGCCATTTCCGCGCGGTCGCGGCGCTCTTCGCGCTGGCGCCGCGCCTGATCGTCTCGGGTGGCGGCGGCTACAACCCGTGGTCGGTGGCGCGCTGCTGGGCCGGGGTCTGGGCGACGCTCTCGGGACAGGATCTGCCCGACGCGTTGCCCGAGCCCGCCCGGACGCACATGCGCGGGCTCAGCTGGGCGCGCAAGGGCCGTCCGGCGCCCGAGCTGCTCGCCACCCTGCGCGACGCACCGCGCGACGATCCGATCCGTGACGAGATCCGCGCGGGCATCGCGCATCTGCGCCAGCGGCTCTGATCCCTATTTCGGGAAACCCCGAAATACCGCTCAGAGATATTTCGAGGCTTCGCGAAGCGCGAAAGGCTTCATGCGTGGCCCATGGGTCTCCAGAAAGGCCCGGGTGCGCGCCACATCGTGTTTCGACAGATCGCGCAGCCACCAGGCCACCGCCTTCTGGATGAACCAGTCGCGGTCAGGCACATAGCCCGCCGCCCAGCCGAGCACCCGGTCGCGGATCGCCAGATCCGCCTCGGTCGGGTGGTTCATGCGCGCCCAGGGCAGGGTGATCACCAGCGCCGCCCGGCGCGTCCACATCAGCGGGCTCTGGGTCCAGCTCTCGATCCCGGCGACCCGGCTGCGATCCGCCGTCAGCCGCCGCTGCCCGGCCTGACAGGCGTGATCGGCGATGGCCCAGCTGTCAAAGCTTGGCACCCAGCTCCGGATCAGCGCCCAGACCGCATCGTCGGGCCGGATCCGCGCCTGTGTCAGCAGCTTGGCCGCCGCCACGCGCGCCTCGTAGATATCGGTCTGCCAGAGCCCATCCGCCAGCGCCACGCGCGCCGGCACATCCAGGCTCTGCCGCCAGGCGCGGGTGAGATCGTTGAGCACCGGGGTCGGCACGCCGAGATAGCGCCGGTCGACCTTGTGATAGGCGCGCATCTCCTCGGCCTTGCCGGGGATCGCCCCCGCCGCAATCTCCGCCAGCGCGTCGTCCGGTGTCATGTGGCGTCAGCCTCGATCCCGGTGGGGGCACCGTCGAGCGTTGCCGCGTTCTTCTCCGCCCAATAGGCGCGCAGCCCGTCATAGCCCTTGGTCTCGGCCCAGCGGCGCAGCGTGTCGCGCTCGCCGGCGAATTCCATATAGGGCACCGCATAGCCGCAGGAATTCTGCACCAGCTCCACCGCGATCTCGCAGATCTGCCGCGCGCCGGGCAGGTCGGGAAAGAGATCCAGCATCTCGCCCCAGCCGGGATCGCTGTGCTGGATCATCCGCGCGGTGCCATAGGCGCGCAGGATCAGCGGACGCTTTTCGAAACCGCACCACATCAGCGTGATCCTGGGATCCTGCAACAGATGCCCCGCGGTCTCGTTGCCCGAGCCGGTGAGATTCAGAAAGGCGATCCGGTTCGGCCCCAGCACCCGCAGCGTGTCCATGCCCTTGGGGCTGACATTGACCCGCCCCGTGGGCGCGGCGGAGCCGACGAAGAACATGTGCTGCGCCTCGATAAAGGCGATGTGCTCCTCGCTCAGCGCGTCGAACTGTTTTGCCATACCAAACTCCGAAAGACATGCTGCGCCGCAGACTATGCCCGTCTTTCATCTTTCCGCAAATACTCACCGCGACCGTGCCGCCGGACGCGAGGCCGGGCAGGCTGTGCGCGGTCGGATTATTCCACCGTGACCGATTTCGCCAGGTTGCGGGGCTGGTCCACATCGGTGCCCTTCGCCACCGCCGCGTGATAGGCCAGAAGCTGCGCCGGCAGCGCATAGAGCAGCGGTGACAGGCGCTCATCCACCGCCGGCAGGGTGATCACCTGCCAGACGCCTTCGCCGGCCTGCGCCGCACCCGCCGCGTCGGTGATCAGGCAGACCTTGCCGCCGCGCGCCATGACCTCCTGCATGTTCGACACGGTCTTGTCGAAGAGCGAGTCATGCGGCGCCATGACGATCACCGGCACGGTCTTGTCGATCAGCGCGATGGGGCCGTGCTTCAATTCTCCAGACGCATAAGCTTCGGCGTGTATGTAGCTGATTTCCTTTAGCTTGAGCGCGCCTTCCAAAGCAAGAGGGTACATCAGACCGCGGCCCAGGAACAGCACGTCGCGCGCCTCGGAGATCTGTTTCGCGGCCTTTTCGATGGTCGCGTCGCGATCGAGCGCGGCGTTGAAGAGCCCCGGCAGAGCGCGCAGCTCGGCGAGCAGCGCGGCGGCGTCGGACTCTGGCATGATCCCGCGCGCGGTGGCTGCCTTTATTGCCAGCAAAAGCAACACGTTGAGCTGGCATGTGAAGGCTTTGGTGGAGGCGACGCCAACCTCGACGCCGGCATGGATCGGTAGCGCCAGATCGCTCTCGCGCGCGATGGAGCTGGTCTCCACATTGACCACCGAGACGATCTTGTCGGCTTTTTCCTTGCAATAGCGCAGGGCGGCCAGCGTATCGGCGGTCTCGCCCGATTGCGAGACAAAGAGCGCCACGGTGCCCGGCAGTACCGGCGGTTCGCGATAGCGGAATTCCGAGGCGATATCGACCTCGACAGGCAGGTGCGCCAGCCGCTCGAACCAGTATTTCGCCGTCAGGCAGGCGTAGTACGCGGTGCCGCAGGCCACCAGCGTCAGCCGATCAACCTTATTGAAATCAAGATCTTCCGAGGGGATATTGATGCTTTCCCCGTCGAGGTAGGCCCCCAGCGCATCGGCGAGAACGCTGGGCTGTTCGGCGATCTCCTTGGCCATGAAATGCTTGAACCCGGCCTTGTCGACCCGCGCCGCATCCATGCGGATCTTACGGGCCTCGCGGTTCACAAGACGGTTCTCCATGTCGAAGATCTGTGCGCCCTCGCGGGTCACAACCGCCCAGTCGCCGTCTTCGAGATAGGTGATCGTGTCGGTAAGCGGCGCCAGCGCGATGGCGTCCGAGCCGACGAACATCTCGCCCTCGCCATGGCCGATGGCCAGCGGCGCTCCCTTGCGGGCGCCGATGATCAGGTCGTCTTCCCCGTCGAAGAGAAAGGCCAGCGCAAAGGCGCCTTCCAGCCGCGACACGGTTTTCGCCGCTGCCTCGGCGGGGCTCAGCCCGGCGTCGAGATAGTGCCGGGTCAGCATCGCGACCGGCTCGGTATCGGTGTCGGTCTCGGGCAGGAGGCCGTGCTCGCTCAGCTCTTCGCGCAGCTCGCGGAAATTCTCGATGATGCCGTTATGGACCACCGCCACCGGCCCGCAGCGATGCGGGTGGGCGTTGCGGGTGGACGGCGCGCCATGGGTGGCCCAGCGGGTCTGGCCAATGCCGGATTTGCCCGCCAGCGGCTCGTGCACCAGCAGGTCGGAGAGATTGACCAGCTTGCCCACCGCACGGCGGCGGTCGAGCCGACCGTCGTTCACCGTGGCGATCCCCGCGCTGTCGTAACCGCGATATTCCAGCCGCCGCAGGGCCTCGACCAGCATGGGGGCGACTTCGTGCGACCCCAGAACGCCGACAATTCCACACATATCCGTTACCCCTTGGTCTGTTTTGCTTTTTTGGCGCGCAACATGTCGAAGAGCCGGGTTGCGAAGCCGGGTTTCGTCACCTGTTTCGCACGCCCCAGCGCCAGCGCGCCCGGCGCCACGTCCTCGGTGATGACCGAGCCCGAGCCGGTCATGGCGCCATCGCCCACGGTGACCGGGGCCACCAGCATCGTGTCGGAGCCGATAAAGGCGCCCTTGCCGATGGTGGTGCGGTGCTTGAACACGCCGTCGTAATTGCAGGTGATGGTGCCGGCGCCGATATTGCTGCCGTCGCCGATATCGGCATCGCCGAGATAGGTCAGGTGATTGGCCTTCACGCCCTCGCCGAGATAGGCGTTCTTGACCTCGACGAAATTGCCCACATGGCTGTCTTCGGCAAGCTCGGCGCCCGGGCGCAGCCGGGCGAAGGGGCCGACCACGGCACCGCGGCTGACATGGGCGCCCTCGAGATGCGAAAAGCCGCGGATGCGGGCGCCGGATTCCACCGTGACGCCGGGGCCGAAGATCACGTTGGGCTCGATTTCCGCATCGCGGCCGACGGCGGTGTCCCAGGCGAAAAACACCGTGTCGGGCGCCTGCAAGGCGACGCCGTCCGCCATGAGCCGGGCGCGGAGGCCTTGCTGGAACGCCGTCTCGGCGCCGGCCAGCTCGGCGCGGGAGTTGATCCCGAGCGTCTCGGCCTCGGCGCAATGCACGACGCCGGCGGAGAGGCCGCGCGCGCGGGCGATGGTGACGATGTCGGGCAGGTAATATTCGCCGGCGGCGTTGTCGTTCGTCACCGCCGAGACCAGCCCCATGAGGGTCTGCGCGTCGGCGGACACAACGCCGGAATTACAAAGCGTTATGGCGCGTTCCTCATCTGTGGCATCCTTGAATTCCACGATGCGGGTCAGCGTGTCACCCTCGGTCACCAGCCGCCCGTAGCGGCCCGGATCGGCGGCCTCGAAGCCCAGCACCACCACGTCATGGGCGGCACGGGCGCGGGCCATGGCCTCCAGCGTGTCCTGGCTGATAAAGGGCGTGTCGCCGTAAAGCACGATGGCGTCGCCTTCGAACCCGTCGAGCTCCGGCGCGGCCTGCGCCACCGCATGGGCGGTGCCGAGCTGCTTTTCCTGGATCACCACCCGGGCCTCGGGGGCGTAATCATGCGCGGCCTGGGCCACCTGTTCTGCCTCATGGCCCGCGACCACGATGGTGCGGGCGGGCTCAAGCGTCTGGCCGGCGCGCATGGCGTGCCAGAGCATCGGCGCATGCGCGATGCGGTGCAGCACCTTGGGACGGTCGGACTCCATGCGGGTGCCCTTGCCCGCAGCAAGGATGATCAGGGCGATGCTCATGCCGGTTTCTCGTTTGTGTTCTGCCTGAGCCCGTTTTATCGGGTCAGGGAACAGGGGCAAGATGGTGCGTATCACGTTGGATTTCGGCGTGTGACAGGAAAGGGCGGCACATGCGGACGGTGATCTTCGATCTCGACGGAACGCTGGCGGATACCAGCGGCGATCTGATCGCCGCCGCGAACCGGTGTTTCGAGCGCATGGGCGGGCCGGTGCGGCTCGATCCCGTTGCCGATGCCTCGACGGCGTTTCGCGGCGGTCGCGCCATGCTGCGGCTGGGGCTGGAGCGTGCGGGCACGCCGGACGAGGCGGTGGTGGAACGCTGGTATCCGGAACTGCTCGACGCTTATGGTGATGCGATCGACACGCACACGGTGCTCTATCCCGGCGCGGTTGCGGCGGTGGAGGCGCTGCGCGCGGCGCATGTACCCGTTGGCATCTGCACCAACAAGCCCGAGGCGCTGGCCGAGACGCTGCTGCGCCGGCTGGGGGTGCGCGATCTTTTCGGCGCGCTGATCGGGGCGGACACGCTGCCGGTGCGCAAGCCAGATCCGGCGCCGCTGGCCGAGACGGTCCGGCGACTGGGCGGAGTGTTGGCGCAAAGCTGCCTCATCGGCGACACCGAGACCGACCGCAAGACCGCCGCCGCGGCGGGCGTGCCCTGCATTCTGGTGACCTTCGGCCCCGATGGCGAGGCGGTGCGGGCGCTGACCCCCGAGGGGGTGATCGGGCATTTCGACGAGCTCGGCGCCGAGTTGGCGCGGCTGACGGGGTGAGGCCGGAAAATCTTTCGGAGGAAAGATTTTCGCCGCCGGTGCGGCAAGATTTTTCGTACGAAAAATCTCCGGTGCGGCGCGGATTGACGCGGGCGGCGCGCGGGCGCATGTAAGACGCATGGAAGAGCGCTTTACCGGCAGTTTCACCCAGCAGGAGCCGATCCCCGAAGAGGGCATCGCGGCGGCGCTTTCGGTTTTGCGCCACGGGCGGCTGCATCGCTACAACGTCGCCCCGGGCGAGCTTTCCGAGACCGCGCTGCTGGAGCAGGAATTCGCCGCGATGACCGGCGCGCGCTTTGCGCTGGCGGTGGCGTCGGGCGGTTATGCGCTGGGATGCGCGCTGCGTGCGGTGGGCGTGCAGCCCGGCGACCGGGTGCTGACCAACGCCTTCACGCTGGCGCCGGTGCCCGGAGCCATCGCCTCGGTCGGCGCGGAGCCGGTCTTTGTCGGCGTGACCGAGGATCTGGTGATCGATCTCGACGATCTGGCGGCCAAGCTCGACCGCGCCCGCGTGCTGATGCTCAGCCATATGCGCGGCCATATCTGCGACATGGGCCGGCTGATGGCGATGTGCGACGAGGCTGGCGTCACGGTGATCGAAGATTGTGCCCACACCATGGGCGCCGCCTGGGACGGCGTGCCCTCCGGGCGGCACGGCGCGGTGGGCTGCTATTCGACCCAGACCTACAAGCATATGAATTCCGGCGAGGGCGGCTTTCTCGTCACTGATGACGAGGAGATCGCCGCGCGGGCGGTGATCCTCTCGGGCTCCTACATGCTGTATGAGCGGCATCTTGCGGCGCCGGGGCCGGAGGTGTTCGAGCGGGTGAAATACCACACGCCCAACGTTTCGGGCCGCATGGACAATCTGCGCGCCGCGATCCTGCGGCCGCAGCTGCGCACGCTCGACGAGCAGGTGGCGCGCTGGAACGAGCGTTATCGCGTGGTCGAGGAGGGGCTGCGCGGCGTGCCCGGGCTGACCCTCATCGCGCGCGACCCGCGCGAGACCTATGTCGGCTCCTCTATCCAGGTCCTGCTGCTCGACTGGGCGCCTGAGGCGCTTCAGGAGGTGCTGGCGCGCTGCGCCGCGCGCGGGGTGGAGCTGAAATGGTTCGGCGGGGCCGAGCCCGTGGCCTTTACCTCACGCTACGATTCCTGGCGCTACGCCGAGACCGAGGCGCTGCCGGCGACCGACCGGGTGCTGGCCGGGATCGTTGACATGCGCCTGCCGCTGACCTTCAGTCCCGAGGATTGCGCCCAGATCGCCCGGATCATCCGCGCCGAGGTCTCGGCGGTGTTTCAGCGCGGCTGAGGCGGCGGGCGACAGAACAGCGGCGCGCTGCGCGCCGGAGATATCGGTGGGAGGACCGGTCATGACCACAGTCAACACAATTCCCGAGACGGCGCTGGCCTGGCATCGCGACGGCAGGGGCGCGGTTCTGGCAACGGTGATCGAGACATGGGGCTCGGCGCCCCGCCGTGTCGGCGCGCAGCTCGTGGTGTCGGGCGCGGGCGAGATCGAGGGCTCGGTCTCTGGCGGCTGCGTCGAGGGCGCGGTGATCGTCGAGGCGCTGGAGGCGCTGGAGGAGGGCGCCGCGCGCGAGCTGGAATTCGGCGTCTCCGATCAGGATGCCTTTGCCGTGGGTCTGGCCTGCGGCGGCACCATCCGGGTGCTGGTCGAGCCGGTGGGCAAGGTGCTGCCCGAGGCGCTGCTGGCCGGGCTCTGCGCCGAGCGCGCGGCGCGGCGGGCGGTGGCCTATGTGGCCGATCTCGACAGCGGCGCGCGGCGGCTCGACAGCACCGGTCACGAGACGCGCTTCCGCATGGATCGCTCGGGGTTCGAGGAGGAGAGTCGGACATTCGTCGCCATCCACAACCCGCCGCTGCGGCTGATCGTGGTGGGCGCGGTGCATATCGCCCAGGCACTGGTGCCGATGGCCAAGATCGCCGGCTACGACCCCGCCATTGTCGACCCGCGCGAGACCTTCGGCGCAGACTCCCGCTTTCCCGGCGAGACGCTGCTCAACGACTGGCCCGACGAGGCGGTGGAAAAGCTCGGGCTCGACGGGCGCACCGCGCTGGTGCTGCTGACCCACGACCCCAAGCTCGACGATCCGGCGCTGGAGCTGGCGCTGCGCTCGGACTGCTTCTATATCGGCGCGCTCGGCTCCACCCGCACCCATGCCAAGCGCGTGGCGCGGCTGACAGAGGCCGGGTTCTCCGAGGCAGAGATCGCGCGCATCCACGGGCCGGTTGGGCTCGATATCGGCGCCTCCGGCCCCTCGGAGATCGCCGTGTCGATCCTTGCCGAGATGACCCGGGTGCTGAGGAAGGGCGCATGAAATTCGGCCCCGTTCCCCTGGCCGATGCGGTTGGCGGCGTACTGGCGCATTCCGTCGAGCTGCCGGACGGGCGGCTGCGCAAGGGCAGGGTGATCGCGGCGGAGGATCTGGCGCGGATCGAGGCGGCGGGGCTGCGCGAGCTGGTGGTAGCGCGGCTGGCGCCCGGCGATGTGGGCGAGGACGACGCCGCCGCGCGGCTGGCGCGGGCGCTGGTGCCCGATCCGGAGGCGGCGGGACTGCGGCTCGGCAAGGCGGCGACGGGGCGGGTGAACCTCTTCAGCGAGCGCATCGGGGTGATCGAGATCGACGCCGCCCGCATCGACGCGGTGAATGCGATACATCCGATGATCACCGTCGCGACGCTGCGCCCCTGGGCGCGGCTGCCCTCGCGCGGCATGGTGGCGACGATCAAGATCATCTCCTACGCGGTGCCCGGCGCGGCGCTGGAAGCGGCGTGCAAGGCGGCCTCCGATGCGCTGCGCCTGCGCCCGGTGCGCTACGGCTCGGCGCAGCTCATCGAGACGGTGATCGGCGGCAAACCGCATCCCGACAAGGGCCGCCGCTCGGTCGAGGCGCGGCTGACGCGGATGGGCGTTGAGCCGACCCAGGGCGCCGAGGTGCCGCATGACAGCGCCGCGCTGGCGGCGGCGATTGCCGCCTCGCCGGCGGAGGTTGTGCTGATCCTGACCGGCTCGGCGACCTCGGATCTGCACGACACCGCCCCCGAGGCGCTGCGCGCGGCGGGCGGGACCGTCACCCATTTCGGCATGCCGGTGGATCCGGGCAACCTGCTGTTTTTCGGCGAGATCGGCGGCAAGCCGGTGATCGGCCTGCCGGGATGCGCCCGCTCGCCGGCGCTGAACGGCGCCGACTGGGTGCTGGAGCGCATTCTCTGCGGTGTCGAGGTGACCTCGCGCGACATCATGGGCATGGGGGTGGGCGGTCTGCTCAAGGAACCGCCCTCGCGCCCGCGCCCGCGCGAAGGCTGATTCCCCGCGCAGGGCAGGTGGCCGCGCGGGGCATCTGACGGGCGGCGCCACGCGCCGTGCCCGGAGCAGCGACGGGGTGCCCTGCAAAAAAGAAAACCCGCCGGCGATGCGGCGGGTCGTTCCTTTTGCCAGGGGCTCGGCGCTTATTTGGCGAGCGGTCCGATCATCATGATCATCTGGCGGCCTTCCATCTTGGGCATGTTCTCGACCTTGCCCAGATCCTTGACGTCCTCGGCCACGCGCTCGAGCAGTTCGCGCCCGAGATTCTGGTGCGCCATCTCGCGGCCGCGGAACCGCAGGGTGATCTTTACCTTGTCGCCATTTTCGAGGAATTTGAAGACGTTACGCATCTTGACGTCATAGTCGTGCGTGTCCGTGCCGGGGCGGAACTTGACCTCTTTGACCTCGATGATCTTCTGCTTCTTGCGGGCTTCGGATTCCCGCTTCTGCTGTTCGTATTTGAACTTGCCGAAATCCATGATCTTGCAGACGGGCGGATTCGCGTTGGGCGAGATCTCGACAAGATCCAGCCCCGCCTGCTCTGCGAGTTCCATCGCACGGCGCGGCTGCTGAACGCCCAGGTTTTCGCCCTCGGCGCCGATCAGGCGGATTTCGGGGGCCCGGATACGGTCGTTGACGCGGGGGCCGGTGTCGCGCGTGGGGGGCGCGTTGTGAGGTCTGCGGGCTATGGTATCGGTCCTTTTTCCGTGAAGACTTTGGAGGCGCAAAATAAGCTTGGCCCTTCGGTGTTTCAAGCGCCAAATCCGCGGAACCATGCCTATGGCACGCGAGTTCCCCTTGTACTCCATGCAACCGCAATGCACATCCGGGAACTCAAGGGGCAGGAACCGCTGCCGCGCAAGCCATAGAAGGGGGCAATACAATATGAAGAAACTGATTCTTGTTCTTGTCGCGCTGGTCGTCCTGGGCGGGATCGCCTGGACACTGCAAGGCGTGCCGTCCGGAGAGGACATGAGCGAAACGGAAGCGGCGCCGGTGGAAGTGGAAGAGGCCGAAACCGCAGCCGAAGAGACCGTCGAGGACGCCGCAGACGATATGTCGGACGCCGCAGAGACCGCCACCGAGACGGCAGAAGAGGCGGTGGACAATGCTGCCGAGGCCGCCAGTGACGCGGCTGCGCAGGCCGAGGCTGCCGCGAATGAGGCGGCGGATGCGGTGCGTGAGGCCGTGGAAGATGCCGCCAACGCTGCCGAAGAGGCAGGCGAAGCCGCCGCCGACACCGCAGGCGATGCCGTGGACGCGGTCAATGAGGCTGCCGAGGATATGATCGAGAGCATCACCGGCGCCGAAGACACCGCCACCGAGGAGGCCGCGGAAGCTGCCGCCCAGGCGACCGATGCGGCTGCCGAGGCTGCGGACAGCGCGGAAACCGCGGCAGAGAACGCTGCGGATGCCGCCTCCGACACCGCCGCCGAGACGGCTGAAGGCGCGGCCGAAATGGCCGAAGACGCTGCCGAAAGCGCCGAAAGCGCGGCCGACACCGTGGTCGACGATGCCACCGAGGCAACCGAAGGCGCCGCTGACAGCGCCGCAGAAGCGACCGAGACCGGCGAGGCGGCGACTGCCGCAACGGAAGAGAGCGCTGCCGATGCGCCCGAGATGCTCACCGTCGACGGGTTCGATTACGACCGCGTCATCGACTATGTGGATAATTCCGACCTTAGCCCGGTCGTGAAGGCCACCACGAAGACGACGCTTGAGCAGGTGCGCGACAATCCCGCGCTGCTCGAAGCCGCGCTTGAAAAGCTGCGTGAGCAGCTGGGCATGTAAGACGCCGCAAAGCGTCAAACGACAAACGCCGCGCAATTCCTTGCGCGGCGTTTTTTCTTGGGCAGCGATATGTCCTCAGTCGAGGAAGGCCTTTTCCACCACGTAATGCTTGGGATCGGAATTGGCGCCTTCCTCCAGCCCGTAATCCTCCAGCATCTCTTTCAGTTCGAGATTGAAGGCGAGGTTGCCGCAGATCATCGCGCGGTCGGTTTCGGCATTGAGCGGCTCCACCCCCAAATCGGCAAAGGCCTCACCCGAGCGCATCAGATCGGTGATGCGGCCCATCTTGGCGCTCTCTTCGCGGGTGGTGGTGGGGTAATACTTGATCTTCTTCCAGAAGCCCTCGCCGATCACCTCGTTCAGCAGCTCGTCGTCCTTGAGGCTTTCGATCAGCTCGGCGCCGTATTGCAGCTCGCCCGCCTCGCGGCAGGTATGGGTGATGATGACCTCGTCGTAATCCTCATAGGTCTGCGGCTCGCGCAGCAGCGAGGCGAAGGGGGCGAAACCGGTGCCGGTGGCGAAGAACCAGATGCGCTTGCCGGGCAGCAGAGCGTCATGCACCAGCGTGCCCACGGGCTTGGGCCGCAGGATGATCTGGTCGCCCACCTTGATGTGCTGGAGCTTCGAGGTCAGCGGGCCGTCCTGCACCTTGATCGAGTAGAATTCCAGCTCTTCGTCCCAGGAGGGGGAGGCAATGGAATAGGCGCGCAGCAGCGGCTTCTGCTTGCCGGTCTCGGGGTGCGGATCGCCCATCAGGCCGATCATCACGAATTCGCCCGAGCGGAAGCGCAGCGACGCGGGGCGCGTCACGCGGAACGAGAACAGGCGGTCGGTCCAGTGCTTGACCGCTGTGACGGTCTGGGCATCGGGCAGCACCATCTTTTTCGGCGCTTCGGCATTGGCGGCGTTGGCGTTGGTGTCGGTCACGGGCGTCATCTCGGTCATGGCTGATGTCTCGGGCGCGTGCATGCCTATCGTTCGCACACAAACGAAACCCGAGTCCTTTTCTAGGGTGTATTATATGATTTTGAAAGGCGACTTAACCGCGCAGACGGCTTTGATAGTCGTGTTGCCGCCAATTTGATCGGAACTGCCAGTCCGCCTCGGGCTGGCGCGCGGCCAGCTCGTCGGAGATTTCGACATCGTCAAACCCCGCGCGGCGCGCCATGGTGTATTGATCGGCGATCACATGGCCGCGCGCGCGCAGCCGTCCGTCATAGCCGCGTAGCCGCAGCAGCCGCGCCAGGGTAAAGCCGCGCCCGTCGGCGAAGCTGGGAAAGTCGATGCGGATCATCTCGACGCCCGGAGCGATCTCCAGCGCCGCCGGATCGGTGTCGGAGGCCAGGTCGAGCGTGGCACCCTCCCGGTCCTGATCCCAGTCGTCGGGGCCGAAGCCCGCATCAGTCACGATAACGCTCATGTGCTCGGTCCTTTGGTTTCTTCGGCATCCTCGCCGGGCCGCACCATGCGGCCATTGACGAAATGGATGCCGCATTCCTGTTTGTCCTCGCCGCGCCAGCGCCCGGCGCGCGGGTCTTCGCCCTCGGCCACCGGCGAGGTGCAGGGCGCACAGCCGATCGACGGATACCCCCTGGCCACCAGCGGGTGCCGGGGCAGGCGGTTCTCGTCCATATAGGCGCGCACATCCTCGGGCGCCCAATGCGCCAGCGGATTGACCTTGATGCGGCCGGTTTCCTCTTCGAGCTCGAAGAATTCCAGCGCCGCGCGGGTGGTCGACTGAAAGCGCTTGCGCCCGGTGATCCAGCCGTCGAAGCCCTGAAGCGCCTGTTCCAGCGGCACGGTCTTGCGCAGCGCGCAGCAGGCATCGGTGCTGGTCAGGCGCAGGTCGTCATTCGGGTCGCGCTCGCGCAGCAGCATCTCGTCGGTGCGCAACACGCGCAGATCCTGAAGCTGCAGCCGCTCGGCCACCTCCTGCTGATAGGCCAGCGTCTCGGGAAAGAGCAGCCGGGTGTCGATGAACAGCACCGGCGTCTTGCGCTCGACCATGGCCACCAGATGCAGCAGCACCACCGATTCCGCGCCGAAGGAGGAGACCAGCGCGATCTGCCCGGCCTCGGGGTCGCGCAGGGCGCCCTCGAGCACCGAGACCGCGCCGTGATGCCGGTAGCGCGCATTCAGCGCATCGACCCGGCCATGCAGGTCCCGCAACTCCTCGACGCTGCGCGCGGGCGCGCCTCCGGCGGGAGTATTTGCAGAAAGATGAAAGGTCATGCGCTCAGGCCGCCCTTGCCTTCTTGCCGGTTTCCTCACCGTAGAGCGCGGTCTTGAACGGCGCCATGCCGAGACGGCGATAGGCGGCGAGGAACGGCTCTTCGGGGCTTTCGCGATGTTCCAGATAGGCCTGCACAACGCGCTCGACTGCGGGCACGATCTCTTCCGCCGAGAAGCCGGGCCCGGTGCGGGTGCCGAGGCTGGCGGTCTCGGTGGCATCGCCGCCCAGGGTGATCTGATAGTTCTCCACGCCGGCGCGGTCGAGTCCGAGAATGCCGATATGGCCCACATGGTGGTGGCCGCAGGCATTGATGCAGCCGGAGATCTTGATCTTGAGATCGCCGATCTCGTGCTCGATCTTGAGCTCGTCGAAACGGGTGGCGATCTCCTGCGCGATGGGGATCGAGCGCGCGGTGGCGAGCGCGCAGTAATCCATGCCCGGGCAGGCGATGATATCCGAGATCAGCCCGATATTGGCGGTGGCGAGCCCGTGCGCCTTGAGGATCTTGTGGACCTCGGGCAGGTCGGATTTGTGCACATGCGGCAGCACCACGTTCTGCTCGTGGGAGATGCGTAGCTCGTCATGGCCGAAGCGGCGGGCGAGATCGGCCATGACGCGCATCTGATCGGCGGTGGCGTCGCCCGGGGTTTGCCCGTGCGGCTTGAGGCTGATCTGCGCAATGGCATAGCCCGGCGCCTTGTGATCCCAGAGATTGGTGTCGGCCCAGGCGCGGAACACCGGGTCGGCCTCATAGGCGCTGTCATAGGCGTCGGTCGGCACGTTGCGGAAGGCCGGCGGCTGGAACTGCGCGGCGATCTCGTCGAAGAGCTCCAGATCGGCGCCGTTGAAGGCCTGCCTGGTCTCGGCGAAGCGGTCCTCGACCAGGCGGCGGATCTCGTCGATGCCGTGCTCGTGCACGGTGATCTTGATGCGCGCCTTGTACTTGTTGTCGCGCCGGCCGAGCAGGTTCCAGACCGAGACGGTGGCCTCGACAAAGGGCAGCAGCTCGGCGAGCGGCACGAATTCCGTCAGCTCCTTGCCGATCATCGGGGTACGGCCGAGCCCGCCGCCGACCAGCACGCGGTAGCCGATGCGGCCTTCGCGCTCGACGACCTGGATGCCGATATCATGCGCCTTGATCACCGCGCGGTCATTGGGGCTGCCGGTCACGGCGATCTTGAACTTGCGCGGCAGGAACTGGAATTCCGGGTGGTCGGTCGACCATTGCCGCAAGAGCTCGGCCACCGGGCGCGGATCGGCGATCTCGTCGGCTGCGGCGCCGGCGAAATGATCGGCGGTCACGTTGCGGATCGTGTTGCCGGAAGTCTGGATGGCGTGCATGCCGACCTCGGCCAGCGCGTCGAGCATATCGGGCACGTCGCGCAGCTTCGGCCAGTTGTACTGGATGTTCTGGCGGGTGGTGAAATGGCCGTAGCCCTTGTCCCATTTCTCCGCCAGCAGGGCGAGCTGATCCATCTGCGCGCTGTTCAGCGTGCCATAGGGGATGGCGACGCGCAGCATATAGGCATGCAACTGGAGATAGAGCCCGTTCATCAGGCGCAGCGGCTTGAATTCGTCCTCGGTGAGATGGCCCGCGATGCGGCGCTCCACCTGCTGACGGAACTGGCGGTTGCGCTCGGCAACGAAGGCTGTGTCAAAATCTGTGTAGCGGTACATCTCGTCTGTCTCCCCGCAAATTCCTTTCAAGGAATTTGCAAATCTTTTCGAAAAGATTTGGCGCGCGGCTCAGCCCTCGGCCTGTTTGCCATGCGCGTAGTTGGACGGGCCGGTGGCGCGGAACGTCTCGCGGAAATGCGTGGTCTGCGGACCCTCGTCGCTCGGTGCCACATCGGCGAGGTAGACGCCGACCGCCTCGGCCTGGCGCGCCGAGGCGTCCAGCAGCCGGATCTGGGCCACGGCCTCGTCGGTCAGCACCTCGGCCTGCGACAGCGAGCGCACCCAGCTGTCATCGGCGGCGAGATAGATCACGTCGCCCTCGAGCAGCGCGTTGGCGGTGACCACCTTCGGGGTGAAGGGCTTGGGCATCAGGAAACCTCCTGTCTTGCGATTGCGGCGGCGCGCGCGGCCTGCGGGGCGAGCCCCAGCAGCAGCACGGCGGGCCCGTCGAGCTGGGCCGCCTCGAGCGTGGCGGCGAGTGTGGCGAGGGTGGCGGGCAGCTGGCGCTCGTCGGCGCGCGAGGCGTTCTCCACCACGGTGACCGGGGTCATCGGGTCGGCGCCATGCATCATCAGCCGGCCTTGCAGGAAGCGCGCGGCGCGCTTGCCCATATAGATCGCGGCCACCGCGCCGGGGCGGGCGAGCGTGCGCCAGTCCTGTTCGGCAAAGCCCCTGACGTCATGCCCGGTGAGCAGCCGCAGATCGCTGTTGCGCCCGCGTCTGGTCATCGAGACGCCGAGGCTCGCTGCGGCGGCGGTGGCGGCGGTGAGGCCGGGGGTGACATGATAGGGGATGCCGGCGGCGTCGAGCGCCTCGGTTTCTTCGTCGAGCCGGCCGAAGACGCCGGGATCGCCGGATTTCAGACGCACCACGCGGGCGCCGCCCCGGGCGTGCCCGATGATCAGCGCGTTGATCGCGTCCTGTTTCATCGAGGGGCCGAAGCCCTTCTTGCCGACCGGCACCAGGGTTGCGCTCTCTGACGCGAGATCGAGGATCTCCTGCGGCACGAGCTGGTCGTGCAGCAGCACCTCGGCGGCCCCGATCAGCCGCATGGCGCGCAGGGTCAGCAGCTCCGGGTCGCCGGGGCCGGCGCCGACAAAGGCCACGTGGCCCTGGGGCAGAAGGGTCTGGGGTCGTGCCATGGGGACGGCTCCGCGCTTGGGTGATGTGTTCGCCTAAATATAGGATATTGTCCCGCTTTCTGGCTAGGAGGGGCGCTGCACTAAGAACTTTGTTCTGCTCACGCGCCGTGGTACGGAAATATATCTCGCTGCGCCGCAATATGGAGAAAGCCGATGCAGATCGACGCGACCGACCGGAAAATCCTTCGCGAGCTTCAGCAGGACGCGGGTCGTTCGCTCGACGATATCGCCCGCGCGGTGGGCTCGTCCAAGACCCCGGTCTGGACCCGGATTCGAAAGCTGCGCGAGGCCGGCATCATCGGGCCGCAGGTGGTGATCGCCGATCCGGACAAGCTGGGCTTCGAGGCCTGTTTCTTTGTGCTGATCCGCACCTCCGAGCACGATTCCGACTGGCAGCAGCGCTTTCTCAACGCGGTGCGCGCCCGGCCCGAGGTGATGGAGGCGCACCGGCTGGCGGGCGATATCGACTATATCCTCAAGGTGCGGGTGCCGAACGCGCGCGCCTATGACGTGTTCTACCAGTCGCTGATTTCCGAGGTGAAGGTGCATAACGTCACGGCGCTGTTGTCGATGGAGGAGATCAAGGCGACGACGGCGCTGCCGGTGTAAGGCCAGCGCTTGCGATGCGGCGCTGCGCGGGGCAGGGTGCGCGCATGAGCGAGACATCTGCAAAACCCCGCGTGAGCATCACCTATTGTACCGGCTGCAACTGGCTCTTGCGCGCCGGCTGGATGGCGCAGGAGCTGCTCCAGACCTTTGGCGAAGAGCTGGGCGGGGTGACGCTGGTGCCGGGCTATGGCGGGGTCTATGAGATCTCGGTCGACGGCACGCTGCTCTGGGAGCGCAAGCGCGACGGCGGCTTTCCCGAACCCAAGGAGATCAAGCGCCGGCTGCGCGACGCCATCGCGCCGGAAAAGGATCTCGGCCATTCCGACCGCTGAGGCGGCTCAGCTCTCGGCGAGGAGCCGCTCCAGCCCGTGGAAATGGTAGAGATCGGCATAGCGCGGCGGTTCGCCCAGGCGCAGCCCGGGCAGGCGCGCGAAGAGGATCGGTAGTGCTGTCTGCAATTCCAGACCCGCCAGCGGCGCACCGACGCAGAAATGCGGCCCGCCGCCAAAGCCGTGATGTGGCCTGGCCTCGCGCGTGGGGGCGAAGCGGTCGGGGTCGGCATAGACCGCCGGATCGCGGTTGGCCGCCCCCAGCAGCAGCGCCAACCGGTCGCCGCGCGCAAACCTGTGGCCGAAAAGCTCTGCCGTCTCATAGGCATAGCGGGTGAAGAGATGCAGCGGCGCGTCGTGGCGCAGGATCTCTTCGCAGACCGGCGCGGCGCTCTCCGCCGTGATCGGATGGCCGGTTTCCAGCAGCGTCTTGATACCGTTGCCCATGGTGTGGACGGTGGCCTCGTGCCCGGCATTCAGGAGCAGCACGCAGGTGGCGATCAGCTCCTCGGTGGAGAGCCGGTCGCCCTGTTCCTCCGCCGCGATCAGTTGCGAGAGCAGGTCGTCTCGCGGGGATCTGCGGCGCTCTGCGATATAGTCGCTGAGGAAGGTCGCGAAATCGGCGGCGGCCTGGGCGGCGGCGTCTTCGATGGCGCGGCTGCGGCGGGCCTGATACATCGCCACCATGGCGTTGGACCAGGCCAGAAGCTGCGGCGCCATGGCGTCGGGCACGCCCAGGAGGCGCGCGATCACGATCACCGGGATCGGCTGGCAGAAGGCCGGCAGCAGATCGACGGGGCCGTCCGGAAAGGCGTCGATGAGCCCATGCGCCAGCGCCGCGATCTCCGGCCCCAGCGCGGCGATGCGGCGGCTGGTGAAGGCGCGCAGCACCAGGCCGCGCAGCCGCGTGTGGCGCGGCGCCTCCAGCTCCAGCATGGAATGCGCCTCGATGGCGTAGAAGGGGGCGAGATGCTCGGGGATGGGCCGGGCCTGCTCGGCGGGGATCTCGCGTCCGAAGCGGCGGTCGCGCAGCAGCGCCTGCACCGCCCGGTGCGAGACCGCGCAGACCATGCCATACTCGTCCCAGTAGCCCAGATCGCCGCCCGCGCGCATCCGGTGGTAGAACGGGTAGGGATCCTGCACAAAGCCCGGATCGGTGGGGGATTGGGAAAAGCGCCGCATGCGCGCGACCCTGCCCCCGGGGCGCTTTCCTGACAAGAGCGGGGTTGCTATGTCTTTGCCATGAGACGGGGATTTCTCCAGAGCCGCGCGGCGCTCGTGATACTGGCGCTCGCTGCCACCGCCGCTTTGGCCGGCGTCGTGGGGCGCTCGGCCTATGTTCAGGCGCTGGGGCCGGTCGCGGCGCGCGGGCAGAGCGATCTGGAGCTTGCCTCCGACCGGCTGGTCACCCAGTTGCAGCGGTTTCGCGAATTCGCGGTGCTCTCGGCGGATCACCCGGCGCTTGTGGCGCTGCATGACGGCGGTTCGCGGGCCGAGGCGGGGACGATGCTGCTGCGCGCCGCCGACCGTTCCGGCGCGGTGCTGGCGGCCTATCTCGACCGCGACGGCCAGGTGCTGGCGGCCTCCGAGGCCGGGCTGCCCGACTGGGTGCGCGCGGGCGAGCCGCTGCGCCGTGCCTTCGACGGGGCGCTTGGGGTGGCCCATGGGCCGGGGCCTGCCGGGGTGGCGCGGGCGTTCTATTTCGCAGCCCCCAGCTTTTCCGATGACGGGCAGGTGCGCGGCGCGCTGGTGGTGGTGGTCGATGTGGCGCGGCTCGAACGGGACTGGCGCGGCTCGCTGCCGGCGGTGCTGTTCGTGGATCGCGGCGGCGAGGTCTTTGCCACCAACCGCTCCGAACTGCTGGGCTGGCGCCGCGAGGGCGCGGCGACTCTGGTCTCTGCCGAGGGCGCGCCGCGCGAGGTACAGGTGCGCCGCCCGGGCGGCTACACCGTCTGGGCGCAGCGGTTTTCCCCCTATATCCCGGCGCGGGCGCTGCGGCTCGAGGCGGATCTGCCGGTGATCGGCATGACCGGCGTGCTGCTGGTGGATGTGGCGCCGGCGGCGCGGCTGGCGGCGCTTCAGGCGGCGGTGGTGGCGGCGGGCTTTTGTTCTTCGGCATGCTGCTCTGGCTGGCGCTGGAGCGGCGCCGGGCGCTGGCGGAGGCCAATCAGGTGCTGGAGGCGCGGGTCTCGGCGCGCACGAGGGCGCTGGAGCAGAGCAACGTGGCGCTGCGCCGCGAGATCGCCGAGCGGCAGGAGGCGGAGGCGGCGCTGAAACGGGCGCAGGCGGAGCTGGTGCAGGCCTCCAAGCTCTCGGCTCTGGGCAAGATGAGCGCCGGCATCAGCCATGAGCTGAACCAGCCGCTGATGGCGATCCGCAGCTTTGCCGAGAACGGCGCGGCCTTTCTCGAACGCGGACGGGCGGAGCGCGCGGCGGAGAATCTCGGGCGGATCTCGGACATGGCGAACCGCATGGGGCGGATCATCAAGAACCTGCGCGCCTTCGCCAAGGCCGCGCCCGAGCCCGCGCGCCGCGTCGGGCTCGCCGCGGTGGTGGAAAGCGCGCTGGAGGTGCTGGCGCGCCGCATCGAGCAGAGCGGCACCGAGATCGACTGGCAGCGTCCGGACCGGGCCACGGTGGTGATGGCGGGCGAGGTGCGGCTGGGGCAGGTGGTGGTGAACCTGCTTTCGAACGCGATGGAGGCGATGGCCGGGCGCGAGACGCGCCGCATCACCATCCGGATCGCGCCCGACGATGCGGCGGGTCTCGTGCGGCTGACGGTGCGCGACACCGGGCCGGGCATTGCCGATCTGTCGCGCATTTTTGACCCGTTCTACTCCACCAAGGAGGTGGGCGCCGAGGAGGGCATGGGGCTGGGCCTGTCGATCTCCTATGGCATCGTCGAGGGATTTGGCGGAAAGCTGCGCGGCGAGAACGTGGAGGGCGGCGCCCTCTTCACCATCGAGCTGCAGCAGGCGAGGGAGATCGCATGAGCGTGCGCAGGGTGCTTCTGGTCGACGACGACGCGGCGGTGCGCGAGGCGCTTGGCCAGACGCTGGAGCTGGCGGAGTTCGACGCGGTGACGGCGGGCAGTTTCGTCGAGGCCAAGGATCTGATCGGGCGGCATTTCGAGGGGGTGATCGTCTCGGACATCCGCATGCCGGGGCGCGACGGGTTCTACCTGCTGGATTATGCGCATGAACAGGACGCAGAACTGCCGGTGATCCTGTTGACCGGCGAGGGCGACATTCCCATGGCGGTGCGGGCGATGTCGGCGGGGGCGTTCGATTTTCTGGAAAAGCCCTGCGCGCCGGCGGATCTGATCTCGGTGATCGAGCGGGCGCTGCGCACCCGCGGGCTGGTGCTGGAAAACCGCCGCCTCAAGGCGCAGCTGGAGACCGGAGATCCGGCGGCGCGGATGATCTTCGGCACCTCCGAGCTGTCCGAGGCGATGCGGCGGCAGGTGCGCGCGGCGGCGCGGGCGGGGACGGATGTGCTGGTGCGCGGCGCGCCGGGCTCGGGCGTGTCGAAAGTGGCGGAGGTGGTGCATCTGTGTTCGTCCCGCGCCAAGGGGCCGTTCGAGAAGCGCTCGGCGGCGGGGCTGGGGCGCGAGGATCTGGCGCGGCACTGGCAGAGCTGTGCGGGCGGCACGCTGTTTCTCGATGAGATCGGGCAGTTGCCAGTGGACACGCAGCTCGCGCTACTGGACGCGCTGGAGGCGGGCGGTGCGCGGCTCATCGCCGGCACGGTGGAGGATCTGTCGCACGCGGTGGCGGAAGGGCGGTTCTCGGCGGAGCTGTTCTATCGGCTGGAGGTGATGCAACTGCGCATCCCGGCACTGGCGGAGCGGCCGCAGGACATTCCGGTGCTGTTCCGCCATTACGTGGCGCAGGCGGCGGAGCAGGCGGGGCTGCCGGAACCGGAAATCGGCGAGGAGGTGATCGCCGGTCTGATGGCGCGGGACTGGCCGGGCAATGCGCGCTCGCTGATGTCGGCGGCGATGCGCTTTGTGCTGGGGCTCGGCGAGGGCGAGGCCGGCGGCGAGGGGCTGGGGCTGGCGGAGCGGCTGGCGCAGGTCGAGCGCTCGCTGCTGGCGGATGCGCTGAAACGCACCGGCGGGCAGGCGAGCGCGGCGGCGGAGACGCTGAAGCTGCCGCGCAAGACGTTTTACGACAAGCTGGCGAAATACGGGCTGAAGCCGGAGGCGTTCCGCTAGCGGGCGGCCTCATCGCCCCTTGCGGGGCCTCTTCGGCGGGACCGGCGGTGAGTATTTGGCGGAAAGATGAAGGGGCCGGGGTCAGGAGGCGGCGTCGCGGGTGCGCGCATCGACCTTGGCGCGCAGGCTGCGCAGCATCTCGGTGCCGGCGGTCCATTTCGTGCCGTAGCCGAGATTCCAGCCGTAATCGAACGCATCATGCTGCGGGCCGGTGAGGTGCTGCATCATGGTTTCCAGCTTGTCGAGCCCCTTGGCCATGCGCGCCTCGGCGCTTTCGCCGGCCTCGTATTCCTCCCAGAGCGCGCGGATGCGGCTGCGCAGATCCTCGGGCAGCCCCTCTGTCAGCGTGGCGAGATCGGCGCGTTCGCGGGCGGTCTTGTCGTCATCGGGGCTCTGATGGATCGCCGGCACGTCGCCGGAGATCGCCTCGCCGAGATCGTGCACGATGCAGAGCCGCAGCAGCTGGGCGAAATCGACGCCGCTTTCGGGTTCGGTGAGCAGCGCCAGCAGGCAGAGGCTCCAGCTGTGCTCGGCCACGCTCTCGGGCCGCCCGGCGCTGGTCTGCGACGAGCGGAAGGTGGCCTTGAGGTGCTCGGCCTCGGCCATGAAGGCGATGATGCGGTCGTGACGGTCGGGTTCCATGGCGCGCATCCTGCGCGCAGGCCGGGAGATTCGCCAGCCATGGCGGTGTGCGGAAATCCGCACATCACTGGCAATTCCATGTGCGGGATTTCGCACGTATTCGAGCTGCGGATCCGGAGGCGATGCGAGGGTATCTTTGTAACTATATGGTATGAATATAAAAACCCGCGCGTTGCCGCAGGGTGATCACGCACACTTGATGCGTTTTGCGCAGGGCGGTCTTGTGTGCGGCGAAGGGCTCGCAGGGGAGCGGGCCCTGACAGGTACATATTCGGGAGGATACCGATGAAGACGTTTCTGATGACCGCCTGCGCCACCGCCGCTTTGCTCACAGCCGGCGCGACGGGTGCCATGGCGGCCTGTGACGATGGCGAGATCGTGATCAAGTTCAGCCATGTCACCAATACCGACAAGCACCCCAAGGGCATCGCCGCGACGCTGCTTCAGGAGCGCGTCAATGCCGAGATGGACGGCGTGGCCTGCATGGAGGTCTATCCCAACTCGACGCTCTACAATGACGACCAGGTGCTGGAGGCGATGCTGAACGGCGACGTGCAGATGGCCGCGCCCTCGCTGTCGAAATTCGAGCAGTTCACCAAGGTGTTCCGGATCTTCGATCTGCCCTTCATGTTCGTGAACATGGACGCGGTGGATGCGTTCCAGAACTCCGAGACCGGCCAGGCGATGAAGGAATCCATGCTGCGCCGCGGCCTGCTGGGGCTGGGATTCTGGCATAACGGGCTCAAGCAGTTCTCGGCCAACAAGCCGCTGCTGCTGCCCGAGGATGCCAAGGGGCTGAAATTCCGCGTGCAGCCGTCGGAAGTGCTGAAAGCGCAGATCGCCCAGCTCGGTGCCTCGCCGCAGCCGATGGCCTTCTCCGAGGTCTACGGCGCGCTGCAAACCGGCGTCGTCGACGGGCAGGCGAATACCTGGTCGAACATCTACGGCCAGAAGTTCTTTGAGGTGCAGGACGGCATCACCGAGACCAATCACGGGCTGCTCGACTATATGGTCGTGACCTCCGCCGACTGGTGGGACAGCCTGGACGACGACGTGCGCGACCAGCTCGAAACAATCGTCATGGAAGTGACCGAGGAGCGCAACGCCGCCATCGCCGAGGTGGATGCCGACAACCGCCAGGCCATCCTCGATGCCGGCGGCACCATCCGCGAGCTGACGCCGGAGCAGCGCCAGGCCTGGGTCGACGCGATGAAGCCGGTCTGGGAGCAGTTCACCGACGATGTCGGCCAGGAAAACATCGACGCCGCGCAGGCGATCAACGCGCAGCAGATGTAAGCGCGCCGTGACACACGGCGGGTCCGGCTCTTGGGACAGGGGGCCGGACCCTTTTCGCATATCCTGACAACAGCCGGGGGCGGGCCCCGGAGCGATTGGGGGACGGGATGTCTAGCCATTCTAACGGCGGATCCATGCTGGGCCGCTTCGTCAACGAGCTGGAGGAGACCGCCATCGCGGTGATCCTCGGGCTGATGACGCTGATCACCTTCGTCAATGTGGTGCTGCGCTACGGCTTCAATACCGGGCTGATCTGGGGGCTGGAGGCGGTTTCGATCCTCTTTGCCTGGCTCGTGCTGTTCGGCATCAGCTACGCGGTGAAGACCACCGCGCATCTGGGCGTGGACGCGGTGATCAACCTTGTGCCGCCGGCGGTGCGCCGGGGGCTGGCGCTGATCGCGGCGGCGGCCTGCATCTTCTACGCGGCGCTGCTGCTCAAGGGCGCCTGGGACTATTGGGCGAATTTCGCCAACCTGCCGCAGACCACCGGTCGCTGGTTCCCGACCGGGCTGGAGGAGATGACACGCACCTCCTATCGCAGCTGGTACGAGGTGGTGGACATTCCCATGCCCGAGTGGCTGCGCTTTATCGAGCCCTGGATCAACGAAGGCGAGGCCTATGAAAAACTGCCGCGCTTCATCCCCTATGTCATCCTGCCGATCGGCGCCGCGCTGCTGCTCTTCCGCTTTCTCCAGGCCGGTTGGCAGATCTGGACCGGCGCGAAAACCGGCCTGATCGTCAGCCACGAGGCGGAAGACGCCGTCGAAGACGTGGCCCATCTGAACCGCGAGGACTGAGACCATGGATGTCGTTCTTCTCTTTGCCTCGGTCGTGGGGCTGATGCTGATCGGCGTGCCCATTGCGGTGTCGCTGGGCCTGTCGTCGATCTTCTTCCTGCTGGTGCTGTCGGATACCTCGCTGGCCTCGGTGGCGCAGAGCTTTTTCCAGGCGATGGCAGGGCATTACACGCTGCTGGCGATCCCGTTCTTCATCCTGGCCTCGTCCTTCATGTCGACGGGCGGCGTGGCGCGGCGGATCATCCGCTTCTCCATCGCGCTGGTGGGGCATTTCCACGGCGGCCTGGCCATCGCGGGGGTCTTTGCCTGCATGCTCTTTGCGGCACTCTCGGGGTCGAGCCCGGCCACCGTGGTCGCCATCGGCTCCATCGTCATCGCCGGCATGCGGCAGGTGGGGTACAGCAAGGATTTCGCCGCCGGCGTCATCGCCAATGCGGGCACGCTGGGCATTCTCATCCCGCCCTCCATCGTGATGGTGGTCTATGCCTCGGCTACCGATGTCTCGGTGGGGCGGATGTTCCTCGCCGGCGTCATTCCGGGGCTGCTGGCCGGCACCATGCTGATGCTGACGATCTATCTCATCGCGCGGTTCCGCGGCCTGCCGAAAGGCGAGTGGCTGGGCTGGGGCGAGGTGTTCCGATCGGGCCGCGAGGCGCTCTGGGGGCTATTCCTGATCGTGATCATCCTCGGCGGGATCTATGGCGGGATCTTCACCCCGACCGAAGCCGCCGCCGTCGCCGCCGTCTATGCCTTCCTGATCGCCAATTTCGTCTATTGCGACATGGGGCCGCTGGCGGGCCGGGACGGCGAACCGAACCTGCCGCTCCTGCGCAAGCCCATCGCGCTGGTGACCGCGTTCTTCCACCGCGACACCCGCGATACGCTCTTCGATGCGGGCAAGCTGACGATCACGCTGATGTTCATCATCGCCAACGCGCTGATCCTCAAACATGTGCTGACCGACGAGCAGATCCCGCAGCAGATCGCCGCGGCGATGCTGAACGCAGGCTTCGGGCCGGTGATGTTCCTGGTGATCGTCAACGTGATCCTGCTGATCGGCGGGCAGTTCATGGAGCCCTCGGGCCTGATCGTGATCGTCGCGCCGCTGGTCTTCCCCATCGCCATCGAGCTCGGCATCGACCCGATTCACTTGGGCATCATCATGGTGGTGAACATGGAGATCGGCATGATCACCCCGCCGGTGGGCCTGAACCTCTTCGTGACCTCCGGGGTGGCGGGGATGCCGATGATGAACGTGGTGCGCGCGGCGCTGCCCTTCCTCGCGGTGCTCTTCGTCTTCCTGATCATGGTGACCTATATCCCGGTCATCTCGACCTGGCTGCCGACCACCTTCATGGGGCCGGAGATCATCACGAATTAAGCGGTGCGGTGGGCCTTTGCGGCTCATACCGGACGAGTGGAAAGCGGCGCTCCGAATTCGGGGCGCCGCTTTTTTGCGATACGGGATGCCTCCGGCGGGAGGTATCTGGAGAAAGGTGAAAGCAGGGGCCACGTCGTCGCGCCGCGCCGCCGGACCGTGATATCGCCGAACCGGTCAACCGGACCGGCGACAGGGTCGCATATGCCGGGAGGCGGGCCGCTGTTACTGCACCGTAACGGCGAAATCGTCTTCGCCAAGGGCGACACCCTCGACACGGAGGATGAACTCGCGCGTGTAGGTCCCCTCCAGTGTCGAACCGGTGCCGCTCAGGACAATGTCGGTATAGGCGTCGTCCGGGCCGACCTCGATCGAGCTGACCTCAAGGGACTCGTTTCGTGTCGGGGCGCCGATGCCGTCGACATAACCCAACGACAGCAGATGGTCGTAATCCTGTGCAAGGCCGCCCTGCGTGACGCTGTTCACGTCAAGATTGAGCAGCAGCATGTCCTCCGCGGGATCGAAATCCGTGATCCGTGCCACCACCATCGGTTCGTCGTTCTCGCTGTCCACATGGTCGAGCGAAAGCCACATGTCGAACACGTCCTCGCCATCGCCGCCGGTCAGTGCGATCTCATAGTCGGTTTCGGTCTCATAGATGTTGCCGCCGATGGTCGCATAGGGCGTCTCGCGCGGACCGAGATCCAGGTCGGCCCAGATGGTATCGTTGCCATCGCCGCCGTCGATGGTGTTATCCCGTTCGAGAACCCTGAAATAATCTTCCCCGTCGCCCCCCGACACCGTGCTGTGGTGTCCGGTCGCGACATAATCGTCGCCGGTTCCGCCGTCGATGTCGGCGAAGCCTTCGAGCGCGTTGATCACATCGTTCCCTGCGCCGCCCTCGACGGTCTGGATGCCGAACTCTTCGCCGTTGAACGGGGTGCTTTCGAGATAGTCGTCGCCGTCATCGCCATAGAGCGTGACCGCTACGCCGATGAGCGTATCGTCGCCCTCGCCGCCGCGCAGAATGATACCGCTCTCATAGCTGATTGCGCGCAGCGTGTCGTCGCCGGCCTGCCCGTCGGCTGTGAACTCGCGGAGCCCGACCGGCCGTAGCAGAGAACCGTTGTCATGAATGTCGATGTCGTCGTTGCCGTCGCCGCCAAGCAGGCTTGCGGCGTTGCCTGCCAGTTCGTCCGGCGTGAGATCCCAGTAATCCGTCAGGGTATCGTCACCGTCGGTGCCGACGAGAACGCTTGTTCCGTCATCGAGTTCGGCAAGCTGGAAGCTGTCGCCATAAGTGGCGGCGGGATCCTCCGCGACCGGATCCTCTGGCATGTCGCCGGGATCCTCCGGATCGTCGGGCGTCTCCGCCGGATCGTCGGGATCGTCGTCCGAAGCCTCGGGCGTGTCGTCGATCACGTCGTCTTCGCGCGGCGTGTCGTCATCCTCGTCGTCGTCCGACGACCCGCTAAAGTCTATCACCGCGGCGCCCACCAGCGACGCCATCAAAACAAGAAACCATTCCATCGTCGTACCCCCAGAAAACAACCAACAATTACAACGCTATAGGGGCGCGCCCGGAGTACAAGCGATTTTGGCAAAAATGGGGCAAACAAAAAACGATACCTGCGGCGCCGCAGGTATCGTTTCGGTTTTCAGGACAATGTCGGGCGCTCAGCCCGCGCTGGCGTTGAGCGCCTCGATGATCGGCACGAAATCCGCCGCCTTCAGCGAGGCGCCGCCGACCAGTGCGCCGTCGACATTGGAGACCGCAAAGATCTCGGTCGCGTTGCCGGGCTTGACCGAGCCGCCATAGAGCAGCCGGACGGAGCGGCCCACGCCCTCGCCAAAACGCTTTTCGAGACGGGCGCGCATGAAATCATGCACTTCGCCGATCTGGTCGGTGGTGGGCACCTTGCCGGTGCCGATGGCCCAGATCGGCTCGTAGGCGATGACAAGGTTGTGCCCGGTGGCGCCGTCGGGCACCGAGCCCGCGAGCTGCCCGCCGATGATGTCGAGCGTGTTCTGCGCCTCGCGCTCGGCCAGGCTCTCGCCGACGCAGAGCACCACGTTGAGCCCGGCCTGCCAGGCGGATTTGCACTTGGCGCGCACATGTTCGTCATGCTCGTCGTGATCGGTGCGGCGTTCGGAATGGCCAAGGATCACATAGGTTGCGCCGGCATCGGCCAGCATCGGCGCCGAGATGTCGCCGGTATGGGCGCCCGAGGCATTGGCATGGCAATCCTGCCCGCCGATGGCGATGCCCTTTGCCGTCTGGGCCGCTGCCGCGACCAGCGTCGCGGGCGGGCAGATCAGCACTTCGGAAGCGCCCTGCGCTGCCGCTTCCATCCCGTCGAGCTCCGAAAGCGCCGCTTTCAGCCCGTTCATCTTCCAGTTGCCCGCGGCAAGTTTCCTGCGCATGATCTCTCCCGTTTTCATTGCGCGCCCATCATCGGGGCCGGGGCGGCGGCGTCAAGAGCGCAGGACAGAGAGACATGCCGCAGCGCGGGTGCGGCGGCTCAGTCGGCGCCGCGTTCGGCCTGAAGCTCTTCGACATCCTTGAACTTGATCGATTCGCCGCAGCCGCAGGCATCGGTCACGTTGGGATTGTTGAAGTGGAAGCCGGATTCGAGCAGCGAGGTCTGGTAGTCGATCTCGGTGCCGAAGAGGAACATCTGGGCCATGGGGGCGATCATCACCCGTGCGCCGTCCTGCTCGACGACCTCGTCATTGCCATCGGCCTCGTCGACGAAATCCATGGTGTATTCCATGCCGGCGCAGCCGCCCTTCTTGAGGCCGATTCGCAGACCGGCACGGCCGTCACGCTCCATGAGCTTGCGGACCTGTGCGATGGCGGCGGGGGTCAGGGTGACCGCCTGTTTTCCCGGAATGCCGAACATGAGAGTGCCTCCTTTACGGTCTGAATCTAGGGAGCCTGGCGTGCGGTGACAAGCGGGCGGGGCCGGGTTTTCGCGGCAGGCCCTCTAGGGGGCCGCAGCAATGAGCGCCATGGTGGCATGTGCAGCCGCCAGAGCCCAGGCGAAAGAGGCCAGCGTGCCGATGATCACGTATTCGCCGGCCTTCTGCTCCTTGGCGGCGGTGTCGAAGCGCAGCACCGATTTCGCGGCGATGAGAAAGCCGATTCCCGCCGGCTCGCCGATCAGCACCAGCAGCAGGATCATCGCCCGTTCGAGCTGGCCGATCAGCCGCCCGGCATCGGGCAGGCCCTGCGGCACCTCCTCGGCGCTGTAGCGGGCCATCAGCCGCCCGACCGCATGGCCGCCGGCGAGGATCGTGGCGATGGCGCCCGCCACGACGATGGCCGGAACGGTGAGCTGCGCCAGCCAGGGCGCCCAGAGACCCGTCGCCGCCGTGTCCGGCCTGAGCAGGGCGGCGGCGCCCAGCGTCGCCAGATGCGCGGTCTGGTCGACGATGAAGACGGTCAGCGTCGCGCGCACCGGCGCGGGCAGGGCCCAGGTCTTGACCGCGTCGATGACGAGATGCGCGCCCGCGACCGCCAGCGCCACCTGCCAGCCGCCGCCCAGCGCCGCTGCGCTCAGCGCAAAGACCAGCGCCCCGTGCAGAGCCATGATCCCCGGATGCCGCTTGCCCTCTGCCATCCCCGGGGTCTGAGCGATGAAATCGGCCAGCATATGCGCCAGCAACAGGGCGGCGAAGGTTTCGATCATGGCAAGATTGACAAGCGAAACGGCTTGCTTTCGCGGAAAGAGAGTGGAGTCGCCTGCCTCATTCCGACCCCTCCAGATAGCCGAGCGCCTCCTCCAGCGCGGGAAACCCGGCGCTCCAGAGCGCCTGATTGACCGCCTGGCGGGTGATGCCCAGCCGCTCCGCCGCCTCGGCGCGCGGCCCGGCGCCGGGCGGCAGCATCTCGCAGACCGCGCGCGCCTGTGCCGGGGTCCAGCCCTGGCTGATATGGTCGGCCAGCCGCAGCGCCGCCGCCTCGGCGCCGCCCGCCGCATGCACCATCAGCCGATGCCCGGAGAGCGTCTCCAGCAGCCGGCCCGAGGCGGTGAAGGCGGGGCCGTGGGCGATATTGGGGTTCTCGCGCTCCGCATCGCTCAGCGTGCCGTCGTCGATCGCCAGGGCGATGCGCGTGGCGCGGTCTCGGTCGAGCCGGCGCAGGCAGGCCTGGCAATAGAGGGCGGCGCGCATAGCGAGGGCAGGGCGGTCGAGCACCGCCTGCCAGCCGTCGCCGCCGCGTTGCGAAAAGCCCGCGCCGATATCGGCGCTCCAGCCGGAGATAGCCGCCACCGCCTCGCGGAGCGCCGCCATGGTCTCGCCAAGCGCCTCGGCGCTCAGGCTGGACGAATCGACGATGTCTCCGGTCAGGACGGCAATGCGGGGCATGAGAAAGCTATGGGGCTTGCTTTGCGAAAAAGCAAGCAAAACCGCTTTCTCTCACATGAAGCCCAGTTCCAGCCGCGCCTCGTCGGACATCATGTCCATGCCCCAGGGCGGATCGAACACCATCTCGACATCCACATCCTTGACGCCGGGGACCGCGCCCACCGCGTCCTGGACCCAGCCCGGCATCTCGCCGGCCACGGGGCAGCCCGGGGCGGTCAGGGTCATGATCACCTTGACCTCGTTCTCGGCGTCGATCTCGACCGTGTAGATCAGCCCGAGATCGTAGATGTTCACCGGGATCTCCGGATCGTAGACGGACCGGCAGGCCTCGACGACCGCATCGTAGAGCGGGTGCTCGGTGCTGGAGGGCGCAATCAGCGGCGCGCCTTCGAGCGGTGCATCATCCATGACCTGACCTCTGTGTCGTTTCCTGAGCGAATATATAGGAAATGATGCGGCAGGGGTAAAGGCCAACCCGGACGCTTGCCACCGGGTCAGCCAAGATGCGTGTCGATCCAGTCGCGCACCTCGGGCAGCCGCCCGCGCGCCACCGGCACGGCGTCGCCGTCGGTCAGCCGCAGCACCGGTTTGCCGCTCTCGCGGTCAAGCCCGGCCACTGTCCCCCGCGCCACCCACCAGGAGCGGTGCGGCTGGATCCCGTCGTCGGGCCTGGTCTGGGCGACGATATCGGAGAGCCGCGCGCGCATCGTTCGCGTGTCGTCGCGTAGCCGCACATGCACGTGGTGCTCGTGTGCCTCGATCAGCTGCACCTCGTCGATCGCGACGGGCTGGCCGCCCACATGCAGCAGACGCTCGGCACTGTCCTCGTCCGGGCCGCCGCGCTCCGGCGCCGGGCCTGCGGCTGGGCCCGGGGGGCAGGCTCGGCGAGCTCGGCGGGCTCGGGGGTGAGGACGCGAGGCAGCACGAAGCGCATGTAGATGGTTTCGAACAGAATCACCGTGATCGCGATGTACAGCATACGCTCAAGCAATAGCGGCCGGAGAACATCCCCTGCGAAAAAGGAAATGCCGGCCTCGACCGCCAGAAGGGTCGGCGCGAAGCTGAAGAGGCTGATAAGCGGCCAGTAGACAGCCGGTCTCGGCATGACCTGGCGAATGGCGGCCAGCGCCACGATCAGCGCGGCCTGCAAGAAGAGATAGAGCAGAAATGCGGCGAACCAGGCGAGCAGAAACAGCCCGGCTGGCAGCCGCCCGGCCAGCCCGCTGGGGTCGGCGGCGATGAGAATCACAAATACGAGGGACATGTAGCGCCAGGTCAGCCGGTGTTCGAACAGGCCGAGAAACTGCTGGGCAGTCAGCTCGATCGGCTCGAAAGTCGTGGCACGCAAATGCAGTTTCTGGCGGAGGAATCGGGGCACTGGACGAAATTTCGTTCTGACGCTCACTGGCAACAGATGCCTGTTAATGTTTAGGAATTCAAGACAATCCGTCATTTCTCATGAGGTTTTCGCCACGGAAGCCGGGTTTTGTCACATTGGGGCGTTTTTCGCTACTATGTGGCTGTAAAATTATGCTTTTTTCAATTTTTCCGTGCTGTGTTACGCGATCCGTTGTCGGGGCGGATGAATCGACCTTTTCCACGGAAACCAATCGGGGCGGTACGCTCTTTTCTCGCCATGTGGATCGCTGGACGCGCCGGATGATCGGGCGCCCTGCGTTTGGTGCGACGCTCACGAGACGGGCGCCATGCCCGCTGCGAGAAAGCCGGGCAGCCGACCGGAATTGTCGCGGCTTTCCGATGCGCAGTTTGGAACGTCAGGGGCACAGCGATTGCCGTGGAGGCGAAGGAGGCGGTCGGTGTCGTCGGGCGGGCCGCGTTTTCTCCGCCGACAGCGGGTCCGGTTGCAGGAAGCGGAGACGCCCAACAAATTTCCTTGGCGGAGAAAGACTGGAAGGCCGTCTTGACTGGCAACGCAGTTCTTTGTTTTTACGTGATAATTTCGACGTCAGCGCTTTTGTTTCGCGTCCGCGTGTTGCCCCTGACACGGTTTTGCGACGATTTCCCGGAATTTGCCGGTCATCGGCTGCCAAAAGCGCTTGACGGGGCATTGGTGCCCGCCTAGAAGGGCCTCCACATTCGGGGACGCGCTCCTCGGAGGCAGTGAGCGGTTGTAGCTCAGATGGTTAGAGTACCGGCCTGTCACGCCGGGGGTCGCGGGTTCGAGCCCCGTCAACCGCGCCACCACTGCCCCGATCCACGCACCCCGCCTGATGCGCGGTTGTAGCTCAGATGGTTAGAGTACCGGCCTGTCACGCCGGGGGTCGCGGGTTCGAGCCCCGTCAACCGCGCCACTTCTCCTTCTTCCCGGACGGTGCAGGGGCGCAGATATCGCGCCGTTTGCCTCGTTTGAAAGAGAAGAGGCGACAGGCCCGCCTTTGACCGGCCCCCGATCTTCTTCTCTTTGGCGCATACGCCTGCCGAACCGGGCCGCTTGAGAAGCGCCGGGACTCGCTGTAAACCGCGCCGCATTGCCCTCGCGCCCAGGACCGATCCGTCATGAAATTCCTCGACCTTGCCAAAGTCTATCTCCGCTCCGGCAGCGGCGGGAATGGCTGCATCTCGTTCCGGCGCGAGAAATATATAGAATTCGGCGGGCCGGATGGCGGCGACGGCGGCGATGGCGGCGATGTCTGGGCCGAGACGGTCGACGGGCTGAACACGCTGATCGATTTCCGCTATCAGCAGCATTTCTTTGCCGAGAACGGCCGTCCCGGCATGGGCCGGCAGCGCACCGGCAAGGACGGCAACGACATCGTGCTGCGCGTGCCCGTGGGCACCGAGATCCTCGACGAGGACGAGGAGACGGTGATCGCCGACATGACCGAGCTGGGCGAGCGCGTGCTGCTGGCGCGCGGCGGCAATGGCGGCTGGGGCAACCTGCATTTCAAGACCGCCACCAACCAGGCGCCGCGCCGCGCCAATCCGGGTCAGCCGGGGGTGGAGCGCACGGTCTGGCTGCGGCTGAAACTGATCGCCGATGTCGGGCTGCTGGGTCTGCCCAATGCCGGCAAGTCGACCTTCCTCGCCGCCACCTCCAATGCACGGCCGAAGATCGCCGATTACCCCTTCACCACGCTGCACCCGAATCTCGGCGTCGTGGGCGTCGATGGGCGCGAATTCGTCGTGGCCGATATTCCGGGGCTCATCGAGGGCGCGCATGAGGGCCGGGGGCTCGGCGATCTCTTCCTCGGCCATGTGGAGCGCTGCGCGGTGCTGCTGCATCTGGTCGATGGCAGCTCCGGCACGCTGCTGGAGGATTACGACACGATCATCACCGAGATCGAGGAATACGGCGCCGGGCTTGCCGACAAGCCGCGCATCACCGTGCTCAACAAGATCGACACGATGGATGACGAAGAGCGCGCCTTTCTGCGCGAAGAGCTGGAGGCGCGTTCGGGCGGCAAGGTCCTTCTGATGTCGGGGGCCTCGGGCGAGGGCACCACCGAGGTGCTGCGCGCGCTGCGGGCCTTTATCGACGACAAGCGCCTGCGCGAGGCGCCCGAGGACGACACCCCATGGCAACCCTGAGCGCGGCGACCCGCCTCGTCGTCAAGATCGGCTCGGCGCTGCTGGTGGACAAACGCACTGGCGCGTTCCGGGGCGAGTGGCTGCGCGCCATGGCCGCCGATATCGCCCGGGTGCGGGCGCGCGGCACGGATGTGATTCTGGTCTCGTCGGGCTCCATCGCGCTGGGACGCGGGCTGCTCAACCTGCCCGCCGTGACGCTGCCGCTGGAGCAGAGCCAGGCCGCCGCCGCCGTCGGCCAGATCCGGCTGGCGCGCGAATGGGAAGAGGCGCTGGCGCCGCACGGGGTGACCACGGCGCAGGTGCTGGTGACGCTGGAGGACAGCGCCGACCGCCGCCGCTATCTCAACCAGCGCGCCACGATGGAGACGCTGCTGGGCTTCGGCGTCGTGCCCATTGTCAACGAGAACGACACAATCGCCACCGACGAGATCCGCTATGGCGACAACGACCGTCTGGCGGCGCAGGTGGCGGTGACGGTGGGGGCGGATCAGCTGATTCTGCTCTCGGATGTGGACGGGTTCTATTCCGCCAACCCCGCGCAGGATCCGGGCGCGCACCGCTATGACGTGATCGAGGAGATCACCCCCGAGATCGAGGCGATGGCGGGCGATGCGGGCTCGGGGCTCTCCAAGGGCGGGATGAAGACCAAGCTGCTGGCGGCCAAGACCGCGACCGCTGCGGGCTGTGCCATGGCGATCACCGAGGGCTCGGTGCTGCACCCGCTCTCGGCGCTGGAGGCCGGCGCGAATGCCACCTGGTTCACCTCCCGGCTCGACCCGCACGCGGCGCGCAAGCGCTGGATCGCGGCGATGAAGCCCTGCGGCGAGGTGACCGTGGATGCGGGCGCGGCGCGGGCATTGGCACAGGGCCGCTCGCTGCTGCCGGTGGGGGTGACCGGGGCCGTTGGCGATTTCGGGCGCGGCGATCCGGTGGCGATCCGAGATCCGCGCGGCGCGACTCTGGGGCAGGGGCTGACCCGCTACACCGCCGCGGAGGCGCGGCAGATCCTCGGGCATCATTCCTCGGAGATCGAGGCGGTTCTGGGCTATCCGGGCCGCGCGGTGCTGGTTCACCGGGACGATATGGCGCTCTAATCGCGGGCGGGGCACCCGGTCGGACCGGTCGGCCTGCCTCCGGCGGGGATATTTTCAGCCAATGGAAACCTGCCGGGCGGGCGCTGTCGATGCGATCCGCGCTTTCATCTTTCTTCAAATACTCAAAAACAAACCAGAATGACCCGGCGCAGAGCGTCGGTGCTTCTGCATCTTCCGCTGCGGTTCCGGGGGCGTTATATGAAAGCTCTCTGAAACCGAACCCGAAGGGTGAAAGCGATGAAAGACATGAGCGATATTCCCGCGATCATGACCGAAATCGGCCGCCGCGCCAAGGCGGCCGCAGCCGAGCTCGCCTTCACCCCGCCAGCCCGCAAGACCGAAGCGCTGGAAGCCGCCGCCGAGGCGGTCTGGGCGCGCCGGGCGGAGATCGTCGAGGCCAACAAGCAGGATCTCGCCTTCGGCCGCGACAAGGGGCTGAGCGACGCGATGATGGACCGGCTGCTGCTGACCGAGGAGCGGATCAAGGGCATCGTCGACGGGCTTCGCGCCATTGCCGGGCAAGAGGATCCGGTCGGCAAGGTCATCGCCGAATGGGACCAGCCTTCGGGGCTGCATATCCAGCGCGTGCGCACGCCGCTGGGCGTGGTGGGGGTGATCTATGAATCGCGCCCCAACGTCACCGCCGATGCCGGTGCGCTTTGCCTGAAATCCGGCAATGCTGTGATTCTGCGCGGCGGTTCGGAGAGCTTCCATTCCTCCCGCGCGATCCATGATTGCCTGGTCGAGGGGCTGCGCAAGGCGGGCCTGCCCGAGGATTCGATCCAGCTCGTGCCGACCCGCGACCGTGCCGCCGTCAGCGCGCTGCTGACCATGACCGATTATGTCGACGTGATCGTGCCGCGCGGCGGCAAGGGGCTCGTCGGGCTGGTGCAGCGCGAGGCGCGGGTGCCGGTCTTTGCCCATCTCGAGGGGATCGTGCATATCTATATCGATCCGTCGGCGGACCCGGTGAAGGCGCTGAGCGTGGTGATGAATGCCAAGACCCGGCGCACCGGCATCTGCGGCGCCGCCGAATGTCTGCTGATCCATCGCGATGCGGTCGACACGATCGGTCAGGGCGTGATCCGCGCACTGGTCGAGGCCGGGGTCGAGGTGCGCGCCGATGAGGCGCTTCAGGCCATCGCCGGCACGGCGCAGGCGACCGAGGCGGACTGGGGCTGCGAATATCTCGACAAGATCATCGCCGCCAAGGTGGTCGAGGACGAGGACGCGGCGATTGCCCATATCCGGCAGTTCGGCTCGGATCACACCGATTGCATCCTTGCCGAGGACGAGGCCGCCATCGACCGCTTTGTCGAGCGGGTGGACAGCGCCATCGTCATGGTCAACGCCTCCACCCAGTTCGCCGATGGCGGCGAGTTCGGCATGGGCGCCGAGATCGGCATCGCCACCGGCAAGATGCATGCGCGCGGTCCGGTTGGGGCGGAGCAGCTCACCTCGTTCAAATACGTGGTGCGCGCCGACGGTGCCGTGCGCGGCTAGCGCTCAGGCGATCTCGATGGTGACGGCGGCCTCGCCCGCATGCACCGCCAGCTTGCGCCCGCGTTCGGGCGCAAGCATCGCCAGGCAGGCGAACTGAACCCAGGCCGGCGTCAGCTCTGTGCTTGGCGTCTCGCTGGCAAGCTGATCCCAGAGCGATGGCGCGACCGAGAGGCGCGGGCCGGTGCCGGTGATCCGCCATATTCCGTCATCATGCGAGATCTGTATCTGACCGCCCAGCGGCAGCGCCGTTTCGCAGCACAGCATCGCGAGATAGGCCAGTTGCACCTGGCTCCGCTTTGTCGCCCCCTGAGGCTGCCATTCGACGCTCAGCCGCCCGCCGCGGCAATAGTCCGTCAGCAGCTTGGCAACCTCGCGGGCGCCGATCTCCTGCTCGTCCGAGGCGCTGCCGAAGGCGACACGGAAGAAATTGATGCGTGCTGCCGCCGATGCGCAGCTCTCTTCGATCAGCGACATCTCTTCCGGCCCGGGCGTGCCGGCCAGCGCGATCAGCTCAAGCCCGTTCGAGATGGCGCCCACCGGGCTCACCAGATCGTGACACAGGCGCGACCCTACCAGCGTCGCCAATCTGGCAGTATCGTTGGACATCGGCGGCTCCCTTCAGGATGGTCAGCACATGGAAGACCTAAACGCATTACTCGAACCCGGCATGCTGGTGACGCATCCCGACCGGCCCGACTGGGGCACCGGGCAGGTACAATCCAACATCGGCGGACGTATCACAGTCAACTTCCGCGAGCAGGGAAAGGTCGTCATAGACGGAAAACGTGTTGGCCTCCTCCCGGTTTTTGACGAATAACCTAGGGGCCGAGATCTTTCGGAATGGTTAACCGCGCCTCGCGAGCGCTGGCGCCGAAAGCGGTTTCCCTCGCGCCCGTGCCGCATTAAGAACGCGAGAACGTGGAGCGAGAGGCAGGAATGGCGCTGGACGAGAGGGATTTCACGGTGCGGCTTGCGCGCGACGCGGCGGATATCGCCGCGGCCCAGCGGCTGCGCTACGAGGTCTTCGTCGAGGAGCTGGGCGGCGGCGGCGCGCTGGTCGATCACGCGCAGCGGCTGGAGCGCGACCGGTTCGACCCCTTTTTCGATCACCTGATTCTGAGCGATGCCCGGCACGACGGCGCCGTGGTCGGCGTCTACCGGCTGCTGCGCGACGATCAGGCGGCGGCGGCGGGGCAGTTCTATTCCGAGGACGAATACGATCTCACGCCACTGCGCCGTTCGGGACGGCGGCTGCTGGAGCTTGGGCGCTCCTGCCTGCATCCCGATTATCGCGGCGGCACCGCGATGATGCATCTGTGGCAGGCGCTGGCGGACTATATTGCCGAGCACGGGATCGAGATCCTGTTCGGCACCGCCTCGTTTCACGGCACCGATGTGACGCGGCTGGCGCAGCCGCTGTCGCTGCTGCATCGCCGCCACCTCGCGCCCGAGCCGCTGCGGGTGCGCTCGCGCCGGTTCCAGAGCATGGATCTGATCCCCGAGGCAGAGATCGACCGGCGGCAGGCGATGCGCGAGGTGCCGGCGCTGATCAAGGGCTATCTGCGGCTTGGCGGCGTCGTGGGCGAGGGCGCTTATGTGGATCACGCTTTCAACACCACCGATGTGTGCCTGATCATGGACACGGCGCAGCTCAACGCGAGGGCGGCGGGGATCTATACGCGGGGGCGCGGGTGAGCGGCCCGACATGGCGCGGCGACGCCCCGCCCGAAATCCGGCTGCGCGGCGCCGACTGGTTGCGGGTGGGTTGGCGCGGTCTGCTGCTGGGCGGGCTGGTGCTGCTCGGGCTGGTGCTGAAGCTGCTGCTGCGGCTGATCGAACGCCCGCTCTGCGGTCAGAGCCGCCCGGTCACGCCGTGGATTTCCCAAGGCGTCTGCCGCGCCGCCTTTGTCATCCTGGGCATTCCCGTCACCGTGTCCGGCCCGCGCATGATCGGCCCCGGCGCGCTGGTGGCCAATCATTCCTCCTGGCTCGACATCTTTGCGCTGAACGCGCGGCGCAATGTCTATTTCGTCTCCAAGGCCGAGGTTGCGAACTGGCCGCTGATCGGCTGGCTGGCGCGCGCCACCGGCACGGTGTTCATCACACGCGATCCGCGTCAGGCCGCAGAGCAGAAGCGCATCTTCGAGGAGCGGCTGCTGCACGGTCACCGGCTGCTTTTCTTCCCCGAGGGCACATCGACAGACGGGCAGCGGGTTCTGTCTTTTAAATCAACGCTGTTTGCGGCGTTTTTCAGCGAACACCTGAAGCATGAGCTGCAAGTGCAGGCTGTCACGGTGATTTATCATGCGCCAGAGGGCGAGGATCCGCGATTTTACGGGTGGTGGGGCGATATGGAATTTGGCCCGCATCTGCTCAAGCTGCTGGGCGCAAGGCATCGCGGACGGGTGGAGCTGATCTATCATCCGCCGGTGCGTGTGGATGCGCATCCCAACCGCAAGACGCTTGCCGCGCATCTCGAAGCGCAGGTGCGCGCGGCGCATCCCTCCGGCGGGGCCTGAGCCTCAGCGCATGGCGGCGATGAGCGTCTTCAGCGCCGCCGCCGCGTCTTCCTCGTCCCAGATCTCCTCGCCGATGCCGAAGAAATCGGTGACCGGCGTAAGCTCGGTCACCAGCTCCGGGGTCAGCCCGCCCTCGGCCACCACCGGCAGCTCGATCATCTGCGACCACCACTCGAAGAGTTCGCGTTCGGCCAGTGTGCCGTCGCCCAGCGAGGCGCCGCCCACCGGGCCGAAAGAGACGTAATCGGCGCCGTTTTCGCCGGCGGTCATGCCGTCATGTTTCGAGCTGCCGCAGAAGGCGCCGACGATGGCGTCGGTGCCGAGCTCCTTGCGGGCATGGCGCACCGAGCGGGAGCCATCGGTCAGGTGTACCCCGTCGAGCCCCAGCCGCTGCGCCAGCACCACATGGGTGTCGATCACCAGCGCCACGTCATGGGCATGGGCGACCTCGCGCACGGCATCGGCGGCGCGCAGCAGCTTGTCCTCGTCGCGCGTGGCGAGCGCCAGGCGGATGCAGGCGATCTCGGCCACATCGAGCACCGCGGAGAGCCGTGCGGGAAAGGCGCTGAGATCGAACTCCGGCGGGGTGATGAGATAGAGCTGGGGCAGGTCGGTTTCGGCCATGGCAGGGCTCCTCGGGTGTGATCCGGCCCCTATATCGCGTTAAACGGCGCGGTGCCAAGGGGTTACTTGGGCGGCAACGTCGCGGTGAAGGCCAGCGCCAGGTCGAGCAGGCGCGCGCGGATCTCGTCATCGGCCATGGCGTCTTCATCGGCCTCGACAAAGCCGCCCATGCGGCGCCCGCCCATGATCGCCGGCGCCACGCCGGGCAGCGCCTCGGCCTCCTCCTGCGCGTCCTTGCCGGTGCGGAAGAGCCCGCCGGCACCCCGGATGCCGCAGATCATATTGCCGTCGCGCAGGAAGCAGAGCGCGCCGAACATGCGCTTTTCTCCGAGCCCGGGCAGCGCGCCGAGCGCGTCGCGCAGGGTTTCCGCCAGTCCTTCGTCATAGGCCATGTGCGCTCCTCTCGTCGGTTCGCGCCCAGCTTATCGGGCGGAGGCCTCCGGCGGGGATATTTTTTGCCAATGGAAGCGGGCTTGCCCTTGATTTGCGGGGCCTTTACTCAGGCGGCGAGAGGATTTGGAGGGGCGATGCCCGGCGAACAGACACAACCGGCCTTTGTGCTGGTGCGGCCCCAGATGGGCGAGAATATCGGTGCCGCGGCGCGGGCGATGTGGAATTTCGGCCTCGACCGCATGCGGCTGGTGAGCCCGCGCGACGGCTGGCCGAACCCGGCCTCGGTGGCCATGGCCTCGGGCGCGGGGCGACTTTTGGACGATGCGGCGCTGCATGAGGATCTGGCGGGCGCTGTGGGCGATTGCGATCTGGTCTTTGCCACCACGGCCCGGCAGCGCGGCATGACCAAGCCGGTCTATTCGCCGGAAGAGGCGATGCGCGCGGCGGCGGCGCGGCTGGCCGAGGGGGGCCGGGTCGCCGTGCTCTTCGGGCCGGAGCGTGCGGGGATGGAGAACGCCGATGTGGCGCAGGCCAATGCGATCATCTCGGTGCCGGTGAACCCGGAATTTCCCTCGCTGAACCTCGCGCAATGCGTGCTGCTCTGCGCCTATGAGTGGCGCCGGGCGAGCGCCGAGATCGAGGCGCGGCGTGACGAGATGGCGGGGGCGGCCTGGGCCAGCGGCATCGAGGTGGAGAAGCTTGCCGAGCATTACGAGCAGCGGCTCGACGACGCGGGGTTCTTTTTCCCCGAGCACAAGGCGCCGGCGATGAAGCTGACGCTGCGCAACCTCTGGAGCCGCATGCCGCTGACCAGCGAGGATGTGCGCACGCTGCATGGGATCATGCGGCAGATGGTGCGCTGGAAGGAGCGCGGCTGAGGGTTTGCCCGGCATTGTCTGCGGGCGGTGAAAGGGGAGGCCCCGGATCGGGTCCGGGGCGGGTGTTTTGCAGCCTGCGGCGATGCGGCCCGGGCGGCGGGGTCGGGCGGGGTTGAAGCACCTCGGGGGCGGGCCTATCGTCCGACCGGATCAAGGAGAGGAACATCATGGCCGAAAAGCGCAAGCTCTTCGAAGAGGTCGGTGCCGAGGCGCCCAGGGCGCAGCCGGCGGGCGGCATGATCGACAAGGGCCGGGGCGGCGCGCGCGGCGCCATCCGGCTCTGGCTGATGCTGCTTTTTGCGCTGGTCATGGCGATGATCGTGGTCGGCGGGCTCACCCGGCTCACCGATAGCGGGCTGAGCATCACCGAGTGGAAGCCGCTCACCGGCGCGCTGCCGCCGATGAGCCAGGCCGACTGGGAGGCGGAGTTTGCGCTCTACCAGCAGATCCCGGAATTCCAGTTGCAGAACAACCAGATGACCCTTGCCGAGTTCAAGGGCATCTATTGGTGGGAATGGGGGCACCGGCAGCTTGGCCGGGTGATCGGGCTGGTCTGGGCGCTGGGTTTCGTGGGCTTTCTGGTGGCGCGCAAGATCCCCACCGGCTGGGCCGGACGGCTGCTCGGCATCGGCGTGCTGGGCGGGGTGCAGGGCGCCATCGGCTGGTGGATGGTGTCCTCGGGGCTGGAGGGCGAGATGCTTGACGTGGCCTCCTATCGGCTGGCGACGCATCTCGGGCTGGCCTTTGTCATCCTTGGCTTCATCGCCTGGTACGTATTCGCACTGGGGCGTGACGAGCGCGCGCTGATGCAGGCGCGACGCGGGCGCGAGGCCAAGCTCTTTTCCATGGGCACCGGGCTGATGCATTTCGCCTTTCTGCAAATCCTCCTCGGCGCACTGGTCGCCGGCATCGACGCCGGGCGCAGCTATACCGACTGGCCGCTGATGGCGGGCGGTTTCTTTCCGCCGCAGCCCTTCGATCTGGTGCCGCTCTGGCGTAACTTCTTCGAAGATCCGGGGCTTGTGCAGTTCATGCACCGCATGGCGGGCTATCTGCTTTTCGTCTTTGGCCTCGTGACCTGGCTCAGGGCGCGCAAATCGGCCAATGCCGACACGCGGTTCCGCTTTAACGCGGTGATGGCGATCCTGGCGCTTCAGGTCGTGCTGGGCGTGGTCACCGTGCTCTATGTGGCGCAGATGCATATCGCCATCACCCACCAGATCGGCGCCGTCGTGCTGTGGGTGCTGATCATCCGCGCGCGGTTCGGCGCGCAATATCCCAAGACCCAATCCATCCGGGGGAGTGCGACATGAGCGCCTATGACGAGTTGATGAGCTTTGAACGGGAAACCGGCGCGCTGGCGCAGGTGGCGGGCCGTCTCGGCTGGGATCAGGAAACCATGATGCCGCGCGGCGCTGCCGATCAGCGCTCCGAAGAGCTGGCGGCGATGGAATCGGTGCTGCACGCGCGGCGCACCGATCCGCGCATCGGCGACTGGCTGGAGGCGGCCGCGGGCGAGGCGCTCGACGAAGAGGGCGCCGCGCAGCTGCGCCATATCCGCCGCAGCTATGAGCGGGCGAACCGGGTGCCGGCGAAACTGGCCTCGGATCTGGCGCGGCTCACCAGCCGGGCGCATCGCGTCTGGGCCGAGGCGCGGGCGGATGACGATTTCGCCGCCTTCGCGCCGGTGCTGGCCGAGGTGGTGCAGCTCAAGCGCGAGGAGGGCGCGGCGCTGGCGGCGGGGGGCGATGTCTATGACGCGCTGCTCGACGATTACGAGCCGGGCGCCTCCGCCGTGCAGCTTGCGGAGATGTTCGGCGCGCTGCGCCCGCGCCTCGTGGCGCTGCGGCAGGCGGTGCTCGACAAGCCGCAGCCGGCGCCGCTGGAAGGCACTTTCGACGAGCAGGCGCAGATGAAGCTGTCGCGCATGGTGGCCAAGACCTTCGGCTACGAGATGGCACGCGGGCGGCTCGACAAATCGGTGCACCCGTTCACCGCCGGTAGCGGCGACGATGTGCGCATCACCACGCGGACCAATGCGCTCGATCCGTTCAACTGCCTCTATTCGACGATCCACGAGGTCGGCCATGCCTGCTATGAGCAGGCGATCCGCGGCGGCTATCGTTTCACGCCGCTGGGGCAGGGTGTCTCCATGGGCGTGCATGAGAGCCAGAGCCGGATCTACGAAAACCAGCTGGGCCGGTCGCGCGCCTTTACCGGCTGGCTCTACGAGCGGATGACCGAGCTTTTCGGCGATCTCGGGATCGGCGGGGCGGAGGCGTTCTATGCGGCGGTGAACCGGATCCATAACGGCTATATCCGCACCGAGGCGGACGAGGTGCAGTACAACCTGCATGTGTTGCTGCGCTTCGATCTCGAACGCGCGCTGATCGCCGGTGATCTCGAGGTGGCCGATCTGGAAGCCGCCTGGAACGAGCGCTTTGCCAAGGATTTCGGCTTTGCCGTCGACAAGCCTTCGGACGGGGTATTGCAGGATGTGCACTGGTCGGCGGGGCTCTTCGGTTATTTCCCCACCTACTCGCTGGGCAATGTCTATGCCGGTTGCCTGAACAAGGCGCTGCGCGCGGCCGAGCCCGATCTCGACGCGCAGCTCGCGGCGGGGGATCTGGAGAAGGCCACGGGCTGGCTGCGCGACAACGTGCAGCAATATGGCGGGCTCTACGAGCCGCGCGCGGTGATCGAGAAGGCCTGTGGCGAGGCCCCGAGCGAGGCGCCGCTGCTGGATTATCTCGAAGCCAAGTTCGGCGCGCTTTACGGGCTGTGATCCGATGCGGTGGGCAAGCCTGCCCGCCGCACAAGCTCCTCTCTTCAAACGAAAAAAAGGCGGCCAAAAACGCGGCCGCCTAGTCTTCGGGTGTTATTCACTGGTATGGGTAGAAGAGAGAGTAAAAGAGAGAGAAGCTCGCGGCGGGGTCAGATTGCCCCGCGCCAGCCTGCACGCACCACACTGAACTTGCCGCCGCCGAAGATGATCAGCGGCAGGCCAAGCAGCACCACGATGGCGCTGCTCAGAAGAACCTGGCTGTCGGCGCTGCTGAGGCCGGGATGCACGATCTCAAGCCCGAGATACAGCGCCAGCCCCATCAGCGCGACGACGCGCGTGCGCACGCCGAAAAGCAACCAGATGCTGACGGTGAAGAGAAGCGCACAGATTACCGCGGCGGTCAGGCCCACATGGCGGGGCGACACATACCAGCCGATCTGCATTGCGTTCGTCTGAAAGAATTCACTGGCAACGGTGTAGCCGAGAATCGCGGCCAGCACGATGCGCAGCGCGCATTGCAGCGCGGAAAGAATGTCTGACATGGGTTTTCTGCTCGAAGTTCTTCTTTTGGTTGAGTGCAGCCTGCGCCAAACTGCCACAAGTGCCAATAGGTAATTTTGAAAGACTGCGCTTGCGGAAATGGAACTAGCGATCCGGAGCGCAGGCCGCGGCGGCGCGCTCGGCATCCTCAAAGCAGGTTCTGACCCAGTCGAGCGTGCGCCGGATGCCCGGATCGTTGCGGCGGCTTTCGTGATAGAACAGCCAGCACTCCTCGGTTTGCGGGTCTGCGTCGGGCAACATCGGTTCCAGATCGGGCTCTTCGGCGGCCAGCAGATCGGGCAGGGCACCGGGCAGGCGGGTCACCATCATCAGCCGGTGCAGCGCCATGATATTGTCGACCCGCAGACGTGGCGGGCGGCCAAAGGTCTCGTGTCCGAGGCGCATGAGCGGCTGGTCGTCATGAGCGTCGCTGAGGCCGACCCAGTTGCTGACGCATTCGCTCTTCCGATGCCGATAGAAGCGGAAACTCAAGCTGCCCACCCTGCGGGCGACGATCCGGCCCTGAGCCGGTCGGTTGAACTGGAGAACCAGATCGTTTTCGCCAAGCCCCTCCTTGAACATCCGGTCCGAGAAATCCAGCCGGATGCCGTCCAGCATCCTGTGATGCCGCGTCAGCCCGGGAAATAGCACTACGGCGGTGATGATCGGCAGGCTGCCCAGGCTGATCGAGACCGGTTCTGCCTCGCTGTCGACGATGCGGTTGTTCAGCGCGCTTTGCAGCTCGCCGTCGAAGCTCTGCGCCAGCTGGATCAACGGCGTTACCGCCTCGGACGGGCGCCAGCCTTCTGCGGTCTTGACAAAGGCCGGCATGCCGAGCGTTTCGGACAGCCGTTCGATGCGGCGCGATACGGTTGCCGTATTGGTGCCGAGACTCTTGGCGGCGGCGGTCATCGTTCCGGTCTTGGACAGCGCAACGAGAAAGCGCAGGTCGTCCCAATTGGTCATTTATTGCGGTCGTTTTCCTGTGGGGGCCAGACAACACACATTGCGCAAGCGCGCGGCACACAAAACGGAAACGCGTTTTACGAGAAAGGAGAAATGATCTTTCTCCCAGAGGCATAGATACTGCCTACGACCCGCCGGCGATTTTCGCAATCCCGATCTCTCGGTGGCAAATCGCCGGCGTGCAGGCGGAGGCCACCGATTGACACGTTCACGCCCGCTTATCCGCGCGGCGCGGATAAGAGTTCAAGCTTTACCTCAGGGAAATGGTGACTTTTGAAGTCAGGTTTTCCCGCAATGCCACGTGCCACGCATGACTCGCGGCGTGTCTCAGCCGAAAAGCGCTCCGAAACTGCTGCGATAGAGATGCGACAGATCGGACAAAGGCGCTTCGGAGCTGCCGAATTTCACCGTGTCGCCGGAGAAACTGCCGACGGTCTGGATCTCGACACCGGCACGCCCGGCGGCGATCATCAGCGCCTCGGCCTGATCGAAGCTGCACGCGACGAGATAGCGGCCCTGATCCTCGCCAAAGAGCTCGGCGGTGTCGGCGCTGCTGAGCTGCACGCCGGTGCCCGAGGCCTCGGCCATCTCGAAGGCGGCGAGCGCCAGCCCGCCATCGCTGAGATCGGTGCAGCACTTGATCCAGTCGCGGTTGTCGCGGATGAATGCGCCGTTGCGCTTCTCCTCGGCCAGATCCACCGCGGGCGCGTCGCCCTCTTCGCGGTTGAACACCTCGGCAAGCAGCGCCGACTGGCCGAGATGGCTGCCGGTCCGGCCCACGAGCAGCGCCACATGGCCGTCGCGCGCATAGCCCAGGATCGGCTCTTCATCGGCGGCGATGAGGCCGACGGCGCCGATGGTGGGGGTGGGCAGGATGCCCTCGCCGTCGGTCTCGTTATAGAGCGAGACATTGCCCGAGACGATCGGCATATCGAGCGCCGAGCAGGCCTCGCCGATGCCGCGCAGGGCCTCGACGAACTGGCCCATGATTTCGGGTTTTTCCGGATTGCCGAAATTGAGGTTGTCGGTGGTGGCCAGCGGCAGGGCGCCGACGGCGCTCAGGTTGCGATAGGCCTCGGCCACCGCCTGCTTGCCGCCCTCGACCGGGTTGGCCTTGACGTAGCGCGGCGTCACGTCGGAGGTGAAGGCCAGCTTCTTGTCGGTGCCATGCACGCGGATCACGCCCGAGCCGAAACCGGGGATGCGCATCGTGTCGGCCATGACCTGGCTGTCATATTGCTCATAGACCCATTCGCGCGAGCTGTAGTTCGGCGACGAGATCAGCGCCTTCAGCCCGTCCACCGGGTCGATCTGCGGCACCTCGGCAAGCTCGGTCGCGGGCTCGGAGGGCTCCCACGGGCGGTCGTATTCCGGGGCGGAGGAGGACAGACGCGACAGCGGCATGTCGGCCATGCAGACGCCATTGTGCATGATCAGGAAGCGATCTTCCTCGATGGTCTCGCCGACGATGGCGAAATCCAGATCCCACTTGTCGAACACCGCCTTGGCCTCGGCCTCTTTCGACGGGTCGAGCACCATGAGCATGCGCTCCTGGCTTTCCGACAGCATCATCTCATAGGCGGTCATGTTCTCTTCGCGCTGCGGCACCTTTTCCAGATCCAGCCGCACGCCGAGGCCGCCCTTGTCGCCCATCTCGACCGCCGAGCAGGTGAGCCCGGCAGCGCCCATGTCCTGGATCGAGATCACCGCGCCGGTCTGCATCAGCTCCAGCGTCGCCTCCATGAGGCGCTTTTCGGTGAACGGGTCGCCGACCTGAACGGTGGGGCGCTTTTCCTCGATGGTCTCGTCGAACTCGGCCGAGGCCATGGTGGCACCGCCGACGCCGTCGCGTCCGGTCTTGGCGCCGAGATAGACGACGGGACGGCCGACGCCGCTGGCCGCCGAGTAGAAAATCTTGTCGGTATCGGCGAGGCCCGCGGCAAAGGCGTTGACCAGGCAGTTGCCGTTATAGGCGGGGTGAAAGCGCACCTCGCCGCCGGCGGTCGGCACACCGAAGCAGTTGCCGTAGCCGCCCACGCCCTCGACCACGCCATGCACCAGGCGCCGGGTCTTGGGGTGGTCCTTTTCGCCGAAGCTGAGCGAGTTCATCGCCGCGATGGGCCGGGCGCCCATGGTGAACACGTCGCGCAGGATGCCGCCCACGCCGGTGGCCGCGCCCTGATAGGGCTCGATATAGGAGGGGTGGTTGTGGCTCTCCATCTTGAAGACCACCGCCTGACCGTCGCCGATATCGACCACGCCGGCATTCTCGCCGGGGCCGCAGATCACCTGCGGGCCGGTGGTCGGCAGGGTCTTGAGGTGGATCTTGGAGGATTTGTAGGAGCAATGCTCGTTCCACATGGCCGAGAAGATGCCAAGCTCGGTGAACGTCGGCTCCCGGTTGAGGATTTGCAGGATGCGCGCGTATTCGTCGGGCTTGATGCCGTGCGCTTCGATCAGCTCTTCGGTGATGGCCGGTTCCTGCATGATGCTTCCCCTCTGGCAGACTTGAGCGCTCTTTAAGCCAAGCCCGGCGCAGGGGGAAGGGGGCGCGGACGCTCAGGGGCGGATCGCCGAGAAAAGGTTGATGCGTGCGGGAATTTCGCATCCCTCCGGCGTGTCGTATTCGGCAAAGCGGCGCTCGACGGCGGCGAGGATCGCCTGCGCGTCGGCCTCGCTACCCTCCTTGCTGCGCAGCTGCGCCGCCACCGGGCCGATATGGCGCGCCAGAGCCGCCGCCTCGGCGGAACCGCCGGGCATGCTCAGCGTGGTGGCGACCTCTTCGGAGCGGATGCGCGCGGCACCCGCATGCGCCAGCAGCGCCTCGACCCGGGCGCGCTCGGCAAAGGCGGTGGGGCCGGGGGCGTGCGGATCGCCGGGGGCAGAGGGGCCGAGCCGAGCCGCCGCCTCCTCGGCGGCGATGCGGAACCAGCCGTTGTGCTCCGCCGCCGCCCAGGCGGCAAAGACCAGCCGCCCGCCGGGGCGCAGATGCGCCAGCAGATTGGCAAAGCCCGCCACCGGATCGGCAAAGAACATCAGTCCCATGCGCGAGACGCAGAGATCGAAGGGCGCGCCCTCATGCGCCCAGACCTGCGCGTCGGCGACGACGAAATCCGGCGCGCAGATCGTCAGCTCCGCCGCCCGTTCGCGCCCCACATCGACCAGTGGCGCCGAGATATCGAGCCCCAGCACATGGCCTTCGGGTCCGACACGCTGCGCCGCCGCGATCGCCACCGCGCCGGCGCCGCAGCCGATATCCACCACGCGCTCGCCCGGCTGCGGATCGGCGGCGTCGAGGATGAGCCCGGTGAGCCTGTCATGCAGGATGTCGAGCTCACGGTGCAGCCGCACCCAGTGCCGGCCGGGGCCGGTACTCCAGAACGATTGCTGTGCCGTGTTGGGCGTGGTCTCGGTCATGCGTTCCCCCTGATGTTGCCGCAAACACTACCCACGAATCCGGAGGCAGGGCCAAAAAAAAGGCCGAGCACAAAGCTCGGCCGAAGTCCAACAGGGAGGTATGAAGATGATGCGCGCTAGGGCGCTTCAAGCTTCATCTGCCGAATATGTTATCAGTTCTGAGTCGATCAAGGCATAAGACGCCGCAGGCGCAGCATTCCCGGCATGTGTGTGGCGCATGGCTCACACTTTTTACGGGAATTCAGTCTGCGCCCATTGCCCTAAGTTGCCGGCGATGCGCGAAGATTTCGTCCTGAACGAAGTCGCGGAAGGCCGATACCCGCTTGGAATGGCGCAGTTCTTCGGGATAGGCGAGGAATACCGGCACCTCGTTGCTTTCGACATCGGGCAGCACCCGGATCATCGAGGGGAAGTCCTCGATGATGTAGTCGGGCAGCACGCCGATCCCGAGATTGGCGATCACCGCCTGAAGCACGCCGAAATAGTTGTTCACCGTCAGCGCGGTCTGGATGTCGTAGGTCAGCAGCTCCTGCACCAGCAGCTTGCCGGCGCTGACCTGGGCGGAGACCGGATTCTGGCAGATCAGCCGATGCGCGGACAGCTCGTCCAGTGTCTGCGGCTCGCCGTGATCGGCGACGTAGTCCGGCGAGGCATACATGCGCATCTTGACCGACATCAGCCGCTTGCGGATGAGATCCGCCTGGCTCGGCTCCTTCATGCGGATCGCCACGTCGGCCTCGCGCATGGGCAGGTCGAGTACGCGCTCTTCCAGCATGAGGTCGATCTTGAGATCGGGATATTTTTCGTAGAGCTTGGTCAGGCGCGGGGCCAGCCACAGCACGCCGAACCCGTGCGTGGTGGTGACCTTGAGCTCGCCGAACACCTCTTCCTCGCTGTCGCGGATGCGCGCTGTGGCGGCGTCGATGCGCTTGACCATCGCTGCGGTGGCGTCGAACAGCAACTCGCCCTGTTCGGTCAGAATCAGCCCCCGCGCGTGGCGGTGGAACAGGGTCGCGTTCAGCGATTCCTCCAGCGAGCGGATCTGGCGCGACACGGCCGATTGCGACAGATGCAGCGCATCGCCTGCATGCGTCAGGCTGCCCGCATCGGCCACGGCATGAAAGATTCTTAGCTTGTCCCAGTCCATGGCGGTCACTTTCCCCGATTGCGGGCCCTGTATACGACACAATGCACTAATAGGAACCTATGGTTTCGTAACAGGGGGAAATCACAAAAATTTCCCTGTGATGGTCAGCTTAATTGACCTATTCTTGCATCATACTGCCCATCGGATGAGCGTTGGGAGGCGCACATGACCAAGCAAGAGATCTCGCTCGAAGACCGCTTCGATCTGGAGAAAAGCCCGGTGCTGCTGAATGGCACCCAGGCGCTGGTACGGCTGATGCTGATACAAAAGGCACGCGACCGCGCAGCAGGGCTCAACACAGCAGGATATGTGACCGGATATCGCGGCTCGCCCCTCGGCGCCGTGGACATGCAGATGAGGCGTGCCGGCAAATATCTGACGAAAAACGACATCGTCTTTCAGGAAGGTCTGAACGAAGACCTGGCCGCAACCGCCCTATGGGGCGCGCAGCAGGCCGAACTGCGTGGCGAAGGCAAATATGACGGGGTCTTCGGGCTCTGGTACGGCAAGGGGCCGGGCATCGACCGCTCCGGCGACGTGATGCGGCACGCCAATATGGCGGGCACCTCGAAACACGGCGGCGTGCTCATGGCCATGGGCGACGACCATACCGGCGAAAGCTCCACCGTGCTGCATCAGTCGGAATGGGCGATGGTTGATGCCTATATGCCGGTGGTCTCGCCCGCCGGCGTGCAGGAGATCATCGACTACGGCGTCTATGGCTATGCGCTGTCGCGCTTTGCCGGCCTCTGGGTCGGGCTCAAAACCATGAAGGACACGGTCGAGGCCACCTCGGTGATCGACGGCCGCCCTGACCGCATGTCGCTTGTGCTGCCGCAGTTCGACATGCCGCCGGGCGGGCTCAATATACGGCTCGGCGACAATCCGCACGATCAGGAAGCGCGGATGATCGACTACAAGCGCTTTGCCGCAGAGGCGTTTTCGCATGCCAACCGCATGGACAAGCGCATGTGGGGTAAGCCGGGGGCGAAGATCGGCTTTGTCGCGGCGGGCAAGAACTGGCTCGATCTCGAACACGCGCTGGCGCTGCTGGGCATCGACGAGGCCGAGGCCGAGCGGCTTGGCATCACCACCTACAAGGTCGGGCAGGTGTTTCCGCTCGATATGAAGGGCTTCCACGACTGGGCCGAGGGGCTCGACCTGATCGTCGTGGTCGAGGAAAAGCGCAAGCTCATCGAGGTGCAGGTCAAGGAGGCGATCTTTGACGACCGCCGGGGCCGTCGCGTCTGGGGCTGGCACAAGGGCGGCGGCGCGGGCTCAATGCACGGGCCGGAGCTGTTCCAGACCAAGGCGGCGCTCGATCCGATCATGATCGCCGAACGGCTCGGCGACATCCTGATCGAGGAGGGGCGCGGCACCGATGGCATCAAGGCGGCGCTCCGGTCGCTTGCCGAGGCGCGCAAATCCGACAATGCCGAGGATATCGCGGCGCGGCTGCCCTATTTCTGTTCCGGCTGCCCGCACAACACCTCCACCAAGCTGCCCGACGGCAGCCGCGGCTATGCCGGGATCGGCTGTCATTACATGGTGCAGTGGATGGACCGCGAGACCACCGGTTTCACCCATATGGGCGGCGAGGGCGCCAACTGGATCGGCGAAGCGCCGTTCTCGACCACCAAGCATGTCTTCCAGAATATCGGCGACGGCACCTACAATCACTCGGGGATTCAGGCCATTCGCGCCGCCGTCGCGGCGGGCACCAGCATCACCTACAAGATCCTCTTCAACGACGCGGTCGCCATGACCGGCGGTCAGCAGAACGAGGGCGGGCTGAGCGCGCAGCAGATCACCGAAGAACTGCTGGCGATGGGGGTGAAACACGTCGCCCTGGTCTATGACGAGAAGGAAGAGATCGAGCTCGACGCCTTTCCCAAGGGCATCGAGAAACACGAGCGCGCCGAGATGGATACGGTGCAGAAGCGCTTTGCCGAGATCGAGGGCGTTTCGGCCATCGTCTATGTCCAGACCTGCGCCGCCGAAAAGCGCCGCCGCCGCAAGCGCGGCAAGTTCCCCGATCCCGACCAGCGCGTGTTCATCAACACCGATGTCTGTGAGGGCTGCGGCGATTGCGGCGTGCAGTCGAACTGCGTCGCCATCGTGCCGGAAGAGACCGAGCTTGGCCGCAAGCGGGCCATCGACCAGTCGAGCTGCAACAAGGATTTCTCCTGCCTGAAAGGCTTCTGCCCGAGCTTCGTGACGCTGGAAGGGGCCAAGATCCGCAAGGCGGCGACCACCGCGCTCGAGCTGCCCGACATGCCCGCGCCGCAGCTTCCCGAGATCGACGGCACTCATAACGTGGTGATCACCGGCGTCGGCGGCACCGGCGTGGTGACCATCGGCGCGGTGCTGGCGCAGGCGGCGCAGATCGCCGGGCTCGGCGCCGGCATGATGGAAATGGCCGGGCTCGCTCAGAAGGGCGGCGCGGTGCATATCCACCTGCGGCTGGCCAATCGCCCCGAGGATATCTCGGCGGTGCGCGTGGCCATCGGCGAGGCCGATGCGCTGATCGGTGGCGATCTGGTGGTGAGCGCTGGCGCCAAGACGCTCGGTCTGACCCGCGCGGGCCGCACCGGCGCGGTGGTGAACAGCCACGAGATCATCACCGGCGATTTCACTCGCAACACCGAGTTCGCGCTGCCCTCCGACCGGCTGAAGCTGGCGCTCGAGGCGCGGATGCAGGACCGGGTGCAGCTTTTCGACGCCAGCGAGCTGGCGCGCGCGACGCTGGGCGATTCGATCTTTTCCAACATGATGATCCTCGGTGCCGCCTGGCAGCGGGGGCTGGTGCCGGTGCCGCATGATGCCATCGCGAAGGCTGTAGAGCTGAACGGTGCGGCGGTGGAGAAGAACCTGCGTGCCTTCGAGATCGGCCGCTGGGCGACACTGCATCCGGAGGATGCGGCGCGTCTGCTGACGCCGAATGTCGTCGACAAGCCCAAAACGCTCGACGAAAAGATTGCCTTCCGCGAAAACCACCTCATCGCCTATCAGGGCAAGCGGCTGGCCAGGCGCTATCGCCGGATGCTCGATCAGGTCGAGGACACGCGCCTGCGCGAGGCGCTGGCCAAGGGCTATCACAAGCTGCTCGCCTACAAGGACGAGTACGAGGTGGCGCGGCTTCATCTGGAGACCCATGACAAGGCGCTCGCGACCTTTGAGGATGGGTTCAAGATGTCCTTCCACCTGGCGCCGCCGATGCTGTCCAAGACCGGCCCCGACGGCCGTCCGGTCAAGAAGCGCTATGGCGAGGGCATGCTGCGCGGCTTCCGTGTGCTGGCAAAGCTCAAAGGGCTGCGCGGCACGCCGCTCGATCCCTTCGGGCGCACGGCGGAGCGCAAGATGGAGCGCGCGCTGATCGCGGAATACGAGGCCGATATGGCCGAGGTGCTGCCCAGGGTCACGCCCGAGACGCTCGACGCCACCGTCGCGCTGGCCGAGCTGCCGATGTCGATCCGGGGCTTCGGCCCGGTGAAGGAGAAGAACCAGCAGCAGGCCGCCAAGCGCCGCGAGGAACTGCTCGCGGCGATCCGTCAGGGCGGGGCACCGCTCGCGCAGGCCGCCGAATAGGTCTGCGGCTTCCGTCGGAATGGATTTTCCGGCACAACCTGCCTAAGAGCAAAACAGCGCCGCGCGACTCGCGCGGCGCGCGAGGCGGAGACAGGCAGATGGCGGTAGGTGTGTTCGATTCCGGACTGGGCGGGCTGACGGTGCTCGACGCGGTGGCCGAGCGGCTGCCCGAGGTGCCTTTCGTCTATTTCGCCGACACCGCCAATGCGCCTTATGGCGTGCGCGACGCCGACGACATCTACAACCTCACCACCGCCGCGGTGGAGCGGATCTGGGAGGCGGGCTGCGATCTGGTGATCCTCGCCTGCAACACCGCCTCTGCCGCCGCGCTGCGCCGCATGCAGGAGAGCTGGATCCCCCGCGACAAGCGCGTGCTGGGGGTCTTTGTGCCGCTGATCGAGGCGATGACCGAACGGCAATGGGGCGACAACTCGCCGCCGCGCGAGGTGGGGGTGCAGCATGTGGCGCTGTTCGCCACGCCCGCCACCGTGCGCAGCCGCGCCTTTCAGCGCGAGCTGGCCTTCCGTGCCATCGGCGTGGATGTCGAGGCGCAGGCCTGCGGCGGGCTTGTCGATGCCATCGAAGAGGGCGACATGATCCTCGCCGAGGCGCTGGTGCGTTCCCATGTGGACGCGCTCAAGCGCAAGATGCCGACGCCGGAGGCGGCGATTCTCGGCTGCACGCATTACCCGCTGATGCAGGATATCTTTCAGGACGCGCTGGGGCCGGAGGTCTCGGTCTATTCGCAGGCCAATCTGGTGGCCGAGTCGCTGGCGGATTATCTCCAGCGCCATCCCGACATGCTGGGCTCGGGCAGCGAGACGCGCTTTCTCACCACAGGCGACCCGCGCAAGGTCTCGGGCCATGCGACGCGCTTCCTGCGCCGTGAAATCAGTTTCGAGGCGGCCTGAGCGCCCGCGTCAGGGCGCCGCAATTTGATCTGACGCACTTACATCCGGGCTTTTGAATGCCATATAGTGTAAGCTGATGAACATCCGCGGCGAACTCGGGTAGGAGGAGGCACCATGTCGCTCAAATCGCTTAAGAAACAGCGCCGCATCCAGGTGGTTGCGCTCGCCGCCGTCGCGCTGGTGATCTCCACCGCGCTGATCGGCTATGCGATGCGCGACGGCATCAATTTCTTTCGCTCGCCCAGCCAGGTGATGGAAGAGCCGCCCTCGCCGAACGAGACCTTCCGCATCGGCGGTCTGGTGGAAGGCGGCTCGCTCATTCGTGGCGACGGGCACGAGATCCGCTTCAACGTGACCGATGGCGGCGCCACGGTGCCGGTGGTCTTTGCCGGCGTGCTGCCGGATCTCTTCTCGGAAAACCAGGGCATGGTGGGCACCGGGCGCTATGTGGACGGGGTGTTCAACGCCTCGGAGATCCTCGCCAAGCATGACGAGACCTATATGCCGAAAGAGGTCATGGACGCGCTGAAGGAGCAGGGGGTCTATCAGGATCCGAATAGCTGAGCTTCGGTCTTTCGGGGATATCCGAAGCAGGGCTGAGTTGATTGAGGGCGCGCCGGTTGGGCGCGCCTTTCGTGTTTCAGCTCAGCGGTATCTCGAAGAAGCACAGCTCTTCGGCCTCGCCCGGCGCGTAGGTCGCGTAGGGTCCACGTTCGTGAAACCCCATGGCGGTATAGAGCGCGCGGGCCGCGTGCAGCGTCTTCATCGTGTCGAGCAGGGCGCGGCTCTGGCCGCGTGCCCTGGCGCGTGTCAGCAGCTCCTGCACAAGCGCGCGGGCGGCGCCCCGGCCACGCCCCTCGGGGGAGACATAGACCCGCTTGATCTCGCAGCTGCCATCTTCCAGCGCATGCGACATGGCGCAGCCCACTGGCTTGCCCCCTGCCAGCGCCAGCAGCACCGCGTCATGGCCCTCGGGCAGCCGGTCCAGCGTTTCGGCATAGGCCGCTTCGGGATAGAAGCTGTCGACCAGCACGCGGCCCATCGGGTCGTGCTCGGCGAGGTGTCGGCGGTAATCCAGGCAAAGCCTGCGTACCGCTGCCAGCTCCTCCGCAGTACGGGCGTCGCGAATCTCGATCTCCGGCATTCCAGCGCCTTTCCCTGTCGTTTCGGGATATTCCGAAATACCCGCGCCCAACGCTAACCGCATCCCGAAACGGAAAAAAGCAGCCCGTGGGCTGCTTTTCCTGATCGCCGGGGCAGGGTGCGCCCTCAGGCGTTCGCTTCGCGGATCTTCTCGGCGGCGTCCTTGTTGTAGGTCACGCCGCTGGTTTCGAGGAGCTGGTCGAGCTCGCCCGACAGGGTCATTTCGGTGATGATGTCGCAGCCGCCGACGAATTCGCCCTTTACATAAAGCTGCGGGATGGTCGGCCAGTCGGAATAGTCCTTGATGCCCTGGCGGATCGCATCGTCGGCCAGCACGTTCACATCGAGGAAATCCACCCCCATGTAGTTCAGCACGCCCGCTACGCGGCTGGAAAAGCCGCATTGCGGCTGGGTCTTGGTGCCTTTCATGAACAGCACCACATCATTGGCTTTCACCGTGTCGTCGATCGTCGTCTTCGCGTCGGTCATCGTGTTCTCCTTACGAGGCGCCGCTCATTCGCGCGCCTGGCCCGCCAGTATCGCGAGCCGTGTCTCATGAAGCCGGCCAGATCCGCGCACCATGTGGTTACGCCGAGCAGGCCGCTTGGCTCTGTCATCACTCCGGCGCCTTGGTGGTCAGCGCCAGCGCGTGCAGCGCGCCGTTATTGCCGTCCATCTTGCCCTTCAGCGCGGCATAGACCGCGCGCTGCTGCTGAACGCGGTTCTTGCCACGAAAGCTCTCGTCGATCACCTCGGCAGCGTAGTGATTGCTGTCCCCCGCAAGGTCGGTGATGGTGATCTTCGCATCGGGAAAGGCGGCCCGGATCAGCTGCTCGATCTCCGTCGCTTCGATGGCCATATGGCGATACTCCGCTGTTCAGTGTCCTGTGCGACAGATGTAAGCCCCATGCCGCACAGGCGCAAGCATGCGCCGCAGGTCAGCAGGCCAGATCGACCCAGACCGGGACGTGGTCGGAGGGTTTTTCGCGGCCCCGGATCTCGCGGTCGATCTGCACATCGGTCATCAGGTCTGCGGCCTGCGGCGACAGCAGCACATGGTCGATGCGGATGCCATTGTTGCGCTGCCAGGCGCCTGCCTGGTAATCCCAGAACGAGTAGTGCCCGGGGCCGGGGTGGCGGGTCCGGAACGCCTCGGTGAAGCCCAGGTTGAGGATCCGGCGGAAGGCGGCGCGGGTCTGCGGCAGGTAGAGCGCATCCTCTTCCCAGGCCTCGGGTTTCGCCGCGTCCTCTGCCTGCGGAATCACGTTGTAATCGCCGGCCATGAGAAACGGCATCTCCTCGGCCAGCAGGGCGCGGGCGCGGGCCTCCATGCGTTCCATCCAGGCGAGCTTGTAGTCGTATTTCGGCCCCGGCGCCGGGTTGCCGTTGGGCAGGTAAAGCCCGCAGAGCCGCAGCGCGTGGGTGTCGCCCACAACCGTCGCCTCGATCCAGCGCGCCTGCTCGTCCTCGTCATCGCCGGGCAGGCCGCGCGTGACGTCCTCCAGCGGCAGTTTCGACAGGATCGCGACGCCGTTGAAGCCTTTCTGACCGTGGGTTTCGACCTGATAGCCGCGCTCTTCGAAATGCTCGCGGGGGAAGGCCTCGTCGACGGATTTGATCTCCTGGAGCAGCGCCACATCGGGCTGGGCCTCGTCGAGCCAGTCGCTCAGGGCCGCGATGCGTGCCTTGACGCCGTTGATGTTGAAGCTGGCGATCTTCATTGGGCCCTCCGCTGTGTTGATCCAGCTATCGCCCAGTCGCCCTTCAGGGGCAAGCCCGCAGCCCGTTTGACGGCGGCGATTCGAGCGAAAAACCCGGCGATTCGCAGGTTTTCAGCGGACGCAGAAATTCATCCACAGAAAATATTTTCCTGTGGAGAAATCAGAATTTTCAACTTTTCGGGCCGGCTAGCGGCGGTCCTTCATGTGCATAAATCGTGTATTATTCAACCTATGCAAGAAAGCATATTGCCAGAAACACGCATTGGCGGAAACCCTGAAACGGCCAAATGGCACGAACTTCAACGCCAAAATCGGCTTTTTCTCACAGGGGTTTCCAGATGTCCGCTCAACTCAAGCATGCAATCACTGAAGAATCCGTTGACGCGCTCGGCGCGGATCTGTTCGGCGGCGACGGCTGCGCGATGTTCACCTCGGGCGCCGCGCCCATGGGCAGCGAAACGATGACCGGCGACGCGCTGGAGATGTTCACCTCCGGTGCCGCTCCGGTGACGGGTTCCGCCGCGACCGGCGAGGCCACCGGTCTCTTCACCTCGGGCGCCGCGCCGATGGGCAGCGCCACCATGACCGGTGAGGCCGTCGCGCTCTTCACCTCCGGTGCCGCCCCGGCGCAGTCGGAAACCGCCAGCGGCGACGCGGTGGAGCTTTTCACGTCGGGTGCCGCACCGGTGACCTCCGAGGCGTCGCAGGGCGATGCGGTCGAGATGTTCACCTCCGGCGCCGCACCGACCGCAAGCGACGCGATCCGCGGCGACGCCGTGGAAATGTTCACCTCGGGCGCCGCGCCCAAGGGCACCCGCGCCGCAGCGGGCGAGGCCACCGGCCTGTTCACCTCGGGCGCCTGATCGTCCGAAGTCTTTGCAGCGGGCGTCTTGGGGATGAGACGCCCGCGCGCACCAGAAAGAAGAGGCCCGACATGACCAATGTGATCGCGCTCCGGCCCAAAGCCCGCATCGCCACGCCGGAGACCGGCGCGGCCGCGCTGCTGACCAGCTTTGCCACCTGCCGCCGGCGTCAGGAGGATGTGTTCTGGCTGAAGGAAAACGCTGAGCTTCTGAACATTCTCGAATGCACCGGCACCATGCTGCCGCGCGCCGCGCTGGAGGCGCTGGCGGGCTTTTACGAGACGGTCGGGAAGCGGCTGGCCTTTTTCCCGCAATATTATCGTTTCCTGCTGTCCATCACGCTGGATCTCGAGGATCTGGGGATGGAGGGCGACACCGGCGCGATGCTGGCCGACCGCGCGGCGCGCGAGGATTTCGCCGGCGCCGAGCTGTCGGACCTGCAACGCATGGAGGCGCGCCGGCTGCTGGCGCGGCGCGGCGTGGAGGGTCCGGAGGATGCAGGACTGACCGACCGGCTGCGCGCGTTTTGCGCCCGGTCGCAGACCTTTGCCTTGCCGAACAAGAAAGCCGCCTATGAGCTGACCCATATCGTTTTCTATCTCAGCGAATACGGACGGCGCGACCCCGAGCTGGGGGCGGAGGCGCTCACCAGCCTGCATTTTGCCGGCAACCTGGCATTTCTTGAGCAGAATTCCGATCTTCTGGCCGAAATCTGCATCGCGCTGCGCTATGCCGGCGCCGAGCCGCCGGCGCTCTGGACGCGCTGGCTGGCGCGCGAGACGCATCTGTTTGCCGTCGAGCAGGGCGAGGGGCTCTCGGTCGCCGACGACTACCACGATTTCCTCGTGTGCAACTGGCATGCGGCGGTGACGGGGGCCGAGCCCTTCCGCAAGCCGCTGGTGGCGGAGCGCATGCGCTTCACCCGCTCCGAACGTGTCGCGGCACCGCTGCGCGAGCTGTCGGAGGCGCTCTTTGCCGAAGGCGATGCGCGCCGTCCGGACTGGCCGGCGATGCGGGCACGGATGCAGGCGCGGCTGTCGCCGCAGACGCTCGATGTGGTCGATACGCTGGCCGGGCAGTCGGCGCATTTCGATGCCTTCTTTGAGGGCTTCGCCCGCGCGGGGCAGGCATGAGCGCCGCGCGCAGTGCGCTCGCGGGCGCCGGGCTGGTGGCGCTCTATACCGGCGCCATCGCGGCGGCGGACGGGATAACCAAGCTGATCGCGGGCGGCTACGCCGCGCCGCAGCTTTTTGCGCTCTCTTCGGGGCTCGTCATTCTGCTGTCGCTGGCCGCTGCGCGGCGCGGCGGGCATGGCGGGCTGCGCACGCGCTGCCGGGGTGTCATGGCACTGCGCGCCATGCTCACGGTGCTGGCGGCCATTGGCTTCTTTCAGGCCTTCCGGCTGCTGCCCTTTGCCGATGTCTTCCTCTTCATCGCGCTGATGCCGCTGATCGCGGCGGCGCTTTCCGGCCCGGCCCTGGGTGAGCCGGTGCGCCCGGCGGTGTGGCTGGCGCTGAGCCTCGGCGCGGCGGGGGTGCTCTGCCTGATGCCGGCGGGGCGGCTGGCGGTCGATCCGGGCCATCTCTGGGCGCTTTTTGCGGCGCTGACGGGCACCGGCTCGATGGTGGCGGCACGCTATATCGCGCGGATCGAGCGGGTGCCGCTGGCGCAGGTTTTCTGGCCCAACCTCGCGCTGATGCTCACCATGGGCGTGGCGCTGCCCTTTGTCTGGCAGCCGATGGGGCTGGCGGATCTGGGCTGGGTCGCGGGCTACGCGCTCTTTCTATTTGCCGCGCGCTGGCTCTCGGTCGAGGCGCTGCGGCTGCTGCCGGCCTATGTGGCGACGCCGCTGATGAATCTGCAATTCGTCTGGATGGTCGCCATCGGCTGGTGGGGCTTTGGCGAGCTGCCGGGCATGGGCACGATGCTGGGCGTGGCGCTGGTGGTGGGCTCCGGGCTCTGGCTGGTCGCCGACGAGGCGCTGCCCGCCCGCCGCGCGCTCCGCGCCTGATCCTGTCCCTCTGACACCGCCCCGGGGTCCGCGCGATCCCGGGGCGGTGTCTTGCGCGCCCCGGCGCTTTGCGGTAGCGGCAGCACCTTCCCGCCGCAAAGGATACCGCCATGCCCGTGTCCGCCACGCTTGCCGTCGATTTCGGAACCTCGAATTCCGCCGCCGCGATGCTGGAGCAGGGCACGCTGCGGCGCATCGCGCTGGAGCCCGGGGCCGAGACCCTGCCCACCGCCGTGTTCTTTCCCGAGGAGGGCGGCGCCATGCGCATCGGCTCGGCGGCTGCCGAGGCGCTGATCGCGGGTGAGGACGGGCGCTATATGCGGGCGCTGAAAAGCGTGCTGGGCACGCCGCTCTTTCACGAGAAACGCCTGATCGCCAAGCGTCGCCGCACGCTGGCCGAGATCGTCACCGCCTTTCTGGTCGAGGTAAAGACCCGCGCCGAGGCGCAGACGGGCAGGGCGTTCGACCGGGTGCTCTCGGGCCGCCCGGTGCATTTCCACAGCTCCGACACCGCGCGCGACGCGGCGGCGCTGGCCGATCTGCGCGGCTGCTACGAGGCGGCGGGGTTTGCGGAGGTGGAGTTCCTCTATGAACCCGAGGCCGCCGCGCGCTCCTGTCAGGAGGCAGACCGCCCCGGCGAGCTGGGGCTGGTGGTCGATATCGGCGGCGGCACGTCCGATTTCTCGGTGTTCCGCGCCGCGCCGGAGGGGATCGAGATCCTCGCCTCGCATGGCATAAGGCTGGGGGGCACCGATTTCGACCGCTCGGTCTCGCTGAGCCACGCCATGCCGCTGCTGGGGCTCGGCTCGCAGTTGCGCCGACCGCTGGGCGAGGGGCTGCTGCCGGTGCCCAATGCGCTCTACGTGGATCTGGCGACCTGGGCGATGATCCCGTTTCTCTACACCGCCGACACCCTGCGCGCCGCCCGCGACATGAAGCGCCATGCGGTGGAGCCGGAGAAATTCGCCCGCCTTGTCAGCGTGCTGGAGGACGAGCTCGGCCACGAGCTGGCCTTTGCCGTGGAGCGCGGCAAGATCGCCGCCAATAGCGGCACGCCGGGTGCCGCCATCGAGATGGGGGTGATCGAGCGCGGGCTTGCGGCGCCGCTCACAGCCGGGGCGCTCGCCGCCGCGCTGACGGAGGCGGGCGAGCAGTTGCGCCACGCCATGTACGAGACGCTGCACCGGGCGCAGGTCACGCCGATGCAGATCGGTGCCGTGGTGCTGGTCGGCGGGTCGAGCCTCATGCGGCTGGTGGCCGACGAGGCGCGCGCGGTCTGCCCCGGCGCGCGGCTGCGCCGGTCGGAGGCGTTCACGGCGGTGATCGACGGTCTGGCGCTGGCCACCGCCTGAGCGTGCTCACATGGCGAAGCTGGTGCCGCAGCCGCAGGAGCTGGTGGCGTTGGGATTCTCGATCACGAACCGCGCGCCGATCAGCTCTTCGGTGAAGTCGATCGTGGCATCGGCCAGGAAGGGCAGCGAGATCTGATCGACGACCACGCGTTCGCCGCTGCCTTCGAGGACGAGATCGTCCTCGGCGGGATCGTCGAGCGTGATTTCATACTGGAATCCCGAGCAGCCGCCACCCTCGACCGCAACGCGCAGGGCCTTGCCCTGGGCATTGGCGCCGATCTCGTTGAGGCGGGCAAAGGCACGCTCGGTGACTTTCGGAGGCAGGTTCATGTCTGGACTCGCAAAGGTTTATCTCGGGAGGCACCCGTAATATAGGGAGGACAAGGACAGGCGGCAACCGGGCGAGACGATCCGGGCCGCATAGCAGAAGGCGACCCGCATGGCGATCTACGCTTGCGACCCGGCACAGGCGCGCGGCAGACGCGTGACGGAAGAGGAAAGCGCGTTCCGCTCCTGCTTCCAGCGCGACCGGGACCGCATCATTCATTCATCGGCCTTTCGGCGGCTCAAGCACAAGACCCAGGTCTTTGTCGAGCACGAGGGCGATTTCTTCCGCACCAGGCTTACCCATTCCATCGAGGTGGCGCAGGTGGCGCGCACCATGACTGGCGCGCTGGGGCTCAATACCGATCTCACCGAGGCGGTGGCGCTGGCGCATGATCTCGGCCACACGCCTTTCGGTCATACCGGAGAGGATGCGCTGCACGAGCTGATGGCGCCCTATGGCGGCTTCGATCACAACGCCCAGGCGCTGCGCATCGTGACCTCGCTGGAGCGCCACTATGCCGAGTTCGACGGGCTCAACCTGACATGGGACACGCTGGAGGGCATCGCCAAGCACAACGGCCCTCTGCTGCCGCTGGCCGAGGGCGAGGCGCTGCCGGTGACGCTGGCGGAGTATAACGCCAGCCACGATCTGGAGCTGCACACCCATGCCAGCGCCGAGGCGCAGGTGGCGGCGCTTTCGGACGACATCGCCTATAACAATCACGATTTGCAGGACGGGCTGCGCGCCGGGCTCTTCACCGAGGACGAGGTCGCCGAAATGGCGCTGATCGCCCCGGCCTATGCGGAGGTCGACCGGCGCTATCCCGGGCTCGAACCCTACCGGCGCCGGCACGAGGCGCTGCGGCGGGTCTTTGGCTATATGGTCGAGGACGTGATCGACACCAGCCGCGCGCGGCTGGAGGCGGCGGCGCCCGGCTCGGCAGAGGAGATCCGCCATCTGGGCCGCCCGGTCATCGCGTTCTCTGACGAGATGTGGGCGAAGCTGAAGGAGGTCCGCGCCTTCCTGTTCCGCCGCATGTACCGAGCGCCCTCGGTGATGGAGATCCGCACCAAGGTCACGCAGGTGGTGCGCGATCTCTTCCCGATCTACATGGAGCGCCCCGAGAACCTGCCGCAGCGCTGGCGCCAGGAGATCGACGCGGCGCAGGACGAGGCGGCGCTGGCGCGGCTGGTGGCCGATTACATCGCCGGCATGACCGACCGCTTCGCGCTTCAGGCGCATGCGCGGCTGATGGGGGTCGATATTCTGCACGATCTGCCCTGACCTCCCGTAACGGAGGGCTGGACAGAGACTGTCCGCGTGCCATTTGCTGAGCGCAGGGCCGCGCTTGCGCGCGTTTGCGGCGCCAAGGGGCGGCAATACCGGAAAGGACGACGATGGCAGTGGCGGAAAGCGCGGGGCTCGCCCCGGTACTGGGATTTGCGCTGGTGGGCGTGCTGGGGGTGGGCTCGCAATGGCTCGCCTGGCGGCTGCGCATGCCGGCCATCGTGCTGATGCTGCTCGCGGGGCTCGCGGTCGGGCCGGGGCTGGGTGTGCTCGACCCGTCGCGCGATTTCGGTTCGCTGATGCAGCCGATGCTGGCCATCGCCGTTGCCATCATCCTTTTCGAAGGCGGTCTGACGCTGAGCCTGCATTCGCTGAGCGACGCGGCCACCGGTGTCAAGCGGCTGGTGTTTCTCGGCGCGCCGCTGGGCTGGGCCGCCTCCAGCGCCGCGCTGCACTGGGGCGCGGGGCTCTCGTGGGAGGCCTCGGCGGTGTTCGGCGGCATCATGATCGTCACCGGCCCGACGGTGATCGCGCCGCTTTTGCGGCAGGCGCGGCTGAAGCGGCGCCCGGCGGCGCTGCTGCAATGGGAGGCGATCGTCAACGATCCGGTGGGCGCGCTCGCCGCCGTGCTGGCCTTCGAGGTGGTGACAGTGCTGCACAGCGCCGCCTCGGTCAGCACCGCGGTGACCGACATGGTGGTCGGCATCGTCGGCGCCATCGTGCTCGGCGTGGCCGGGGGCTGGGGACTGGCGCGGTCCTTCCGCAATGCGCTGGTGCCGGAATACATGAAGGTGCCGGTGCTCTTCGTGCTGCTGCTGGCGGTGTTCGCGCTGTCGGACGCGCTGCTGCACGAAAGCGGGCTTCTGGCGGTCACCGTGATGGGGCTGTGGATCGCCAATGCCGATCTGCCGAGCTATGTGGAACTGCGCCGCTTCAAGGAACACGCGACGATCCTGCTGGTCTCGGGCGTGTTCATCCTGCTCGCCGCCAATATGGACCGCGAGACGCTGGCCTCGCTCGACTGGCGGGCGCTGGTCTTTGTGCTGGCGGTGGTGTTTCTTGCGCGCCCCCTGCCGGTGCTGGTGGCTCTGGCCTTTACCAATGTGCCCTGGCGCGAGCGGCTGCTGGTGGCCTTCACCGGCCCGCGCGGCGTGGTGCTGGTGGCTGTCGCGGGGCTCTTTGGCGAGCGGCTGGCGCAGCTCGGCATTCCCGATGGCGACCGGGTGGCGCCGCTGGCCTTTGCGCTGGTGGCGGCGACGGTGGTGCTGCACGGCTTTACCCTGACCCCGCTGGCGCGGCTGCTGGGGCAGAACGCCACGGCGACGCCGGGGGTGATGATCGTCGGTGGCTCCCGTTGGGCGGCGGCGCTGGGGGCGGCGCTGAAAAAGCTCGAGCTGCCGGTGGTGGTGGCCGACCCGAACCACGCGCATCTGCGGCAGGCCCGCGAGGCGGGGCTCGAGACCTTCTGGGGCGACATCCTGTCGGAAGCCGCCGAGCACAAGCTCGATTTCGTCACCTATGACAAGGTCATCGCCGCCACCGACAACGATGCCTACAACACGCTGGTGGCCACCGATCTGGCGCCGGAATTCGGCCGCGAACATGTGTTCCAGCTCAAGCGCGTGCGTCAGGCCTCGGCGCGCCATGCACTGCCGGCGACGCTGGGCGGCGGCAAGATCGGGCTCGACGAGACGTTTTTCGAATCCAATGCGCGGCTGTCGGAGGGCTGGGAATTCCGCGTCACCAAGCTCAGCGCCGAGTTCTCGCTGGAGCAGTGGCGCGCCAAGAACCCCGAGGCGGTGCCCTTTGCCGATCTCGGCCCGAACGGCACGCTGCGGCTGCTGGGGCCGGAGGACAAGCCCAAGGAGACCGAGGGCACGCGGCTGCTGGTCTTTGCCCCCAAGCGTCAGGAGCGCAAGGACGACCGGCGCGACGAGAACGGCAACGACACGATGAAAAGCGCCTGAGCCCGCGCCGGGGCGGCCATCAAGAAACTGTCACGTTCCGCCGTTAGGACAGGCCCGTTTCCGACGGAGTCTCCCCATGCGCGGCAAGGACGTGACGCTCGACAGCGTTTCCATCACCTATCCCAACGGCTTCACCGCGGTGGCGCCCACCGATCTGCGCATCGAGGCGGGCGAGTTCTTTTCGATCCTCGGCCCCTCGGGCTGCGGCAAGACGACGATCCTGCGCGCGGTCTCGGGCTTTATCGAGCCTTCGCAAGGTCGCGTGCTGATCGGCGGCGAGGATATGGCGGGCAAGGGCCCGAACGCGCGGCCCACGGCGCTGATTTTCCAGAACCTTGCGCTGTTCCCGCTGATGCCGGTCTGGGAAAACGTCGCCTTCGGGCTGGAGGCGCGCGGCATCGGCAAACGCGCCCGCCGCGACAGGGCGCAGGAGCTGCTGCATCTGGTGGCGCTCGGCGATCAGGGTGACAAGCTGCCCTCGGAGCTTTCCGGCGGTCAGCGCCAGAGGGTGGCGATTGCCCGGGCGCTGGCGGTGGAACCCTCGGTGCTGCTGCTCGACGAGCCGCTCTCGGCGCTGGATCTGAAGCTGCGCCAGCATATGCGCGCCGAGCTGCGTGCGATCCAGCGCAAGACCGGGGTGACCTTTATCTACATCACCCACGATCAGGGCGAGGCGCTCACCATGTCCGACCGCATCGCGGTGATGAACAACGGCGTGATCGAGCAGGTGGGCAGCGGCGACGAGATCTATTCGCAGCCCCGCACCGCCTTTGCCGCCAGTTTCGTGGGCGAGATCAACCGCTTCGAGGGCCGTGTCGAGACGGTGGAGAATGGCACCGCCCGCATTGTCACGCCGCTGGGCCGGTTCCGCGCCCGCAACCCCGAGCAACTGGCGCCGGGCGCCGACGCGATGCTCTTCGTCCGGCCCGAGGCGATGGTGCCGGGCCATGCGGAAAACCGGCTGTCGGCACGGCTCAAGCGCCGCGATCTGGAGGGCGCCTTTCTCAACCTCTTCTTCGAGGCGCAGGGGGTGGAGCTTTCCGTTCACGTCACCAATGACGGGCGCGCGCCGGATCTTTCGGGGCAGGATCTGACAGGCCTGGGCTTTTCCGCCGAGCGCGCGGTGATTCTGCCGGCGGGGCCGCTGGCGCGCACCGGCAGCGAGCTTGCGGCGCAATGAACGGGCTTTTGCGCGGATACGGGCGCGGGCTGACGCTGGCGTTTTTCGCCGCCGCCGCGCTCTGGGGGCTGATGCTGATCGTGCTGCCGCAGCTCACCATGCTGGAGCGCGCGATGACCGCGCCGGCCCGCGCGCTCGACAGCTCGGCGGCGCAGATGCTGATGCGCGACGCGCGCACCTGCATCTCGGTGCTGGAGGGCTATGCGTCCGACGCGGCCAAGCCCTCCAGCGGGCTTGCCATCCCCTCGCTTTCCGGCCCGGCGGCGCCGTCCTCCGGTCTGGCGCTGCCCTCGGCAAGCGGGGCAGGGACAACCGCGCGCCCCTACATTCTGCAATGCGACCGCGCCACCACCCATACCGCGCTGGTGCGCTCCGCCGGCGAGCCGCGCGCCTGGCTCGACGAGACCTATGGCCTGCCGCTGCTCAGCGTTTCCGACAGCGCGCCCATCGCCGAGCAGAAAGCCACCGCCGAGGAAATCGGCGCGCTGGCGCGGGACCTTTACGGCGAGCTGAAAGAGCGCGAGGCCAAGGCCAACCCCTACACGCTTGAGAATTTCGCCACGCTCGCGAGCGCGCGCTTGATCCCCCAATCCGACGCGCGGCGGGCGGAGGAAAACGCCAGGCTCTCCAACAGGTTGCTGGCGCTGATCGGGCTGCGCTTTGAGGCCGATGGCCAGACCTACGAGCGCATCGGTCTGGTGACGCTCACCCGCACGCTGGTGCAGGCGGTGATCGCCACGGCGCTGGCGCTGCTGCTCTGCTATCCCATCGCCTATAAGGTGGCGCTGGCCACGCCGCCGCGCCGGGCGGTCTGGCTGTTTCTCGGGCTGGTGATCCCCTACGCGATTGTCGAGCTGATGCGGATCTATGCCTGGACCACGATCATCGACAATGCGGGCCTGCTGAACGGGCTGCTGCAATGGCTGGGCCTGATCGGCGAGCCGATCCAGTTCAAGCGCTTCCCCGGTACGGTCTTTCTGGTGATCGTCTACACTTATGTGCTGTTCATGGTGTTCCCGATCTACAACGTCATGAGCACGCTCGACCGCAATCAGATCGAGGCGGCGCGCGATCTCGGCGCTTCGCCCTGGCGGGTGCATCGCCGCATCATCATTCCCCATTCCAAACCCGGCATTGCCGTGGGCACCATCGCCACCTTCATGCTGGCGGCGGGGGCGTTTTCGGTGCCGCGCATCATCAGCCGCGGCCTTCAGGCGGAATGGTTCAGCCAGACGATCTACAACAAGTTCTTCGAGAGCCCCAACGCCAATACCGGCGCCGCCTACAGCTTTGCCTATACGCTGGTCTGCTTCGCTCTGGTGGCGCTCTTCATGTGGCTGATGCGGACGCGGCTCAAGGATTTCGCGAGGGTGCAATGAGCGATCTTGCCGACACACGCAGCGGCGCGCCGGCGATCCGCCTGCCGCGCCTCATCAGCGCCGACGGGCTGCTGACGCTCTACACTTGGGCGTTCCTCTGCTTCATGTTCCTGCCGCTGCTGCTCATGGTGCTGTCATCGGTCAACGATGTCTCGCCGCCCTCGGTGACCGACTGGCGCGGCGTCACCGGCAAATGGTACGCGTTCTTCTGGATGCCCGAGGAGGCGCTGCGGGCGGACCCGGTGTTGCGGGCGCTCGACCGCGACCGCTTTGTCGGCTGCTTCGGCAATTCGGTGCTGGTGGCGGCGCTCGTGGTGCCGCTGTCGCTGATGCTGGGGCTGGCCGGCGCGGTGCTGCTGACCCGCTGGCGGTCGCGCGCCAATGGTGTGCTCTGGTGGGTGCTGCTGTCGCCGATGCTGGCGCCGGGGATCGTGCTGGGGCTCTCGGCGCTGGTGTTCTGGGGACGGCTCGGCGTGGATGCGGGGCTCTTCACCATCGTCATGGCGCAGACCACCTTTATCGCCGGCTATCCGATGCTGATCCTGATGGCGCGGCTGCAACGCCAGCCGGTGGAGCTGGAAGAGGCGGCGTTGGATCTGGGGGCGACGCCCTTCCGGGTCTTCCGCCGGCTGACGCTGCCCTATCTGGCGCCGGCGCTGGCCTCGGCGGCGGTGATCGCCTTCATGGCCAGCATGGAGAATTACAACACCACCATGTTCGCCAAGGGCGGCGCCTGCACCTTTGCCACCGAGATCGGCGCCATGGCGCGCAACCCCAACGGCCACCCGCCGGTGATCAATGCGGTGGGCACGGTGATCATCCTGCTGACCGTGGCGGCGGCGGGGCTGCACACCGTCCTCACCCGGCGCGAGGCGCGGTGACCCGCCGGCGCGGCGCGAGGATATAGAGCAGCAGCGCCGCGATCACGATGGCGCCGCCGGCGAGCATGCGCAGGCTCGGCGCCTCGCCGAGGCCGATCCAGACCCAGAGCGGCCCCAGCACCGTCTCAAGCAGCATCAGCAGGCTGACATTGGCCGCCTGCGTGTGGCGCGAGGCGGAGGACAGCGAGAAGAACGAGACCGGCAGGATGGCGAGCCCGGTGACAAGGATCGCCGCGACATTGCCCTCTGTCATCGCCATGGGGCCGGTGAGCGCCACCCCGGTCAGCCCGGCCAGCGCCGCGCCGGTGCCGAGCGCCGGCAGCAGCGGCAGCGCCGGCGCGCGGCGCAGGGTGACGAAGGTGGTGGCAAGGCTCAGCGCCACGCCCAGCCCGCAGAGCGCCCCGGTGAGGGCGGCGCGGTTCACCGCCACATCGCCCTTGCCCGAGACCGCCAGCGCGATGCCTACCAGCACGGCGGCGATGGCGGCCCAGGTGGCGCGGCTGGTGGGCTCGCCCAGCAGCAGCCGCGACAGCAGCGCCGCCCAGACCGGCCCCGTTGCCACCGCCAGCAGCACCACCGCCACCGGCGCCGCCGCGATGCCCAGCGGGAACAGCGTGGCGTTGCAATACTGCGCCAGGATCAGCACCAGCCCGGCGCGGCTCAGCAGGGGACGCAGCGCGCCCGGCGCGCGCCGGCCGAGCAGCCAGCCGCTCCAGAACACCGCGCCGACGCAGAGCCCGCGCCAGCCCAGCATCTGCCAGCCATGCATGCCCGAAAGCCGCATGAGCAGCGCGTCGGGCGTCAGCGCCAGCGCGCCGAACGCCGCGAGCGCGAGGCCGAAATAGGGGGAGCGGGACATGGGCGGTCTCCTGGGGGGTGAACACAAAAAGCCCCGCCCGAAACCGTCCGGGCGGGGGCAAAAGGGCAGGGGATGCCGTCAGGAATAGAGCGGCTGCATCCCCATCTGCATATGGAGCTGATTGACCACCACCTCTGAGAGCCCCATTGCCTTGGCCAGCGTGTCGAGGTAATCGGCCTCCTGCTGGGTGTCGACGCGGATGGTCATCAGCGAGGCGGCATAGACCTGCGGCTTCTGCGCCTCGGGCGTGTCGGCGGCGAGCCCGGCCACATCGACCGGCGCCGCGAGCTGCGCCTTGACGAAGGCGATGTCCTCGGGCGTGGCATCGTCGCCGACGGTTTCGAGGATCTTGGCCTGTTCCGCCTTGTCGATGCCGCCATCGGCCTTGGCCGCCTGGATCATCGCGCGCAGCATCAGGCCGGCGGCCTCCTCTGCTTCGGGCGGGGCGCCGGCGGCGCCCATCTGGTCGAGCATGCCGCCGACCCCCTTGCCGCCGGTCGCCGCCGCGCCGCCCATCATGGCGAGCAGCCCGGCCATGCCGGCGCCGCCCTGACCGCCAAGCGCCGAGAGCAGCCCGCCCTTGTCGCCGCTGCCGCTGCCGGTGCCGCCGAGCCCGGCTCCGGCCATCATCGCGCCGAGCCCGCCCTGCTGCATCTTCTCCATCATCTCCTTAAACTGGCCGCCGCCCAGCATCTGGCCGAGCTGCGCCTGCTGCGCGGTGCCGGGCTCGCTGCCCTTGACCTGCGCGCCGCCGCCGAGCAGGGCGCCCAGGCCCTGACCGCCGGACATCTTGTCGACGCCGCGCGCCGCGGCATAGCCGATGGCGACTTTCGCCAGCGTTCCCATAAGACCCATTTTCCGGTTCCTCCCCTCATCGGTGATCGAGCATCTTGCCGCCACTCTGGCAGAAAGCCGCCCCCCGCGTGAAGGGAAATTTCCCCGCGCCGACGCGGGCTTCGCCGGTCAGGTGCCGCAGAAGGTGGCGGGAACGACTTCGGTAGGCAGCGGCGGGCGGCGCAGCTCCTCGGCCTCTGGCTGATCGTCATAGGGGCGGGCAAGCACGCCGCGCATGTGGTGAAAGGCGCGCTCGTCGCCCTCCACCGCCGCCGAGATCATCTGCTCGATCCGGTGGTTGCGCGGGATGAAGGCGGGGTTGCTGTGTCGCATCAGCGCCTTTGGGTCGTCCTCGCCCTCGATACGGGCACGCCAGCGTGTCTCCCAGGCGTCAAAGGCCGTGGGGTCGGTGAACTGGTCGCGCGCGCCGCCATCGGCAAGCGCGCGGAAGGTATTGGTGAAATCCGCCTGACCCTTGTGCATCAGGTCGAGCAGCTCGCCGATCAGCGCGCCATCGTCCTGCGTCGGCGCGGCGATGCCGATCTTGGCGGCAAAGCGCGTCAGCCATTCGCGGCGCAGCGTGTCGGCCATGCCGTGCACGATCTCGGTAAAGCGTTCGACCGCGGCATCCGCATCGGGCATCAGCGGCACCAGCGCGGTGGCGAGCTGCGCCATGTTCCAGATGATGATATCCGCCTGCGCCGCATAGGCGTAGCGCCCGTGCCGGTCGATCGAGGAATAGACCTGGCCCGGGTCGTAGCTGTCAATGAAGGCGCAGGGGCCGTAGTCGATGGTCTCGCCCGAGAGCGTGCAATTGTCGGTGTTCATCACCCCGTGGATGAAACCGAAGCTCATCCACTGCATGACCAGCGCCGCCTGCCGGTCGCAGACCTGCTGGAGCAGCGCATCGGGGCTGGTGGCGCCGGGATAGTGGCGCGCGGCGGTGTAGTCGAAAAGGGTTTGCAGATCCTCATACTGGCCGCGCGAGGAAAAGACCTGAAAGGTGCCGACGCGGATATGGCTTTGCGCCACGCGGGTGAGGATGGCGCCGGGCAGCGGACGCTCGCGATAGATGTCCTCGCCGGTGCGCACGGCGGCCAGCGCCCGGGATGTCGGTACGCCGAGCGCGTGCATCGCCTCGCTCACCACGTATTCGCGCAGCACCGGCCCCAGCCAGGCGCGCCCGTCGCCGCGCCGGGAATAAGGCGTGGGGCCGGAGCCCTTGAGCTGGATGTCGCGGCGGATGCCGTCGCGCCCCACCACCTCGCCCAGCAGATGCGCGCGCCCGTCGCCGAGCTGCGGAGAGAAGCCGCCGAACTGGTGTCCGGCATAGAGCTGCGCCAGCGGGTCGGCGCCGTCGGGCAGCACATTGCCGGCAAAGACCGGTCCGAGGCGCGGATCGTCGGTGCCGGTGATGCCTAGCTCCTCGGCAAGCGCCTCGTTGAAGGCGATGAGCCTTGGCGCGCTCACCGGGGTGGGTTTCAGCCGCGTGTAGAAATCGCCGGGCAGGCGGGCATAGCTGTTGTCGAAGGGGATGTGCAGGGTCATGGCACTCAGATAATCATGCGTGGCGCGAAGGGAAGGGCGAGGCTTTGGCCTCAGGATACCCGCATTTTCCGTGGCGTCCAATCGGGGGCGGTCACGGCCCTGTGCAAAAACGCGCATATCCCGCGCGAAACCCGGCGGTTTGCGCATGCGCCGATTGCGCTATCTTCAGGTCATAGCCCGAGAACGAGGAGGCAGATATGAGCTGGAACCCCGCGCTTGACCCGCATTGCCCCACCAGAGACGAGGTGGATGCCATCGACACGCTGATCCTGCCGCGCGCCCGCGATCTCGGCGGGTTCGAGGTGCGCCGCGCGCTGCCGGCGCCGAAGCGGCAGATGGTCGGCCCGTTCATCTTCTTCGATCAGATGGGCCCGGCGGAATTCCTGCCGACGCGCGGCATGGATGTGCGCCCGCATCCGCATATCGGGCTCGCCACGATTTCTTACCTGTTCCGGGGGCGCATGCATCACCGGGATTCGCTCGGCACGGACGCCTGGATCGAGCCCGGCGCGGTGAACTGGATGGTGGCCGGAGAGGGCATCACCCATTCCGAGCGCACCGATGACAAGACGCAGGTCGACCCGATGCCGTTCTTCGGCATCCAGACCTGGGTTGCCCTGCCCAAGGATCATGAGGACCGCGCGCCGCTCTTTCAGCATGCGGGCGTGGGTGAGCTGCCGTTTCTCGAAGGCGAGGGCAAACAGGTGCGGCTGGTGCTGGGCGATGCCTGGGGCGCGCGGGCGCCGGTCGAGACCGACTCGGAGATGTTCTATGCCGATGCGGTGCTGGAGGCCGGCGCCGCGATCCCGCTGCCGGACGATCACGAGGATCGGGGCGTCTATGTGGTCGAGGGCAGTGTCTCGCAGGCGGGCACCAGCTATGAGGCCGGGCAGATGATGGTGTTCCGCCCCGGCGACCGGGTGTCGCTGAAGGCCGGGCCGCAGGGCGCGCGGGTGATGCTGCTGGGTGGCGCGACGCTGGAGGGGCCGCGCTATATCTGGTGGAACTTCGTCGCCTCGTCCAAGGAGCGCATCGAGGAGGCCAAGGAGGCGTGGCGCCGGGGCGACTGGGAGAACGGACGTTTTCACCTGCCGCCGGGCGATGACGCAGAGTTCATCCCGCTGCCGTGAGGCCCGGGGTCAGAGGATGCGGCTCATCAGCGTGTAGCCGTCGCGCGGTTTGAAACGGTTGCGCTGATAGAAGCGCTGCAACGGTTCGTCGGTGCGGTCGGCTTCGAGATGCACCGCCTTCACACCGGCGTCGCGCAAACCGGCCACAAGCTGATGCAGCGCCTCGCCGCCCATGCCGCGCCCGCGCACGGCGGGGCGGATGAAGATCTCGTCGAGCACGGCGTCGAGCCCGCCGAATTCCATGCTCCAGCCGAAACTCACGAGGATATAGCCCACCGGCGCCTTGCGCGGCCCGACGAGCCAGATCGCGCCATGCGGCAAGCCGTTCAGAATGGGCTCCAGCGCGGCGCGCACATGTGCCTCGTCGGTGCCGTAGCCTTCTTCCGCGTGAAAGGCCGAGACCATGGGCATCAGCTTTTCGAGATCGCCGCCATCGGCGAGGTGGAGGGTTTTCACAGCCGTGCCAGCCTTTCCGTCAGCAGCGCAAAGAAGCCGTCGGCGTCGAGATCGCCGATGAAGGTGGCGTTGGGGGCGCGGTCGGTGACGCCCCACCAGTCGGCCACGGTCATGCCCCGGGTGAGATCGGAGACGGTCTCGATCTCCACATTGATGAAGCGCCCGGTAAAGAGCTCGGGCGCGAGCAGCCAGGCGGTGACGCAGGGATCGTGCAGCGGGGCGCCGTCCCAGCCGTATTTGTCACGGTCGAAACGCTCGAAGAAATCGGTCATCTGCGCCACCGCCTCGCCCACCGGCGTGCCGAGCGCGCGGAAGGCGTCGTTGCGCGGCTTGGTCACCACCGCCTTGTGGGTCACGTCGAGCGGCATGACGATCAGCGGCGCGCCGGCGCCGAACACGACCGCCGCCGCTTCCGGATCGACATAGATATTGAACTCGGCGGCGGGGGTGATGTTGCCGACCTCGAAATAGGCGCCGCCCATCAGCACGATCTGCTTCACCCGCCCGACGATCTCCGGCGCGCGCTGAAACGCCGCCGCGATATTGGTGAGCGGGCCGAGCGCGCAGAGCGTGACCGTGCCCTCGGGTTCCTGACGCAGCGTGTCGATGATGAAATCCACGCCGTTCTGCGGTTGCAGCGGCATACTGGGCTCGGGCAGCACGGGACCATCGAGCCCGGTCTTGCCATGCACATGCTCGGCGGTGACCAGTTTGCGGGTCAGCGGGCGGTCGCAGCCGGCAAAGACCTTGATGTCGCGCCGGCCGCCAAGCTCGCAGATAATGCGCGCATTGCGTTCTGTCAGCGCCAGCGGCACGTTGCCCGCCACGGCGGTGATGCCCAGAACCTCCAGCTCCTCCGGCGAGGCCAGCGCCAGAAGAATGGCCACGGCGTCGTCCTGGCCGGGGTCTGTGTCGATGATGATACGCTGCGCCATGGTCTTCCCTTCACTCGCTACCCGACAGGGGTGGCACGCAGGCCGGCGGCGTTCAAGCGCCAAGCCCCGACGGCCGCAAAACAGGGCAGCGTCATGCTTTTCCTGCCGCTTGTCATTGCCGGGGCGGGACGGGGTGTTAGACTCGGTCGTGAGATAGGGTTAGGGAAGGGCGCAATTAGCGCTAACATCTGAATATGCAGAGAATCGGAGATACGCCAGAAATGGTTTCCCGCGTCATCCCGGTCGATCCGTTCGACCTCGTTATTTTCGGCGGCACCGGCGATCTGGCGCGGCGCAAGATCCTGCCGGGGCTGTTCCGGCGGTTCTGCGCCGGACAGATCCCCGAAAACAGCCGCATCATCGCTGCCGCGCGCTCCGAGATGGACGATGACGGCTATCGCGATCTGGCCCGCGAGGCGATCGAGGAGTTCGGCCGCAAGAAGGGGCGCGACAAGAAGGCGGTGAAAGCCTTCCTCAAGCACCTTTACTACGTGCCGGTCGATGCCAAGGGCGAGGGCGGCTGGAAACAGCTCAAGGAGCGCCTGCGCGATGACGACGACGTGGTGCGCGCGTTCTATTTCTCCGTCGGGCCGAGCCTCTTCAGCGATCTCGCGGAGGGGCTTCAGGTCAACGGGCTCAGCCACCGCGACGTGCGCATCGTGGTCGAGAAACCCTTTGGCCACGATCTCGAAAGCGCGCGCGAGCTCAACGAGGAGCTGGCCAAGCATTTTCACGAAGATCAGATCTATCGCATCGACCATTATCTCGGGAAGGAGACGGTGCAGAACCTCATGGCGGTGCGCTTTGGCAATATGCTGTTCGAGCCGCTGTGGAACGCGCAATACGTGGATCACATCCAGATCACCGTATCCGAGACGGTGGGCGTGGGCGGTCGTGGTTCCTATTACGACAACGCCGGCGCCATGCGGGACATGGTGCAGAACCACCTGATGCAGCTTCTGTGCCTGATCGCCATGGAGCCGCCGGCGCGGTTCGAGGCCGACGCGGTGCGCGACGAAAAGCTCAAGGTGATCCGGGCGCTCGATCCGGTGGACCCGGACCAGATCGTGCGCGGGCAATATACCTCGGACGGGCAGATGCCCTCCTATCGCGAGGATGCGGAGAACCCGACCTCCAAGACCGAGAGCTATATCGCGCTGAAATGCTATATCTCTAACTGGCGCTGGGCGAATACGCCCTTCTATCTGCGCACCGGCAAGCGGCTGAACGCGCAGGCCTCGGAGATCGCCGTGGTGTTCAAGGACGCGCCGCATTCGATCTTTGGCATCGACGCGGGGCGGCATCGCAATGTGCTGTCGATCCGGCTTCAGCCCAATGAGGGCATGACGCTGGGCGTGACCATCAAGGAGCCGGGGCCGGGCGGCATGCGGCTGGTGGACGTGCCGCTCGACATGTCCTTTGCCGAGGCGCTGGGGCCGGAGGCCGAAGAGGCCGCCGATGCCTATGAGCGGCTGATCATGGATGTGATCCGGGGCAACCAGACGCTGTTCATGCGTGGCGACGAGGTAGAAGCCGCCTGGGCCTGGACCGATCCGCTGATCGAGGGCTGGGAACGGCGCGGCGACTCGCCCAAACCCTATGATGCCGGTAGCGGCGGGCCGGACGATGCGGCCTTCCTGATCAACCGCGACGGCCGGCGCTGGAGGAGGATCCAGACGTGACCTACGAGTTCCGCGATTATCCCGACCGTGAAATGCTGGCCATGGATCTGGCCAACCAGATCGCCGGCGAGCTGCGCGCGGCGCTCGGCCACGAGGAGCGCGCGGCGCTGGCCGTGCCGGGCGGCACCTCGCCCGGGCCGGTTTTCGACGTGCTCTGCGCCGCAGATCTCGACTGGTCGCGCGTCGATGTGCTGCTCACCGACGAGCGCTGGGTGCCGGAAAGCTCGGAGCGCTCGAACACGAAGCTGCTGCGCGAGCGGCTGCTGATCGAGCGCGCGGCCGCCGCCCGCTACCTGCCGCTTTACGCCGAGGCGGCGCGGCCCGAAGATGCCATGGAGGATCTTTGCGCCGCCATCGAGCCGGCGCTGCCGCTGGCGGTGGTGCTGCTCGGCATGGGCGCCGACATGCACACCGCCTCGATCTTTCCCGGCGCCGACCGTCTGCAGGATGCGCTGGCCGATGACGCGCCGATCCTGCTGCCGATGCGGGCACCGGGCGCACGGGAGCCGCGTATCACCCTGAGCGCGCGGGTTCTCGATGGCGCTCTGAAAAAGCATGTGCTTATTTTTGGTCAGGAAAAACGCGATGCGCTGGAAAAGGCGCAGGGCGTGACGCCCGACGAGGCACCGGTGAACGCGGTGCTCGACGAGGCCACCGTGCATTGGGCCGAGTAAAACAATAATGGGATTGTGATCATGTGGGATGAGCTCAAGAGCCTCGCCGCCGAGCGCGACGGGCGCCGTATCGACGCGCTTTTTGCCGAGGATCCGGGCCGCGCGCAGGCGTTCTCCATTGCCAGCGACGGGATGCTCTTCGATTTCTCCAAGACGCAGATCGACGCCGAGGTGAGTGCGGCGCTGGTCGCACTGGCCGAGGGCGCGGAGGTTGCCGCGCGGCGCGACGCGATGTTCGCGGGCCAGAAGATCAACGAGACCGAGGGCCGCGCGGTGCTGCATACCGCGCTGCGCAATCTCGACGGCGCGCCGGTGCTGGTGGATGGCGAGGACGTCATGCCCGAGGTGCTGGAGACGCTCACGCGGATGGAGGCGCTGGCGACGGAAATCCGTAGCTCAGGCATCACCGATGTGGTGAATATCGGCATCGGCGGCAGCGACCTCGGTCCCAAGATGGGGGCGATTGCGCTGGCGCCTTTCCATGACGGGCCGCGCTGTCATTTCGTTTCCAATGTCGATGGCGCCGATATCGCCGACACGCTGAAACGCTGCCCGCCCGAGAGCACGCTCTTCATCATCGCGTCGAAGACCTTCACCACCATCGAGACCATGACCAATGCGAAAACCGCCTGGGACTGGCTTGAAGCGCAGGGTGTGGGCACCGACGGCAAGTTCGTGGCGCTGTCCTCCAATCTGGAGAAGGCGGCGGAATGGGGCATTCCGGAAAGCCGCGTTTTCGGTTTCGAGGACTGGGTCGGCGGGCGTTATTCCATGTGGGGGCCCATCGGGCTCTCGCTGATGATCGCCATCGGTCCGGAGGATTTCCGCACCTTCCTGCGCGGCGGGCAGGCGATGGACAGGCATTTCCGCGAGACGCCGCTGGCACAAAACATGCCGGTGATGCTGGCGCTGGTGGGGATCTGGCACAATCAGATCCTCGGTCATGCCACCCGGGCGGTGCTACCCTATGACAACCGCCTCGCGCGGCTGCCGGCCTATCTCCAGCAGCTCGAGATGGAGAGCAACGGCAAGAGCGTGAGCATTGACGGCGCCGATCTGGCGCGGAATTCCGGCCCGGTGGTCTGGGGCGAGCCCGGCACCAACGGCCAGCACGCGTTTTACCAGCTCATCCACCAGGGCACCCGGGTGGTGCCTTGTGAGTTCATGGTGGCGGCAAAGGGCCACGAGCCCGATCTGGCGCATCACCACGCGCTGCTCATCGCCAATTGCCTGGCGCAGTCCGAGGCGCTGATGCGCGGGCGCTCGCTCGACGAGGCGCGCGACAAGGTGGCGGGCGCGTTCGAGGGCGAGGAGCTGGAACGGCAGGCGCGGCACCGGGTGTTCCCGGGCAACCGGCCCTCCACCACGCTGATCTATCCGCAGCTCGATCCCGAGACGCTGGGCCGCATCGTGGCGCTCTATGAGCATCGGGTCTTTGTCGAAGGCGTGATCCTCGACATCAACTCCTTCGACCAGTGGGGGGTCGAGCTCGGCAAGGAGCTGGCCACGGCGCTGGGGCCGATGGTGACCGGCGACGAGCCCGCCGACGGTAAGGACGGCTCGACCCGGCAGCTTCTGGACTTCGTGCACCGGAACGGCTGAGCGCGCGGTGGGCAAACTGCCCACCGTTCCATACGGTCTCCGCGTTGCGGTTTCACCGAAATTGTTCCCTGACATTAATGTTATGAGCGGGGTTTTGCCCGGGTGGAACGGGTCCGGCACCGGCGTGTTGTGGCTGTATCAAGTCACGAAGACAACACACGGAGGAAAGACCATGAAACGCCTTACCGCAACCGTTGCTGCAATCGCACTCACCGCCGGCACCGCCTATGCGCAGAGTGCCGAGACCGACGAAACCAAGACCATGCCCAAGCAGGAAACCGGGGCAATGGAATCGATGGAGAACAACGCCGACGCCGCGATGGCCGAAGGTGAAGACGCTCTGGAAGAGACCGGCGACGCGATCGCGAACACCGCCGACGCCGCCGGTCAGGCCATCGAAGAAGGCGCCGAAGCGACCGGCGACGCGATGGAAACCGCAGCCGAAGAGACCGGCGATGCCATGCGCAACGTCGCGAGCGACGCGAAAGCGCTCTTCGAAGGTGACGCGGACGGTATGATCCGCACCCGCGACATCACCGGCGGCACCGTCTATGCGATCGACGCCGATGGCGAAATGACCGACTGGGACGACTCGATGGGCTATGACGCCGTGTCCGACCAGTGGGACAATGTCGGTGAGATCGAAGATATCGTGCTGAGCTCCGACGGCGCCTTCGAGGGCATCGTTGCAGAGGTCGGCGGCTTCCTCGATATCGGCGACAAGCACGTCCATCTCACGATGAGCGACGTCAAGCTGGTGCCGGTGGATAACGAGCGTTACGCCGTGGTCACCAACTTCACCAAGGACGAGCTGATGAACATGGAAAATGTCGACGAGTCGGCCATGAACTGATCCGGCGCATCGCCGCAGGATAGAGGCCGGGGCAGCAATGCCCCGGCCTTTTTCGTTGGAATAAGTATTTTATCGCAGGCTATTACGGGGTTTCACGAAATGTCGAAACCAGGCTCGGCGAGGGTGAACCCCTCGAAGCGGAAGCCCGGTGAGACGGTGCAGCTCACCAGCGTCCACTCGCCGGTGCTGCGCGCTGCCTGCCAGTGGTGGTCCGGCACCACGAGCTGCGGGCGCGCGCCGCTCGCCAGATCGGGGCCGAGCATATGGTCGCTGCGCGGGCCGTCCGCGTCCGGCGCCATCGACAGCACCAGCGGCGCGCCGGCATGCCAGAGCCAGATTTCGGCGGCATCCACCCGGTGCCAATGGCTCCGCTCGCCCGCTTTCAGCAGAAAATAGATGCAGGTTCCCGCGGGCCGCGCGCCCTCGGGCGCCTCTGCCACCCAGGTTTGCCGGTAATGCCCGCCCTCGGGATGCGGCGAAAGCTCCAGCAGGGCGATGATCTCCTCGGCGGTGAGGGGCGGGGTCATGGCGGTCTCCGTGCGGTGGTCTGAAACTTGGTTAACCAGTTTCTGGCGAGCTTCGGGAAGGGGGATTTCCCCCGACCCTGAGGCAAAGAGGCGCGAGAGACCAGAGATGACCGCAGAAACAGAGGTTCGGCGGATCGCCGAAGAGATCCTCGCCCGCGAGGGCGGCTATGTGAATGACCCCGACGATCCCGGCGGGGCGACGAAATACGGGGTGACGATCCACACCATGCGCCGGCTGGGGCTGGATCTGGATGGGGACGGCGATGTCGATGCGCGGGACGTGCAGCGGCTGAGCCGGGCGCAGGCGGTGGAGATCTTTATCCGGCATTATTTCGACCGCCCGCGCATCGGCGATCTGCCGGAGGTGCTGCATGCCACGGTGTTCGACATGTATGTGAATGCCGGCGGCAATGCGGTGAAGATCCTGCAACGGCTGCTCAACCGGATGGGCGAGCGCATCGCCGTCGACGGCGCCATCGGGCCGCAGACCATTGCCGCCGCCGGGCGCGCCTATGCCGGCGCGCCGGATCATCTGGCCGACGCCTATGGTATCGCGCGGCGGAATTATTACTTCGCCCTGGCCGATGCCCGCCCGGCGAGCCGCAAATACGCCCGCACCCGCGCCGGCGGCAAGGGCGGCTGGATCCGCCGGGCCGAGGATTTCATCTCGCCACGCTTCCATCTGACGGAGGCGCAGTTCCGCGCCCGGGTGGCGGCATGGGGATGATCGACCGCACCATGGGGCTGCTCTTTGGCGGCGGTAATGTCCTCCGCGACACGGCGGAGGTGTTCCGGGTCAATGCCGAGGCACAGGCGGCACGCGAGGCGGGGCTTCAGGGCAAGGCGCTGGAGCAGTTCGCGGCGGAGTTCCTCGGCCAGCGGCCATCGCGCTTCGACCGGTTCATGGATGCGCTGAACCGCGTGCCGCGACCGGCCATGGCGCTGGGAACGCTGGGGCTTTTCGTCTCGGCCATGGTCGATCCGGTGTGGTTCGCCGAGCGCATGACCGGCATCGCGCTGGTGCCGGAGCCGCTCTGGTGGCTGCTGGCGGCCATCGTGGGGTTCTATTTCGGCGCGCGGCATCAGACCAAGGGCCAGCAGTTCCGCCGCGAAATGGCGGCGACGGTGGCGGCGGTGCCCGAGGTCATGGGGCAACTGCGCGGGCTGGAAGCGCTGCGCGTGGAGGCGGAGCCGGAGGAGCGGGAAGAGACGGCGCCGAATCCGGCGCTGGCGGAGTGGCGCGCCGCGCGGTCCTGAGCGCGGGTCCCGGTCGCCGGAGCGGATTGTGAGTATTTGAGAGAAAGATGAAGGGGCGGGGCGGTTTCAGGGCCGCCCCGTCGCCATATCGGATTGCGACAATGTGAACAGGGCGGTTCCGCGATTTCCGTTGGCCGGGCGGGGGCGGTTCAATATACACAAGGGCATGGTTACCGAACTCGGACATTTCGCCCTGATCCTCGCCTTCCTCGTCGCCTGCGTGCAGGCGGTGGTGCCGATGGTGGGCGCGCAGAAACGCTGGCCCGGCTGGATGGCCGTGGCCGAGCCCGCCGCAACCGCGCAGTTCCTGCTGACAGCGCTCAGTTTCGCGGCGCTGACCCATGCCTTCATCACCTCGGATTTCTCGCTGCGGGTGGTGGTGCAGAACAGCCATTCCGCCAAGCCGATGCTCTACAAGATCTCGGGCGTGTGGGGGAATCACGAGGGCTCCATGCTGCTCTGGGTGCTGATCCTGTCGCTTTTCGGGGCGCTGGCGGCCTGGTTCGGGGCAATCTGCCGCCGACGCTGCGCGCCCGGGTGCTGGGGGTGCAGGCGATGGTGGGGGTGGCGTTTTTCGCCTTTATCCTCTTCACCTCGAACCCGTTTCTGCGCATGGCGGTGCCGCCCTTTGACGGGCAGGATCTGAACCCGCTCCTGCAGGATCCGGGTTTGGCCTTTCACCCGCCGTTCCTCTATCTCGGCTATGTCGGTCTCAGCATCTGTTTCAGCTTTGCCGTGGCCGCGCTGATCGAGGGTCGCGTGGATGCCGCCTGGGGGCGCTGGGTGCGGCCCTGGACGCTGCTCTCCTGGGTGTTTTTGACCGTCGGCATCGCGCTGGGGTCGTGGTGGGCCTATTACGAGCTCGGCTGGGGCGGGTTCTGGTTCTGGGATCCGGTGGAGAACGCCAGTTTCATGCCCTGGCTGCTGGCCGCCGCCCTGCTGCATTCCGCCATCGTGGTCGAAAAGCGTGAGGCGCTGAAGAGCTGGACGGTGCTGCTGGCGATCCTCGCCTTCGGCTTCTCGCTCATCGGCACCTTCATCGTGCGCTCGGGCGTGCTGACCTCGGTGCATGCCTTTGCCACCGATCCCGAGCGCGGCGTGTTCATCCTGGGGATCCTGGTCTTCTTCACCGGCGGCGCGCTGACGCTCTTTGCGGCGCGGGCCAATGTGATGCAGGCCAAGGGCGTGTTCGGCATCGTAAGCCGCGAATCCGCGCTGGTGGTGAACAATATCCTGCTGGCGGTGGCCTGTTTCGTGGTCTTCACCGGCACGCTCTGGCCGCTGGTGGCCGAGATGCTGTTCGACCGCAAGCTGAGCGTCGGGGCGCCGTTCTTCAACATGGCCTTTACCCCCTTCATGGTGGTGCTGGGGGCGATCCTGCCCATCGGCGCCATGCTGAGCTGGAAGCGCGGCAAGCCGGGGCGGGTGATGCGCCAGCTGGCGCCGGCCTTTATCCTGGCACTGGCCGTGGCGGGGCTGTTCTGGGCGATGCAGACCGGGCGCAGCCTGCTCGGGCCGATCGGCATGTTCCTCGGCACCTGGCTGATCGCGGGATCGGTCACCGATATCCTCAGCCGCCTCGGCAAGAGCCGCGATTTCGGCCGGCTGCTGCGCCTGCCGCGCGCCGACTGGGGCAAGGCGGTGGCGCATGCGGGGCTGGGCGTCTGCATGGCGGGCATTGCCGGGCTCATGGCCTGGGAGCAGGAGGATATCCGTGTCGCGCAGCTGAACGAGCCCTTCACGGTCGACCGTTTCGAGATCGAGCTTCTGGGCGTCGAGCGTGTGCAGGGGCCGAACTACATCTCGGATATGGGCGAGGTCGCGGTGCGCGAGGAGGGCAGGGAGATCGCCCATCTCTACCCGGAGAAACGCACCTATCCGGTGGCGCAGATGCCCACCACCGAGGCCGCCATCGACTACCGTTTCCTGCGTGATGTCTATGTGGTGATCGGCGACGCGCAGCAGGGCGGCGGCTGGACCATGCGGGTCTATATCAAGCCGCTGGCCAACTGGATCTGGGCGGGGGCGATCCTCATGGCGCTCGGCGGCGCGCTGAGCCTGTCGGACCGGCGTTTCCGCGTCGCCGCCGGCGCGCGCAAGAGCGCCAAGCTGCGGCAGGGGGTGCCGGCGGAATGAGACGGCTGATTGTCTGGCTGGGCAGATCCCCGGCGCTGCTGACGCTCGCGTTCCTGCTGGTGGCCAATCTGGCTGCCGCCGTGCAGCCCGACGAGATGCTCGACGATCCGGCGCTGGAGGCGCGGGCGCGCGAGATCTCCAAGGGGCTGCGCTGCCTCGTCTGTCAGAACGAGAATATCGACGATTCGAACGCCTCGCTGGCGCGCGACCTGCGGCTTCTGGTGCGCGAGCGGTTGGTCGAGGGCGACAGCAACGAAGAGGTCGTCGAGTATCTCGTTGATCGCTATGGCGAGTTCGTGCTGCTGAAACCCACCTCGGGCGGTTGGAACTGGCTGCTCTGGGCGGCGGGGCCGATCCTCTTCGTGCTGGCACTGATCACGGCGGGATTCTACCTGCGCGGTCGCGCCACCGCGACACCGGCGAGCGAGGCGGGGCTTTCCGACGAAGAGCGCGCGCGGCTGCGGCAGATTCTGGACGAGCAGGGCTGAGCCTGCTAAAGCACGGGCAGGGTCGGCAGTTCACCCAGTCTCCGCCAGTCGCTAAACCTGCATCTTCATCGCTTTTCCTTTCCCCGGCGATACCCGATGGACAAGGGCGGATCTCCACCCCGAGAGGGGCGCGGTATCGGTTCCGGAGGATCTGATGACCCGTGACGTGATATCCCTGACGATCGACGATCTGTCGCATTTCGCCCGCAGCCTGCGCGCCGGGCTCGCCAGCCCGCCCTCGCATCTGGAGATGCTGGGGCAGATCGCCCGCGCGGCGGGCTACCGCAATTACCAGCATCTGCGCGCCAGCCATGCGCCCGCGCCTCAGGCGGATCGCAAGCGGGTCGAGCGCGCGCTGCGGCATTTCGACGGGCAGGGGCGGCTGATGCGCTTTCCCGGGCGCACGCGGATGCAATGGCTCTGCCTCTGGCCGCTCTGGGCGCGGCTCCCCGCGCGGCACGAGATGAGCGAGCGCCAGATCAGCGCCCGTATCGACGCGCTGACCGGGTTCCGCGATGCCGCGCAGCTCCGCCGGTCGATGGTCGAGGCCGGGCTGGTGACGCGCACGGTGGACGGCGCGGTCTATCTGCGCCGCGAGCAGGCGCCACCGCCCGAGGCGCGGGCGCTGATCGCGGCGGTCTCGGCGCGGCTCTGAGGCCGGGTTTGCCTTTGCCAAACCGGTCGGTTCAGTGTTTCATACGCCCGATGCGACAGCGAGGCGGGACATGATTTACGACACGATCAAACTGGAGGAGGCGGAGGGTGTGGCGCTGATCACCCTGTCCCGGCCCGAGGTGATGAACGCGCTCAACACCCAGATGCGCGCCGAGATCGCCGACGCGGTGCGCCAGGCCGGGCGCACGGCCCGGGTGCTGGTGATGACCGGCGAAGGCCGGGCGTTTTGCTCGGGCCAGGATCTCGGCGACCGCGAGACCGCGGCCAATATCGACCTGGAGCGGGTGCTGCGCGACGAATATGCGCCGATGCTGAATGCCATCGTCGATTGCCCGCTGCCGACCATTGCGGCGGTGAACGGCGCCGCCGCCGGCGCGGGGGCCAATCTGGCGCTGGCCCATGACGTGGTGATCGCCACCGAAAGCGCGTTCTTCATGCAGGCCTTTGCACGCATCGGGCTTATCCCCGATGCCGGCGGCACCTGGGCGCTGCCGCGCCAGATGGGGCTTGCCAAGGCGATGGGGGCGGCGCTCTTTGCCGACCGCATCAGCGCGCGGCAGGCCGATGACTGGGGGATGATCTGGGAGGCGGTGCCGGATGCGGAATTCGAGGCCGTCTGGCGCGCCCGGGCGGCGCATCTGGCCAATGGGCCCACGCAGACCTATGCCCGCATCAAGACCGCGCTGCGCGGCGCCTTCGAGAACGATCTCGACACCCAGGTGGAGCTCGAGTCGCGGCTTCAGGGCGAATGCGGCAAGAGCCGCGATTTCAAGGAGGGCGTGGTGGCCTTCCTTGAAAAGCGTCCGCCGAGCTTCGAGGGACGGTAGGCGGCGGCGGGTTACTCCGCCGCCTGTTCCTGCGGGCGCAGCACCAGCCAGATCAGCGCGCCGCCGGCGAGCATCAGGAAGGGCGCCATGGCCATGTTGACCGCCGTCCAGCCCTCCTGCGCGGTGCCGCCCGAGCAGTTCATCAGCCCGCCCGAGGCCAGCGAGGCCATGGTCACGCCGCCAAAGACCAGCAGATCGTTGAGCCCCTGCATGCGGCCGCGCTCATGCGGCTCATGCGCGCCGGCCAGCATGGTGGTGGCGCCGATGAAGCCGAAATTCCAGCCGATGCCCAGCAGCACCAGCGCCAGGAAGAACTGCTCCAGCTCCACGCCCATCAGCGCCACGCCGCCGGCGCAGGCAAGGATGAAGAGCCCCAGTGCGACGACCTTTTCCACCCCGTAACGACCGATCATGTGGCCGGTGAAGAAGGATGGCACATACATCGCCAGAACGTGGGCGGTGACGATATTGGCGGCGTCGCCGGTCTCGAACCCGCAGCCCACCACCGCCAGCGGCGTCGAGGTCATCACCAGATTCATCAGCGCATAGCTCACCATGGCGCAGATCACCGCCACGGCGATGCGCGGCGTGGTCAGCAGCTCCCAGCGGCTGCGGCCCTTGGGCGCGTCATGGGCGGGCACCGGCGGCTTGGGGATGTCGAGGAAGAGGAACATCACAGAGCCCACGAGGTTTACCGCGATCACCGCCGCATAGGTGCCGAGGAAGGGGATGACGAAAGCATTGGCCGTGAGTTTCACAAGCTGCGGGCCGATCACCGCCGCCAGAAGCCCGCCCGCCATCACGTAGGAGATCGCCTTGGGCCGGAACGCCTCCGACGCGGTGTCGGCGGCGGCAAAGCGGTAAAAGCCCTGCGCCGACATGTAGATGCCGGTCAGCAGGCTGCCCAGCAGGAAGATCGGGAAGGAGGCGGTATAGAGCCCCCAGGCGCCCACCGCGCCACCGAGCGCGCCGCCCAGCGTGCCGAGCGCGAATCCCGCGCGGCGGCCAAAGCGCTGCATGAAGGCCGAGACCGGCGTCGCCGCCAGCATCGAGCCCAGCACGATCATCGAGATCGGCAGCGTGGCGAAACAGGGATTTCCGGCAAGCGACTGCCCCGCCAGCCCGCCGATGGTGAAGATCATCGGCATCTGCGCGCCGAGAAGGGCCTGCGCGGCCACCAGCACGGTGACGTTGCGTTTGGCGCGGGAGTCTTGAACGGTATCCATGGAGGCAAGCCGTAGGATGCGGCGCGACCTATCGCAAGGGGGGAATATGTTTGGCAGCGCACAGTCAGGGCGGCTAAGAGGGAGAGGATGAAGGATTTTCACGCCTCTGTTCTGATCGTCGGCGGCTCTGCCGAGGCCCGCGCGCTGGCCATGCGCCTGCCGGGCTGCGCCGTGCGGCTTTCCGCGCCCGAGCGGCTGCCGCGCGCCTGGCCGGTGCCGGTGAGCCACGGGCCGGTGACGCGCGATTGGCTGGCGGCGCAGGGCGTCGGCGCGGTGATCGAGGCGGCGCATCCCTGCGATGACGACACCGCCTTTGCCACCGCGCGCGCCTGCGCCGCGCTGGGGCTGCCGCATCTGCAACTGGTGCGCCCGGAATGGCGCCCCGGGCGCGGCGACCGCTGGGTGATGTTGCGCCATGCCGGCGAGGCGGCGGCCTGCGTGCCGCGCGGCGCCACGGTGCTGGCCTCGCTGGGGCGCGGGCGGCTGGCCGGGCTGCGCAATCTCGACGGCTTTGTCTATGCCCGGACCCTGTCGCCGGCGATGGGCGGATTTCCGCTGCGGCGCGGACGCTTTCTGCCGGGGCGGGGGCCGTTCACGCCGCGCGGCGAGGCGGCGCTGATCCGGCGGCTGGGAATCGGCTGGCTGATTCCCCACAATGCGGGCGGTGCCGGCGGCTGGCCAAAGCTCGCCGCCGCGCGGGCGCTGGGGCTGCCGGTGGCGATGCTGGCACGCCCGCGCCGCCCGGACGGCGCGCGGGTCGAAACGGTGCGCGAGGCAATGGACTGGGCGGGGCGATGGCTGAGATTGGACGCATAATCGAGGGCGACGCCTGCGTCGCCGAGGGCGCGAGCTGGCTCGCCGAGGCCGAGCCGCGCTTTGCCCGGGCGCTGGAGCGCACAGGCCCGCTGCCGCTGCGCCTGCGCCCGGACGGGTTCGGGCAGCTTCTCTCGGCCATTGTCAGCCAGCAGGTCAGCGTCGCCTCGGCCCGGGCGATCTGGGCCAAGCTGGAGGCGTCGGGCATGACCACGCCCGACGCGATCCTTGCGACCGACGAGGAGAGGCTGCGCGCGCTCGGTCTCTCGCGGCAGAAGGCCGGCTATGCCCGCGCGCTGGCCGAGGCCGGCATCGACTTCGACGCGCTGCGCCGCGCGCCCACGGGCGAGGTCGTCGAGACGCTGGTCGCGGTGAAGGGCATCGGCATCTGGACCGCCGAGATCTATGCCATGTTCTCGCTCGGCCGCGCCGATGTCTTCGCGCCCGGCGATCTGGCCTTGCAGGAATCCGCCCGGCTGCTCTTCGATCTGCCGGAGCGGCCGAAGGAGCGCGCGCTGCGCCAGATGGCCGAGGCCTGGAGCCCCTGGAGATCGGTTGCGGCACGGGCGCTCTGGGCCTACTACCATGTGGCGAAACAGCGAGAGGGGATCGTATGACCCGCGTTCTGCAAACCGGCCGCAAGGAGCCCGTCTCGGGCGAGAAACGCTCCTGCGTGGTCTTTCTGCACGGCTATGGCGCCAACGGGGCCGATCTTCTGGGGCTGGCCGAGCCGCTGGGCGAACATCTGCCCGACACGCTCTTTGTGGCGCCCGACGCGCCCGAGAGCTGCGCCGGCGCGCCCTTCGGCTATCAGTGGTTCCCGATCCCCTGGCTCGACGGCTCGTCCGAGGAGGAGCAGGAATCCGGGATGGCGCGCGCGGTGGAGGATCTCGACGCCTTTCTCGACGCACTGATGGTCGACGAGGATCTGCTGCCCGAGCAGGTGGCGCTGGTCGGGTTCTCGCAGGGCACGATGATGGCGCTGCATGTGGCGCCGCGCCGCGAGGACGAGGTTGCCGGCGTGGTGGGATTTTCCGGGCGCCTGTTGCAGCCCGAGCTGCTGGCCGACGAGGTGGTGAGCCGCCCTCCTGTGCTGCTGGTGCATGGCGATGCCGACGATGTGGTGCCGCCGCAATCGCTGCCCGACGCGGCGGAGGCCTTGCAGGAAGCGGGCTGGAAAGAGGTCTATGCCCATATCATGAAGGGCACCGGCCACGGCATCGCGCCCGACGGGTTGTCGGTGGCGCTGGCCTTCTTGCGGGACAAGTGCGGGTTCTGAAGGGCCGGTGGGCAGAGTGCCCACCCTACGGCGGAGCATTGCCTGGCGCGGAACAAGGCCGAGGGCCGCCGCGCCATCGCCATGCCGAAAAGGCATGCCTTTGGCATGACCCGTTCGGGCGGGCTGGCGATTTGGTGACGTCAGCGCAGCGTGTCGAGGTCTTTCGAACTTGGCCGGGATAAATCGAGTAGCTCAGAGGTGAGGTCGCCAACCCACGAGCCGGCGACGGCACGGCTCACCGGATGTAGGGTGGGCAATCTGCCCACCACTCCCGTCAACCGCCGCTCAATACCCCCGCCAGATCCAGCCGCCGCCAAAGATGCGGCTGCCGTTCGGGTCGTAGAACACGCAGGCCTGGCCCGGGCTCACGCCTTCCTCGGCGACGATCAGCTCGACCTCCGCCTCGGTCTCCGAGATCGGCCGGATCACCGCCTCGCGCGGCGGGCGGGTCGAGCGGACCTTGACCGAGAGCGGCCATTCCGCCTGCGAGGTGAAGGGCGCGTCGCCCAGCCAGTTGATCTCGCGCACCGGCACCTTGCGGGTCGCCAGCATCTCTTTCGGGCCCACCACCACGCGCTTGTTGTCGACATCGAGCTTGACTACATAGAGCGGCTCGCTCAGCCCGCCGATGCCGAGCCCGCGGCGCTGGCCGATGGTGTAATGGATGACGCCCCGGTGCTCGCCCAGAACACGCCCGTCCGCATGCACGATCTCGCCCGGCTCGGCGGCGCCCGGACGCAGCTTTTCGATCACCGACGCATAGTTGCCGTCGGGGACAAAGCAGATGTCCTGGCTGTCGGGCTTGTCGGCCACGCTCAGCCCGTACTTCGCCGCCAGCGCCCGCGTCTCGGCCTTGCTCTTCAGATGGCCCAGCGGGAAGCGCAGAAAATCGAGCTGCTCCGGCGTGGTGGAGAACAGGAAATAGCTCTGGTCGCGATTGGCGTCCGCCGCCGAATGCAGCTCGGCGCCGTGATCGCCCAGCATGCGCTGGATGTAATGGCCCGTCGCCATGCAGTCGGCGTCGAGATCCTTGGCGGTGCCCAGCAGATCCTTGAACTTCACCCGCTCGTTGCAGCGGATGCAGGGCACCGGCGTGGCGCCGCCGAGATAGCTCTCGGCGAACTCGTCGATCACCGCGTCGCGGAAGATGTTCTCGTAATCCAGCACGTAATGCGGAAAGCCCATCTGCTCGGCCACACGGCGCGCGTCGTGAATGTCGATCCCGGCGCAGCAGGCGCCTTTCTTGGCTAGCGCCGCGCCGTGATCGTAGAGCTGGAGCGTCACGCCCACCACGTCATAGCCTTCCTCGGCCAGCATCGCCGCCACGACCGAGCTGTCGACGCCGCCCGACATGGCGACGACCACGCGCGTCTCCGACGGCGGTTTCGGCAGGCCGAGCGAGTTCAGAGTCTGGGCGTCGAGGGGCATTGGTCTCTCCTGGGGAATACCGCCGGAATATAGGAAAATGCGAAGCACTCTCAAGGGGCGGTTTTAGACAGCGTTAAATCGTGCGCGGTCAAATACGTCTCAGCCGGAACGACTGGGACAAGAACAATGTATTTGAAGAAAATCGACGGGCCGCGCGCGGTGACCCTCCCGGACGGCACAATCATGACCCGCGCCGACCTGCCGCCGCCGGAAACCCGCCGCTGGGTGGCCTCGCGCAAGGCCGCGGTGGTCAGGGCGGTGCGCTACGGGCTGTTATCTGAAAAACAGGCGCTGGATCGCTACGGCCTCAGCTCCGAGGAGCTGAGCGAATGGATGCGCGCGGTGGCCTGCCATGGCGAGGAGGCGCTGAAGGCGACGCTGGTGCAGCGGTTCCGCGCGCCGGGGCAGGGCGTGACCGAAGGTTAACTTCCGATGAAAGCAACCTGCGATTGAAATGACTCCGCGTTTGTCTACAGTAAAGAAGCATTAACCTATTTCCGACAGGGTCGGCATAAGGGACAGAACAAGCGGAGAACAGCTTATGCGCATCCTTCTGGTGGAAGACGACCCGACCACATCGAAAAGCATCGAGCTGATGCTGACGCATGCCAATCTCAATGTTTATGCCACCGACCTCGGCGAAGAAGGCATAGATCTCGCGAGGTTATACGATTACGACCTGATCCTTCTCGATCTCAACCTGCCCGATATTCATGGCCATGAGGTGCTGCGCCAGCTGCGCTTGTCACGGATCAACACGCCGATCCTGATCCTCTCGGGTGCCGACGATACCGAGAACAAAATCAAGGGCTTCGGCTTCGGCGCCGACGATTACCTCACGAAACCCTTCCATCGTGACGAGCTGGTGGCGCGCATTCACGCGATCATCCGCCGCTCCAAAGGCCATTCGCAATCGGTGATCCGCACCGGGAAAATCTCGGTCAATCTCGATGCCAAAACCGTGGAAGTGGGCGGAAAGCCGGTGCATCTGACCGGCAAGGAATATCAGATGCTCGAACTGCTAAGTCTGCGCAAAGGCACGACTTTGACAAAGGAAATGTTCCTCAATCATCTTTATGGCGGCATGGATGAGCCGGAATTGAAAATCATCGACGTGTTTATCTGCAAATTGCGGAAAAAACTTTCCGAAGCGACGGGCGACGAAAATTACATCGAGACGGTCTGGGGGCGCGGCTATGTGCTGCGCGATCCGGAGCCGCGCTCGGACGAGCCGCCCGCCATCGCCGCCAACGGCTGAGCGGCTGGACGCCGCCGCCCCCGCGCCCTATCACTTGCGCCAGATGGCGTGATACGGGGGCGCTTCCATGGCGGATGAGGCAATAGCGGAACTTGCGGTCGAGGCGCTGACCGAGGCGCAGGCGCGCGACGAGCTGGCACGGCTCGCCGATCTGCTCGCGCAGGCCAATCGCGCCTATCACACCGAGGACGCGCCCGAGATCAGCGATGCGGAATACGATTCGCTGAAACGGCGCAATGCCGCGATCGAGGCGCGCTTTCCCGATCTGAAACGCGAGGACAGCCCCTCCGAACAGATCGGCGCGCCGCTGGCGGAGGGATTCGCCAAGGTCCGCCACGCGCAGCGCATGATGTCGCTGGGCAATGCCTTCGACGCCGGGGAGGTGCGCGAATTCGACGCCCGCATCCGCCGCTATCTCGGTCTCACCGATGACGCAGCGCTGGCCTTCACCGCCGAGCCCAAGATCGACGGGCTGTCGCTGTCCCTGCGCTATGAGGACGGCGTGCTGATGCAGGCGGCGACCCGCGGCGATGGCAGCGAGGGCGAGAACGTCACCGCCAATGCCCGCACCATCGAGGACATTCCCGAACGGCTCGACGGTGCGCCGGCGCTGCTCGAGGTGCGCGGCGAGGTCTATATGAGCCACGAGGATTTCGCGGCGCTCAACGAGCGGCAGGAGGCGCAGGGCGGCAAACGCTTCGCCAACCCGCGCAACGCCGCTGCCGGCTCCCTGCGCCAGCTCGATTCGGAGATCACCCGCGCCCGCCCGCTGAAATTCTTTGCCTATGGCTGGGGCGAGCTCTCGGCGCCGCTGGCCGAGACCCAGAAAGGCGCCATCGACCGGTTGCAGGCGCTCGATTTCCAGACCAACGACCTCACCCGCCTCTGCGACGGGCCGGAGGAGATGCTGGCGCATTATGCCGAGATCGAGGCGCAGCGCGCGACGCTCGGCTACGATATCGACGGCGTGGTCTACAAGGTGAACGACCTCGCGCTTCAGGCGCGGCTGGGCTTCCGCTCGACCACCCCCCGCTGGGCCATCGCGCATAAATTCCCCGCCGAGCTTGCCTGGACCCGGCTCGAAGCCATCGACATCCAGGTGGGCCGCACCGGGGCGCTCTCGCCCGTCGCGCGGCTGACGCCGGTCACCGTGGGCGGCGTCGTGGTCTCCAACGCCACGCTGCACAACGAGGATTACATCGCCGGGCGCGACGCCTCCGGCAACCCGATCCGCGACGGCAAGGATATCCGCATCGGCGACTGGGTGCAGGTCTATCGCGCCGGCGACGTGATCCCCAAGGTCGCCGATGTCGACCTGTCGAAACGCCCCGAGGATGCGCAGCCCTATGCCTTCCCTGGCACCTGCCCGGAATGCGGCTCCGAGGCGATCCGCGAGGAGGGCGACGCCGTGCGCCGCTGCACCGGTGGGCTGATCTGCCCGGCGCAGGCGGTTGAAAAGCTGAAGCATTTCGTCTCGCGCGCCGCTTTCGACATCGAGGGGCTGGGCGCCAAGCAGGTGGAACAGTTCTACCGCGACGGCTGGATTAAGGAGCCTGCCGATATCTTCACGCTGAAGGAACGCTACGGCGCCGGCATGCAGCAACTGAAGAACCGCGAGGGCTGGGGCGAGAAGAGCGCGGCGAACCTGTTCGACGCAATCGACGAGCGCCGCCGCATCGCGCTCGGTCGGGTGATCTTTGCGCTCGGCATCCGCCATGTGGGCGAGGTGGTCGCCAACGACCTGGCGCGCCACTACCTGCGCTGGGACGCGCTGATCGCCGCCGTCGACGCCGCCGGTCCCGCCGCCGCGCGCCACCGCCAGGCCGAGGCCGCGGTGGAGGCCGAGCGCAAGACCGCCGCCGCCGAAGAGCGCCGCGCCCGCATCAAGGAAACCCGCGATGCGGTCTGGTCCGAGGCGCCGCAGGTCGCGCCCGAGGCCCGCGCCGCCTGGGAGGATCTGGTCGGCGTCGATGGCATCGGCATGACCGTGGCGGTGGCGCTGGTCACCTCCTTCGGGCAGGAGGCCGAACGCGCCTCGATCGACCGGCTCGCCGCCCATCTCGACATCCAGGAGGCCGAGCGCCCGGCCACCGAGGGCTCGCCGGTGGTCGGCAAGACCGTGGTCTTCACCGGGTCTCTGGAAAAAATGACCCGCGCCGAGGCCAAGGCGCGGGCCGAGGCGCTGGGGGCCAAGGTCTCGGGCTCGGTCAGCAAGAAGACCGATATCGTCGTGGCCGGGCCGGGCGCCGGCTCGAAGGAGACCAAGGCGCGCGAGCTGGGGGTGGAGATCATGGACGAAGACGCCTGGCTGGCGCTGATCGGGGCATGACCCAGCGGCCCGAGGCGCTCTGGCCGCTCTTTGCCGAGTTGAAGACGCTCGACGGGGTGGGCCCCAAGACCGCGCAGGCGCTCGAGGGGCTGGAGATCGCCGCGCCGCGCGATCTGCTGTTTACCCTGCCGCATTCGGTGATCGACCGCCGCCCGCGCGCTACGGTGCAGGGCGCCGATCTGCCCGGGGTGGTGACCGTCGAGGTGACGGTGGGCCGTCACATGAAACCCGCGCAGCGCGGCCGGCCCTACCGCATCCATGTGGAGGATGCGCATATCGGCTTTCAGCTCGTGTTCTTCCACGGGCGTGAGGACTACCTCACGCGGCTGCTGCCCGAGGGCGCGCGGCGGCTGGTCTCGGGCCGGGTCGAGCTTTTCGACGGCATGGCGCAGATGGTGCATCCCGACCATATGCTGCCCCCCGAGGAGGCCGCGAGTCTGCCGGAGTATGAGCCGGTCTATCCGCTCACCCATGGCGTGACGCAAAAGCTGATGACGCGGGCGGTGGCGGATGCGCTGTCGCGCGCGCCGGAGTTCGAGGAATGGATCGACGGGCCGCTGAAGGCGCGCGAGGGCTGGCCCGACTGGCGCGCCGCGATCGCGTCGGCGCATGCGCCGCAGGGCGCGGGCGATCTCACCCCCACGGCGCCGGCGCGGGCGCGGCTCGCCTATGACGAGCTGATGGCGCATCAGCTGACCCTGGCGCTGGCCCGCGTGCATCGTCGCAAGGGCAAGGGGCAGGAGACCATGGGCGATGGGGCGCTGCGCCGCAAGGTTCTGGCATCGTTGCCGTTTCGCCCGACCGGCGCGCAGGCCCGGGCGATGGACGAGATCGCCGGAGACATGGCCAGGCCCGAACGCATGAACCGGCTGTTGCAGGGCGATGTCGGCGCCGGCAAGACGCTGGTCGCCTTCATGGCGCTGCTGATCGCGGTCGAGGCCGGCGGGCAGGGGGTGATGATGGCGCCCACCGAGATCCTCGCGCGGCAGCATCTCGACGGGCTGAAACCCTTTGCCGAAAGCGCCGGCGTGGTGCTGGAGCTGCTCACCGGGCGCGACAAGGGCGCCGAGCGCCGCGCCAAGCTGGCGGCGCTGGCGCGCGGCGATATCCAGATCCTGGTGGGCACCCATGCGGTGTTCCAGGCGGATGTGGAATTCGCCGATCTGCGGCTGGCGATTGTCGACGAGCAGCACCGTTTCGGCGTGCGCCAGCGGCTGGAGCTGGGGCGCAAGGGGGCGGCGGCGGATGTGATGGTGATGACCGCCACGCCGATCCCGCGCAGCCTGGCGCTGGCGCAATATGGCGATATGGACGTCTCGCTGCTCGACGAGAAACCGCCCGGGCGCAAGCCGATCCGCACCGCGCTGATCTCGTCCGAGCGCATGGAGGAGGTGGTTGCCCATCTGCGCAAGGCGGTGGCCGAGGGGCGGCAGGCCTACTGGGTCTGCCCGCTGGTCGAGGAGAGCGAGGCGGTCGACCTGACGGCGTCCGAGGAGCGCTTCAAGCATCTGCGCGCGGTGCTGGGAGAGGGTGTCGTGGGGCTGGTGCATGGCCAGATGCCGCCCGCCGAGAAGGATGCCGCCATGGCGCGGTTCGTGGCCGGCGAGACCAAGGTGCTGGTGGCGACCACGGTGATCGAGGTCGGGGTGAACGTGCCCAATGCCTCGATCATGGTGATCGAGCGCGCCGAGTGGTTCGGGCTGGCGCAGCTGCACCAGCTGCGCGGGCGCGTCGGGCGGGGCGAGGCGGAGAGCACCTGTTTGCTGATGTATCAGCCGCCGCTGGGCGAGGCGGGCATGAAACGCCTGACCACCCTGCGCGAGACCGAGGACGGGTTCCGCATCTCCGAGGTCGATCTGGAGATGCGTGGCGCCGGCGATCTGATCGGCACGGCGCAATCGGGGCTGCCGCGATTCCGCGTGGCGGATCTGGAGCACCAGGCCGGGTTGATGGCGATGGCGCAGAGCGATGCGCGCAAGCTGCTGGCCGAGGATCCGACGCTGCAAAGCGAGCGCGGGCAGGCGGCGCGCATGCTGCTCTGGCTGATGCGGCAGGACGAGGCGATCCGTTTGATTTCAGTGGGTTAGCCGCGCGCACCTCTGCTGAAACCTGTTTTGTTCTCAAATGTTCTCAAAAAGTTCTTTACAGATCGTAAAAGACATGAGAACAAAAGGGTAACAAAACGCCAGACAGGGAATGCCACCATGATCGACACGCTTCGCAAGGTTCTGACCCGCGCCGAATCCACCCTTCTTCAGGATATGATCGGCGGCGTGTCTTTGGTGGTCATTCTTCTGGGGGCGTTGCACCTGCCCAGCTTCTGAAAGGTTTTTCGTTTCTGCCTGCGGTCTTTTCCCGGACCGGTCCCGCATCACTGTCCCGATGCAAGGCGACTGTCCCCGCTGATGTGCCCCCGGCCTGCCTGAAACCCGGCGGCACGCACCGGTCCGTTTCCCCAAAAAGACACGCTACTCGCCGCCGCCTCCTCCCCCGGAGCGCGGCGGCTTTTTCTTGTGGGGCGGTGTTCAGAACCGGTAGGCGAGCCGCAAGCCGCCCCAGTGCTTGCCGCGCACGGTGATCGGGGCGGAGAGATCCTTCATCATGACGAAATTGCCGCCGCCCATGTCGCGGCGATAGACCTGAAGCAGGAAGGGTCTGGTGTTGCGCCCGGCCTTGAGCCCGACCCGGTCGTCAAAGATCCGGCGGTTGCGGCTATTGGCGGCGTTCCAGACCGGATCGCTGCCCTGGGGCTGGGAGAATTTGCGGTTATGCGTCGGCAGATAGCCGTTCCGGTCGACCGCGGCGCAGAACACGATGCGCGGATCCTGCGACAGCACCGGCTCCTGGATCGGCGGCAGCAGCGTGTCGGTGAGCGACGTGAAAGCGGTCAGCATCTGCTGCGGATCGGTGCCCGGCACCGGCTTGTAATCGCTGTCGAAAAGCGCCGCGCCCGAGATCCGGCCCGCCTCCAGCGCCGCCTCGAAGCTTTGCGAGACGCGGAGCGCCAGCTCCTTGACCTGCGTAATCATCGCCGCATCCTCGCCGGTGCCGCCGATGGCCACCGCATGTTGCAGGATCGCCTCTGACCCGTCGACCAGCCGCTCGCAGCGGCGCGACGCCTCGTCGACCCCGCGCGTCACCTCGCCGACGGAGCCTTGCAGCCCGGCGACGGTGGGGCGCAGCTCCTCCACGGCGCTGCTCGCGCGGTCCATATCCATGGCGATGCGGGCGGTGGCGCTTTGCAGCGTGCCCATGCGCTCGCGGATTTCCGATAAGGCGGCATCGGCGGCCTCGGCGCCCGAAAGCACGGTCTCCGCCTCCTGCGAGGTGTGCAGCGCACCGGAGTTCAGCGCCTCGATCCAGTCGGACATGCGCGCCACGGTGGCGGATATCGCCTGCACCGCCGCGCCGGTCTGCTGGCTGAGCTCGTTGATCGCCTCGGCGACGATGGCAAAGCCGCGCCCGGCATCGCCGGCGCGCGCCGCCTCGATCTTGGCATTGACGGCGAGGATGTTCACCTGGCTGGCGATGGAGGCGATCTGACCGTTGGAGGTTTTCACCGCGCCCAGCATCTCCTCCACCGCGTCGTTTTCCGCATGCACCGATTTCACCCAGCGCGCCAGTTCGCGCGCGGCGGTGCCGGAACGCGCCAGCGTACCGATGGAGGCCTCGACCTGCGCGCTGGCCTCCTCGGCGCCCTGCGCCACGTCGCGGATATCGGCGGAGACGCGGGCATTGGCGGCGGCGACATTCTCTGTCGCCTTGCCGACCTCTGTCAGGGTGGAGAGCTGGCTGCGGCTGCGCGCGTCGAGCGCCTGGAGAAAGCCCGAGATATCGACAACCTCGCGCCCGAGCGCGGTGGCGCCCCGGGTCAGGCTGGTCAGTTCCCGCGCCGCGCCCGGCGCGCCAAGTGAGGGATCGTGTTGCATGCTGGCCCTGCGCTGTTGCAGCACCGGCATAAACCGCAAAACCTCAATATGAGCTTAAGCGCTCTGCGCCTCGCGCGCCTGTTCCGCCGCCTCGCTGGCGGCGTCGAGCGCCAGCAGGATCGAGGCGTGACGGTTCTTGTAGGCCTGTGCCGGGCGCAGCACCTCGAGCCCGTCGAAGGGCGCGGGCGGGGTGGGGCCGTCTTCCTTCAGCATGGCGCGCAGCGCGTCGCGCGCCGCAACGATCTCTTCAGGGGTGCAGCCGACAATCGCCGCGCCCACCACCGAGGCGGAGGCCTGACCCAGCGCGCAGGCCTTCACGTCCTGCGCGTAATCGGCGACCTTGCCGTCCTGCATGCGCAGATCCACGGTGACCGTCGATCCGCAAAGCGGCGAGCGCTTCTTGACGCTGGCATCGGGCGCCTCCAGCCGGCCTGTGCGCGGGATATCGGCGGCCAGTGCGAGGATGCGCTGGGAGTATAGCTTTATCAGGTCGGTCTCGGCGGACATGGCTTTCCCTTTCGGATCGTCTCCCATAGATAGGGGGCGTTTTCGCGACTGCAAAAGGGTTTTTGCGCAATGAGCTTCGATCCCGCCACTTTGGTCTATGATGCGAACGGCCTCATCCCCTGCATCGCGCAGGCGGCGGAGACCGGCGAGGTGCTGATGATGGCCTGGATGAATGCCGAGTCGGTGGCAAAGACGCTGGAGACCGGGCGGGTGACCTACTGGTCGCGCTCGCGCAAATCCTTCTGGATTAAGGGCGAAAGCTCGGGCCATGTGCAGGAGCTGGTCGAGCTGCGGGTGGATTGCGACCGCGATTGCCTGCTGGCGCTGGTGAACCAGACCGGGCCGGCCTGTCACACCAACCGGCGCTCGTGTTTCTACACGGCGCTGCGCGAGGGCGACGAGGTCGAGATCATGACGCCGATGGCATAGGCCTCACGGCTGCGCGAGGGGCGGAACGCCATCGCGCGCGGGCGCGTTTCCTCCGGAGAAACCCGGGAGGTTTACCATGCCTATCATGCGACTTTCATCCGCCGTTCTCATCCTCGGCCTGGCGATCGTGGCGGTCTATCCGCTGCTCGGCCCGGCCTTCGGCACCGCGCCGGTGGACGCGACACAGGTTGCCGATGCACCCTGGTGGCTGATGCCCGTGGGCTATTTCGCGGCCTTTATCGGCGCGGCGGGGCTGTTCATCGGCTGGGCGCGGAAAAAGGAAAAAAATCGCTGAACGTGAGCGCCCGCGCCGGTCAGAGACCGACCATGGCGCGGATTTGCTGCGGGCTCTTGCCCTCGGATCGGTAGAGCGCGATGGCGCGGGCGTCGTCGCGCTTGGCCAGCCGCTTGCCATGCTCGTCGCGGATCAGCCGGTGATGATGATAGACCGGCGTGGGCAGATCCAGCAGGCGTTGCAGCAGCGCGTGGATGCGCGTGGCGTCAAAGAGATCGCGGCCCCGGATCACATGGGTGATCGCCTGCGCCGCGTCGTCCACCACCACAGCGAGGTGATAAGAGGCGCCCATATCCCTGCGCGCCACCACCACATCGCCGATGTCGCGGATCATCTCGTCGTTCGAAGCGGAGATCGTGCCGCTCTGGCCATCGGGTCCGGCGCCGGTTTCGGCGAAGGTGAGCGGCGCCGTGAGCTTTGCGCAGGCACGCGCCATGTCGAGCCGCAGAGTCACATCCTGCGGGCGCGGGCCGGTGGGCGGCGTGTCCGGGCGGCAGGTGCCGGGATAGATCAGCCCGTCCGGCCCGGTGAGCGGGGCGCCTTCCTGCGGGGCAGAGAGCGCCTCGCGGATGTCGCGGCGGGTGCAGGTGCAGGGGTAGAGCAGGCCCATCTGCCAGAGCCTGTCCAGCGCCGCTTCGTATTCGCCGAGGTGCTCGGATTCCCGCCGGCAGGGCTCTGGCCAGTCGAGACCCAGCCAGTGCAGATCGTCCTTGAGCTGCACCTCCCATTCCGGGCGTGCGCGGCTTTGGTCGAGATCGTCGATGCGCAGCAGAAATGTGCCGCCCGCCGCCCGCGTCATGTCCGAGGCCAGCAGTGCCGAATAGGCATGGCCCAGATGCAGCGGGCCGGTGGGCGAGGGCGCAAAGCGGCTGCGCATCACTCGTCGCGATAGCTGCGCTCGATACGGCGGGTGCGGCGTTCTTCGCCGGATTGATAGATCAGCACCCAGGCCAGCAGGATGAACATCGGATGTGTCAGCCCGCCGGAAAAGATGATCGCCGGGATCCAGATCACGAAGACCACGATCGACAGGATCGGACGCCCGGTCAGCAGGATCGACAGCGGCGGCAGGAAGAGCGCGAGCACATAGTTCATGCGGGCACCTCCTGCGTGGCCAGCCAGCCCGACCAGGCCTCCTTGGCGCGGTCGGTATAGGCCTTGTAGCGGTCGCGCCGGCCCCGGCGCCCGCCCTTGAGCCCCTCGACCGGGCGGAACAGGCCGAAATTCACGTTCATCGGCTGGAAGGTCTTGGCCTCGGCGCCGCCGGTGATGTGGTGGATCAGCGCGCCATGGGCGGTGTCCTGCGGGATCTGCGGCAGCGGGTGGCCGAGGAGCTCGGCAGCGGCCATGCGACCGGCGGCCAGCCCCATGGCAGAGCTTTCCACATAGCCCTCGACCCCGGTGATCTGCCCGGCAAAGCGGATATTCGGGCGCGCGCGCAGGCGCATCTGCGCATCCAGCAGCGTCGGCGAGTTGAGGAAGGTGTTGCGGTGAATGCCGCCGAGCCGGGCGAAGCTGGCATTCTCCAGCCCCGGGATCATCCGGAACACATCCGTCTGGGCACCGTATTTCATCTTGGTCTGGAAGCCGACGATATTGAACAGCGTCCCCAGCGCATTGTCGCGGCGCAGCTGCACCACCGCATAGGCCTTTTCCTCGGGCTTGTGCGGATTGGTGAGGCCCACGGGCTTCATCGGGCCGTGGCGCAGGGTCTCGCGACCGCGCTCGGCCATGACCTCGATGGGCAGGCAGCCGTCGAAATAGCCGGCGGTCTCTCCCTCGTGGAACTCGGTCTTGTCGGCGGCGAGCAGGGCGTCGATGAAGGCCTCGTACTGGGCCTTCGTCATCGGGCAGTTGATATAGGCCTTCTGCTCTTCCTCGGTCTCGCCCTTGTCGTAGCGCGATTGCAGCCAGGCGACATCCATGTCGATGCTCTCGGCATAGACGATGGGGGCGATGGCATCGAAGAAGGCGAGGCTCTCGGCACCGGTCTCGGTGGCGATGGCGCGCCCCAAAGCGTCGGAGGTGAGCGGGCCGGTGGCAAAGATCCACTGGCCGTCCTCGGGCAGTTCGGCGATCTCCTCGCCCGAGACCTCGATATTCGGATGCGCGGCCAGCGCGTCCGTCACCGATTGCGAGAACGCCTCGCGGTCGACCGCCAGCGCGCCGCCGGCGGGCAGGCGATTGGCATAGGCCTGACGCATCACCAGCCCGTTCGCTTGCAGCATCTCCCAATGCAGCAGGCCCACGGCGTTCTGTTCGTGATCGTCCGAGCGGAAGGAGTTGGAACAGACCATCTCGGCCAGCTTGCCGGTGCGGTGGGCGAAGGTCTCCACCTTGGGGCGCATTTCGTGGATCACCACGTTCACGCCCATCTGCGCCGCCTGCCAGGCCGCTTCGGATCCGGCCATGCCGCCGCCGACGATATGCAATCTCTGTGTCATGACCGGGCAGATAGGGGATTGGAGGAGCGGTGTTAAGGGGGAAAGCGGCGGAAGTGCGGGCGCCGCGGCACGCAGCACGTTGGCTCTGCGCCAGAAGGGCAGGGATTTGGCCACCCGATGACAGGATCGACACGCTCTGGAAAGCCCGCGCTTTATGTACGGATCAGGTCCGGGGCGGGGAGAAAAACCTCAGGCCGTGCCGTAAAGATCCGCTGCGCGGCGTTCGAAGGCGCGCACGATGCGCTGCATCGCCTCGTAGAAGAACATCCCTGCCGCGCCCTGGAGAATGCGGTTCTTGAACTCGAAATCGACGAAGAAATGCACGTCGACGCCGCCCTCCGCCTTGTCCTCGAACTGCCATTTCGAAATCATGTGGCGGAACGGCCCGTCGAGATATTCCGTGTCGATCCGGCTTTCCTGCGGATAGAGCGTCACCCGGCTGCCAAAGCGTTCGCGGAACACCTTGAACGAGATCACCAGATCCGCCAGCATCACCTCGTGATCGCCATGCTCCTCGCGCGAGCGGATGCGCGCGGCGGCGGTCCAGGGCAGGAATTCCGGATAGCGGCCCACATCGGCCACGAGGTCGTACATCTGCTGTGCCGTATAAGGCAGGTGCTTGGTCTCGGAATGGGTCGGCATGTCGCTGGTCCGGCGTCCCTTTATCGCGTGACAGTGGGTTCCCATTTCGTATGCTGGGCGCGGCTTTGCAAGGGGGGCGGGATGACAGAGCGGCCATATGTCGTAGACGAGATGATCTCGGCCAAATCCATCGCCGCGCGGATCGAGGCGCTGGCCCGCGAGATCGGTCGCGATTTCGGCGGCACCGACAAGCTGGTCGTCGTCGGCCTGCTGCGCGGCAGCTTCGTCTTCATCGCCGATCTGGTGCGCGAGCTCGACCTGCCGGTTGAGGTGGATTTCCTCGAAGCCTCCTCCTATGGCGACGCCATGCAGTCGAGCCGCGAGGTGCGCATCCTCAAGGATCTGCGCTCGCCCATCGAGGGGCGCGACGTGCTGGTGGTCGAGGATATCGTCGACACCGGCTTCACCCTGCATCACGTGCTGAAACTGCTGGCCTCGCGCAGCCCGCGCAAGCTGCGCACCATCGCGCTGCTCGACAAGCCGGCGCGCCGCGAGGTGGCGCTCAAGGCCGACTGGACCGGGTTCGAGATCCCCGACGAATTCGTCGTCGGCTACGGCATCGATTACGCACAGCGCAACCGCAACCTGCCCTTCATCGGCAAGGTGCGTTTCCCCGAGGGCTGAGATGAATCCGTTCTGGTTGCTCCGCATGGCGAAATGGGCGCGCAACCCGCCCTCGTCGGGGCGTGTGAAACTGGTGCTGGCGGTGATCGCGTTCTGCCTCGCGCTCTACGCCGTCGAGCGCTGGGTCGGCTGGCCCGACGCGCTGAGCACCGAACGGATGCGCGTGCCGACCCGTGTCATGCCCTGACGCGCCTTCACATATGCGCGAGGAGTGCGACAGACATACGCGTCAGGATTGCAGCTTACCGGCCTGAGAATTTCTTTTTAATAATATGTTTTAAAAAGGAAAAGTTTAGTCGGGCCTTCTCGCCTTTCCTTGCGTCATGCCCTTGCGTCAACGGTCGCGCGGAGACCGGCGTCGATGCGGGGTGTTGTCAGATTGCTGCGGAACCGCACACTCTCAGGCAGCTCAGTTGGGTGTCCGTTCCGGGGCCCGCGTTTGCCAAGGGAGGAGTTTCATGAATCGTTTTGTCACCGGCCTCGCGGCCCTTTCCGTCTGCGCCGCGGGCGCGGCCTATGCCCAGGATCACAGCGCGCAGCTCAAGGCGCGGCAGGGCCAGTTCCGCATCCTCGCGATCAATCTCGGCACGCTGGGCGGCATGGCGCAGGGCAAGATCGACTACGATGCGGAGGCCGCGCAGATGGCCGCCGATTCCGTGGTCGCCGTGTCGATGATCCATCAGGGGCCGCTCTGGCCCGAGGGCAGTTCGGAGATGGATATCGACGGCACCCGCGCCAAGGTCGAGATCTGGGACGATTTCGACGATTTCTCCTCCAAATGGTCCGCGCTCGGCGAGGCCGCGCTGAACATGCAGGCCGCCGCCGGCACCGGGCAGGAGGCGCTGGGGCCGGCGCTGGGTCAACTGGGCGGCGCCTGCAAGGCCTGCCACGACACTTACCGCGCGCCGGAATCCTGACATCATGCGCAGGCTGATCGGCGGTCTTGTCCTGGCGGGGCTCGCCGCCGCCGGGGCGGGCTGGCTTCTGACCGCCCCCGACCGGCTGCCCGAGGGCAGTTTCGCCGGTGTCGAAGGCGATGCGGAGCGCGGCGCGCGGGTTTTCACCGCCGCCGGCTGCGCCTCGTGCCACCACGCGCCGGAGGCCGAGGGCGAGGCCAGGCTGGTGCTGGCGGGCGGGCAGCGCTTCGCTTCCGATTTCGGCACCTTCCTCGCCCCCAATATCTCGCCCGATCCCGGACAAGGCATTGGCGGCTGGAGCCAGGAAGAATTCGCCAACGCGGTGATGCGCGGCGTCGCGCCCGGTGGCGCGCATCTCTACCCGGCCTTTCCCTACACCGCCTATGCGCGCATGGACGACCGCGATCTGGTGGATCTCTGGGCCTATATGCAGACATTGCCCGCCTCGGACACGCCGAGCCAACCGCATGAGCTGGGCTTTCCGTTCAATATCCGCCGGGGTCTGGGGCTGTGGAAGCTGCTCTATTTCGATGATGGCTGGGTGATGGACGATGCCGAGGGCCAGGAGCTGGTGCGCGGTCGCTATCTGGTCGAGGCGCTGGCCCATTGCGCGGAGTGCCACACCCCGCGCGACGCGCTTGGCGGGCTCGACACCGGGCGCTGGCTGACCGGGGCGCCGAACCCCAACGGGCGCGGCACCATCCCGGGCCTGACGCCGGATCACCTGAGCTGGGAGGCGAGCGACATCGCCTATTATCTCGAAACCGGCTTCACCCCGGAGTTTGACAGTGTCGGCGGGCATATGGTCGAGGTGGTGGAGAACTTCGCCAGTCTCGCGCCGGAGGATCGCGCGGCGGTGGCCGCCTATCTCAAGGCGCTGCCGGACGGAGGGGCGATGGAATAGCGCGCGGCTCGGCGAAGCGCTTGTCCGGCTCAAGACGATCCAGCAAGCGCAGGCCCGCGCAGAGGCCCCCGATCAGGTCCGGGGCGTGTCCCGTAGGGTGGGCAATTCTGCCCACCGATCGCTAATCTTCCGCCAGCGCGTCGTGCAGCAGTTCCAGCGCGTGGTGAGTCGCTGCCATGCGCACATTGGCGCGGCCGAGCGCACCGAACTCTACCGTCTCTGTCAGCGTCTCGCCGTCGCGGGCGAGCGCGAAACACACCATGCCCTCGGGCTTTTGCTCCGATCCGCCAGGGCCCGCCACGCCAGAGACCGCCACCGCGAAATCGGCCTCCGCCGCGCGCCGCGCGCCCTCGGCCATCTCGCGCACCACCTCTTCGGAGACCGCGCCGTGCACCGAGAGTGTCTCCGCATGCACGCCCAGCATCTCCTGCTTCGCGGCGTTGGAATAGGTGACGACTCCGCGATGGAAGATGTCCGACGAGCCCGCCACATCGGTCAGCGCTGCCGAGACCATGCCGCCGGTGCAGCTTTCGGCGGTGGTGACGGTGACGCCCCGGTCGCGGGCGCGCATCAGGATATCGCGGGCGAGGACTTCGGTCACATCAGGACTCCATGGGCAAGGGCGGCGAGTATGATCGTGACAATAGCAGAAAACACGCCGGCAATCACGTCATCCAGCATCACCCCCAGCGCATCGCCGCGCCGGTCGGCCATGCCCACCAGCCAGGGCTTCCAGATGTCGAAGAGCCGGAAGAACACAAAGGCCGAGATCCAGCCGGGATAGAGCCGCCAGAGCTCCACCCCCATCATCGCCGCGCCATAGCCCACCGGGAAGAGCGCGATCCACTGGCCGACCACCTCGTCGATGACGATCCAGGACGGGTCGTGATCGCCGCTCTGGGTCAGCGCTTTCGTCGCCACCAGACCCAGCGCATAGGCCAGAGCCGTGGCGATCAGCAGCAGCCAGAACCCGCCGGCGAGCAGCAGCGCATAGGCGACGGGCAGGGCGGCGAGCGAACCCCAGGTGCCCGGGGCGGGCTTCAGGAAGCCGATATAGAGGAAGGAGGCGATGGCTTTCATGGTTTCACCAGCGTTGCGGTTGCAATGGCGGCGATGCCTTCCTCGCGGCCGGTGAAACCCAGCCGTTCCGAAGTGGTCGCCTTGATCGAGATACGGTCCGGGGCAAGCCCGGTGATGCGCGCCATTTCCGCTGTCATCTCAGCGGCATGCGGGCCGATCTTGGGGCGCTCGCAGATCAGCGTCAGGTCGATATTGGAGATCGCGAAGCCCTTCGAGCCCGCCAGCTCTACCGCGTGACGCAGGAAGATCTCGGAGGCGGCGCCTTTCCATTGCGGATCGGAGGGCGGGAAATGCCGGCCGATATCGCCCTCGGCCATGGCGCCGTAAAGCGCATCCGTCACCGCATGCATGCCGACATCGGCGTCGGAATGGCCCTGAAGCCCGCGCCCGTGCGGAACCTTGATCCCGCAGAGCACAACGTGATCGCCCGCGCCGAAGCGGTGCACGTCATAGCCATTGCCCAGACGGATATCCATCGCGTCTCCCTTCAGCAGCGTTTCGGCCCGGGCGAAATCCTCCGGGCCGGTGATCTTGAGATTGCGTTCCTCGCCCGGAACGATGGCGACGTCCAGCCCTGCGGCGCGGGCAACCTGCACATCGTCGGCGGCGGCATCGGTCTGTGCCGCATGGGCGGCGGCGATTTCGGCATAACGAAAGCCCTGCGGCGTTTGCGCGCGGTAGAGCCCGGTGCGGTCGCGGGTGCCTGTGACCTGGCCGTTTTCGCCGGTCCAAAGCGCATCTGTCACCGCCAGCGCCGGTGCGGCGCCGGGATGGGTGGCCAGCGCGGCGACAACCGCGTCGATGTTGGCGCGGCTGACGCAGGGGCGGGCGACATCGTGGATCAGCACGCGCTCTGGCGGTGCATCGGCCAGCGCCGCAAGCCCCGCGCGGACCGAGCCCGCCCGATCCTCCGCGCCATCCACAAGCGTCACCGGCAGCCCGGCGGCGACCGCCTCGGCCAGCGCGCGGTCGTCGGGGTGAATCACCAGAACGAGGCGCGGCAGATGGGCAAAGGCCTCCAGCGTCCAGCGCGCCACCGGCTTGCCGGCAATCTCGCGCCATTGCTTGGGCAGAGCGCCCCCGGCGCGGGTGCCGCGCCCGGCAGCAACGATGATGACAGCAGTGTCCATGGGCCTCGCTCCTTCCCGGCTTCTCTAGGCATTGCCCCGGGGCGGCGCAATGCGCTCTGGCGCCGCGATTAAAAATTAGGCAAACTGCATTGTGATGGGGCGGGGCAGTGCCCAAACAATTGAATATACTTGGGCCTCAGGTTACCTCCCAAGCATCTGCACAAGGAATAGGCGCTTGAAACTCCCTCTGGGCGACCGGTCGATCTCCCCTCCCGTCCTGCTGGCCCCGCTGGCAGGCATTACGGACCTGCCGTTCCGCTCTCTGGTGGCGCGCTGGGGGGCGGGGCTTGTGGTCTCCGAGATGATCGCGAGCGGCGAGTTTCTCACCGCGCGCCCCGGCACGCGGGAAAAGGCCGAGCTTGGGGCGGGAATCGAGAACACCTCCGTCCAGATTGCAGGCCGCGCGCCCGAGCCGATGGCCGAGGCCGCGCGCATGGTGGCCGATATGGGCGCGCGCGTGATCGACATCAATATGGGCTGCCCGGCCAAGAAGGTGACCGGCGGCTATTCCGGCTCGGCGCTGATGCGCGAGCCCGACCACGCGCTGCGGCTGATCGAGGCGGTGGTGGGCGCGGTCGACGTGCCGGTGACGCTGAAGACGCGGCTCGGCTGGGATGGCGACACGCTCAACGCCGCCGATCTGGCGCGCCGGGCCGAGGCGGCAGGGGTGCGGATGATTGTGATCCACGGTCGCACGCGCTGCCAGTTCTACAAGGGCCGCGCCGACTGGGCGGCAATCCGCGCGGTGAAAGAGGCGGTCTCGGTACCGGTGGTGGCCAATGGCGACATCGTGGACGCCGCCAGCGCCCGCGAGGCGCTGCGGCTTTCGGGTGCCGACGGGGTGATGGTGGGCCGTGGCGCGCAGGGCGCGCCCTGGCGGCTGGCTGAGATCGCGCATGCGCTTTACGGCGCGCCGGCGCCGGTGGTGCCGCGCGGGGCGGATCTGACGGAAATCGTGCTGGAGCATTATGAAGCGATGATCGCGTTTTACGGCGCCGACCTGGGTGTGAGATGCGCCCGAAAACATCTCGGCTGGTATATGGATGCCGCCGGCACCGCGCCGCAGATGCGCCGCGAGATCCTGACCGAGCGCGACCCCGCGCAGGTGCGGGCGCGGCTGCGTGCGGCGCTCGAAGACGCGCTGGCGGAGGCGGCATGAACAGCGAATTGCAGATGCAGCTCTGGTCCTCGCTGCCGGTGCCGGCCATCCTGCTGGATGCCGAGGAGCGTATCGCCGACATGAACCCGGCCGCCGAGGGCTTCATGAACAATTCGGCGAAATGGCTAATCGGCCAGCCGATCTGGGACCGGCTGGCGGTCGACGCGCCGCTGGAGGAAAGCCTGGCGCGGGCGCGCGAACACGGCACGCCGCTTTTCGTCAACGATGTGGATGTTGGCACCGGCGCGCGCGCGCCGCTGGTCTGCAACCTCCAGATCGCGCCGGTGCAGAACTATCCCGGCTGGTTCATCATGCTGATTTCCCCGCGCGAGCTGGCGGGGCGCATGACCCAGAGCCATTCGGTGAAATCCGCCGCGAAATCCGCCATCGGCATGGCCGAGATGCTGGCGCATGAGATCAAGAACCCGCTCGCCGGCATCACCGGCGCGGCGCAGCTTCTGAGCATGAACCTGTCGAAAGAGGATCTCGAGCTCACCGACCTCATCGTCGCCGAGACCCGCCGCATCGTGAAGCTGCTCGAACAGGTCGAGCAGTTCGGCAATCTCTCGGCGCCCGAGAAGAAGCCCGTCAACATCCATGACGTGCTCGACCGCGCCCGCCGCTCGACCCAGCTCGGCGTCGGCGCGCATATGAAATTCATCGAGGATTACGACCCCTCGCTGCCGCTGGCCTTCGGCGATCCCGACCAGCTGTTGCAGGTGGTGCTGAACCTCCTGAAGAACGCGGCAGAAGCCGCCGACCCGAAAGAGGGCGGAACGATCCGGCTGCACACGTTCTATGAACATTCCTTCCGGATGCGCCGCGCCGACGGCACCACGCAGAAGCTGCCCCTTCAGGTCGAGGTGATCGACGACGGCCCCGGTCTGCCCGACGACATCAAGGGCGATGTGTTCGACCCCTTCGTTTCGGGGAAGGAGAACGGCACCGGGCTGGGGCTGGCGCTGGTCTCCAAGATCATCTCGGACCATGACGGCTGGATTTCCGTGGATTCCGTTCCCGGCCGCACGGTCTTTCGCATTTCGCTTCCGCGCGCCCCGCGCGAGACAGAGGAGAAGAGATAATGGACGGCACGGTTCTAGTCGCAGACGACGACCGCACGATCCGGACGGTTCTGACCCAGGCGCTGACCCGCGCGGGCTGCAAGGTGCATGCCACCAGTTCGCTGACCACGCTGATGCGCTGGGTCGGCGAGGGCAAGGGCGACGTGGTGATCTCCGACGTGGTCATGCCCGACGGCAACGGGCTCGAGATGCTGCCCAAGATCCATCAGGACCGGCCCGATCTGCCGGTGATCGTGATCTCGGCGCAGAACACCATCATGACGGCGATCCAGGCGGCCGAGGCCGAGGCCTACGATTACCTGCCCAAGCCCTTCGACCTGCCGGACCTGATGAAGCGCACCGCCAAGGCGCTCGACAATCGCAACCGCGCGCCCAAGCGCGACGAGGTGGCGACGATCGGCGCCGACGGACCGGACGAGCTGCCGCTGGTGGGCAAGACCCCGGCGATGCAGGCGCTTTACCGCCTCGTGGCGCGGGTGATGAACACCGATCTGCCGGTGCTGATCTCGGGCGAGAGCGGCACGGGAAAATCGCTCATCGCCCGCGCGGTGCATGATTTCTCCGACCGCCGCACGCTGCCCTTCATCACCGTGACCGGCGCCGACCTGTCCGATCTCGAAGGCCCGGCGCGGGTGCTGGCGCGGGTCAAGGGCGGCACGCTTTTGATCGACGAGATCACCGACATCCCCGACGAGATCCAGGCGCGCGTGGTGCGCATGATGGATATCCCGGGCGAGCATGTGCCGCGCTTCATGGCCACCTCGCAGGGCGATCTGGCCCAGGCGATGGAGGAGGGCCATGTCCGGCAGGATCTCTATTACCGGCTCTCCGGCGCCACGATCAACGTGCCGAGCCTGCGCGAACGGGTCGAGGATATCGCCCTGCTGACCGAGCATTTCCTCGCCCGCTCCGAGCGCGAGGGCGCGCCCAAGCGCTGGCTTTCCAAGGATGCCGCCGAGCTTTTCCGCGCCTATAGCTGGCCGGGCAATGTGCGCCAGCTTGAAAACGCCGTGCGCCGGCTCAGCCTGACCTCGCGCGCCGAAGAGATCAGCCGCTCCGAGGTCGAGGCGGTGCTGGGCAATCAGCCCGATACCGGCCCGATCCTGCGCGGCGGCGATGCCGAAAAGCTCGGCACCTCGGTGGCCCGCCACCTGCGCCGCTATTTCGACCTGCACGGCAATATGCTGCCGCCGCCGGGGCTCTATGCCCGCATCCTCAAGGAGGTCGAGGCGCCGTTGATCGAGATCGCGCTCGAGGCCACCGGCGGCAATCAGGCGAAATGCGCCGATCTGCTGGGAATCAATCGCAATACTTTGCGCAAGAAGATCACCGATCTGGATATTCGCGTGACACGCCGCCGCAAACTGATGTAAAAGGGTCACATAGATGTGGCCGCGCTGCTTCGTTTTCGGACGGGGTGGCGAAGAAGCCACAGGATATGGCGGTCCGCTGCTTCGAGCAGCACATCCTGGTGAGGTATATCTGTGGCCACTCGGGCACGGAAATCTATGGCGCGTAGCATGACCTGGACGCGGCTGAGCCGTCTGCGGCGTCAGCGGCGGGTGCAGAACGTGGCGACGCTGGGGCTCGTGCTGCTGGGGCCGGTGCTGGCCTTTGCCACCTTCATGGTGCTGGGGCCGCTCGACAGCGGCAAGGGCACCGAGATGAGCCTGCGGCTCGTGCTGCTGGCCGATCTGGTCTATGTGCTGCTGCTGGCGGCGCTGGTGCTGTTCCGCGTGGCGCGGATGATCTCGGACCGGCGGGCGCAATCGGCGGGGTCGCGCCTGCACCTGCGGCTCACCGGGGTCTTTGCGCTGATGGCGCTGCTGCCCACGGTCACCGTCGCGGTTTTTGCGGTGCTCACCATCAATATCGGTCTGGAAACCTGGTTCTCCAGCCGCGTGCAGAACGTGGTGGGCGCCTCGCTCGCCGCCGCAGAGGCCTATGAGGCCGAGCAGCGTCGCGGGCTGAGTGAGGACGTAGAGGCGCTGGGGCGCTTTCTAGATGCCGCGCGTCGGGCGAATTTCGCTTTGGATGACGGGGATATACGGCAGATTCTTCAACAAGGGCAGGGGCAGATCCAGCGCGGGCTGCGCGAGGCCTATGTGATCGACGGCAGCGCCGAGATCCGCGCCCGGGGCGAGCGCTCCTATCTCTTCGATTATGAACAGCCGACCATCGCCCAGATCGCGCAGGCCGGCGAACAGGGGCTGGTGCTGATCCCCGATTGGGACAATCACGAACTGCGCGCGCTGGTGCCGCTCGATGCCTTTGCCGACCGCTTCTTGTACGTCAGTCGAGAAGTGGACGGCAACCTCCTGAATTTGCTGGATGAAACGCAGGCGACCGCGCAGTTCTACCAGCAGCAGGAAAGCGAACGGGGCCGGCGGCTCTTCGATTTCGCGCTGCTCTATCTGGGCTTTGCGGTGCTGCTGATCCTCGCCGCCACCTGGCTCGGCCTGTGGTTCGCCGAACGCCTCGCGCGCCCGGTGGGGCGCCTCACCGGCGCGGCGCAGCGGGTCGGCGGCGGCGATCTCGACGTGCAGGTCATCGAGGACGAAGGCGACGACGAGATCTCCATGCTCGGGCGCTATTTCAACCAGATGACCCGGCAGCTCAAGGCGCAGCGCGAGACGCTGCTGGAGAACACCCGCCAGATCGAGCGCCGGCAGCGGCTGTTCGATTCCGTGCTGTCTTCGGTCACCTCCGGGGTGGTGGGGCTCGACGATAGCGGGCGGGTGACCTTCGTGAACCGTTCCGCGGAGCGGTTGCTGGGCTGGCACGAGACCAAATCCGAGCTGCCGATCACCGTCGCGGTGCCGGAATTCGGCGCGCTGTTCGAAAAGCTGCGCGGCAGCGGGCAGGAGACGGCGCAGGAAGAGGTGAAGGTCAGCCGCGAAGGCCGGCTGGAGCACCTGCTGGTGCGGCTCTCTGTGCGCCGCCGTCAGGACGGCTCGCTCGAGGGCTATGTGATCGCCTTCGACGACGTGACCGATCTGGTCAGTGCGCAGCGCATGGCGGCCTGGGGCGACGTGGCGCGCCGCATCGCGCATGAGATCAAGAACCCGCTGACCCCGATCCGGCTCTCGGCGGAGCGCATCAAGCGCAAGTTCGGCCGCATGGTCGAGGGCGAGGATGCCGAGAAGCTGGGCCAGATGACCGAGGTCATCGTGCGCCAGACCGAGGATCTGCGCCGCATCGTCGACGAGTTCAGCAAGTTCGCCCGCATGCCCGAGCCCGAGCGCCGGCCCGAGGACGTGGTGGCGCTGCTGCGCGGCGCGGCGCTGTTGCAGGAGACCGGGCAGCCGGATGTGCGTTTTGTCATCGACCTGCCGGAGGTGGAGATGCCCGCCGAGCTCGACGCCACCATGATCGGCCAGGCGTTGACGAACCTCATCAAGAACGCCGGAGAGGCCATTGAATCGCTTCAGGAAAAAGGCGTGCCAGAGGGCTATGTTCCAGAGATCCGCGTGAGCCTTGTCGAAGAGGACGGGCGCGCGCTGATCCGCATCATGGACAATGGCATCGGCCTGCCGGAGGACCGCGCGCGGCTCTTCGAACCCTATGTGACCACCCGCGACAAGGGCACCGGGCTCGGCCTGCCCATCGTGAAGAAGATCATCGAGGAGCATGGCGGCAGCCTTGCCCTTGAGGATGCGCCGCTATTCGACGGCGCCACCCATGCCGGCGCGATGGCGGTGATCCGCCTGCCGCTCGGGCTCACGCCGGCACGGTCGAGCCATATGAACAGAGTGATTTCAGAACTAGAGGGGCAGACATGAGCGATATTCTGATCGTGGACGACGAGCGCGACATTCGCGAGCTGATCGGCGACATCCTCGAGGACGAGGGCTACACCACGCGGCTGGCGGCGAATTCGACCGAGGCGATGACAGAGGTCAATGCCGAACCCCCCGGGCTGCTGATCCTCGACATCTGGCTGAAGGACAGCAAGATGGACGGGATCGACATCCTCAAGACCGTCAAGCGCGACAATCCCGATATCCCGATCATCATCATCTCGGGCCACGGCAATATCGAGATCGCGGTCGCGGCGATCAAGCAGGGCGCCTATGACTTCATCGAAAAGCCCTTCAATATCGACCAGTTGCTGGTGGTGATCCGGCGCGCGATGGAGACCTCGCAGCTGCGGCGAGAGAACAGTCAGCTCAAGCGGCGCGAGACCGAGGTGGCGCAGATGGTGGGCGAAAGCGCCGCGTTCCGCGCGCTGGTCAGCCAGCTCGACAAGGTGACGAAATCCAATGGACGCGTGATGCTCACCGGGCCCGCGGGCAGCGGCAAGGAGGTGGCGGCGCGCTACATCCATGCCCATTCCGGCCGTGCGCAGGGGCCGTTCGTGACGGTGAACTGCGCCGGCGTCGCGCCCGAGACCATGGAAGAGGTGCTGTTCGGTCGCGAGACGCCCGAGCGCGGCATCGAACCGGGGCTGCTGGAGCAGGCGCATGGCGGCGTGGTCTATTTCGACGAGGTCGCCGACATGCCGCTCGGCACCCAGTCCAAGATCCTGCGCGTGCTGGTCGACCAGAGCTTTACCCGCGTCGGCGGCGCCGACAAGGTGCGGGTCGATCTGCGGGTGATCTCCTCGACCAACCGCGATCTCGACGAGGAAATCGCGGCGGGCCGCTTCCGTCAGGAGCTTTATCACCGGCTCAACGTGGTGCCGATCGCGGTGCCCTCGCTGGAGGACCGCCGCGAGGATATTCCGATGCTCGCCGGCTATTTCATCGAGGCCTGCAACAAGTCGCAGGGCCTGCCGGTGCGGCCGCTTTCCGAGGATGCGATTGCGCTGATGCAGACGATGATCTGGCCGGGCAATGTGCGCCAGCTCAAGAACCTGGTGGAGCGGGTGCTGATTTTGGGCGAGGGCACTGGCCCCATCGAGGCGCGCGAGCTGCCGCAGGAGGCGCCCGCGGGTGGCGACGAAGAGGGGCGCGTGGTGCTTTCGGGCACGCTGGCGACCCTGCCGCTGCGCGAGGCGCGCGAGGCCTTCGAGCGGGAATATCTGCTCACCCAGATCAACCGGTTCGGCGGCAATATCTCGCGCACTGCGGCCTTTGTCGGCATGGAGCGCTCGGCGCTGCACCGCAAGCTGAAATCGCTGGGCGTGGTGACCGGCTCGAAATCCGGCGGGCGCATCGCCTATGTGGACGAGGATCATGTTCAGCAGGCGGGGTGAGCGGCGGCATCTGCGCGCAGTTGCGCTGAGCATGCTGATCGCGGCGCTGGCGGGATGTTCGGCGCCGGTGGTCTCGACCCAGGCCTCGGAGACAAGCGCGAGCGCCAGCGCACAGGAGGCGCGGATTGCCGAGGTCGCGGCGGAGCTGCGCGCGCTGGGGCCAGGGGTCGACCCGGCAGAGGCGGAACGCGCGGCGCGCATCGCTGTGTTGAAGCCGCTCGACTGGGCGCGCGAATGGCGCGTGGTCGATCCGCCGCTGGTGCATAATTTCAAGGTGGTGAACGGGTTCCGCGACAAGGGCGTCTGCCAGGACTGGGCCGATGCGCTGGAGATCGCGCTGCATGCGGAGGGCTTCCGCACGCTGGAGCTGCACCGGGCCATCGCCAATGCCCGCAATCTCAGCCTCGAACACGCGACCGTGGTGGTCACCGCGCGCGGCCAGAACTGGGAGCAGGGGCTGATCCTCGATCCCTGGCGTCTGGGGCAGGGCCGGCTCTGGTCGGCGCGGGTGCAGGAGGATCCGCGCTACATCTGGGAATCGCGCGAGGCGGTACGGGCCTGGCATCGCGACTGGAAGGCGCGCACGCCGGCAGCGGGCTAGCGCGCTCCGCGCCGTCCTGCCTGCCGCGCGGGCAGTGAGCGGCACGCCGCCCGGCTTTCGGGCAGCGACCGGATTTTTGCACTGGAAGTTCCGGAACCCGCGATACATACTCGGCCGGAAGAGGGAAAGCCGCAAAGCGGCAAAAGGCAAGAACAAAGGCAATTTCAATGGCTTCGGACAGACAAAACCTTCAGGACGCGTTTCTCAACCATGTCCGCAAAACCAAGGTTCCGGTCACTGTATTCCTCATCAACGGCGTGAAATTGCAGGGTGTCATCACCTGGTTCGACAATTTCTGCGTGCTTCTGCGCCGCGACGGGCAGTCGCAGCTGGTCTACAAGCATGCGATTTCGACGATCATGCCGTCGCAGCCGATCAACCTGTATGACGGCGACGGCAGCGATTGAAGGAACACGCAACGCATGTGACCCGCGCCTGGGTCCTGCATCCTGACATCCGCTCGGATCGCGACCGACGCGATGCCGAGATGGCTCTGGAAGAGGCGATGGCGCTGGCTGCCGCGCTCCCCGACCTGGAGGTCGCGGGGGGTATTGTCGTGCCGTTGCGCGATCCGCACCCGGGCACGCTCTTCGGCTCCGGCAAGATCGCCGAGCTGAAGGCGCAGCTCGAGGAGGACGAGATCGAGCTGGTGCTGGTCGACGGGCCGGTGACGCCGGTGCAGCAGCGCAATCTGGAAAAGGAATGGGGCGTTAAGCTGCTCGACCGGACCGGGCTGATCCTCGAGATCTTCTCCGACCGGGCGGCGACGCGCGAGGGCGTGTTGCAGGTCGAGATGGCGGCGCTTTCCTATCAGCGCACGCGGCTGGTGCGGGCCTGGACCCACCTTGAGCGTCAGCGCGGGGGGCTGGGCTTTGTCGGCGGCCCCGGCGAGACGCAGATCGAGGCGGACCGGCGCGCCATCGACGAACAGCTCGTGCGGCTGCGCCGGCAGCTCGATAGGGTGGTCAAGACCCGCGATCTGCACCGCAAGGCGCGCGCCAAGGTGCCGTATCCCATCGTCGCGCTGGTGGGCTATACCAACGCGGGAAAATCCACGCTGTTCAACCGGCTGACCGGCGCCGAGGTGATGGCCAAGGACATGCTCTTTGCCACGCTCGACCCGACCATGCGGGCGGTGCGGCTGCCCACGGGAATCGAGGTGATCCTGTCGGACACGGTGGGGTTCATCTCTGACCTGCCGACCGAGCTGGTGGCCGCCTTCCGCGCCACGCTCGAAGAGGTGCTGGCGGCCGATATCATCCTGCATGTGCGCGATATCTCGCATCCCAATACCGAGGAGCAGGCGCGCGATGTCGCGGCGATCCTGAGCTCTCTGGGCGTGCGCGAGGAGGTGCCGCTGCTGGAGATCTGGAACAAGACCGACCGGCTGGAGCCGGAGGCGCGCGCGGCGGTCGCAACGCGGGCCGAGCGCGAGGAGACGGTCTTTGCGGTCTCGGCGCTGACCGGCGACGGGCTCGACCCGATGTTGCAGGCGGTGACCGGGCGGCTTCAGGGCGAGACCGTGGAAGAGGCGCTGGTGCTGGGCTTCGACGACGGGCGCCGGCGGTCCTGGCTCTTCGGCAAGGGGCTGGTGCAGGACGAGCGTCAAGAGGAGGACGGGTTCCACCTCACAGTGCGCTGGTCGGCGAAGGATCGGGCGCAGTTCGAAACGCTCTGAGCGGGGCCAAGCGTTTTTGAAAACGCTTGCAAATTCCTTGGAAGGAATTTGTGGCGCCTCAGGCGAAGAGCGGCGCTTCGGCGGCCAGGATTTCGCGCGCGGCAAGGTAGCGTGCGCTCTGCCGCAACGACGGCGCGTCCGGCGTGGCGGCCCAGATCCCCAGCGCAAAGAGCCTCTGCAGGACAAGCGACACCTGCGGGTCGGTTCCGGTCTCGCCATAGCCGCGACGCAGCGCCTCGGCGCTGCGGTGGAGATCTTCCGCTGTGCCCGGCTGCGCCATGGCATCGACGAGCAGCGCCACCAGATCGCGCAGCGGCTCGTCCGGCCTGTCATTCTCGAAATCGAGCCCGACCAGCCCGGTGTCCGTGGCGACGAGATTCGACAGGTGCAGGTCGCGATGGGTCACCGCGCGCCGTGCCGGCCTGCCGCGCAGTTCCAGGGCCAGCGCCTCCAGCGCCGCCACCTCGGCACGAAACGCCGCGATCTCGGGGATGGCGCGCTTGCCCTCCGCATGCCAGCCGAGCAGCCGGTGCAGCCAGGCGATCTGGCCCTTGGGCCGGAACGGATGCGCCTCGGCGCTCAGATCATGCAGCGCCGCCAGCCAGCGCCCGGCGTCTTCAAGCCGCGCTCTGGCCTCATCGGCGCTCAGATGCGGCCAGAGCGCGGCGAGGCTCGGTCCGTCCGCATAGGTCATGCCCAGCACCAGCCGCGCCTCATCGAAGAACAGCACGTCTGGCGCCCGACCGGGCAGGGCGCCGGCCACCGCCGCCTGCCGCGCCGCCTGGGCGCGGGCCTTCTCGGCCCCGGCGGGGGCGAAGACCTTGACCGTCAGCCGCTCTTCGGGATGGGCCGCGCAAAAGACCTGTGCGCGCAGCGGCTTGTCGATGTTCTTGAGACAGCCCAGCCCGTAATCGCGCCCGGGCCGCCGCTCCGCCAGCGCCGCGCGGGCCAGCGCCCGCGCCTCGGGCTTGTCGAGATGCGTGGCGCCGGCGGGGCCGGTCATTGCGCGCTCGGAACCAGTTGCGTTACCCCGATCGAGGCTGCCCGCGCCAGCCCGGCATCGAGCGACATCGGGATATATTCGCCGCGCCGCCAGAGCGTGCCGAGATCGTCGTAATGGCGCGACAGGAAATGCCCCGATTGCCCGGTGGAATTGATAAAGACCGAGCTGTCGGGATCGGCGAAATCGTAGACGCCGCGATATGTGGCGCCATGCACGCTGAGGAAGGGCTCGGGATCGCGGCCCGATGTGCGCCCGCGCTCCAGGGTGAAATCGCCGCCCGAACTGCTCTGGCGGATATTGACGAAATAGCGCAGCAGCGGGATGTCGCCCAGCACCGTATGCTTGTGCATCGCCTGATGCGCATCGCCCCAGCGCAGGCTTTCCAGCGCCGTGCCATACTGCTCGCCGATCCAGACCAGCGCGTCGTCGAGCGCCATGCGCGAGATGTCCGAGCAGCTCTCCACCGCGACCGAGCGGATCACGTCGCACCAGACCCCGGCGCCGTCCACATTGCGATAGACCCGCTCGATGAACAGCGGCTCTACATGGTCGAAGGCATCGGCCAGCGGCCCCAGCTCGTCGCGGATCAGCCGCTCCTGAAGCGCGCGCAGCCAGGCGGCGTAGATCAGCGGCTCGGGCAGATGCTCGTTCATCTCGCCGTTCCAGTTCGCCAGCAGCTCCAGCGCGCGCTGGCGCTGACGCTCCGGCGTGCCGGCGGGGGCGGCCTCTCCGGTATACCAAAGATCGCGCCCGATCAGCGGCAAGAGCGTGCGCGCGGCGGGCGACACGGTGTCGAGCTGGGCCTCGATGAAACTGTCGCGCGTGTGCACCTGACGGCCCTGCATGAGCTGGGTCCAGCGCATCACCCGCTGGCTGTCGCCCCAGTCATAGCTCACATGCAGCGGGAAGGGCCGGTCGATGATCTTGTTGTTGGTGTTGCCGACGATGCCGCCCGCCGGGTCGGTCCAGACCGGGTTGGAGGCGTCGGGCAGCATGCCCTGCCAGCGATTGGCCTCGATCCAGCCGGGCGAGGGCAGGCGGCCCTGGCTCTGATGCGCGGCGTCGCGGCGCGGCATGGCGCCCACCAGTTTCAGCCCGATATGCTCGCGGTCGATCACCGTCAGCATCTGCGCGGGCGCCACGTAGAGCGGTGCGGCCTCCAGCGCCTCCTCGACGCTGCCCGCCCGCATCAGCCGCAGCGCGCCGCTGAGCGAGCTGTCCTCACCCGAGAGCGCCGTCCAGCTCATGCTGACCACATGGCCGGGCGGGGTGATCGCCTCCAGATCGAAGCGGCTTTTCGGCAGCACGGGGCCGTTGTCGGTCCAGCGCAGGGTGACGGTGACCGGGGCCTCGTCCTTGATCTCGACGATGGTGCGGCGGGTCTCGAAGCGTTTCCAGCCGTCGGGCGTGCGGTATTCCTGCGGATTGTCGGGGTTCAGCTCTTCGATATAGAGATCCTGATCGTCCAGATAAGACGAGGTGATCCCCCAGGCCAGCCGCTGCGAGCGGCCCAGCATCACCGCCGGCACGCCGGGAATGGTGCCGCCGATCACGCCGCCCCCCGCCAGTTGCAGCCGTGCCAGATACCAGGTCGAGGGCGCGGTAAAGCCCAGATGCGGGTCGTTGGCCAGCAGCGTGCCGCCGCCCGCCGAACGCGAGGGCGCCGCAGCCCAGGCGTTGGAGGCGCCGGCAAAGCCGCGCTCGGGAACCGGCGAGAGCGGGCCCTCCGGATGCGGCGTGCCGGCATAGCGCGGCATGGTCTTGCCGGGAAACAGGCTGGCATATTCGGGCAGCGCGGCGGTGCCGCTGCCCGGCGCGTCGGGCAGGATATCGGCCAGCCGGTCGGGATCGGGCAGCAGCAGCGAGGTACGGGCGCGCAGGATCTCGTCGCGGAACTGGCCGGAGAGTTGCAGCGCCATGAGCTTGACCAGCGCGATGCTGTCGGCGGGCTGCCAGGGGGCCACCGGCGCGTTGAACAGGAAAAACTCCGGCGCGCCGCGCCCGAGGCTCTCGGCATTGATCTCGTCGATGCGCGTGTTCACACCGGCGGCATAGGCGCGCAGCGCCGCCATTGCCTGCGGATCCTGCGCCGCCACCGAACGCACCGCCAGCGGATAGAGATCGAGCCGCCGCATCAGCAGGTCGGTGTCGAGCGTGCGCCGTCCGAAGATCTCCGACAGCCGCCCCTGCACCGTGCGCCGCATCAGCACCATCTGCCAGAGCCGGTCCTGCGCATGGGCATAGCCCAGCCCGAAAAACGCATCCGCGTCGGTTTCGGCAAAGATATGCGGCACCGCGGAATTGTCGCGCACGATCTCGACCCCGGCGCCGATACCGTCCACCGCCAGCTCCTTGTCGTAATCGGGCAGCGAGCGCGAGGCGAGGTAATAGACCAGCGCCACCACGATGACGGTCAGAAAGATCGCCGCCGAGGCGAGCCTGAGAAGCCATCGGAAGAGTGTCGCCATCAAGAATGCCCCGCGGTTTCCGGTTTTCCGGGGCTTAGCGCGCCACCGCCCCCTTGCCAAGGGGCGGGGCAGGCGCGACAACGGGTTGGACGTCAGCGATAACGGGAGGTTGAACCATGGCAAAATGCGCGTTTCTGGGGCTCGGCGTGATGGGCTATCCGATGGCGGGCCATATGGCTGCGGCGGGCCATGAGGTCACGGTCTACAACCGCACCGCCGCCAAGGCGGAGAAATGGGTCGCCGAGCATGGCGGCAAGATGGCGCCGACCCCGCGCGAGGCCGCCGAGGGCGCGGAGTTCGTCATGGCCTGTGTGGGCAATGACGACGATCTGCGCGCGGTTTGCCTCGGCGCCAGCGGCGCGTTTTCCGGCATGACCGAAAGCGCGATCTTCGTCGATCACACCACGGTCAGCTCGATGGTCACGCAGGAGCTTTATGCGGTCGCCAAGAAGAACGGCGTCGGCTTTGTCGACGCGCCGGTCTCGGGCGGGCAGGCGGGGGCGGAAAACGGCCAGCTCGTGGTGATGTGCGGCGGCGATGCGCCCGATTACGCCATGGCCGAGCCGGTGATCGACGCCTATGCCAAGCTCTGCAAGCGCATCGGCGACAGCGGCGCCGGGCAGAAATGCAAGATGGTCAACCAGATCTGCATCGCCGGGCTGGTGCAGGGGCTCTCCGAAGGGCTGGCCTTTGCCGAGAAGGCGGGCATCGACGGGCGCGCGGTGGTCGAGGTGATCGGCGGCGGCGCGGCGGGCTCCTGGCAGATGGTTAACCGCTACGAGACCATGCTGGACGACAAGTTCGAGCACGGTTTCGCGGTCGACTGGATGCGCAAGGATCTGGCGATCTGCCTCGCCACCGCCGAGGAAACCGGTGCGGCGCTGCCGGTCACCGCGCTGGTCGATCAGTTCTACAAGGATGTGCAGGCGATGGGCGGCGGCCGCTGGGACACGTCGAGCCTGATCAAGCGGCTGAAATCCTTCGGATGAGCCGGGCGGCGGGGCCGCGCCCGGCTCACGCTGCCGCTCAGGTGGTCAGGATGCTCGCCCCGGTGCCCTGGCCGCTTTCCAGCGCCGCCAGCGCCTCTGCGGCTTCGGCGAACGGGTAGATCCGCGCCGGCGCCACCGCGATGCCGCGCCCGATCATCTCGAACACCGCCGCACCCGCCGCGCGATAGGCCTCCGGATCGGCGGCGAAGGCCATGATGCTCGGTCGGGCAAAGCGGATCATGCGCCTCGGCGCGATCTCGGCCACGGCGAGGGCCGGGCTCTCGCCCGCCGCCTGGCCGATGCTTGCCACCGTGCCGTCCGCGCGGGTGCAGGCGATACTCTGGCGCAGACGGTCGCCGCCGACCCCATCGATGGCGAAATCCACCCCCGCGCCCTCCGTCAGCGCCCCGATCTCCGGCTCCAGCGCCGTATCGCGCCCGGTGATGACGTGATCCGCCCCCAGCCGCGTCGCGATCTCTGCCTTCTCGGGCGTGCTCACGGTGCCGATCACCGTCGCGCCGAGCGCCTTTGCCCATTGCGTCAGCAACCCGCCGAGCCCGCCCGCCGCCGCCTGGATCAGCACGGTGCCTTGCGGCCCCACCCGATGGATCCGGCTCAGCAGCATATGCGCCGTCATGCCGCGCAGCATCGAAGCGGCGGCGATCTTCGCGCCGATGGCATCGGGCAGCGGCAGCGCCCGCCATGCCGGCAGCAGCCGCTGCGTCGCAAACCCTCCGGGCTGGGCGCAATAGGCGACGCGCTGGCCGATGGCAAAACCCGACACGCCGTCACCGACCGCCTCGACAACGCCGCAGCCTTCAACGCCGGGAATCGCCGGATCGGGCAGCGGATAGAGCCCGGTACGGAAATAGCTGTCGATGAAATTGACACCGATCCGCTCCTGCCGGAGGCGCAGCGTGCCGGGGCCGGGCGCACCGGGCTCCCAATCGATGCGCTGCAAACGCCCCTCGCGGCCCGGGGTCACCAGTCTGAATGCCTGTTCCATTGATCGTCCTCACTTTCCCGGCCGATCATAGGGCTTGCAAAATGTGCGTAAATTATCGAAATATTTAAGATATATGGGAATAAATTCACATCATCCGGCAAAGCCATGAACTGGGACGATCTCCGCCATTTCGCCTGTTTCGCCGAGGCCGGTTCGCTTTCCGGCGCGGCGCGGCATCTGAAGGTGGAACATGCCACCATCGCGCGCCGGATTGCGGCGCTCGAAGCAGAGCTGAACCTGAAACTGGTGGACCGGCGCGGGCGCAGACTTGTGCTGACGCCGGCGGGCAAACGCATCGCCGCGCTCTCGGCGCAGATGCAGGGCGAGGCGGAGAGCGTGCTGCGCTACGCCCGCAGCGCGACGATGACGGTGAGCGGCGATGTCACGATCAGCGCGCCGCCGGCCTTTGCCGCGGCGCTGATGGCCGCACCGCTCACCGGCCTGCGCATGCAGCATCCCGAACTGAATGTCTTTATCTCCGGCGACATCCACACCGTCTCGCTGGAGCGCCGGGAGGCCGATATCGCGATCCGCCTGCACCGGCCCGAGCGCGGCGCGCTGACGGCGGTAAAACTGGGCGAGATCGCCTTCCGCCTCTATGCGCGTCCCGATTATCTGGGCGACAGGGCAGAGACCGACTGGGACTATATCCGGCTGGGCGGCGCGCTCGCGCAGGCGCCGCAGCAAAGCGCGCTTGGCGATCGGGCCACGGGCGGGGGGCTGGCCGCGGATCAGATCGAGATGCAACTCGCCCTGGCGCGCGCCGGCGCGGGCGTCGCCATGCTGCCCGATTTCCTCGCCGCCTCCGATCCGGCACTGACGAGCGCCGCAGCGGGCGCACCGCCGCTGACGCGCGAGGTCTGGCTGATCTGTCACACAGACATGACAGCATCGGCCCCGGTGCGCGCCGTGTTCGAGACGCTGAAGACCATGCGCGTCTGAGACGCGGCGCTTTGCCGGTTTCCATTGGCTGAAAATATCCCGGAGGTGAAGCGCGCCCCGGCGCGCGAAGGGGGCAGCGCCCCCTCCTGCCGGCCCTCAGCCAAGCAGCGCGTCCATGGTGATCTCGGCATCGAGCAGCTTCGAGATCGGGCAGTTTTCCTTGGCGGTCTGCGCCGCCTTGGCGAAGTCCTCTTCCGAGGCGCCCGGCACCTTGGCGGTCACATCGAGGTGGCTCTTGGTCACCGAGAACCCGTCACCATCCTTCTCCAGCGACACGGTCGCGGCGGTCGAAATGTCCTTGGCGGTGAAACCGGCTTCACCGAGGATCTTGCTCAGCGCCATCGAAAAGCAGCTCGCATGGGCGGCGCCGATCAGCTCCTCGGGATTGCTCCCCGGTTCGCCCTCGAAGCGCTTGTTGAACCCGTAATTAACGGCGCTCAAAGCGCCCGACTCCGTAGAGATCGTGCCCGTGCCGTCCTTGAGGCCGCCCTTCCAGTTCGCGGATCCCGTCTTGCGGATCATGTCGTACTCCTTCGCGGTTTGTGTCACCTGACGCCGTTGCGGCGCCTTCCCAAGCCAACGCGCATGCGGGCGCAGGGTTGCATCGGCGGCACGCCGTCGCCGCCGGCAAGGGCATATTCATGCTGGCTTCACATTCCATATTGTCTTTTCCACACCCGTTCCCTTATGCTGGCGGTCAGGCCTCCCAAGATCCGGGGCCGACAGAGTTTCGCTGCACCGGCGATGTCCTTTTTTCCCGGGGACCCGGCGCAGACCGATCGGGCCGCAAGGCCACCCGAAGACCGCCCGCACCGCACAGACGCGACGGGCCGTAAACAGGCGCAGCACGGGCAGTCCCGCGCATGCGTCGGAGAAGAACCGCGATGAAGCGTGCGACGCAGACGAGGCACCAGGGCGAAGGCAGACCGTCTTCCCGTGCCTGCGCGCCGCAACTCGCCCAGACAAGCCACGCCGCAACACCTCTTCGTCCCCCTCCTGGAGGAGCAGGGGCGCTTGCGCCGTGCAGACGGACAACATGGCAAAGAAAATGCTCATCGACGCCACCCACGCGGAAGAAACCCGCGTTGTGGTGGTCGACGGAAACAAGGTCGAGGAATTCGACTTCGAATCGGAGAACAAGCGGCAGCTAGCCGGCAATATCTATCTCGCCAAGGTCACGCGGGTAGAGCCCTCGCTCCAGGCGGCCTTTGTGGATTACGGCGGCAACCGCCACGGTTTCCTCGCCTTCTCCGAGATCCATCCCGATTATTACCAGATCCCCGTCGCCGACCGTCAGGCGCTGATGGAGGAAGAGGCCGCGCTCGCCGCCGAGGCGGATGACGAGGACGAATCCGACCGCGAAAAGTCGCGCGCCCGCAATTCCCGGTCGCGGTCGCGCCGGTCGCGCTCGCGCTCCAAGGCGGAAAAAACCAAGAGCGACGACAAGACCACATCGGCGGATGTCTCCGAAATCAAGGGGATGGAAACCATCGACCTCGACGCGGAGTCGCAGGGCGAGGGCAGCGCGGGCGACGACACCGCCGAGGGGCTCTCCCCCATGGAGCTGGTCGCCGAGGCCCCGGTCGCGGAACCTGCCGAAACCGCCGAAGAGGCGGGCAGCGCCGATGAGGCGCCCGCCGCGGCCGAAGAGGCGTCGAAACCCGATGCGGCAGAGGCTGCGCCCGTCGAAGACGAGGCGCCCGCAGCCGCGCCTGCGGCCGACGAGAGCGACGACGACGACAGCGACGACGATACTGACGACGACGCCCCGCGCGACGACAGCATCGAATCCGTCGCCGATGACGACACCGAGGAAGACATCCGTCCCAAGCGCAAGCCGCGCCCGCGGAAATACAAGATCCAGGAAGTCATCAAGGTGCGCCAGATCATGCTGGTGCAGGTCGTCAAGGAAGAGCGCGGCAACAAGGGCGCGGCGCTCACCACCTACCTGTCGCTGGCGGGCCGCTACTGCGTGCTGATGCCCAACACCGCCCGGGGCGGCGGCATCTCGCGCAAGATCACCAACGCCACCGACCGTTCCAAGCTCAAGCAGATCGCGCAGGAGATCGACGTGCCCAAGGGCGCGGGCCTGATCATCCGCACCGCCGGCGCCAAGCGCACCAAGACCGAGATCAAGCGCGACTACGAATATCTCCAGCGGCTCTGGGAACAGATCCGCGAGCTCACGCTCAAAAGCATCGCGCCCGCCAAGATCTATGAAGAGGGCGACCTGATCAAACGCTCGATCCGCGACCTCTACAATCGCGAGATCGACGAAGTCCATGTGGAAGGCGAAAAGGGCTACCGCATCGCCAAGGACTTCATGAAGATGATCATGCCGTCCCACGCCAAGAACGTGAAACACTATGTCGATCCGATGCCGCTCTTCGCGCGCTATCAGGTCGAGAGCTATCTCAGCTCCATGTTCAACCCGACGGTGCAGCTCAAGTCGGGCGGCTATATCGTGATCGGCGTCACCGAGGCGCTGGTCGCCATCGACGTGAACTCGGGCCGCGCCACCAAAGAGGGCTCGATCGAGGAAACCGCGCTCAAGACCAACCTGGAAGCCGCCGAGGAGGTGGCCCGCCAGCTCCGCCTGCGCGACCTGGCCGGTCTGATCGTGATCGACTTCATCGACATGGAAGAGCGCAAGAACAACGCCGCCGTCGAGAAGAAGCTGAAGGACAAGCTCAAGACCGACCGCGCCCGCATTCAGGTGGGCCGGATCTCGGGCTTCGGCCTGCTCGAAATGTCGCGCCAGCGCCTGCGCCCCGGCATGATCGAGGCGACGACCCAGCCGTGCCCGGCCTGCCACGGTACCGGCCTGATCCGCTCCGACGACAATATGGCGCTCAACATCCTGCGCCAGATCGAGGAGGAGGGCACCCGCCGCCGCTCGCGCGAGGTGCTGGTGAAATGCCCGGTGGGCATCGCCAACTACCTGATGAACCAGAAGCGCGAACATGTGGCGCAGATCGAGGCCCGCTACGGCATGGCGGTGCGGATCGAGGGCGACATGCATCTGGTCTCGCCCGATTTCTCCATGGAGAAATTCAAGACCGCCACCCGCAACGTCGCCGAGGTGCTGGCGCCGGTGGTCTCGGTCGATACCTCGCTGATGGATCAGATCGACGAGGACATCCCCGCCGAGGAGGAAGAGGACGAGGCCACGGGCGAGGTCACGCCCCCCGAGGCCGAAAACGGTTCGGACGAGGACAGCAAGCCCAAGAAACGCCGTCGTCGTCGCCGCCGCTCGCGCTCCAAGAACAAGGAGAACGGTGAGGACAATGGCAACGGCTCCGGCGACGAGGGCGATTCGAACGACGCCTCCGACAAGCCCGCCGAGACCAAGGCAGAGCCCGCGCCGGCCGAAACCGCCGATGACGCCGCACCCGCGGCGGAAGAGGCGGCCCCCGCGTCCGAGGAGGCCGAGCCCCCGGCCAAGCCGAAACGGACCCGTTCGCGCTCGCGCTCGAAAACCCCGAAAGCGGCCCCTGCCGAGGACAGTGCCGAGGCAGCCCCCGCCGCGGAGCCGACGCCCGCCGAGCCCGCTGCCGAACCCACCGAGGCACCGGCCTCCGAAGAGATGCCCGCCACCGAGCCCGTCGCCGCAGAGCCGGCCCTGGAACCGGTCGCGGAAGCGCCTGTTGCCGAGCCGGTGACCGGGGACAGCCCCGCAGCGGAACCGGTCGCGGAAGAGGCCCCGGCGCAGGAGCCTGCTGCTCCCGAAGCGCCCGTCGCGGAAGACAGCCCCGCCGAGGATACGCCCGCTGCCGAGGCGCCGGCCCCGTCCGAGGAATCGACTACCGAGGCGCCGGCAGAAGAGCAGGCCGAAGCGCCCGCCGAGCCGGAACCCGTGGCCGAGACGGTGGAGGCCGAGGACGATGGCGAGGACAAGCCCAAGCGGCGCGGCTGGTGGTCCATCGGCCGCTGAGCCAGCCCTCGACGAACGAAAAAGCCCCGGATCCGCTCCGGGGCTTTTTGCATCGAAACGCGACGTAGGGTGGGCAATCTGCCCACCGTCCCCCGCGTCTACATATCGCCCCGGCGGATCACCCAGATCGTGACGCTGCCCTCCTCCTGCTGCGCCTCCAGCGCATGCCCGGCCTCGGCGCAGAAATGCGGCATGTCCACCACCGCCACCGGATCGTCCGTGCGCACGCGCAGCACCGCGCCGGGCGCCAGCGCCAGCATGTGCTTGCGGGTCTTCAGAACGGGCAGGGGGCAGAGCAGCCCCGTGGCATCGAGCTCTTCCATGCGCCCCGATTACGCGCGCCGGCACCGCCTGTCCACGGGGATGTGACCCTGCGCCGCGTGACGGCGCCGCCGTTATCTTCTATGAGCGGCATATGTTCGGAATCGACCTCATCGACGCCAGCCTCTGGCCGGCCATGTTCGTGGCGCTCGCCGCCGGGATCGTCTCGTTCCTGAGCCCCTGCGTGCTGCCCATCGTGCCGCCCTATCTGGCCTTCATGTCCGGCGTCAGCATCGCCGAGATGGAGGCCGGTGGCCGCGCCCGGCTGCGCGCCTTCCTCGCCGCGCTGTTCTTTGTGCTGGGGCTCTCGACGGTCTTTGTGCTGCTCGGCTTCACCGCCTCCTGGCTGGGCATGTTCTTCCTGCAGAACCAGCTGCTTCTGGCGCGGATCTCCGGCGTGGTGGTGATTGTCTTCGGGCTGCATTTCCTGCATGTCTTCCGCATCCCCTTCCTCGACCGCGAGGCGCGGATCGAGACCGGCGAGACCGGCGGCTCCGCCTTCGGCGCCTATATTCTCGGGCTCGCCTTCGCCTTCGGCTGGACCCCCTGCATCGGTCCTCAGCTCGGCGCGATCCTGTCGATGGCCGCCTCCGAGGCCTCGGTGGCGCGCGGCACGGTGCTGCTGGCGGTCTATGCGGCAGGGCTGGGGCTGCCCTTCCTGCTGGCGGCGGTGTTCCTCAGCCGCGCCAGGGGGATCATGAACCGGCTCAAGCGCCACATGGCGCTGATTGAAAAGGTCATGGGCGGGCTGCTGATCGTGGTCGGGCTGATGCTGCTCACCGGTGCCTTCTCCGCCTTCTCCTTCTGGCTGCTGGAAACCTTTCCGGCGCTGGGGGAACTGGGCTGATCCGGGCTTCACCTTTCCCGAAATACTCAAAAAACCGCGCCCTCGGGCGTGCCTCCGGCGGGAGTATTTGGAGAAAGATGAAAGACAGTCCGCTGTCCGATACGCGCCACACTCTTGCCCTCAGGGCCTGATAACGACAGGATCGAGGCAAAGAAGGCAGAGAGATGGGCAACGATCCCGTGACGGAGCAGGAGGTGGCGCGGCGGCGGGTGTTCTACATCCCCGGCTACGACCCGATTCATCCCCGACGTTATCGCGAGCTCTACCGCAAGGAGGGCGCGGCACAGGCGGAGATATCCGGCTACGAGATCGGGCTGAAACCCAAGACCACCAGGGGCCCCTATGGCTGGCATGTCGCGGCGGAAATGGAGGGCGCGGCTGTCGAGGCGGATGTGGAGGTGCTGGTCTGGTCGGATATCGTGCGCGACAGCATGTCGACCTCGATCCCCGCGACCTATCTGCAACTGATCCGCACCGCCTGGGAATATATCGCCACCGGCGCGCTGCGGCGGCTCATGCGGCTGCGCAAGGGGCCGGTGATCGCGGCGCTCTATCCGGTGGGGATGCTGCTGGCGCAACTGCTGGTGGCGCTGCTGGCGGGATGGGTCGTTTATGCCGGGGTGCAGCTCCTCCGCCCCTGGCTGGGCGTCGTCGCGCTGGGGCTCGGTGCCGTGGCATGGGGGACGGTGGCGGTGCTGCTGCTGCGCTGGTTCAAGCGCAAGGACGGCAAGCTCTTCGCCTATTACCTGATGCATGACTACGCCTATTCGGCGCAGTATCGCGGCGCCAACCCGCCGGAGCTGGAGGCGCGCATGGCAGCATTCGGCGACACCATCGCCGAGGCGCTGCGCTCGGAGGCCGACGAGGTGCTGGTGGTGGGTCACAGCTCGGGGGCGCATCTGGCGGTGTCGATCCTTGCCGACCTCATCCGGCAGGGCCGGGTGCCCGCACGCGGCCCGCGCCTGGCCTTCCTGAGCCTCGGGCAGGTGGTGCCCATGGTCTCCTTCCTGCGCGACGCCTACCGGCTGCGCGCCGATCTCGCTTATCTCTCCATGCGCAACGAGCTGACCTGGGTCGATGTCACGGCGCCGGGCGACGGCTGCGCCTTTGCGCTCTGCGATCCGGTGGCGGTCTCGGGTGTGGCGCCGGCGGGCAAGCGCTGGCCGCTGGTCTTCTCGGCGCAGTTCACCAGATCGCTCAGCCCGGCGCGCTGGAAGGCGCTGCGCTGGCGCTTCTTCCGGCTGCATTTCCAGTATCTCTGTGCCTTCGACAATCCGCTCGATTACGACTATTTCCGCATCACCGCCGGGCCGCTCAGCCTCGCCACGCGCTATGCGGAGCGCCCGCCCTCGAACAGCCGCATCGACGTGCCGGTGTCGAAATTCACGTCGGTCGCGCCGTGACCCCGCCTAAGCCAAGATCGCGCCCCGACAAGGTGTCGCTGCGCCGCTATGTGAAGCTCTTCCGCGCCGATATTCTCTCGGCGCAGCCGGCGCGGCTCTATCGCGCCTGGATGGCGGAGTTCAAAACGCCGTTTTTCCGCTCCTATCTGATCAACCAGCCGGATCTGGTGAAGACCGTGCTGAAGGATCGACCGCTGGATTTCCCCAAGTCGGGACGCATCTCCGAAGGGCTGCGTCCGCTGCTCGGCGACTCGGTCTTTCTGACCAATGGCGCGCTCTGGCAGAAGCAGCGGCGCATCATCGACCCGGCCTTCGAGGGCGGGCGGTTGCGCGAGACCTATCCGGCGATGTGGGAGGCGGCGCAGGCGGCACTGGCGCGGCTGACGGCGCGCACGGGCGAGGTGGTGGAGATCGAGGAGCAGACCTCCCATGCCGCCGCTGACATCATCTTTCGCACTCTGTTTTCCATCCCCATCGAGGATGCGCTGGCGCAGAAGGTGTTTCACGAGTTCCGCGCCTATCAGCGCACCCAGCCGATCCTCAACCTCGCCGCCTTCCTGCCGCTGCCGCGCTGGATGCCGCGATTTTTCCGCGCCGATACCAAGGCGGCGGCGAAACGCATTCGCGGCCTCATCACCGAGCTGACCGAACGGCGCCGGGCGGAGATCGCGGCGGGCCGCGCGCCCGACGATCTGGCGACCAAGATCATGACGACGCGCGATCCGGAAACCGGCGAGCGGTTTTCGACCGAAGAGATGGTCGATCAGGTGGCGATCTTCTTTCTCGCCGGGCACGAGACCTCTGCCTCGGCGCTGGCCTGGGCGCTCTATCTCGTGGCGACGCATCCGGAGTGGCAGGAGCGGCTGGCGGAGGAGGCGCAGGCCCTGGGCGATGCGCCCGATTTCGCCGATATCTCGAAACTGAAACTCTCGCGCGACGTGTTCCGCGAGGCGCTGCGGCTTTACCCGCCGGTGCCGATGATGGTGCGTGAGACGACCTGTCCGGAGCGCTTTCGCGACCGCGATCTGCCCAGGGGCGCGCAGGTCGTGCTGAGCCCCTGGCATCAGCACCGGCACGAACGGCTCTGGGACAATCCCGACGGGTTCGACCCGGCGCGCTGGAGCACCGAGAACGGCCGGCAGTGCATGCGCGAGGCCTATATGCCGTTCTCTGCCGGGCCGCGCGTCTGCACCGGGGCGGGGTTTGCCATGGTCGAGGGGGTGCTGATGCTCTCGCTCATCCTGCGCGATCTGAAGCTCACCGCGCTGCCCGACAAGGTGCCCGAGCCGGTGGCCTTTCTCACCGTGCGCGCCCGCGACGGGATCCACTTGGCGGTGGACCGCCGTTAGCGGCGGACGTTAGCGTTAAACCCGGCGCGGCCACCTATCCAACCCCGTGGCCTTGGTTTATGCCTGTCGCAACAGGCATTTTCAGCATGGGAGAGAGGGTTCCTCATGAGCGTTTTCGACGAACAGAAACAGAAGATGGCGACGGGCCAGGGCTTTATCGCCGCACTCGATCAGTCGGGCGGATCGACCCCGAAGGCGCTGAAGCTCTACGGCGTGGAAGAAGACGAATACAACGGCGAAGCCGAGATGTATGGCGAGATCCACAAGATGCGCACCCGCATCATCACCGCGCCGGACTTCACCGACGCCAAGGTGCTGGGCGCGATCCTCTTCGAGCGCACCATGCGTGCGGAGATCGAAGGCATCCCGACCGCGCAGTATCTCTGGGAAAAGCGCGGCGTCGTGCCCTTCCTGAAGATCGACAAGGGGCTGGCCGACAAGGCAGACGGCGTGCAGCTGATGAAGCCGATGCCGGGGCTGGAAGAGCTGCTGGCCGAGGCCAAGGCCACCTTTGGCATCTTCGGCACCAAGGAGCGTTCGGTGATCCACGAGGCCAATGAGGCCGGGATCAAGGCCGTGGTCGCGCAGCAGTTCGAAGTGGGCAAGACCGTGGTCGCCGCCGGTCTGGTGCCGATCATCGAGCCCGAGGTTGACATCAATTCGCCCACCAAGTCCGAGGCCGAGGAGATGCTGAAGGCGGCGATCAAGGCCGAGCTCGACGCGCTGCCCGAGGGCGACGACGTGATGCTGAAGCTGACGATCCCCTCGGTGGACGGTCTTTACGACGAGCTGGCCGATCATCCGCGCGTGGTGCGCGTGGTGGCGCTGTCGGGCGGCTATTCGACCGATGTGGCCTGCGAAAAGCTCGCCAAACAGCCGAAGATGATCGCTTCCTTCAGCCGCGCGCTGGCCGAGGGCCTGTCGAAGAAGCAGTCGGATGACGCGTTCAACGGTCTGCTCGGCAGCAATATCGACAAGATCTATCAGGCCTCGCTCTGAGGCGGTGCGCCCGGTCGGGCGCGGAATGTGATTGCAGGGAAGCGCGCCGGGTTTACGGCGCGCTTTTTTTCATGTTTCGGGGGCGGTGGGCAGATTGCCCACCCTACCATGCGTCCTCCCCAAGTGCGGCACGCAGGCGGCGGCGGGCGCGAGCCAGGCGCGACATCACCGTGCCCGGCGGCAGCCCCATGTCGCGTGCCAGGGCCGCCGGCTGTGTCTCGCCCGCGATGACCCGGCGGAGCAGGGCGCGGTCGGGCTCGGGCAGCCGCTCCACCGCGCGCAGCACCTCACCGGTGAAGCAGGGCAGCTCGGCATCCCCGGTCTGTGGCTCGCCGGCGCTGTCGAGCGGCGAAAGACGCTCCGCCCGGCGTCGCTGCGCCCGGGCGCCGTGGCGCAGTGCGGTCATCATATAGGGCAGCGGCGCCGCGATCTCGGCGCCGTGCTCAGATCGTTCGAGATAGCCCAGGAGCGCGTCCTGGACGAGATCCTCCGCCTCGGCGGAGCAAGGGATCAGGCGGCGGGCGCGGGCGCGCAGGCGGCTGAGCGTGTCACGGGTCATATCCATGCAAGGCACTATGACGGCGGGAAAATCCCCGGCCAGAGGGGGGAATTCCGCCGAGCGGCTTTCCCCCGCCTTGTTTGGGCGATGCGCCGCGCAGCTGGCGGCCGGTTTCGGCGGCGGGCCGCGCGTTTCGGGGCGGGGCGCGAAACAGGGGAACGCAAACCGCCGCTCGCGCCTCTTACCTTGTGAAAGCCGCCGGGAGTGGCGCTTTCGTCATCAACCACGACCCTGAAGGGAGTACTCACATGACCAAGCAGATCCTGACCGCCGTCGCTTTTGCCGCAACCGCCGCCACCGCCGCGCTGCCGGCCTTTGCGGCCGAAGAGGCGGATGTGAACGGTGACGGCATGCTGACGGTGAGCGAGGTGCAGGCGGTCTGGCCCGAGGTCTCGACCGACGGGTTCATGTCCATGGATACCGATGGCGACGGTCTTCTGAGCGAAGAGGAGGTCGCGGACGCCCGGGAACTGGGGTCGCTGCCCGAAGAGGGCTGACCCCGGGGTGGCGCCGTCCCCGGTTCCCCACGGGGGCGGCGCGCCAGTCAGGACCGCGCGATATAGCGGTCGCGGCGGTGATTGACGGTGATCAGCAGGTTCAGCACCACCGCGCCGAAGAGCGACCAGAGCACCTGTTCCCAGTCGAAGAGGAACAGCGCCAGCGCGAAGACGCAGAGATCGAAGCCCAGCTGCACATGCCCGGCCTTGATGCCGCGCGTGTCCTGTGCCCAGAGCGCCACGATGCCGACGCCGCCGAGCGTGGCGCCGTGCCGGAACAGCAGCAGCAGACCGACCCCCGCCAGCATGCCCGAGAGCCCCGCGCCGAGCGCCGGGTGCAGACGGTTGATCGTCAGCACCAGCGGCAGGCTTTCGGCGATGCTGGCCATCAGTGCCACCGAGAGGAAGCTCTTGATGGTGAAGCGCCAGCCGAGCTGGCGGATCGCCAGCAGGTAGAAGGGCAGGTTGAGGATGAAGAAGATCGCGCCGAAGGGCAGGCCGGTCGGATAGGAGAGCACCAGCGACAGGCCGGCGATCTGCCCGGTGAAGAGCTCGGAGGCGCGCAGGAACTGGATCGACAGCGCCACCAGCGTGGTGCCGGTGACGATGGCCTGGATGTCCTCCCAGAGCGTGTGCCGGTCCGGCGGGGGATTGTCGAGAAGCAGCATGTCATGAGCCATGACGCGGGCAAGCAGACCGGTCAAGCACCTTCACGCGTAACCCCGCGTCGCGCGGATATATGGCGTTGCCGAGGGCGATCTGCGGGGCAGGTGGGCAGACCCGCCCACCTGCGTCGCGCCGGATACCTTTGCCGGATCTGGTCGCCCGGCGCAAAAGTCTTCGAAGACTTGTGCAAATTCCTTCGAAGGAATTTGTCGCCGGCTCAGCCGGCCAGCGCCTTGTTCAGGTTCTCGTCGATCTTTTCGAGGAAGCCCATGGTGGTCAGCCATTTCTGATCCGGCCCCACCAGCAGCGCCAGATCCTTGGTCATCCAGCCCGCTTCCACGGTGTCGACGATGACCTTTTCCAGCGTCGTGGCAAAGGTCATCAGCGCCTCGTTGCCGTCGAGCTTGGCGCGGTGCTTGAGCCCGCCGGTCCAGGCGAAGATCGAGGCGATGGAGTTGGTCGAGGTCGACTTGCCCTCCTGATGCTGGCGATAATGCCGGGTCACCGTGCCATGCGCCGCCTCGGCCTCGACGATCTTGCCATCCGGCGTCATCAGTTGCGAGGTCATCAGCCCGAGCGAGCCGAAGCCCTGCGCCACGGTGTCGGACTGCACGTCGCCATCGTAGTTCTTGCAGGCCCAGACAAAGCCGCCATTCCACTTCATGCAGCAGGCGACCATGTCGTCGATCAGCCGGTGTTCGTACCAGATGCCTTTGGCCTTGAACTTGTCGGCGAATTCCTCGTCAAAGATCTTCTGGAAGGTCAGCAGGAACTGACCGTCATATTGCTTGAGAATGGTGTTCTTGGTCGAGAGGTACAGCGGCCAGCCCAGATCCAGCGCATAGTTCATCGAGGCGCGGGCGAAATCCGCGATGGACTCGTCGAGATTATACATCCCCATGTAGACGCCCGAGGACGGCGCCTTGTAGACCTCTTCCTCGATCTCCGTGCCGTCGTCGCCGACGAATTTCATCGTCAGCGTGCCGGGCCCGGGGAATTTCATGTCGGTGGCCTTGTACTGGTCGCCAAAGGCATGGCGGCCGATCACGATGGGCCTGGTCCAGCCGGGCACCAGACGGGGCACGTTCTTGCAGATGATCGGTTGCCGGAACACCACGCCGCCGAGGATGTTGCGGATCGTGCCATTGGGCGATTTCCACATCTTCTTGAGGCCGAACTCCTCGACTCGCGCCTCGTCGGGGGTGATCGTGGCGCATTTCACCGCGACACCGACCTCCTTGGTCTTTTCGGCGGCGTCGATGGTGATCTGGTCATTGGTCTCGTCGCGGCTCTCGATGCCGAGATCGTAGTAAAGCAGGTCGATGTCCAGATAGGGCAGGATCAGCTTTTTCTTGATGAAATCCCAGATGATACGGGTCATCTCGTCCCCGTCCATCTCGACGATCGGGTTCTCGACCTTGATCTTCGACATGCGGTGCACCTTTCATGGCGATTGCTGTGGATGCCCATGCTGTAGCGCAGAAATCGCCATGCGAAAAGGTGTGTATGCCTTTGTATACCAAATTGTCATGACTTTGCTACGAAAAGCCCGGCGCCCGTCCGGGTGAGACGGGGCCGGGCGGTGATTTTCGCGTCACATCGGCTGAGATTTGCGCAGCCAGTCGACCGGCGCGACCCACTTCAGGCGGGCTGGGCCGCCTCGATCCGTGCCAGCCAGCGCATCAGCAGCAGCGCCAGAACCGCCTCGACAAAGATGCCGGAGGCCAGCGGCACCGGCGTGCCGTCGAACATCAGCGCATTGGGCACCGCGATCAGCACCGCCAGCACGGTCGAGACCGCGCCGATGATCGAGGCGGCGAGCCCGGCAATATGGCCCACCGGCTCCATGGCCAGCGCGTTCACATTGCCCACGACCAGCCCCATCTGGAAGAACAGCGAGAACTGCCAGATCAGGAACACCGCAAAGCCGATATTCCCGGGCACGCCGCCGACGAAAAGCAGCAGCGCCAGCCCCGAGGTGACGACCTGAACAATCAGCATCGCGGTGATCAGAAAGCGCATGCCCAGCCGCATCACCAGCCTTGCGTTCAGCACGCTGCCGCTGGCGGCCAGCACCGCGATGGCGCCGAACCAGATCGGAAAGCTGTCGCCGCGTCCGAAGCTGATATCGTAGATCTGCTGTACGTTGGAGATCAGCGAGAACAGCATCGCCATGACCAGCGACTGCACGGTGATCGAGATGCGTACGATCGGGTGGCCCACCAGCTCGCGCGTTGCCGCCCAGAGCACGGAGAACCGGAACGGGCGGCGGTTTTCGCGCGGCAGCGTCTCGGGCAGGCGGATCATCAGCCAGAGCGAGGCGACGGAGGAGAAGATCACGAAGGCGACAAAGATCCCGCGCCAACTGGAAAGCTCGATGATCACCGCGCCCATGGAGGGCGCGAGCGCCGGGAAGAGGGTGAAGACCGTCATCACAAAGGACATGATCCGCGCCATGGCCCGGCCCGAATGCAGGTCGCGGACGATGGCCAGCGCCACGACGCGCGGCCCGGCGGCGCCCAGACCCTGCACCAGTCGCGCCAGCAGCAGCATTTCCAGCGTCTCCGCGCGCGCCGCGACCAGCGACATGGTGATATAGAGCGCCGCGCCGCCGAGGATCACCGGCTTGCGCCCGAACGTGTCCGAGAGCGGCCCGGTAAAGAGCGTGCCCAGCCCCATGCCCAGCACGAAACTGGTGATCACAAGCTGCGCGCGGTTGATATCGTCGGGTGTCAGCTCCTGTCCGATCTCGGGCAGGGCGGGCAGCATGGCGTCGATGGAAAACGCAATGGTGGCAAACAGCATCGCCAGCAGTGCGATGAACTCAACTCGTCCTGGAACTGAACGCATGAAATCTGCAATCCTTGGTGAAACGGACCCGCCGGCTAGGATTTTCGCATGGCGTGGGGAAAGCGGTTTATCGCTATCAACCGGGCTATCGGAAATCGGTTCCGCAACACAAGCGTGTTTCACCCGATGCCAGGCGGAAGTCCGCTATGCGCCTGACGCATGGCTTGGTCGGATCACTCGTCGGTGCCGGGTCGTTTGTGTGCGTCCGGTTCTGGCTCCGGCACATCCTCGTTCGCTGCCTCCCGGCCGAGCTTGGCGATCAGCCACTCGGTATGCTCCTCGCGCTTGCGCATGGCAAAGAGGCCGAACTGCTGCACCGCGACGGCAAAGATGCCGAGCCCGAGCAGGATAAAGACGGTGGTGCCGATCTTGCCCGCCACCGTCACCGGGATGTGATTGCCATATCCCACGGTCGAGAGCGTCACCACGGTGAAGAAATAAGAGTCGAGCCAGCTCCAGCCTTCGATGAGGTGAAAATAGACCGTGCCGATGGCGATGATGCCCAGCACCGTCGCCACGAGCGTCAGGATGCGCAGCCGTTTCATCCCCGCCGCGCCTCTTCGTCAGGCCAGCGCCGCCGCCTGCGCGCCGCCCTCCTTCAGCTCGGCGATCACCCGCGCCCAGAGATCGGAGGGCTGCGCGCCCGGCACCGCGTGCTGGCCGGCAACCACGAAGGTCGGCACCGAGGTCACCCCCATGCCGCGCGCCGCCGCGTCCATCTCGACCACTTCCTTGCGGTCGGCATCGGAGGCCAGCAGCCGCAGGATCAGGCTTGCATCCAGCCCGCAGCTATCGGCGATATCGCCCAGCACCTCGCGGCTGCCGATATCGCGGCCGTCGACGAAATAGGCGCGGAACAGCGCCGAGACCACCGGCGTCTGCACGCCTTCGATGCCCGCCCAGTGGATCAGCCGCTGCGCGTCCAGTGTCGAGGGCGTGCGTTCGATGGCGTCGAGATTGATCTCCACCCCCGCCTGCGCGGCATGTTCGGCCACCGGCATATAGGCCTCCACCGCGCCCTCCTTGCCGCCGAACTTGTCTTCGAGATAGGCGCGCCGCTCCATGCCCTCGGCGGGCATTTGCGGGTTCAGCATGAAGGTGCGCCAGCGCAGGGTGAACGGGTGGTCCGGAGCGTCCTGCAAGGCGCGGTCGAGATAGGCCTTGCCGATATAGCACCAGGGGCAGATCGGATCGGAGAAGATGTCGAGCGTGACCATGTAATACGTCCTTTTCCGGCCTTCCTAACAGGGTCGCGCGGCGGAATCGACTGCTGAAAGGGTCTGTCTTGCGGGGTCAGCTCGCGCTGGATTCGGCCAGAATGCGCAGCGTGTCCATGTCGAGCAGCCGCACCGCGCCCCGGTCGAGCGCCACGATACCGCGCCGCGCCAGCGCGTCGAGCCGGCGCGAGACCACCTCGCGGGCGGAGCCGATCGTGGTGGCGATCTCGGCATGGGTGGCGCGCAATGTGCCATCGGTCGCGCCGTCGAGAAGCGCCTGCGCCAGCCGGCATTCGACCCGCTGAAACGCCACCTTTTCAAGCAGATGCATCATGGTCTGCATGCGCTCCGCGAAGGCGCGGAAGACAAAGCTGCGAAACGCCGCGTCGCTCTCCATGAGCCGCAGGAACAGCGCGCGGGGGATCATCACCAGCCGGCAGGCGCGGCGGGTGACCGCCTCGCCGGAATAGGTCTCGTCGCCGAGCAGCCCCAGCGTCGACTGCACGCAGCTCTGGCCGGGCTCGACCGCGTAAAGCAGGATCTCGCGCCCGCTGGGGCCGGTCAGGAAAACCTCGACCCGGCCCGAGAGCACGATGACAAACCCCTGCACCGGATCGCCGGGGCGGAACAGCACGCTGCCCTGCGGCAGTTCGGCGACGGGAAGCCGGTCGAGCGCCGCGAGGGTCTCGGGCGCAAGCGGCGGCAGGTGGGCTGCGACGGGGCTGGTCTTGGACATGCGCGCAGAGTGTCAGGCGATGCGGGCAGGGTCCAGAGCCCGCAGGTGCGGCTTAGCCGCGCCCGCGTTTCTCGAACCTCGGCAGCATGGCCGAGAAATCCATGCCCTTGCCGCCCTCGTCCTCGACGAAGCTCTTGTAGAGCGACAACGCCGCGGCGCCCATGGGGGTGTCGGCATCGGCGGCCTCGGCGGCCTGCTGCGAGAGGCCCAGATCCTTCAGCATCAGCTCGGCGGCAAAGCCCGGTTTGTAGCCATTGTCCGACGGCGATTGCGGCCCGACGCCCGGGGCGGGGCAATAGGCGTTCATCGACCAGCTATAGCCCGAGGAGGTGGAGACCACGTCGAACATCGCCTCGCGCGAAAGCCCCAACTTGTCGGCCAGCGCAAAGGCCTCGCAGGTGGCGATCATGGTGACGCCGAGGATCATGTTGTTGCAGATCTTTGCCGCCTGACCATTGCCCGAGGGGCCGCAATGCACCGCCTTTTGCCCCATGATGTCGAAGAGCGGCTTGGCGGTGGCAAAGGCCGCCTCGGAGCCGCCGACCATGAAGGTCAGCGTGCCGCCGGCCGCGCCGCCGATGCCGCCGGAGACCGGCGCGTCGAGCGCGCCGAGCCCTGCGGCCTCGGCCTCTTCGGCCACCGCGCGGGCGCTTTCCACATCCACGGTCGAGCAGTCGAGGAACACCGCGCTCGGCGCCATGGCGGGGATCAGCTCGGAGGCGACATCGCGCAGGATGGCGCCGTTGGGCAGCATGGTGATGACCACCTCGGCGTCTTTCACCGCCTCCGGCCCGCTGGCGGCCTGTGCCACGCCTTCCGCCGTGGCGCCCGCCACGTCGAAGCCGGTGACCTCATGGCCGGCTTTCGCCAGATTGGCGGCCATCGGCGCGCCCATATTGCCCAGCCCGATAAATCCGATCTTCATGTCTTTCTCCTCCCTCGGCGGCGCGTCACAGCGCCAGTTCGTCCGCGCCCAGCGGCGCCAGGAACCCCGCGATCAGTTCGGGGGTGATCTCCTCCAGAGCGTAGCGCCAGCGCGGGTTGCGGTCCTTGTCGATGATCTGCGCGCGCACGCCCTCGAGGAAGTCGCCCATCTCCGCCGCGCGGTGCGAGACCCGGTATTCCTGCCGCAGCGCGCTGCGGATATCGCTCTCTTGCGCGCGCAGCCGGTCGAGCATCTCCAGCGTCAGCGCCATGGAGAGCGGCGAGTTGCGCGCCACCGCCTTGCGCGCGGGGTCTGCGATCTCGCCCTCCGCCTGGTCCAGCCGCGCGGCGATCTCCGCCAGCGGGCCGGCGGCGAAAAGCGTGTCGATCTCCGGCTGCGCGGCGGCGAGCGGACTTGCGGGCAGGGTGTCGGCGGCGGCGTCCAGCGCGGCCACGTCGCCGGTTTCCGCAAGCGTCTGTTTCAGTGCCGGCCAGCGGGATTCGGGGATGAAGCAATCGGCAAAGCCCGCATGCAGCGCGTCTCCCGGGCCCATGCGCGCCGCCGTCAGGCCGAGATAGGCGCCGAGCCCGCCCGGCGCGCGCGCCAGCAGCAGCGAGCCGCCGACATCGGGCACGAAACCGATGCCGCATTCCGGCATGGCGATCTGCGCGCTCTCGCCGACCACGCGGTGCGAACAATGCCCGCCGAGCCCGACGCCGCCGCCCATGACGAAGCCGTGCAGGAAGCTGATCACCGGCTTGGGATACTCGGCGAGCTTGGCGTTCATGCGATATTCGTCGCGCCAGAAAGCCCGTCCGGCCTCGTAATCGCCGGCAAGCCCGGCGCGGTAGACCGCTGCGATATCGCCGCCGGCGCAGAAGGCGCGCTCGCCCTCGGCGTCGATCATCACCAGCGAGACCTGCGGATCGTCGCGCCAGGCGTCGAGCGCCGCCTCGATCGCGAGGCACATGTCGTGGTCGAGCGCGTTGAGCGCCTTGGGACGGGTGAGGGTGATGCGCCCGGCGCGGCCCTCGATGTCTGTGCGAATGTCGGTCATGAACAGGTCTTTCCGTTGGCGGCAAAATCCTTCGAAGGATTTTGCAAATCTCTTCGAAGAGATTTGGTGCGCGCCCCGCCGGTCATCGTGCGACCAGCGTGCGGGCCACGATCAGCCGCATGATTTCGTTGGTGCCTTCGAGGATCTGGTGCACGCGCAGGTCGCGCACGATCTTCTCGATCCCGTAATCGGCGAGATATCCATACCCGCCATGCAGTTGCAGGCATTGATCGGCAACCCTGCTGCCCGCCTCGGTGACGAATTTCTTTGCCATGGCACAGAATTTCGTCGCATCCGGCGCGCCTTGGTCGAGTTTCCACGCCGCCTGACGCAGGAAGGTGCGCGCCGCCTGCAACTCGATCTCCATATCCGCCAGCCGGAATTGCAGCGCCTGGAAGCGGTCGATGCTCTGCCCGAACGCCTCGCGCTCGGCCATATAAGCCAGTGTCGCGTCGAGCGCCGCCTGTGCGGCGCCGAGGCTACAGGCGGAGATATTGAGCCGCCCGCCATCGAGCCCGGCCATGGCGTAATTGAACCCCTTGCCCTCCTCGCCGAGCAGGTTCGCCGCCGGCACCGCCACCGCGTCGAACTGCACCTGCCGGGTCGGCTGCGAGCGCCAGCCCATCTTGTCCTCGAGCCCGCCGAAGCTGAGCCCCGGCGCGTCGTCCTCGACCACGATGGCCGAGACCCCGCGCGGGCCCTCGCCGCCGCTGCGGGCCATGACCACATAGGCATCGGAATAGCCGCCGCCGGAGATGAAGGCCTTGGTGCCGGTCAGGCTGTAGCCCGTGTCGGTCTTTTCCGCGCGGGTCTTCAGCGCCGCCGCGTCGGAGCCGGCGCCCGGCTCTGTCAGGCAATAGGAGAGCACGGTCTCCATGGTCAGCGCCTTCGGCAGGTAGCGCGCGCGCAGGTCGTCAGAGCCGTAGGCGTCGATCATCCGGGCGCACATATTGTGGATCGACAGGAAGGAGGCGACCGAGGGGCAGGCCATGCTGAGCGCCTCGAAGACCAGCGTCGCATCGAGCCGGGTGAGCCCCGAGCCGCCGTTCGCCTCGCTCACATAGATCCCGCCGAGCCCCAGCGCGCCAATCTCGGGCCAGAGCTCCTTCGGAATGCTGCCCTGTGCCTCCCAGTCGCGGGCATAGGGCGCGATATGCTCCTGCCCGAACCCGTAGGCCATATCGAAAATGGCCGTTTGCTCTTCGCTCAGTGCGAAATCCATATGGGCTCCTCCCCGCCAAGATGGAAATTGAACGATTGTTCATAATGTGCCGGGAGTCGCCACGGGATGCAAGGGCAAGCGGCAGGGATTGCGCCGAGGCGGGGCCTCGTCGCCAGGCGCGCGCGCCTGCGGCGCGCGCGGCGCGGGTGGCAGCGGCAGCGCGGCGGGATTTTTTGAGTATTTTCAGAAAGATGAAGGGGCGGGGCGCGCGGAGGTCAGGCGCGGGCGCGGGCGGCGAGCCGGTCGCGGATCACGGTTTCGACCTTCTCGAGCAGCACCGCATTGTCGAATTTCGCCACCGCCGTGTCGCGGGCGGCGCGGGTCATGGCGCTGCGGTCGGACATGTCGAGCAGCTGCGCGATGCGCGCGGCAAAGCCCGCCTCGTCCCATTCCGGCACCAGCAGCCCGTTGACGCCGTCCTCCACCGCCTCGGGGATGCCGGCATGCCAGGTGGACAGCGTGATGCAGCCGCAGGCCAGCGCCTCCTGGATGGCGGTGGGCAGGCCCTCGGTATTGCCGTTCGCGGCGGTGACCGAATGCTGGAGGAAGGTCTCGGTGGTGGCGAGATGTTCGCGCACCGCGTCATGCGGCAGGGCGCCGGTGAAGGTCACCTGCGCGGCGATGCCGAGCTCGGCGGCGAGCGCCTTGCAGGGATCGAGCAGCGGGCCGTCTCCGATGAAGGTGAGATGCGCCTCGCGGCCCTGCGCGGCCTTGGCAAAGGCGCGCAGCGTGACCTCGGGGGCCTTTTTCTCCACCATGCGACCCACGGCGAGGAAGGAGCCGGGGCGTTTCTCGCCGGGGGTGAAGCGGCGGATATCGACGCCGGAGGGCACCACATGCGCATTGTGATGGGTGACGCCGTGGCGGGCGAGATTGTCGAGCAGGAACCGGCTGACCGAGAACACCCCGTCGAGCCGGGGCATCATGCGCCTGTAGGCGCGCACGATCTGGCGCGAGCGCAGGGCGAAGCTGGCATCGGTGCCGCGGAAATAGGTGAAGACCGGCAGGTTCAGCTCGGTGGCGAGCCTGGCCACCACCAGCGCCTGGGTGCCGAATTCGGCGAGGATCACCTCGACCTTCTCCGCGCGCAGCCAGTCGGCGAGGCGGCGGCGGTTGTCGCCGAAGGGCAGGCGGCCGGTGCCTTCCAGCGCGGCGTTCCAGCCCATGGCGAAGGGCGCGCGCAGCCTGTCGGCGGGGCTGAGGGGGGCGCGGCGCACGAAGAGCGGCTTGCCCAGCGGATCGGTGCCGTTGAACCGGCCCGTCAGAACGCAGGTGTCGCCGCCGAAGATGTGTTCGATATGGCGGTTGATGAAGGTCTCGCCCGGAACGAAGAAATCGGAGGTGACGATGCAGGTCTTCATGGCGGTCTCCGCTAGCGCTGGCCGGCGCCCTTGTGCCCCGGCGGGGCGGGCCTTGCAAGGGAGCCGCGCGCCGCGCCTCAGATCCCTTCGTGGAACTCCTCGATGAGATGGCCGACCACGGCGCGCATCCGGGCCTCGCCGTCGCCGCCCGCCGCCTCGGCCGCCGCGCGCTGGCGGATCGAGGAATTGCCCTCGGCCACGATGCGGCGCATGCGCTCGATCTCGGCCAGGCAGCCGAGCGCCTCGGCATCCTCGGCCAGCAGCGCGATCAGCTCTTCGGCGAGGTCGGCGAAGGGCACGATCCGCGCCGCGCCGAAATCGATCAGCCCCTCGGTCACGCCATAACGCTGCGCTCGCCAGCGGTTTTCGCCGATCAGGAAGTTCTCGTAGATCCGCCAGCGCTGGTTGCGTCGCCTCAGCCGCCAGAGCATGCGCATCAGGCACTGGTTCACCGCCGCCAGCATCAGCGTGTCCTCGAGCCGCGGCTGCACATCCATGATCCGCGTCTCCAGCGTCGGAAAGCGCGAGGAGGGGCGCAGATCCCACCAGATCTTGGAGGCGTCCTCGATCAGTCCCAGATCCACCAGCACCTGCACCGAACGCGTGTAATCCTGCCAGTTGGTGAAATTCGGCGGCAAGCCGGTGCGCGGCAGGTTGTCGAAGACGGAAATGCGGTAGCTGGCAAGCCCGGTATCCTGCCCCTGCCAGAACGGCGAGGAGGTGGAGAGCGCCAGCAGATGCGGCAGGAAATAGCTCGCCTGGCGCATCAGATCGGCGCGCAGGCTGTCGTCGCCCAGCCCCACATGCACATGCATGCCGCAGATCAGCATGCGCCGCACGACGCCGCCGAGATCGCGGCGCAGGTCGTTATAGCGGTCCTTGTCGGTGTGATGCTGGTTTTTCCAGTCGGCCAGCGGATGGCAGGAGGCGGCGATGGGCGTCAGGTTGAACCGCGCGGCCTGTGTCGAGACGGTGCGGCGCAGGCGGCGCAGATCCTCGCGCGCGGCGGCGATATCGGCGCAGGGGCGGGTGCCGATCTCGATCTGGCATTGCAGATATTCGGGGCTGACCTGGCCTTCGAGCTCTTCGGAACAGGCGGCAAGCAAAGCCTCGGGCGCCTCGGCCAGCGCCAGGCTGTCGCGATCGACGAGAAGATATTCCTCTTCGATCCCGAGGCTGAATTCCGGCGCATCCATCCGCGTCTCCTCGCCCATGCGCGACCAGCAAAGCAGAGAGCGGCGATTGCGGCAAGGCCCGGGCTATTCGGCGGCGATCAGGAAATCCGAGATCGAGCGTTCGGGCTGGCGCAGATGCGCGAGCGCCGGAGCTTCGCGGCGGAACACCTCGATCTGATAGGGCAGCGCGGTCTCGGCGATCTGGTGAAACATCCGCGCGGCGCCAAAGGTGAGGTCGTCGGGGGCGAAGACCGCGTATCTGGTGCCGGGCAGCACGCGCCCGGTCAGCCGGGTCTGGGTGGCCACGAGCGAGAGCGTTTGCAGAAAATCCGCCTCCATGTCGTTGACCGCCGACAGGTCGGCAAGGTGGGAGGTATCGGAGCGCGTGCGGGGGTCCATCAGGATGCTGTCGAAGGCGCGCAAATTGTCCACAGGGGTGACGTTGCCGTGAAAACGGGCATACGCAAGATTGCGGCTTTCGAAGACGGAGACGTCTACAGCCATAATGCACCACACCAAAACAGGTAGGTGAAATGTATCTTTTCTGGCGGATTCTGACAAGGCTTGTGCAGGCAGGGTCCGGCGCTCCGGTCTGCCGGCTCAGTCGGTGCCTTCGAGCAGCGCCGCGAAACTCGGCAGGCCGACGCCGAGCAGGGAGAGCGTGCCGGTCTCGCTTTGCTGGACCAGCGGGACGACGGCGTCGATACCGTCCCAGGAACGCAGGATCACCTTGGACACCTCGAAGGCCAGCGGGGTCGGGGCATAATAGACGATCATCGTCTGCGCGCCGCCGCCGATAAAGGCGTCTGCCTTGAGCGCCTGGATCTGCATCAGCTTGACGAAATCCTGCTCGATCCCGGTGATGCGCGACAGGTCGACCAGATGTTTCTGCCCCGGGCTCGACTCTGGATGCTGGGTATAGGCGCCGACCGCGCGGATCGTATCGTCGAAGAGGGCAAAGCCCTCGTAGCGGATATAGACGATGCCATGCTGGGGCAGGATACGGAACGAGACGGACATGCGGGAACGGCCTGTGGAACGGAACTGCCGGACGTGACCTTGGCCCGACCGGTTTGGTCAAAATGTCTGCAATATGTCGAAAAAGGCAATCCCCGAAAGGGTCTGGTTTTCCGGAATAGGACGAGACGCGGACCTGCGGCACACTGCTGGCCAGATTGAGACCCGCCATTTTGGAGACCGCATCATGACCCGCATCGCATTTTTCTCGCTGATCCTCGCCGCGCTGACGCTGGTTGCCGCATCGGGCGCCGAGGCGAAAACAACGTCCGAGCGCGGCGAGCTGAGCGGTCGGGGCATGGACAAGAGCCCGCGCGACGGCTTTGCCAGCGATGGCGGGCTGGGCGGCACACGCTAACTGCCCTGAAACGCAACGCCCCGGGCCGTCGAGGCCCCGGGGCGCGCAGCGATTTAACAGGCGGAAGAGGTCAGTCCATCGCCTTGAAGTTGAACTCGCCGCCTTCCTTGATGCCCGAGAACCAGCGCGCGGTGACGGTCTTGGTCTTGGTGTAGAAGCGGAAGGCGTCGGGGCCGTACTGGTTGAGATCGCCGAAGGCGGATTTCTTCCAGCCGCCAAAGGTGTGATAGCTCAGCGGCACCGGGATCGGGAAGTTGATGCCGACCATGCCGACATTCACCCGGTTGGCGAAATCGCGCGCGGTGTCGCCATCGGCGGTAAAGATCGCCGTGCCGTTGCCATAGGGGTTGTCGATCACGAGGTTCAGCGCGTCTTCGTAGCTGTCGGCACGCACCTGGCTTAGCACCGGGCCAAAGATCTCCTCCTTGTAGATCTCCATATCCGGGGTCACGTTGTCGAACATCGACGGCCCGACAAAGAACCCGTCCTCATAGCCCTGAAGCTCGAAGCCGCGCCCGTCGACCACCAGATCGGCGCCCTGATCGACACCGGACTGCACCAGCTTTTCGATGCGGTCCTTGGCGGCGGAGGTGATGACCGGGCCGTAATCCACGTCGTCGCCGGCGGTGTAGGGGCCGACCTTGAGCTTTTCGATGCGCGGCACCAGCTTTTCGACCAGCGCGTCGGCGGTTTCCTTGCCGACCGGCACCGCCACCGAGATCGCCATGCAGCGTTCGCCCGCCGCGCCGAAGCCGGCGCCCACCAGCGCATCCGCCGCCTTGTCGAGATCGGCATCGGGCATGACGATCATGTGGTTCTTGGCGCCGCCGAAGCATTGCGCGCGCTTGCCGTTATTGGCGGCGCGGCCATAGATGTACTGCGCGATCGGGGTGGAGCCGACAAAGCCCACGCCGGCCACGGTCTCGTTGTCGAGGATCGCGTCGACCACCTCCTTGTCACCGTTCACCACCTGAAGCACACCGGCGGGCAGACCGGCCTCGATCACCAGCTCGGCGAGGCGCAGCGAGGTCGAGGGGCAGCGCTCGGAGGGTTTCAGGATCATCGCGTTGCCGCAGGCCAGCGCCGGGCCCATCTTCCACAGCGGAATCATCGCCGGGAAGTTGAACGGGGTGATGCCGGCCACCACGCCCAGCGGCTGGCGCATGGAATAAAGGTCGATGCCCGGGCCGCCATCATTGGTGAACTCGCCCTTGAGCATATGCGGCGCGCCCATGCAGACCTCGATCACCTCGAGCCCGCGCTGCACGTCGCCGCGCCCGTCGGGCAGGGTCTTGCCATGCTCCATCGAGACCAGCTCGGCCAGCTCGTCCATATGCTCGTTGATGAGCGCGCCGAATTTCATCATCACGCGCGCCCGGCGCTGCGGGTTGGTGGCGCCCCAGGCCTTCTGCGCCTCGGCGGCCTTGGCGACGGCCTCGTCGAGCTCGGCGGCGGTGGCCAGCGGCACCTTGGCGATGGCCTCGCCGGTGGCGGGGTTGAACACCTCGGTAAAGCGGCCCGACGTGCCCTTGACGTGCTGGCCGTTGATGAAATGGGTGAGCTCTTTCACGGTCGATCCTCCGGAGTCTTTCATGATTTGGCGGCAGGTTAGTCTTGCATAAATGCCGATCACAGAGGTAATAGGGCAAAAAGGTTTTGCAAAAACGCAAAGGATACCCTGCGGGAGGGATGCCATGCGGGAGAACTGGGACGACCTGCGGATTTTCCTTGCCGTGGCGCGGGGCGACAGCCTGTCGGGCGCGGGCCGCGCGCTGCGCATGGATCCGGCGACGGTGGGCCGTCGCGTGGCGCGGCTGGAGGAGAGCCTTGGCCAGCCGCTCTTTGCCAAGAGCCCGCAGGGCTATGCGCTGACCGAGGCGGGGGCGCGGCTGCTCTCTCATGCCGAGACCGCCGAGCGGGCGCTGGGGCAGGGCACGCAGGCGGTGCGCGGCGCGGCGGGCGAGGGCATGTCGGGGCAGATCCGCATCGGCGCGCCGGATGGCTGCGCCAATTTCCTGCTGCCGCAGGTGGTGGCGGAGATCGCCGCCGAAAACCCCGAGCTGGAGGTGCAGATCGTCGCCCTGCCGCGGATCGTCAACCTGTCGCGGCGCGAGGCGGATCTGGCCATCGGCGTCTCGGCCCCCACGGCGGGGCGGCTGGTGGTGCAGAAGCTCACCGATTACCGGCTGCATCTGGCCGCCTCAGAGGCCTATCTGGCGCAGCACCCGCCGATCCGCACGCTGGAGGATCTGCGCGATCACCGCATCGTCGGCTATATCCCCGATATGATCTTCGACAAGGAGCTGGATTACCTCGCCGATATCGGGCTCGAACGGGTCGGGCTGGCGTCGAATTCGGTCTCGGTGCAGTTCCACTGGCTGCGCCAGAGCGCCGGGCTGGGAATCGTGCACGATTTCGCGCTGCCGGCAGCGCCGGGGCTGCGCAAGGTGCTGGCCGACCGGGTGGAGCTCACGCGCAGTTTCTACCTCATTCGCCATGCCGATGACCGAAGATTGGGCCGGCTCGACACGTTTGCCCGCGCACTGGTGCAGGGGGTACGGCGGGAATTGACCCGGCTCGAAGGTCTGACTTGACAGATTGTCGCAGTGCGGGGACGCTGAATGCACATGCAGAGACGCGATTGGAGGAGAGCCGAATGCAGGTGCAGCAAATTCTCAAGGACAAGGCCGATGACGGTGTCGTCACGGTGGCTCCGGGCACAAGCGTCGCGGCTGCGGCGCAGGTGCTGGCAGAGCGCCGCATCGGCGGCGTGGTGATCTCCGAGGACGGGCAGACGCCGCTGGGCATCCTGTCCGAGCGCGACATCGTGCGACAGGTCGCGGCGGTGGGGGCAACCTGCCTGGAAAGTCGCGTCGAGGAACTGATGACCAAGACGGTCAAGACCTGCACCTGCGCCGAGGACAGCGACGTGGTGCTGGCACGGATGACCGAGGGCCGCTTCCGTCACATGCCGGTGGTCGAGGACGGTCTCATGGTCGGGATCATCACCATCGGCGACGTGGTCAAGGCGCATATCTCCGAACTGGCGATGGAGAAAGAGGCGCTCCAGGGCATGATCATGGGCTATTGAGCCCAGCCAGCCACGCCGCCGGATCCGGCGGCGCCCGGCCGGCATGGCGCGGGCGTCGGAGGCGGGGATCCGGCGGGTTATGCGGGGCCAGCCCCATGTTTGCGCTGCCAATTTCCCTGGGCGCGGTGTCTGGCGCCAAATCTGCCGCCTTTCGGGGTTGCATTCATTTGGGCAATATTGTTGCGTGCCGGGAATTGGGAAACTGAGGAGGCCCCATGCGCATCGGTCTTTACCCCGGCACCTTCGATCCGATCACCCTGGGCCACATGGACATAATCAGCCGCGCCGCCGCGCTGGTCGACCGTCTGGTGATCGGGGTGGCCATCAACCGCGACAAGGGGCCGCTCTTCTCGCTGGAGGAGCGCGTTGCGATGATCGAATCCGAATGCCGCGCGCTCTCCGAGCAGACCGGCACCGAGATCGTGCCACATCCGTTCGAAAACCTGCTGATCGACTGCGCCCATGACGTCGGCGCGCAGATCATCGTGCGCGGGCTGCGCGCGGTGGCCGATTTCGAATACGAGTTCCAGATGGTCGGCATGAACCGCGCGCTCGACGACAGTGTCGAGACGGTCTTCCTCATGGCCGAGGCGCGGCATCAGGCCATCGCCTCGAAGCTGGTGAAGGAGATCGCCCGGCTTGGCGGCGACGTGAGCAAATTCGTCACCCCGCCGGTGCATGAGGCGCTGAAGGCGCGCTTCGGATAAGCGCCGGTCGCCGCCGCGCTCAGACCCCGGGGAAATGCTTGTCGCGCAGCGCGGGCAGATCCATGCGGTGGCGCCGCAGCAGCCCGTGCGCCGCGAGCCGCTCGGTCAGCGCCGGCGTTGCGGTGCAGACCTCGTCGTAAAAGCGCCGCAGCGCCGTCTCGCCGCCCTCCGCCTCGATCATCGCAAAGAGATCGTGCAGGTTGACTGCGCCGCTCTGGCGGACCTGCGGTTTCAGCTCGGCCCGGTAGGAGCCCTGCACCAGCCGGAAGCGGTAGAGGCGCAGGAAATGCGCCCAGTCGGCGGCGTGGAAATGGCCCAGCTCGGTCTCGGGCAGCGGCTCTTCGCCGGGGTTCGATACGCCGTCGAGCTGCACATTGTGGATCTTGATCTGCAACCCCTTGGTGCCGGGGCGGAAGAACAGCTTGCCGGCCACATGGCTGAGGAACCCGCCCGAGAGATGCCGGCCCCATTCGGCAAAGCAGGCCTCGGCGGCGCGCTGGCGGGTGCTCTGATCGAGATGGAAGGCCTTGAAGGCCACCTCCTCGCCCGGGGCGGTGGCCAGCGCCTCGACGGGCCTCACCCGGGCGCAGAGGCAGGTTTCGGGCAGGGCGGCGAGCTGCTCGGCCAGCGGTCGGTCGGGCAGCAGGAACTCGTCGGTGTCGATATGGGCGAGCCAGTCCACCTCCGGCTTGCGGTTGTTGGCGTGGCGGGCATTGGCGCCCTGACGCACCTGATGTTTCTTCGGACGCCCGTTGCGCTTTTCCCACCAGGCGTCATCGGTGCGGAAGACCCGCAGCTTGGGATGGGCGGAAAGCACCGCCTGCGCCTCGGGCATGTCGACGTCGAGATAGAGATAGATCCGGTGCGCGCCGAGCTCCAGATGCCAGGCGGCGAAGTCGAGGATCTCGGGCAGGGCGGCATTGGTGGTGGTGACGGTGCCCCAGCGGATCATGGCCGCGCCCCGAAGACCCGCGCCACGGCGGCGTCGGGATCGAAATCGCGGCTCAGCAGCATGTCATGCGCGGCGAGTTTTTCGCGCAGCTCCGGCGTATCGGCGCAGACCTCGTCAAAGAGCAGCCGCAGCCCGGCCTCGCCCTCTTCCTCGGCGAGAAACCCGATGAGATCGGCCTGTCCCATCTCGGGCCGTGAGGAGCGCGCGCGGTAAGAGCCCTTGTCGCGGCGAAAGGCGAGATGGGTGAGGAAATGTTCCCAGCTCGGCGCGTGCAGATGCGCGAGGTGGATGTCGGCGGGCTTGGCGCGGTTGCTGGCCTCCTCGCCGCGATATTTCAGCGTGTGGATGCCGAGGCGCGTGTCGGGAATGCCGGTGCGGGCAAAGACCTTGCCCGAGCTGTGGCTTAGAAACCCGCCATAGAGATGCAGCCCGAAGGTGGGGTAGATCTCCTGCAACACCGCTTTCGGCTGGCCGGCCTGGCGGTGGGTCAGCTTGAAATGCTGCGGCGGGCCATCGTCCCGCGCCAGCGCCTCGGCGGGGGCGATGCGGGCCAGCGCGTGGCGGGGAGAGATATCGGCGAGGATCCCGGACACGGGGCGGTCGGGCAGCAGGAACTCGTCGACATCGATATGGCCGAGCCAGTGCAGGCTGTCTGCGGTCTCGCGCAGGGCGCGGGTGGCGTTATGCGCCTGGCGCAGTTGGTGCGCCTCCATGCGCGGCTTGCCACTGGCCTGCCAATAGGCGGCGTCGCATTGGGTGACGTGGATGCGGGGGTGGCGCGAGAGGAACGCCACGGTCTCGGCCTCGGGCGCGTCGAGATAGATATGCAGCGCCTCGGCGCCCAGCTCGATGTGATGCGCGGCGAAACGGGCGATCTGCGGCAGCGGCGCGCGGATGGTCGAGACGAGGCCCCAGCGCAAGGTTTCGGGCGTGAGGCCGCGCTGCGCCGCGGGCACCGGCGCGGGGTTGTCGCCGCGCTTGGGCGTCGCGGGCGCCTTGCGCGCATCGGTGCGGGATTTGCGGGCGCGCATGGTCATGAGGCGGCGGAACAGCGTGCGCTCGTCATGGATCAGCAGATCGAGCAGGTGATGGGCGAGAGGGCGGATCACCGGATCGTCCTCGGCCTCGGTCCAGAGCCGCCCGATCATGTTCACGTCGAGCCCGCCATTGGCGATGGCATAGGCGTCCATCTCCATCGGCAGCGGGCCGCGCGCCTTCTGGTCGAGCGCAAAGGCCCGGTCGGCGTTGAGGCCGGAATAGAGCCGCTCGCTCTCGTAGAGCTTCATCGTGCCGAAGAGCACGGTGAGCGCGAGCCCGACCGAGCGCTGCGTCGGCGTGGTACCGTGATCGCCGAAAGTGGTGATGGCAGAGACCAGCCAGCGCTGGTTGAGGTGATCCAGCAGATGCGGGCCCTGTTCCGCCCAGAGCCGCTGGAACAGCGCGGGGATATGCGCGGGGAAGTCGCGCTTGCGCAGATGCGCGACGAGGAGTGCGTTCAGAAACACCAGCTCGCTTTCGCCGGTCAGTTCCTTGCGCAGCGCGTGGCGCTTGCGGTGATAGGAGGAGCGGAAGGGCGGCGCCTCGGCGGGGTCGTCATCGGGATCGGTGACGATGCGCGCGGCCAGCGGCGCGAGGTCGAGATCGGCGGCGGGTGGCGCCTCGGTCTCGGCATAGGTGAAGGCGTCGCGCCGTCCCTCCATTTGGGTCAGCACGGCGGCGATCCCGCCGGGCCAGGTCGGGCGCTTGCCGCCCGTATCGTTGTTGCTGCTCATGGCGTGGAGAGTGGCGCGTCGCGCGCGCCCGCGCAATCGGGCAAGGCGCGTTTGTCGCGCGGTGGTGCAGCGGCGCCGCTCCTTGCCCGTTGCCGGGCGCCTCGCGGGGGTTGTGGTGGAGTTGATCGGGGAGGGGGGAGGGCGGAACGGTCTGAGCTGCGGTGAAATGGTCTTTCAGACGACTGGCACAGACAAGAACAACATTGACTTGTACCGGAAATTGTACATATTGGAGGCACCCAAGCACCCAAGCACCCAAGCACCCAAAATGAACATCCTGACCTATACGGATGCCCGTAAGCATCTAAAAGCAGTTATGGATCATGCGATCCACGACAAAACCGAAACCGTCGTCACGCGCGCGGGGCAGGAGGCTGTGGTGATCGTTGGAAAAGAAGAGTGGGACTCGATCCAATCGACGCTGCACCTTCTTTCCTCGCCCCGGAACGCCGCCCGGCTGCGGGACGCTATTGCCCAGCTCGACGCCGAGCAGGGCAGAGATCGAGACTTGATCGACGATGAGGCTGATATTTTCTGATGCAGCCTGGGAAGATTATCTTCACTGGCACCACACCGATCCGAAGCTCTTCCAACGGATCAACGCGCTGATAAAAGAAGCGCGCCGATCTCCCTTTCATGGCGCGGGCAAACCCGAACCGCTGAGGGGAGATCTCTCGGGATGGTGGTCGCGTCGCATAACCCGCGAACACCGCATGGTGTACCGTGTTCGCGGGGCGGGCGAAGACCAATCTCTGGAAATCGCGCAGCTTCGTTATCACTACTGACGCCTGCGAAGGCTTCAAAGCCGTTCGTAATCGCCCAGCATGGTCGGGCAGCGGCGGTGGGCGTTGGTGAGCCCGATCTCGGCGCCATTGAGGATCAGGTGCCAGGTCGGTTTGTAGCCGGGCACCTGGGCGCGGGAATAGGAACAGCCGCCGGGGGTGACATAGGTCTGCCCTTGATAGCCAGCGCCGGGGCTGGGATTGCGGGCGTTGGATTGCAGGCTCTTGTGTTTGCCGCCGAAAAACCCGTTGCCGGCCTCGGCTGCGGGCAGGGCAAAGAGCGTGGCGGCGGCGAAGGCGAGCGCGAAAACACGGATCATCTCGGATACTCCCAAAGGTTGCGGTTACACTCAGACTCCGCCTGAAACGTGAACGCGGGCTTCAAATTTCAAATGCGCGGCATTTTCGGGCTGCCCGCCTCCGGGCTTGGCAAAGCCCGCGCTTTGCGGCAGAGGGACGGCCATGAGCACCGCATCCTTCAGCCTCACCGCCACCGATGGCGCCGCCCGCACCGGCGTGATCTCGACCCCGCGCGGCGAGATCCGCACGCCCGCCTTCATGCCCGTGGGCACTGCCGCCACGGTCAAGGCGATGCTGCCCGAGAATGTCCGCGCCACCGGTGCCGACATCCTGCTGGGCAACACCTATCACCTGATGCTGCGCCCGACCGCCGAGCGCATCGCGCGGCTGGGGGGGCTGCACAGGTTCATGAACTGGGAGCGCCCGATCCTCACGGATTCCGGCGGTTTTCAGGTGATGAGCCTCGCCGGGCTGCGCAAGCTGACCGAGGAGGGGGTGAGCTTCAAGAGCCATATCGACGGCTCGAAACACATGCTCTCGCCTGAGCGCTCGATGGAGATCCAGCGGCTGCTGGGCTCGGATATCGTCATGGCTTTCGACGAATGCCCGGCGCTGCCCGCCGACCGCAAGCGCATCGAGGAGAGCATGCGGCTGTCGATGCGCTGGGCGCAGCGCTCGCGCGATGCCTTTGGCGACCGGCCCGGGCATATGCTTTTCGGGATCATGCAGGGCGGGCTGGAACGCGACATGCGCGAGGAGAGCGCCAAGGCTTTGACCGCCATTGGCTTCGATGGTTACGCGGTGGGCGGTCTGGCGGTGGGCGAGGGGCAGGAGGCGATGTTCTCCTGTCTCGATTACGCGCCCGGGTTCCTGCCGCAGGACAAGCCGCGCTATCTCATGGGGGTGGGCAAGCCCGACGACATTGTCGGCGCGGTCAAGCGCGGCATCGACATGATGGATTGCGTTCTGCCCACGCGCTCCGGGCGCACGGGGCAGGTCTTTACCCGCCACGGTGTGGTGAACATCAAGAACGCCCGCCACGCGGACGACCCGCGCCCGCTGGACGAAAACTGCTCCTGCCCGGCCTGCACCAGCTATTCCCGCGCCTATCTGCACCATGTGTTCCGCGCGCAGGAGATGATCTCGGGCATGCTGCTGAGCTGGCACAACCTGCAATATTTCCAGGACATCATGGCCGGCATGCGCGAGGCCATCGCCGGCGGGCGCTTTGCCGAATGGGAGGCCGATTTCCATGCGGGCCGCGCCGAGGGCGATATCCCGCCGCTCTGAGGCGCGGAATTCCGGCGGCAACTGCCCGGATTATGGGCGACAAGGCGGGTTTTCGAGGGAAATGCGCGGGAAGCGGCGGCCCGTGTCATTGCGGCGGCGCAGAAAGCGCCTAGGTGACTTGCCCAGTGGTGTCCCGTCGCGGACCTGGAAAGAAAAGGACGTCAGTCATGACCGAAGCACTCTTTACCCCCTTTGCCGCCGGAGCGATTGCGTTGCAGAACCGCATCGTCATGGCCCCGCTCACCCGCAACCGTGCCGATGACGAAACCGGCTGCGTCAACGACCTGCATGTGGAATATTACCGCCAGCGCGCCGGCGCCGGGCTGCTGATCACCGAGGCGACGCAGATCTCGCCGGTGGGCAAGGGCTATATCCAGACCCCGGGCATCCACAGCGAGGCGCAGGTGGCGAGCTGGAAGCGCGTCACCGATGCGGTGCACGAGGCCGGCGGCAAGATCGTCGTGCAGCTCTGGCATGTGGGGCGGATCTCGCACAATTCGCTGCAACCGGACGGGCAGGCGCCGGTGGCGCCCTCGGCCATCGCGGCCGACAGCATGACCTTTACCCAGGCGGGGTTCGAGAAGACCTCCGAGCCGCGTGCGCTGAGCGTCGAGGAGATCGCCGCCACCGTCGCCGATTTCCGCCATGCCGCGGCGCTGGCCATCGAGGCCGGCTTCGACGGGGTCGAGGTGCACGGTGCCAATGGCTACCTGATCGACCAGTTCCTCAAGACCGGCGCCAACCAGCGCGAGGATGACTATGGCGGGTCCATCGAGAACCGCGCGCGTTTCCTCTTCGAAGTGCTGGATGCGGTGACCGATGAGATCGGCGGCGACCGCACCGGGCTGCGCCTTTCGCCCTTCAGCCCCGCCAACGGCATTTCCGACGAGGATCCGCAGGCGGATTTCGAATATGTGGTGCCGAAGCTCAACGCCTACGGGCTGGCCTATCTGCATGTGGTCGAGGGCGCCACCGGCGGCTCGCGCGAGCTGCCCGAGGGCCAGAGCTTTGCCGCGCTGCATGCGCTCTACGAGGGGCCGTATATGGCCAATAACGGCTATGACCGCGCCATGGCCATCGAGGCGGTGCGCGACGGTGCGGCGGATCTGGTGGCCTTTGGCCGGCCCTTCATCGGCAACCCGGATCTGGTCGACCGGCTGTTCCGCGACGCGCCGCTGAACGAGCCCGACCGCGACACGTTCTATGGCGGTGGCGCCAAGGGCTATGTCGACTACCCGACGCTGGAAGACGAAACCGCCTGAGCGCGGCTGTCTGCTGTGCAGGAATTCCCGGCCGACGCCTCACGGTGCCGGCCGGTTGCGTTTCAAAGGCCCGTCTCAGGAGCTGGCCGGGGAGCTGCCGCCAAAGAGCCGGCCCGCCAGCCAAAAGAGGCCGCGAAAGATCAGCACGCCCAGCAGCCCGGCGACCACCACCACGGCGATATCGCCCTCCGGTGTGAACGGGTCCACATAGATCAGCATGCCGAGCGCGAAGAGCGCTGCCGCGATCAGCGCCGAGGGCAGGGAGTTCAGTTTCTCAAGCATCGCCGCTCTCCTTTCCGCCGAGACCGAAGAACAGCTTGGCGCCGCGCCAGATCGCCGGCCCATGGGTGTCGGCGGCGTCGCGCAGAGTGCGGCGGATGCGCTCGTGCAGGGGCATGCCGGTCCAGAAATCCTCGCGCCGCTCGACCTGGCGCATCCAGCGGCGGAACCGCTCGCGCGCGGCGCCGGCGCTGGAGACATCGCTGAGATCGGCCATCAGCACCCGCGCGTTCTCCTTGGGAAAGCCCGATCCCGGCGCCCAGGCCAGCAGGAAAGGGCCGGGTTCGTCGGCGATGTCGATGCCCGCGGCAATGGCCGCCTTGATATGGCGCTGCGCTTCGAAGAGCCCGTAATTCGGCACCGCCTTTTCGCAGGTGCGCGACCGGGCGATGCGGTTGGCCTCCGCCGCCTGACCGCGCGTGCGCATCGGCCAGATCGTCACCACCTCCTGCTTTTCGCTGTCGACCGGCACCGCGATTTCGGAGCTGTGCGGGATCGTGCCGAGGAAGGCGTTGCAGAACATCATGCCGCGCGCCAGCCTATCGCCCTCCGGACGCTCGGGAAACGCCAGGATGCCATAGGCGAGATAGCCCTCGGGCGGCACCTCACCGGGGCCGACAAAAAGCCGGCTGGCGATGATCTCCAGCCGTTCGCCGCCGCCGCTACTGGCGCTTGCGACCTCTTCCTCGGGGGCCGGCACCAGGATCGGCTCTTCTGTGCCGGGCGCGGGCAGCATCACCGGTGGTGGCGGGTCGTCATCCACCGAGGCGATCGCGCCGCCGGAATAGCTGTAGGTCTCGTAGGAGCTGCCGCCTCCTACGGAGTTCGCATAGCTGTTGCCGCTTTCGGTTCGCAGCTCGCTCAGCACCGCCGGGTCGCTCCAGTCGATGGATCCCGGGTCGCGGGCGGCCTCTGTTTCGGGGGCTTCGGTCTGCAACTCGAAGCTTCGGGTCGGGCGCATCACCTCGGCGGCGGTGGCCAGAAGGGCGAGCATGACGACGACGATCGCGGCGGTTCGGAAAAATGCGGGGGCTTTGGTCATAAAAAACTCCCATAGGGTGCAACGAAATAAATATTTGCCCTTATAGCACGAGGCCTTCCCTTGCGGAAGGCGCAATGCCCCTCTGCGGCGCTGAGCCAAGTGGCGCTTGCGCCCGGGTCACCGTTTCGCCATGCTCGCTTGAACCGGAGTCGGGTCAGGTTGATTTCGCGTCACGGTGACCCCACTTTAACCTCCGAGACAGGGGATGGCGGGTGCTGCCGGAGAACCGGGGCCGGGCCGTCCTGCCAAGACGAAGGAATGCAAATGCAACAGGCTCTTAATTCCTCCTATCCGGTGCTGCCGCTGCGCGACATTGTCGTGTTCCCGCATATGATCGTGCCGCTCTTCGTTGGGCGCGAGAAATCGGTGAAGGCGCTGGAAGAGGTGATGGCGGACGACAAGCAGATCCTGCTTGCCGCGCAGATCGACCCGGCGGTGGACGATCCCGCATCCGAAGGCATCTATCGCGCCGGCGTGCTCGCCAATGTGCTGCAACTGCTCAAGCTGCCCGATGGCACCGTGAAGGTGCTGGTCGAGGGGCAGGCGCGGGTGCGTATTACCGAATACATTGAAAACGATGTGTTCTTCGAGGCGAAGGCCGAATACATCACCGAAATGCCGGGCGATCCGGCGGCGATCCAGGCGCTGGTGCGCACGGTGGGCGAAGAGTTCGAGCGCTACGCCAAGGTGAAGAAGAACATCCCCGAAGAGGCGCTCTCGGCGGTCTCCGAGACCACCGAGCCGGCAAAGCTCGCCGATCTCGTCGCCGGTCATCTTGGCATCGAGGTGGAACAGAAGCAGGAGCTTCTGGAGACGCTCGCCGTGTCCGAGCGGCTGGAGAAGGTCTATGGCCTGATGCAGGGAGAGCTGTCGGTTCTCCAGGTCGAGAAAAAGATCAAGACCCGCGTCAAGAGCCAGATGGAGAAGACCCAGCGCGAATATTATCTGAATGAGCAGATGAAGGCCATTCAGAAGGAGCTGGGCGACGGCGAGGACGGCCAGAATGAGGTCGCCGAACTCGAAGAGCGCATCAACGAGACCAAGCTCTCGAAAGAGGCGCGCGAAAAGGCCGATGCCGAGCTCAAGAAGCTGCGGAACATGTCGCCCATGTCCGCCGAGGCCACGGTGGTGCGCAACTATCTCGACTGGATGCTGAGCATCCCGTGGGGCACCAAGAGCCGGGTGAAAAAGGATCTGGGCCGCGCCCAGGATGTGCTGGATCACGATCACTATTCGCTTGAAAAGGTGAAGGAGCGGATCGTCGAATATCTGGCGGTGCAGGCGCGCTCGCAAAAGCTCAAAGGTCCGATCCTCTGCCTCGTCGGCCCTCCGGGTGTCGGTAAGACCTCGCTTGGCAAGTCGATGGCCCGGGCCACCGGGCGGGAGTTCATCCGCATCTCGCTTGGCGGCGTGCGCGACGAATCCGAGATCCGCGGCCACCGCCGGACATACATCGGCTCGATGCCGGGCAAGATCATCCAGGCGCTGAAAAAGGCCAAGACCACGAACCCGCTCATCCTGCTCGACGAGATCGACAAGATGGGGCAGGATTTCCGTGGCGACCCGGCCTCGGCGATGCTGGAGGTGCTCGACCCCGAACAGAACGCGACCTTCGTGGACCACTATCTCGAAGTGGAATACGACCTGTCTAACGTGATGTTCGTGACCACGTCGAACTCCTACAACATGCCGGGCCCGCTGCTCGACCGGATGGAGATCATCCCGCTCTCGGGCTATACCGAGGACGAGAAGCTCGAAATCGCCAAGCGTCACCTGCTCGACAAGCAGATCAAGGCGCATGGGCTGAAAAAGGGCGAGTTCTCGGTCACCGATGGCGCGCTGACCGACATCCTGCGCTATTACACGCGTGAGGCCGGTGTGCGGAACCTCGAGCGCGAGATCGCGCGGCTGACCCGGAAGGCGGTTACCAAGATCGTCAAGAAGGAGGCCGAGAAGGTCGAGGTCACCTCCGAGAACCTCTCGGATTTCCTCGGCGTGCGGAAGTTCCGCTACGGTCTCGCCGAGGACGAGAACCAGGTCGGTGTGGTCACCGGGCTTGCCTATACCTCGGTGGGCGGCGACCTGCTGCATATCGAGGCGCTGAAACTGCCCGGCAAGGGGCGGATGAAGACCACCGGTAAACTCGGCGACGTGATGAAGGAGAGCATTGAGGCGGCCTCGTCCTACGTGCGCTCCATCGCGCCGCAGATCGGGGTCAAGCCGCCGCGCTTCGACAAGTGGGATATCCACGTCCACGTGCCCGACGGTGCCACGCCCAAGGACGGCCCCTCGGCGGGTCTGGCCATGGTCACGGCCATCGTCTCGGTGCTGACCGGGCTGCCGGTGCGCAAGGACATCGCCATGACCGGCGAGGTCACCCTGCGCGGCAATGCCTCCGCCATCGGCGGGCTGAAGGAAAAGCTGCTCGCGGCGCTGCGCGGCGGGATCAAGACCGTTCTCATTCCCGAAGAGAACGAGAAGGATCTGGCCGAGCTGCCCGACAATGTGAAGGAGGGGCTGGAGATCATCCCCGTCAAACATGTGTCGGAGGTGCTGGAGATCGCGCTGATCGGCAAGCCCGAGCCGGTGGAGTGGGACGAGGAGGCCGAAGAGGCCGCCGCTGCCCTCGCCAAGTCCGAGGGCAGCGCGGCAGGGGCCGTCGCGCACTGAGCGCCCGCATCTGATCGGGAGAAGGCGCCGCAATCGCTTGCGGCGCCTTTTTCTTTTGCAGCGATGGTTGGGACGTCGCTGGGTGCAGAGCCATTGCCTCGCGGTCGCAGAACGGGAGCCGGGCAGGGGCGCGAAAGTGACCTCCGGTTGCGGAACATCGCGGGTGATACGATCCTCGACAGCGCAAGCGGTGAGGTCCCGGATCAAGTCCGGGGCGGGTCGCGCATGACCTATAGGCTGTGCAATCGGCCCACCGCACGGGCCCCGGCACCGAACCTTGCGGCATCGCCCCGACAGGCCCTCTCTGGACCCTCCCGCGCCGACCGCCTAACCTGGCATCCAAACCTGCACGACGCTCCCTCTCACGGATCCCCGGTGCCGCCTCTCCTCCGCCCCTTCCTGTTGCTGCTGGCCCTCGCGGCGCTGCCCGCCGCTGCCGAGCCCGAGCGCGCGCTGAAGATCGGCGTGCTCGACTTCATGGGAGAGGACGCGGCGCTGGCCCGCTGGGACGCCACCGGGACGGCGCTGAATGCAGCCCTTCCCGAGCATCGTTTCGAACTGGTCGCGCTCGACATCCCCGCGCTGGAAACCGCACTGGAGGCGGGGGCGCTGGATTTCGTTATCACCAATCCCGGCCATTACGCGGCGCTGGAATATCGCTTTCATATCAGCCGCATCGCCACCGCCGAGACTGGCGATCCCGTGGCCTCGACCCTCGTGGCAAAGGCGCCCATGGCGGGGATCGGCGCGCTGGCGGGCAAACGGCTTGCGGTGGTCTCGCCCGAGGCCTTTGGCGGCTTTCAGGTGATCTGGGACGAGATGGTTTCGGTCGATGCCGGCCTGCCGGGACGGGTGGAGCTGGTGGTCACCGGCTTTCCCATGCAGCGCGCCGCCGATGCGGTGCTCGCCGGCGAGGCCGACGCTGCGGTGCTGCGCGGCTGCCTGCTGGAGACGCTTCGCAGCGCGGATCCCGCGCGCTACGGCCCGCTGCACGCGGTGGCCACCAGGCCCGCCGCCGAGACCGCCTGCGCGGTCTCCAGCGCCGTCTATCCCGGCTGGCCCTTCGCCAAGGCGCCTGGAACCTCACCTGGACTTGCCAAGCAGGTCGCCGTGGCGCTGCTCAGCATGCAGGAGGGCGATCTCTGGACCGTGCCGCTGGACTACCAGCCGGTGCACGATCTGCTGCGCCGGCTGCGCATCGGCCCCTACGCCCGTAACGGCCCGGTGAGCCTTTCGGATTTCATCGCCGATTACCGCGACTGGCTGATCGCGCTCGCCATCGCGCTGGCCTTCTGGGCGCTCTATTCCGTGCGCATCGAAACGCTGGTGCGCCGCCGCACCCGGGCGCTCGACGCCGCCAATGCGGGGCTCAAGCGCGAGATGGCCGAGCGCCGCCGCGCCGAGGAGGCCGACCGGCTGCACCGGCGCGAGCTGGAACATGTTGCCCGCCTGTCGATCCTCGGCGAAATGGCGTCCTCCATCGCGCATGAGCTGAACCAGCCGCTCTCGGCGATCTCCAACTACGCGCAGGGTCTGCGCATGCGGCTGCAAACCGGCAATGGCGCACCGGAGGATCTCGGCCGCGCGGCGGGCGAGATCGCCGGGCAGGCGGACCGCGCCGCGCTGGTGATCAAGCGCATCCGCGCCTTTGTGCGCAAGCGCGAGAGCCAGCGCGCCCCGGTCTCCCTTGGAACGCTCCTGCGCGAGACCGAGGCGCTTTACGAGGGCGTGCTGCGCCGCGCGGGCGTGTCGGCGGATATGCAGGTGGAGAAGGATCTGCCCGAGGTCATGGCCGACCGGGTGCAGCTCCAGCAGGTGCTGCTGAACCTGGTGCAGAACGCGGTGGATGCCATGGAAGACACGGTGCCCGACGAGCGCCGGATCACCCTGCGCTGTGCGCGCCATACGGATCCAACGCGCGGGCCGGGGATCTGCCTTTCGGTGCGCGACCGGGGCTGCGGGCTGGGGCCGGAGGCGCTGGACCGCTTCGCCGAAGCCTTCTACACCACAAAGCCGGAGGGCATCGGTCTGGGGCTGGCGCTCAGCCGCTCCATCGTCGAGGCGCATGGCGGCTGGATGCGCGCGGAGACGCCGGAGCAGGGCGACGGTTTGCGTGTGCTGGTCTGGCTGCCGGAAAGGGACGAGACATGAGCGACGCGGTGATCCATATCGTCGACGACGACCGCGCGGCGCGCGAGGGGCTGGGCTTCCTGCTCTCCTCTCTGGGGCTGAGCGTGGCCGATCACGGCTCGGCGGCGGATCTGCTGGCCCGGCTCGATGACAGTGTGCCGGGGGTGATCCTCGCGGATGTGCGCATGCCGGGCATGACCGGGCTCGAGCTGCTGGACGAGTTGCAGCGCCGCGGCTGCCTGATGCCGGTCATCATGATCACCGGGCATGGCGACGTGCCCATGGCGGTGCGGGCGATGCGCGCGGGGGCGATGGATTTCTTCGAGAAACCGGTGAACGGCATGGCGCTGGTCGAGCGCCTCAACGAGGCGCTGCGTCTGGCGCGCGAACGTCAGGCGGCGGCGCGGGCGCGGGCGGGGGTGCTGGCGAAGGTCGCCAGCCTGACCGCCCGCGAGGCCGAGGTCGCCCGCGCGGTGATGGCCGGGCGTCAGAACAAACAGATCGCGTTTGAGCTGGGGATCAGTCTGAAGACGGTGGAGATCCACCGCCACAACGCCATGGACAAGCTCGGCGCGGGCAGCGCGGCGGAGCTGGTCCGGCTGCTGGTTGCGGCGGGTTGGGGGGAGTGAGGGCCGGACGCCTGGCGCCAGGCCCCGGCGTAGTCTCGCAGGGTAACCATTCCTTTTCTGCGCGAAACTGCTTGACCGGAACCAAGCCGAGACTGGCTGTTAGGCTCGATCATGGAGGCGTTGCGGCCGCTCTGACGCATAGAGGAAGCTCTCCTTCCTTTCCTGAAGCAAGCAGATAACCTGTTGAGTTTGTCAAATCTCACAGCTACCTTGGCAAGCGCGGGGGCGCCGGGGCCTTGGTGAGCTACACGATAGCTGAAGCTCGGGTTTGCTGACGGTCGGGCATCGGATTTCGGCCTTTAGCGGCAGATCAACACAAGCCGGGACCCGCACCTAACTCCTGAATTTATAGCCATAGTGTTCGAATATCGATCGCTGATCGCGTGATAGGCCAATCCTATCGATCGCATGTGGTTGAAGAACAAGACCGACATCACAGACCTCACCTTCATGTCTTGCCATGCATGGCGACAGTGCCTTGGCTGGCTCGGGAGACCATCTGGGCGAGCTGGTTTCAACGGCTTGATAGAAAGCGCTTGCCGCAACGTCAGCGAGTTGGAGGCCCGCATGCATGTAGTGCGGGACGTAGTCCACCAAGTCGAAACTGAGCACTTCGTGGTTCATAGTGTGCCAATTGAGGTAAGTTCGTCCGGTCATCTCCTGGAAGCGTAGGAGCTCCCAATAAGCCTTCGTTTGCCCGTAGGAGTGTCCGCCTCTAGCGCTGAAGACCACTTTCATCTTGGTGTGCTTCCCGAGCTTTCGGAAGGAGTTGTCAGCGCAATAATTCGTGGAGCGTTCCATCATGATCCTGACAACCCAGTTATAAAACCACTGCTTTCCTCCTGCCTGAGAGGCGCGCTGATTATTGTATCCGCGCATGTTTTTCTTGTTCGAGCAGACGGAAAACACCCTGATCGGAAACGTCGCGAGCATTTGAGCCGCGCGTCGTTGTTTCGATGGACTTAACTTTCGGAAGTGCAGTGTTGGTGATTGCGTAGCAGCAATGTCCTGGCGAATCTGATCAAGCCATTTTCGGCAGTTGCCCTCATCATGTGCCCGGATCATCAATCCACTTATGACGAGCCACTCGCTCGCACCGTTCTGGTCAATCGGCTTGACCTTTGTGAGCCCGTCATCACCAGCCTCATCAACATAAAGCACATATTCATAATCCATGGAGAAATCAGCCGAGTGCAACGGGGATTCGTCAAGTAGTAAGAATGCGCTTTTGCTCCGCTTTGCGTTCTTTTCCGTCTTCGAGCGAGCGGCTGCTTTCCTGGCGCTCCGGCCCTCCCGCTCTCGGCAGGGTTTGCAAGCGCAGCGAATGGCGGGTTCGGTGAATGCGGTGCAGCACTGACGGTCGCGCTGGAAGACCGCTGTGGGCCGGAAGCGCCGGCCCTGCACGAGCGGGCGGATTTCGGTCATCCGCTGTGGAATGGACGAGTGGCAGCTTTGCGGAAAGGGCAGACTGTACGAAATCCGCCAACTCAACACTAATTGCTTAGAGCCTCTCAACAAAGTCTGCGTAGGAAATATGACCAAGTACAGACTTCAAATCTTCCTGAGATATCTTTCCTTGGCTCAGTAGGTGGCGGTAGGCTCGAACTCTATTCCTATACCCCTTCGTTAAGCGAACAGAAGGACCATGGACCAGCAGACCATGAACCTTCAATCGAGCAGGCAGGGAACTAGAATAAACCTTGTCATTTGCGACAGTCCATCCATCCGATGCGATCTCTGTGAGAGCATTTCCCAAGAGATCATCTGGTAACTTACCTTTGCCTGAGAAAACAATATCATCAGCGTACCGGGTAAATACAGCGCCTGCTTCCATAGCAAGTGCAGTTAACCTTTCATCGAGTGATCTTAGCACCACATTGGATATGACGGGGCTTGCGGGCGATCCTTGGGGTAAGGCGCCATCTAGACACAGCAATTTGGTCAAAAGGTTCGTGCCTTGGCCAGCTGCATAACCAAGGATCAATAGTGCCTGCAGAACTCTTTCTTCGTTAATAGAGGGGAAGAAGTTCTCGATATCGACGGAAATCACCCACTCCGCGCCTACATGGCATTTGGCGGCATGGGCGTGAGACTTTCCAGGTATGAACCCAAAGGAGTTTGGGTGATGGTCATATTTTGCCACCCAGTGCAGCGAAAGCCATGACTGGATGGCTTTAAGCCCAACCTTGGGAGCATTTATCATGCGAGGCGGGGAGCCATTCCCCTTCGGTATTGGGAATATTCTATAATGTTTTCGAGTCCTGGTGCAAATCGACCAAATAAATCCCGGATTCAATCCGGTCATAACTGACAGCGACGCTACTGACGTAACTGGAGGAAGGCCTTGTGCGTAATAATCTCTTATTATCTGAGGCTCATCATCCTCAGCCCACCCGCCAAGACCTTTAATAAGGATATCAGGAGACTGCGCGAACAGGCAAACTTCAGAGAAATCGGGGTGTGGGAACCTCATTAGCAAAGTAACCTTTCGTAAGTACCGCCATCTTCAATTGGCGATCTGAAGGAGCGCCAATTGAAGATGGCGGAACCTTCTATCGTCTAGCCTCGGCAAGCAGGTGTGATACACACCTTCGCCCGAGGTTCCCACGACGCCAACCTAAGCACCAAGACGGCGCAAGGCAAGAGCCCGAGATACGTCTGGGCTAAAGCGATTTCGGCTGCTGCCCAAATCCATAAGGCACTGCAAAGTAAGAATATACTTTCCATCCTCTCTTCGTATGACCTGGCCTTTCCGTCGCGCGGTGTCGAGGAGGCGGCGAACCTCTGACAAAGTCATCGCATCAAAACCTGGTAACTGCAGAAGCTCGGTGAGTGCCTCCGGACTGCAAGGCGCGTGTCGCCTCAACACACGCAAGCATGCTGTCGGCGATGGAAGATTTTTTTCCGCCTTAAATGTTACTATTTGGTCTTCGATGCCCAACTGGCTCAAGAATCTGTGGATCGCATCAGCGACTGCTACTTGATCTTCAGCCAGAGTCCCAACAGGCAAGCCAACCCAGATTGCGGCCTGACCATGACCTGCAGCGACTGTCAAATCTAAATTGAGATGAGGAAGGCGTGCCTTGATCGATGCAGAAAGGAAAGACTCGATCTGCGCACCGTTTGGTTTTGGCTCAACAATCTTTACCTGTTCACCCTCGGCGATGAACCTTTTTTGCAACTTAGCGATCAGCCCCGGTATCAAAGCGGGCGTTTGCCCAGTTGCTTTGACAAATACAATAAAGCCCCCAGAAACGTCGGGATCATCAACGGGGTCACCGATAAGCGACAGACCGCTCTGCGTGATCAGTGAGGTTAGCTTCTCAGTCTTAGACATTGACTTGAACCCATGCCGAATATATCGCCGCACAGAAGGTATCACACTTTGGTCGCCAGTCGTGCGCAGCGGTGATCTCAACTTCTTTCAAAGAAAATCTATCACCACTTTGAAAATCGACCTCCTCTTCGGGGTTATAGTCCGCCACCACTCGAATTGCATAAGCCTGTTCAAGCAGCTTACTTAACGCGTCAACAGCCCTCAGTGCAGCTTCCGTATCCTTTACGAGCTTAGTGTCTCCGTCCTTCCTGGCGCGTGACCAAGCAATTCTCAGCTGTTTTCGCACAGTCGCCCTTAAAGTTACAGGATAGTCAGCATGGGGCATACGGGACCAAGAGGGATTTATGGACCTAAAGAGATCACGTGTTTTTAGAAATACGCTGTAGTAATACCTGTTAAATGCAGAGCGCGCATATGCGTCGCGCTGACCTCCTCCCAAGCCATGCGCATGGGTTTGCAGGTGATGCCCAACCGCATGAATGCCGTCCTCGAATGCCATTACCCACCTTTACCCATATCTTGAGTTGGCGTACCGCTGATCAAATGGCAACAGCCAATTTCTGCCATGACTGCATAGACGCTCAAAGATGCAACCATCCCGGCTACATCTTTGCGTCGTACTTGCTTATGTTCTGAGCTTTATGAGGCTGTTGTCAATGCTGCAAGGCCATCAGGTTTGATCGACGGCGTCTTCTGCCTCGGGCCATCCGCCGAGCGCTGCACGAATGTCCGCTCAGGGCGGGGAGCGGTCATTCGCTGCGCCCCGGACGAACGGCAGCGATGCGCAGGAAGCCAACCACTAATCAGAACTTGAAGCGCAGATTTTTTGGCAGCGGCGACGTTATCCCTCCCGGCATGCCACGCCGGCATTACTTGGAACCGCGTTTGTCGAGAAAGCCCTGTCTGTGTCGACAACTTCAAGAAGATCACGTTCATAGACAGTCTAGCAATTCAGTGACTATGGTGAGTGGCATAGTTGATTGAGTTGAGGTCCGTGATGCGTCGAATTCCCATTGCGATCTTTTGTGCCGCAGTATTGATGGGTCCGGTGTCCGCGCAGGAGGACACTCCGGATTATAGCGCCCTGAATGCCAAGGTGGTGACGGCTTACAATGAGGGCCGATATGCGGACGCAATAGAGCTTGCGAAGGCCGCGCTGGACGTTGCCGAGACAGCCTTGGGCCCGGAGCATCCCGACACCCTCACCAGCGTGAACAACCTCGCCGTTCTCTACCGAAGCACCGGCCGCTATGGCGAGGCGGAGCCGCTCTACCGCCGGGCCCTGGAGGCCCGCGAGCGCGTCCTGGGCCCGGAGCATCCCGACACCCTCAGAAGCGTGAACAACCTCGCCGCTCTCTACGAAAACACCGGCCGCTATGGCGAGGCGGAGCCGCTCTTCCGCCGGGCCCTGGAGGCCAGTGAAGAGGCCGACGGCTACGGCCCCATGCACCCGACGACCGTGGTCTACAATGGCAATCTTGCCTTTCTCCTGGCCAACAGTGATCGTCCCCAGGACGCCTTGCGCGCCTTTCGCCAGATCGATCAGCGGCTCGATCAATGGCTGCGCGTCGAGGTCTCCAACGCTCGAAGCGCCGCCATGCGCCGCGAGCTGCTGACCCTGAACAGCAACTATCAGGACGCCAGCTTCAGCTTCGTGCTGCAAAACCCCTCGCGGGCCGGAACCCGCTTTGCCGCAGATCTTACCCTCAAGTGGAAGAAGCGGATCGCGCAGGAGGACGCGGTGCTCAACAATCTCGTGCGCGAGACGGATGACAGCGCGGTCCTCGACCTGATCGCAAAGGTGAAGGCGGGCCGCGCCGGACTGTCGCGCATTGCCTTCGATCCCGCGATTTCCACGGAGGACAAGACCCGCAGGCGCGAGACGCTCGAAGCCGCCGAGGCGGAGCTGCGCGCCGCCTCCGAGAAGTTCCGCCGCTTCCAGCGCGTGAGCGCCGCCAGCGCGGATGACGTCAGCCTCGCCCTGCCGCGCAACAGCGCCCTCGTCGAATACAAGCTATTTGATCCGTTTGACTTCGAGACCGGAGACTTCGGCGAGCAGCGCCTTCTGGCGGTGGTGCTGCGCCCGGATGCCGATCCCGCGCTGGTCGATCTGGGCGAGGCAGGCGTCTATTTCACGAGCCAGGCCCTGATCGCGAACAGCGAATTGCGCGCCGAGCACGAGGTGCCTTTTGACGCCGTCATGCGCCACAGCTTCAACACCCTGATCGCTCCGCTCGCCGATCACCTCAGCGGCGCGGGCACCCTCTACATCTCGCCGGATGGCCCCCTCGGCGCGCTGCCCTTCGAGGCCTTCCTGACCGAGACCGGCACACGCCTGATCGAACGCTTCGACCTGCGCACCCTGCAGACAGGACGGGACCTGGTCGCCCGTGACCGTCCCGCCACCGGCAAAGGTCTTGTGGCCTTTGGTGGCATCGACTTCGACGCCATCGCCTTGGCGGGCGACTTCAGAGACACGAACGATGATTTCCGCGCTGCGCTCGACAGCACGCGCCAACAGTTCAGCGGCTTCAAAGCCCTGGAGCAAAGCGCCTCAGAGGTCACCTACATCGGTGACCTCTACGGTGCCCTGCGCACCGATGAACCGAGCCCGAAAATCTTCACCGGTCAACGGGCCACCGAGGCGGCGCTGAAGTCGCTGCAGTCGACCCCGCGGGTCCTGCATCTCGCCACGCATGGCTACTACCTCCAGAGCGGCAGCATCGACGGGCGGCCTCTGCTGCAGTCCGGGGTGACTTTCGCGGGTGCCAACAACGCGCTGGCCGGCAAGCTGGGCGCGGATGGTGAGAACGGCATCCTGCACGCGCTGGAAGCCCAGACCCTGAACCTCTACGGCACGGAACTCGTGGTGCTCTCGGCCTGCGAAACCGGCCAAGGTGCGCATGATTATTCAGAAGGTCTCGAAGGCCTGCCACGCGCTTTCTACGTCGCCGGCGCCCAGAACGTGCTCGCCGCTCTCTGGCCGGTTGGTGATCGCTCCGCGAAAGAGTTCATGCAGCGCTTCTACGACAATTGGCTCGCCCAGACCGGAGCCAGCAAACCCGCCGCCGCGCTTCGCAAGACGAAGCTTGAGTACCTGGCCTCAACCGACGCCCAGGACCGCGACCCCGCCAACTGGGCCCCCTTCGTCCTGTTCGAGGGGTAAACCCTACGGGCACAGATCCGTTACTGGCAAAGTCTGGATCATGGCCACCTCGGACAAGGGGATGATCAGCACCTGCGGTCGGCCCTGCGTCTGGCCATTCGATGCGTGAGAAATGACCTGCTCCCCTGAAAAGTCCGCGTTTTGAAGTTAGCCTGTTCTCCAAACGAGGAGACAGACAATGCGGAAAAGCCGTTTCAGCGAAGAGCAGATCATTGGCATTTTAAAGGAGCACCAGGCCGGGATAGGTGCCAAGGAGCTGTGCCGGAAGCATGGCATCAGTGACGGCACGTTCTACAAGTGGCGCTCGAAGTATGGCGGCATGGAGGTGTCGGAGGCCAAACGGCTGAAGGCGCTGGAGGCTGAGAATGCGAAGCTCAAGAAGATGCTCGCGGAGCAGATGCTGGATGTGGCCACGCTCAAGGAGATGCTGGGAAAAAACTTCTGAAGCCCGGTGCAAGGCGACGAGCCGTGGACTGGGCCATGACAGAGAAGAACTACAACCAGCGGCGGGCCTGTGCCCTGGCCGGGATCGACCCGCGTGTGTATCGACGTGGATCAATTAGACCTGTAGACGCCGAGCTGCGGGAGAGGCTGAAGGCGATTTCCAGCGAACGGCGTCGCTTCGGCTATCGAAGGCTGCACCTGCTTCTTGGTCGCGAAGGCTGGAAGGTGAACTGGAAGAAGCTTTACCGGATCTACCGGGAAGAGGGCCTGACAGTGCGCAAGCGCGGCGGTCGCAAGCGCGCGATCGGAACGAGGGCCCCGATGGCGATCCCACAAGGGCCGAACCAGCGATGGTCCCTGGACTTCGTCTCGGACAGCCTCTCAGACGGGCGCCGGTTCCGGGTGCTGTGCGTCATCGACGACTTCAGCCGGGAATGCCTGGCGACGGTCGTGGACACTTCGCTGTCGGGGCAACGTGTCGGCCGTGAGCTCGACAGCATCGCCCGGGTGCGCGGCTATCCATGTATGGTGGTCAGTGACAACGGAACGGAGCTGACATCGAATGCCATCCTGAAATGGCAGGAGGACCGCAAGGTCGAGTGGCATTACATCGCGCCAGGAAAGCCCATGCAGAACGGCTTCGTCGAGAGCTTTAATGGCCGCCTGCGCGACGAGTGCCTGAACGAGCACCTGTTCGCCAACCTGCGCCACGCCCGGGAGCTTATCTCGGCCTGGCGCGAAGACTACAACCACCATCGCCCCCACACGAGCCTCGACGGGCTCACACCGTGGGAGTATCACCAACGGTCAGTAGAGGACCAAACCCTGAACAGAGCGAACTAAAAAACGCGGACTCTATGGGGAGCAGGTCAGAAACAAACGGCAGGTTTGGGCCGTTCCCCCCCTAAGGGTTAACCCCTAACCCCTCCGGGTTTCCTCCAATACCGGGCCGGGCCGCGCAGGCGTAGTCTTCGGGGCAGACAGGAACCCGAAGAGGATCAGCTTTATGGACACGAACCGCCGCGGCTTTCTGGGTGCGATGGGGCGGGTGACCATCGGTGCCGTCGCCTCCATGGCGGGCGCCGGTCAGTCCGCGCAGGCCGCCATCGACAAACCGCACATCCCGCATTGGGGCATGGTGGTCGATCTGCGCAAATGCATCGGCTGCCAGGCCTGTACCGTCGCCTGCATCATGGAAAACGACGTGCCCGAGGACAGTTTCCGCACCCATGTCAGCGTCTACGAGGTGCTGAAGGAGGGTGGCGATCCGGCGATGGTCATGCTGCCGCGCCTCTGCAATCATTGCGACGATCCGCCCTGCGTGCCGGTCTGCCCGGTCGAGGCGACCTTCAAGCTGGAGACCGGCGAGGTGGTGGTGGACAACACGAAATGCGTGGGCTGCGCCTATTGCGTGCAGGCCTGCCCCTATGACGCGCGGTTCATCAACCACGAGACGCAGACCGCCGACAAATGCACCTTCTGTTTCCACCGCACCAGCGCCGGGCTCTTGCCCGCCTGCGTGGAGACCTGCGTCGGCGGCGCGCGCAATTTCGGCGATCTCGACGATCCCGAAAGCGAGGTGTCGCGGATGCTGCGCGAGAACGAGGTCTCGGTGCTGCGCCCCGAGATGCACACCAATCCCAATGTCTACTACATCGGGCTCGACGCGGTGCTCGACGGGCGCGTGGCCGGGGAGGCCGCTTATCGTCCGCCGCTGACTGTGGAGACCCAGCCTCACGGGGAGGATGCGTGATGCAGATCCATGAACTTGTCGGTGCCGTGTACGAGGCCGCCTGGCTGCCCTGGGCGGTGCAGTATTTCTTCCTCATCGCGCTCTCGGCCACGGCGCTGCTGATGGCGCTGCCGGGGCTGGCGCTGGGGCGCGTCGCCGCGCTGCCGCGCGCAAGGCTGGCGCTCATGGTGGCGGTGACCACCGGCATCACGGCGCCCATCGCGCTGCTGGCCGATCTGCACCAGCCGGGGCGGTTCTGGGAATTCTTTCTCTATACAAACAGCAGCTCCTGGATGGCCTGGGGGGCGTGGTTCGTGCCCTCCTATGTCGGGCTGACCGTGGCCTTCGCCTGGGCGGTGCATCGTCCGGGGTTCCATGCGCTGGGGCAGGAGAGCTGGCGGTTCAACTGGCTCTTCCGCTGGCTGTCGCTGGGCGGTGCGTCCAACGGTTTTGCGAGGCCGCTGGGGATTGCCGCCGGCGCGGCTGCGCTGCTGGTGCTGATCTATACCGGCGCCGAGGTCTATGTTGTGCGCGCCCGTCCGCTCTGGAACACGCCCTTCCTGCCGCTGCAATTCGCCGCCACCGGCTTTGTCGGCGCGCTCGGGCTGATGCTGGTGCTGGAGCGGGTGCTCTGCCGCGACGCGGCGCTCGAGGCGCGGCTCAACCGGGCGCTGGCCGCGGCGCTCGGGGTCGTGGCGGTGCTGGGGGCGGCCTGGTTCGCGCTGGCGCTGTCGGGCCTCTCGCCCCGGCACAGCGAGGCGCTGGCCTCGGTCGCGGGCTTCCCGGTCTGGCAGAAGATCGCGCTCTGGGGCGCTGTTTCGGTCGCCGTGCCCTTCGTGCTGGCGCTGGTCTCGCCGTCGCGCACCGGCTTGGTGACCGGGCTCATCGCCATTCACGCCGCCTGGATGTTCCGCTGGACCGTCTTCATGGGCGGGCAGGCGGTGCCGAAAGTGGGCTCCGGCCTCTATGACGCGCTGCTGCCTGCGGGGCTCGACGGGCTGATGGGGGTGATCGGCACCTTCGGGCTCTGGCTCTTCCTGCTCATCGCCTACACCACCTTCATTCCCTGGACCGAGGCAAGCGCGCCCGCCGATGGCGCAGCGCCCGCCCGTCCCGCAACCTCGCATTGAGGAGAGACAGCCATGTCCACCCGCCGCAACATCCTGAAAGGCGCCGCCGCCACCGGTGCGCTCGCCACCTTCGGTGTGGGCTATGCCGACACGCTGAAGAAGCTCGCCAAAGGCCACTGGTCCGGCGAGAGACCCGACAAGGCGCTGGCCGGCAATGCGCCCGACCCGGAATACCGCATCGACCCGGAGACCGGCGATCTGGCGCTGAACTCCGACCAGGCGCTCAGCTACACCATGTGCATCGGCTGCACGACCATGTGCGGCGTGCGCGTGAAGGTCGACAAGACCCGCAACGAGGTGCTGCGCGTCGCGGGCAACCCTTATTCGCCGATGAGCACCGATCCATTCATCCCCTACGAGACCTCGGTGCGCGACAGCTTCAGAGCGATGGCGCAGACCGGCGCGGGGCAGGGGCTGACCAACCGGTCCACCGCCTGCGGGCGCGGCAATGCGGTGCTGCAACAGGTGACCAACCCGCGCCGGGTGCTGAAACCGATGAAGCGGGTGGGGCCGCGCGGCTCGGGTCAGTGGCAGACCATCAGCTTCGAACAGCTTGTCGAGGAGGTGGTCGAGGGCGGCGATCTCTTCGGCGAGGGCCGGGTGGCCGGTCTGCGCGAGATCCGGGATCTGGAGACCCCCGCCGTCGAGGGCGCGCCGGAATACGGGCCGCGCGCCAACCGTCTGGTCTGGATGAACTGCGTCGATGACGGGCGGGACAATTTCGCCCTGCGCTGGCTCAAGCAGAGCTTCGGATCGAACAACTTCACCCGCCACGGTTCCTATTGCGGCGGGGCGTATCGCTCGGGCTCCGGCGCGCTCTTTGGCGATGTGAAGAAGATGCCGCATGCCAAGCCGGATTTCTCGGAGGCCGAGTTCATCATCTTCGCCGGCACCGCGCCGGGCAATGCCGGCAACCCGTTCAAGCGGGTGGGGGCGCTGGTCGCCCAGGCCCGCGCCACCGGCAAGCTGACATATGTGGTGGTCGATCCTGTGCTGAACAATGCGCAGAACGCGCCCTCGGGCGACCGCGCGCGCTGGCTGCCGATCAAGCCGGGCACGGACGGGGCGCTCGCCATGGGCATGATGCGCTGGATGTTCGAGAACGACCGGATCAACGCGGCCTATCTCGCCCAGCCCTCGCAGGCCGCCGCCGACGCGGCGGGAGAGGCCAACTGGACCAACGCCACCCATCTCGTGGTGGTCGAGGACGGGCATAAACGCTTTGGCCGCATGCTGCGCGGTTCCGACATGGGGCTCGCTGTCGCGGGTGAGCCTTATACCGACGCCGACCCCTATATGGTGGCGTCGGACTCCGGCCCCGTCCCTGCCGGAGACTCGGCCGCGCCGCTCTTTTTCGACGGCGTGGCCGGGACGGCGGGCGGCCCGGTCGCGGTGAAGACCGCTTTGACGCTGCTGCGCGAGGAGGCCATGGCGCAGAGCCTCGAGAGCTATGCGCAGGATTGCGGCATCCCCGCCGAGACCATCGCCGGGCTGGCTGACGAGTTCACTTCGCACGGGCGCAAGGCGGCAGTGAACAGCCATGGCGGCATGATGAACGGCTCGGGCTTTTACAACGCCTGGGCGCTCACCATGCTCAATACGCTGATCGGGAACCTGAACTGGAAGGGCGGCACGATGATCGCGGGCGGCGGCTTCCCCGAGACCAAGGGGCCGGCCTACGATCTCGCGAACTTCCCCGGCGCGGTGAAAGCCAGGGGGCTGCCTTATGGGCGCAATGCGCCCTATGAAAAGACCGCCGAGTTCAGGGCCAAGCAGGCGGCGGGCAAGCCCTATCCGGCGGACGGGCCCTGGTATCCGCAGGCGCCGGGGCTTGCCACCGAATGGATCAGCTCGCTGGTCAACGGCTACCCGTACCACGCCGAAGCGCTGATATTCCGCAACACCAACCCGGTTTACGGCATTCCCGGCATCGCCCATGTGATGGACAAGCTTAAGGATCCGGCGGTGGTGCCGCTGATCATCTCGGTCGATCCGTTCATCAACGAAAGCTCGGCCATCGCCGATTACATCGTGCCGGATTCGGTAATGTACGAGACCTGGGGCTTCACCAAACCCTGGGGCGGGGTGGCGACCAAGGCCACCACCGCGCGTTGGCCGGTAATCGAGCCGCGCATGGCGCAGAACGCCGAAGGGCAGCGTGTGGGGCTGGAGAGTTTCCTCATCGCCACCGCCAAGCGTATGGGGCTGCCGGGCTTTGGCGATGCCGCGATCCCGGACGCCGAGGGCAAGCTGCACCCGCTCAATCGCGCCGAAGACTGGTATCTGCGCGGCGCGGCCAATGTGGCGCTGCTCGGCACGCCGGTGGGCGACGCCAGCGATGACGATATCGAGCTTTCCGGCGTCTCGCGCATCCGCGCCGATCTGGAGGCGGTGTTGAAGCCCGGGGAATGGCGCAAGGCCGCAACGATCTATGCCAAGGGCGGGCGCTACGAGAATATCGAACGGACCTATACCGGCGCGCGCGCCACCCATGCCTATGCCGCGCCGATGCAGATCTGGAACGAGGGGGTGGGCAGCTTCCGTCGCGCCGCCACCGGTTCGCGCATGCCCGGCACTGCCTGCTGGCGGGCGCCCGAGTTCGCCGACGGCTCCAGGGTGGCGGAGCATTACCCGGAGGCCGACTGGCCGGTGAAGCTGGTGAGTTTCAAATCGCCGCTTCAGAACTCCTATTCGGTGGGGGCAAAGGCGCTGCTCAGGATCGTGGCCGCCAACCCGGTGATGGTCGGGCGCGACGTGGCCGAGCCGCGCGGCATCGCGACGGGCGATATGGTGCGGCTCACCACGCCGGGCGGGCAGCTCGACAGCGTGGCGGTGGTGCGCGACGGGCTGGCGCCGGGCACGGTGGCGATCGAGCACGGTTTCGGCCATCGCGGCTTTGGCGCCGAGGACATCACCATCGACGGCCACACCACGCCCGCCGACCCGCGCCTCGCCGCAGGGGTGCTGCTCAACGATCTCGGCATGATGGATCCGACGCGCGAGAAAGCCGGCGTCTGGGTGGATCCGGTCTCGGGCACCGCGGTGCGCCAGGGCCTGCCCGCGCGGGTCGAACGGATCGGCTGAGCCGATGGAAGACGCCCCGCCGCAGGCACTGCGGCGGGGCTTTTCGATTTGGAGCACTGCGCGCAGAGGCACATCTGTGGATATCTCAGGTGTCGCATCAGGAGTGACTTATAAGATATTATTTTAAATATATAATACTTCTTGATTTCTGATGTTTCTGTCCCGATGGCGGGCGCTCATGCCTGCGTCATCTCGGCATTTTTTGCGCTCTTTGGTTTCGGGCTCTGGTGTCTGCCGTGTATGAAACTAGACTGCGCCGTACAGTGCCGAGTCTGCCCGACACATCCACAAGGAGGCCCCGCAAGTGATCCGTTCGAGCCGCTTTTTCCTCTCTCTCGCGCTTGCCGCGGCACCCCTTGCCCTGATACCCGCGCGCGCCGCGATGGCGGAAACCAAATTCGAGGCGCTGCTGGCGCGCTTTGGCGGTGAGGACCGCTATGAGGGCATCGCCAGCTCCAATGGCAGGATCGAGGCGCAAAGCGTTGACGTGGCGACGAAATATGCCGGGCGTGTGACCGAGGTTCTGGCCGATGAGGGCGATGTCGTCGAGGCCGGCGCGGTGCTGGCACAGCTCGACGACCGCGACACCCAGGCGCAGCTTCTGGCGGCGCAGGCGGCGGTGATGCAGGCGCAGGCGGGCAAGCAGGTGGCCGAGGCCAGCGTCATGCAGGCGCAGAGCGCGCTGGACGTGGCGCAGACGAATTTCGACCGGGTCACCCAGCTTCATACCGACGGCCATGCCAGCCAGAGCGCGCTCGACGATGCCACCAACGCGCTCAATTCGGCCAAGGCCTCGCTGGCCTCGGCCAAGGCGCAGGTCAGCAATTCCGACGCGCAGATCGCCGCCGGTGAGGCCGAGGTCGAGCGGCTCAAGATCGCGCTCGACGATCTCACCATCCGCGCGCCGATCCGGGGCCGGGTGCTCTATCGCCTGCGCGAGCCGGGCGAGGTGATCTCGGCGGGCGCGCCGGTGATGACCATGCTCGATCTGGCCGATGTCTACATGAACCTCTACCTGCCGGCGCCGGTGGTCGGCACCCTCGCCGCCAATGACGAGGCGCGGCTGATCCTCGATCCGGTCCCGCAATACGTGATTCCGGCGCGGGTCACCTTCATCTCGCCGCAGGCGCAGTTCACGCCGAAAAGCGTCGAGACGGCGGAGGAGCGCGAGGAGCTGGTGTTCCGCGTCAAGCTGACCATCCCCCGCGACCTGCTGGAGAAATTCGAGAACCGGGTGAAATCCGGGGTGCGGGGCCTGGGCTTTGTGCGCGCGGAGCCGGGGGCGGAGTGGCCCGAGGATCTGGCGGTCAACGTGCCGGAGTAAACCCATGGCATTCGTCGCGGAGCTGGACGGCGTCAGCCATCGCTACGGCGCCACCACGGCGCTGGATGCGGTGTCGCTGAAGATCCCCGCCGGCTGCATGGCCGGGCTGATCGGCCCGGACGGGGTGGGCAAATCGACCCTGCTGGGGCTGGTCGCCGGCGTGCGCAAGCTTCAGGAGGGCGGTGTCACCACGCTTCGCGAGGACATGGCACAGGCCTCGGCCCGCGTGCGGGTGGCGCCGCGCGTCGCCTATATGCCGCAGGGGCTGGGGCGGAACCTCTCGACCACGCTGACGGTGCGCGAGAATCTCGATTTCTTCGGGCGGCTCTTTGGCCAGCCCGCCGACGAGCGCGCCGCCCGGATCGAGATGCTGCTGGAGGCCACCGGGCTGGCGCCGTTTCCGGACCGTCCGGCGGGCAAGCTCTCGGGCGGGATGAAGCAGAAACTCAGCCTCTGCTCGGCGCTCATTCACGACCCCGACCTGCTGATCCTCGACGAGCCCACCACCGGTGTCGACCCGTTGTCGCGGCGGCAGTTCTGGGATCTGATCGACCGCATCCGCGACCATATGCCGGGCATGAGCGTGATCGTGGCCACCGCCTATATGGAAGAGGCGGAGCGGTTCGACTGGCTTGCGGCGATGGATAGGGGCCGGGTGATTGCCGAGGGCAGCCCCGCCGCGCTGCATGAGCAGAGCGGCACGGAGACGCTGGAAGAGGCCTTTTTGCACCTGCTCCCCGAGGGCGCCGATCACAGCCCCGTGGTGCTGCCACCGCGCGAGGCGCGGGATGGCGAGGTGCCCGCCATCGAGGCGCAGGGGCTGACCAAGCGGTTCGGCGATTTCACCGCCGTGGACAATGTCGGGTTCACCATCCCCGAGGGCGAGATCTTCGGCTTTCTCGGCTCCAACGGCTGCGGCAAATCCACCACGATGAAGATGCTCACCGGGCTTCTGGAGCCCAGCGAGGGCACGACGCGGCTCTTTGGCGAGGAGCTCAAGGCGTCGGACATGCAGAGCCGGCTGCGCATCGGCTACATGTCGCAGAGCTTTTCGCTCTATACCGAGCTGACCGTGCGCCAGAACCTGACGCTGCATGCCGAGCTTTACGGCATCCCCGCCGAGCGCCGCGCGGCGCGGGTGGAGGAGGTGCTCGACGCCTATGAGCTGCGCGACGAGGCCGACGCGCTGCCCGACGGGCTGCCGCTCGGTCAGAAACAGCGCTTGCAGCTCGCGGTGGCGGTGATCCACGGCCCGCGCATCCTGATCCTCGACGAGCCGACCTCGGGCGTCGATCCGCTGGCGCGGGATGCGTTCTGGCGCCGGCTGATCCGGCTCTCGCGCGAGGACGGGGTGACGATCTTCATCACCACCCATTTCATGAACGAGGCCGAACGCTGCGACCGCATCTCGCTGATGCATGCGGGCAAGGTGCTGGAGATGGGCGCCCCCGACGAAATCGTCGCGCGGCGCGGCGCCGAGACGCTGGAAGGCGCCTTTATCGACGCGCTGGAGGAGGAGATGGGCCGCGACGATCACGCGGCGGCGCCGGTCTATGAGGCGACGCCGGCGAAGCGCGGCGCGCTGCGGCAGGCGCTGACGCGGCTCTGGGCCTATAGCTGGCGCGAAACGCTGGAGCTGGCGCGCGACCCGATCCGCCTGTTCTTTGCGCTGGTGGGGCCGGTGCTACTGCTGCTGACCATGGGCTACGGCATATCCTTCGACGTGGACGAGCTGAGCTTTGCGGTCAACGATCAGGATCACAGCCCGGAGAGCCGGGCGCTGATCGACGAATTCGCGTCGATCCGGCAGTTCCGCGAAGGGCCGCCCTTCGACTCGCTCGACGCGCTCAACGACCGGATGGAGCGCGGCGATCTGACCGTGGCGCTGGAGATCCCCGAGGGCTATGGCCACGATCTGCACCGGGGCGCGGTGCCCGAGGTCTCGATCTGGATCGACGGTGCCATGCCGTTCCGCGCCGAGACCACGCGCGGCTATGCCATGGGCGTGCTCGACGCCTATGCCGCGCGTCAGGCCGCCGAGACCGGCAGCGCCGGCGGCGTGCCGCTGGAGATCGAGACGCGCTATCTCTTCAATCAGGCCTTCCGCAGCGCCAATGCCATGGTGCCCTCGCTGCTGATGCTGATCCTGATGCTGATCCCGGCGATCATGTCGGCGGTCAGCGTGGTGCGCGAGAAGGAGACCGGCACCATCGCCAATTTCCGCTCGACTCCGGTGCGGCGGGCGGAATTCCTGATCGGCAAGCAGCTGCCTTATGTGGCGCTGGCCTGGGTCAGTTTCTGGATCCTCGCGGCGATGGGGCGCTGGCTGTTCCAGGTGCCGTTCAGCGGCAGCATGAGCGCGCTGGCGGCGATCACCGTGTTCTATGTGATGGCGACCACCGGCTTCGGTCAGCTCATCTCCACCTTCACCCGCACGCAGGTCTCGGCTGTGTTTGCCACGGCGGTGCTGGCGATCATCCCGACGGTGAATTTCTCCGGCCTGATCGTGCCGGTTTCGTCGATGAGCGAGACCGGGCGGATCTTTGGCTTGGGCTTTCCCGGCGGCTGGTATCAGCCGGTGACCGTGGGCACCTTCGTCAAGGGCTTCGGCTGGCCGGATGTGGCGCTGAACGGGCTGATCCTCGCCGGGTTCGGGCTGGCCTATCTGCTGATCGCGGTGCTGGCCCTGAGAAAGCAGGAGGCTTGAGGATGCAGGCGCTGTTCAACACCCTCCGTCTGACGCTCAAGGAGCTGCGCGCCATCCGTCGCGACACGGTGATGCTGGTGCTGATGGTCTATGTCTTCTCGGTGGCCATCGTCATGGTGACCAATGCCGCCTCGACCGAGGTGCGCGACCTCTCCGTCGCGGTGGTGGACGAGGATCATTCGCAGCTCTCGCGGCGCCTGACCGATGCCATCCAGCCGCCGCTCTTCGCGGCGCCGGTGCCGCTCTCGCCCGAGGCGGCGGCCAAGGCGCAGACCGCCGGGGAGTATGTGCTGGTGCTGTCGATCCCGCCGGAATTCGAGCGCAACCTGCGCGCCGGCGAGGCGGCGACGCTTCAGGTTCTGGTCGATGCCACGGCGGTGGCGCAGGCGGGCAATGGCGCCTCCTTCCTCCAGCAGGCGGTGGCGCAGGAGCTGACCGATTACCTGAGCCCGGGCGCGAGCGGCGCCGAGCTGGTGGATGTGGTCTTCCGTACGAGGTTCAACCCGAATTTCACCGCGAGCTGGTTCACCTCGGTGATGCAGCTCATGAACAATGTCACCATCCTGACGCTGATCCTGTCGGGCTCGTCGCTGATCCGCGAGCGCGAGCACGGCACCATCGAGCATGTGCTGGTGATGCCGATCCGCCCGGTCGAGATCGTGCTCTCCAAGATCCTCGCCACCGGCGCGGTGATCCTGCTGGGCTCGGTGCTCAGCCTGGTGCTGGTGGTCGAGGGGGTCATGGGCGTGCCGGTGGCGGGCTCGCTCGGGCTCTATGTGCTGGGGGCGGGGATCTATGTGGTGGCGATTGCCAGCCTCGGGCTGCTGATGGCGAGCTTTACCAGCAATATGGGCCAGTTCGGGCTGCTGGTGATCCCGGTGATCATCGTGATCTTCATGCTGTCGGGGGGCATCACGCCGCTGGAATCCATGCCCGGCTGGCTGCGGCTGGTGATGCAGATCCTCAGCCCCTCGCCGCATTTCGTGGCGTTTTCGCAGACCGTGCTCTATCGCGGCGGCGGGGTCGATCTGGTGACCGGCGATCTGCTGGCGATGGCGGTCATGGCCTGCGTGGCGCTGGCCATCGTGCTGGCACGGTTCCGCAAGGTGCTGGCGGGCTAGGAATGCTCCTCCGCCGCCGTCGCCGCCAGCGCGCGGTTATAGGCCTTGAGCGCATCCACATGGAACAGCGCGCCCTGAAGAAGCGGCGTTTGCTCCTCACCCTCCAGCACTACCACCGGCAGGAAGGCCACGCCGGATTTCTCGAAGCGCGGCAGCGCGGTCTCCAGCGTCGCCGTGACCTGCACGTAAAGCCCCTGGTCGATCATCCGCAGGCAGGCCTCCTCGTCGGCGGCGCCGGGATCGTCGGGCTTGCGCATGACGCCCGCCACCCGGAACATCGCCAACAGATAGGCCTGCGGCCCGGCTGCCAGATGCACGTTGCGGCGTTCCAGCTGGGTGAGAAAGAAGCTGCGGTCGACCAGCCGCGAGGCCACCGCCGTGGACATCGACACCGAGACCATCACCGCGAGCCCGGTCTGCCAGTCGCCGGTCAGCTCGAAAACGATCAGCGTGGTCGAGATCGGCGCGCCCAGCACCGAGGCCGCCACCGCGCCCATGCCGGCCAGCGCATAGAGGGTGAAGGCCGAGCTCTGCTCGGGGAAGATCCCGGTGGCGATATGCGCAAAGGCCAGCCCGGTCAGCGCGCCGACCATCAGCGAGGGCGAGAACACCCCGCCGCCCATGCGCCCCGCCATGGTGACCGACACCGCCGCCACCTTGACGGCGGCAAAGATCGTTGCCTGGCTCAGCAGCAGCGTACCGGTGAGCGCGCGCGAGGTGGTTTCGTAACCCACGCCGATGATATGCGGAAAGCGGATCGCGACGACGCCCAGCAGCAGCCCGGCCACGGCGGGGCGCAGCCAGTGCGGCAGGCTCAGCCATTTCTGGATGCGGTTGCCGATGTTTTCCGACCAGAAGATCGCCTGCATCATCAGCACCGCCACCAGCCCGCAGACCAGCCCCATCAGGAAAAAGGCGGGCAGTTCGAGATAGAACTCCACCGTGGTGGTGCCGGGCAGGATGAACTCGGTGACATCGCCAAAGGCCAGCCGGTTGATCACCGTGCCGGCGGCGCTTGCCACCACGATGGGGGCGAAGGCGTGCAGGGCGAAATGGCGCAGCACCACCTCGAGCCCGAACAGCGCGCCGGCAATGGGCGCGTTGAAACTCGCCGAGACGGCGGCGGCCACCGCGCAGCCCAGCAGGTCGCGCCCGGTGATGCCGTCGACGCGCAGCAGGTTCGACACCCAGGAGGCGATCATCGCGGCGATATGCACGACGGGGCCCTCGCGGCCGGTGGAACCGCCGGTGGAAAGGGTGATCCAGGAACACAACGCAGAGGCGATCCCTGCCTTTTTTTCCACCCGCCCGTCATTCAGTGCCGCGCCCTCGATCACGTCGGAGACCGAGCGCACCCGCCCGTCCGGGGTAAAGAACTGCACGATGAGCCCGACCGCGAGCCCGCCGCAGACCGGGATCACCAGCACCCAGATCCAGGGCAGGGTCTGGGCAAAGCTGGCCAGCGTGTTGACATCCTCCGTGCCATAAAGCGCGGCCTGTAAGCGGTTGATCGCGAAGCGGAAAAGGATGGCCGCAAAGCCCGAGGCAACGCCGACGAATAATGCGATCAGCCAGAAGGTGACCTGTCCCGGCGCCTTGTGGCGCAGCTGATCCCAGCCGCGCCCGCAGACGGCGCGGGTGTCCTGCCATTGCCGGGCCAAGCCCCTTGACATTCCCTGTCCCCTTTGGCTTTCGCAGGGCTTGTGGCGACGCTAGTGTCGCCCCCGGACGATCCGGAGGTTCTTAATGTCCATCGCAACAGCCCTCGACGCTATCGCCTTACTCCTAGGCGAACGGCTCAGCAGGTCCAAGTCCGAACTGACCGCGCATGGTCGCTCGGAATCCTATTTCCCGCTGACGCCGCCCGACGCGGTGGCCTATCCCGAAAGCACCGAAGAGGTGCAGGCGCTGGTGGCGATCTGCGCCGAACACGGCTGCCCGGTGACTGGCTGGGGCGCGGGCACCTCGCTGGAGGGCCACGGGCTCGCGGTTCGGGGCGGCGTGGTGGTGGATTTCACCCGCATGAACAAGGTGCTGGAAATCCGCCCCACGGATATGGATGTGACGGTGCAGCCCGGCGTGACCCGCGAGGCGCTGAACGAGGAGCTGCGCGCCACGGGGCTGTTCTTTCCGGTCGATCCCGGCGCCAACGCCTCGCTCGGCGGCATGGCGATGACGCGGGCCTCGGGCACCACCACGGTGCGCTACGGCACGATGCGCGACAATGTTCTGGGGCTTCAGGTGGTGCTGGCGGACGGGCGGGTGATCCGCACCGGCACGCGGGCGCGCAAGAGCGCTGCGGGCTACGATCTCACCGCGCTGATGGTGGGCTCGGAGGGCACGCTGGGTCTGGTGACCGAGCTGACGCTGCGGCTGTATGGCGTGCCCGAGGCCACCAGCGCCGGCATCTGCGCCTTTCCCGATATGGGATCTGCTGTGACGGCGGTGATGGAGGTGATCCAGATGGGCATCCCCATGGCGCGGATCGAGTTCGTCGACGACGCGACAGCGCGTGCCTTCACCGCCTATTCCGGCATGGAGATGGCCGAGGCACCGCATCTGCTGGTGGAGTTTCACGGCTCGCCGGAAAGCGTGGCGCAGGATGCCGAGCGCTTCGGCGAGATCGTCGCCGATCACGGTGCCTCGCCCTTCCGCTGGTCGGCGCGGGAGGAGGAGCGCCGGGCGCTCTGGGCGCTGCGGCACAATGGCTATTACGCCATCCTCGCGGCGCGCAAGGGCAGCCGCGCGGTGGTGACGGATATGTGCGTGCCGATCTCGCAGCTTGCGCGGGCGGTGGAGGAAACCCAGGCCGATATCGCCGCCAGCGGTATCCCGGGGCCGATCCTCGGCCATGTGGGCGACGGCAATTTCCACGCGGTGCTGCTGGTCGATCCCGAGCAGCCCGCCGAGCTGGAGACGGCCAAGCGGCTGTCGCACCGCATGGCCGAGCGCGCGCTGGCGCTTGGCGGCACCTGCACCGGCGAGCATGGCGTGGGCCAGGGCAAGATGGGCTTCATGGAGGCCGAGCACGGTGCCGGCTGGGACGTGATGGGCGAGATCAAGCGCGCGCTCGACCCGCAGGGGCTGATGAACCCGGGCAAGCTGGTGCGGCAGGGGTAGCGCCGGTCCTGTTGGCGGGAGGTGGAGCGGTGGGTAGGATTGCCCACCCTACGGTGACGCCCCTGCATGATGCGGTACGCCGTCAAGAAGGATACCTCGCCCCGGACTTGATCCGGGGCCTCTGCGGTCGCAGCGAAGAGCGCTCGGTCGTCTGGCTTGGTGCAGGCATTACAGGCGCCGGAGCGCCAGAACGGCGACTGAACAAAAGAACGACAAAAGGGACCGCCCAGAGCAACCGCAGAGGCCCCGGATCAAGTCCGGGGCGGGGACACGCGCCCGGCGCTCAGCGCTCCAGAATCAGCCGACCGCCGGAGATCTCCAGCCGTTCGAACCGTTGAAGATAGCTCATCCCGAGCAGCGAGGTCCGCATGGTGCCGCCATTCACATAGGCGCGCACGCCACGGTCGGTGAACGGCCCCAGTGCCACCTCGTCGAGCCGCACCGGTGCGGTGCGCACGATGCCGTTCGCGGTGCTCGCCTCGCCGTGGAACATCAGGCCCTCGGCGTCGAGCCCGGCGCGCTCGGCGTCCTGCTGGGTCAGCACCATGCCGGTGGCGCCGGTGTCGATGACAAAGCGCGTCGGCACGCCGTTGATGTCGAGCGAGACATAGTAATGCCCGTCCGGCGCGCGCGGCAGTTCGACCCGGCCCTCATCGGCAAACACCGCCTGGCTCGGCATCACCGTCTGGCGGATATCGCCCCAGAGCCCGACAGCGGCGATGGCGCCCAGAAAGATCAGCCCCCAGATAGCGAGATATTGCAGCTTTTGACCCAGCCTTTCGCGATTCTGGATGAACATCCAGATCACCAGAACGGCGCCGAGCAGGCCGAGATAGGCGAGATTTCCGTAATCGAACTCTGTCAAGGCCCGTGCTCCGCTGGTTCCGCTATGCTGTATGTAGGCATGGGTGGCGGGCGATAACAGGGGTCAGACCAGCGCACCGATATTACGCAGCCCGTCGATGACGAACTGCACCGAGAGCGCCGCCAGTAGCATGCCAAGCAGACGCGTCACCACCACGATGCCGGTATGGCCGAGCGCCCGCTCGATCATCCCGGCGCTAAGAAACAGCGTCAGCACCACCAGCAGCACCGCCACCATCACGCCGAGCACCGCCGCCATTTCGAGGCCGGACGCCGTCTGCCCGGTGAGCAGGATCATCGTGGCGATGGCGCCGGGGCCGGCAATCAGCGGGATGGCGATGGGAAAGACCGACGGGTCGGGCAGGGACTCCTCTTCGCCGGCCTTGTCCTCGCGTCGCTTGGAGCGGCGTTCGAACAGCATGTCGAGCGCGGTGAGGAACAGCAGGATGCCGCCGGCGATGCGGAACGCGGGCATGGAGATGCCGATGAAGCCCAGCACCGCCTCGCCGAAGAAGGTAAAGAGCAGCAGGATCAGCGCCGCGATGATGCAGGCCCGCAGCGCCACCGCGCGGCGATGGCGGGCATCGGCGCCCTGCGTCAGCGCGATGAAGATCGGCGTCAGGCCGATCGGGTCGATCACCACGAAGAGCGTGGCAAAGGCGGTGACGAGAAAGGCGGGCTCCATGCCTCAGGGGTAGGGGCTGGCGGGCAGCTTGTCCAGCGCGCCGGGCCTGAGGGCGGCGCGGGGCGGCAGAGCGCGCGACGGAGTATTTGCCGGAAAGATGAAGGGGCGGGGCTCAGCGCGCCTCCGCCGTCTCCAGCTTTTCCAGTGCCGTTTCCCAGAGCGCCTCGGCGCGGTGCAGCCCGTCCATGACCTCGGCGTATTTCTTGTTCCAGGTCTCCAGCTCGCCGGCGCGCCCGTCTTCGTAGAGCGCCGGGTCGGCGAGTTTTTTGGCGAGCTTCTCGCGCATCTCCTCGATCTTTTCCACCCGCGCCTCGCATTTGCGGACCTCCGAGCGCAGCGCCAGGATCGCGTCGCGCGAGGGTTTCGGCGGTTTCGGCGCGGCGGGTTTCTCGGGCCTGGCGGGTTTGTCCTGCGTCAGCAGCAGGGAGCGGTAGGCGTCGAGATCGTCCTCATAGGGCTTCACCGTGCCGTCCTTCACCAGCCAGAGCCGGTCGGCGACGAGGCTTAGCAGGTGCATGTCGTGGCTGACGAGGATCACCGCGCCGGAATATTCCGTCAGCGCCTCGACCAGCGCCTCGCGGCTCTCGATATCGAGGTGGTTGGTGGGCTCGTCGAGGATCAGCATATGCGGCGCATCCAGCGTCGCCAGCAGCAGCGACAGCCGCGCCTTCTGCCCGCCCGAGAGCCGGCCGACCTCGGTCTCCGCCTGCGCCGCCATCAGCCCGAAGCCGGCGAGCTGGGCGCGCAGCTTCGCGGGCGCCGTGTCGGGGCGCTCGCGCTGGAGATGTTGCAGGGGCGTTTCGTCGAGATGCAGCTCGTCCACCTGATGCTGGGCGAAATAGCCGATGCGCAGCTTGGAGCTGCGGGTCATCTTGCCCGCCATCAGCGGAAGGCGGTCGGCGAGCAGCTTCGACAGCGTCGACTTGCCCTGACCGTTGCGGCCCAGGAGCGCGATGCGGTCGTCCTGGTCGATGCGCAGATCCAGCCGTTGCAGCACCTGGCGCTCGCCATAGCCCGTGGCGCCGCCCTCCAGCGCCACGATGGGCGGCGAGAGCTGGTCGGGCTGCGGGAAGCTGAACACCCGCTTGGCGGCATCCTCGGGCGCCGTGATGGTCTCCATCCGCGCGATCATCTTGAGCCGCGCCTGCGCCTGCTTGGCCTTAGAGGCCTTGGCGCGGAACCGGTCGACAAAGCTTTGCAGATGCGCCCGGCGCTCGTCCTGCTTGCGGGCGGCGGCGGCCTGCACCGCGCGACGCTCGGCCCGGGTGCGCGCGAAGGTGTCGTAGCCGCCCTGATAGAGCGTCAGCTTGCGCGCCTCCAGATGCAGGATCGCGCCCACCGCGCGGTTCAGCAGCCCGCGGTCGTGGCTGATCACGATCACCGTATGCGGGTAGCGCGTCAGATAGCTTTCCAGCCAGAGCGCGCCTTCGAGGTCGAGATAGTTGGTCGGCTCGTCGAGCAGCAGGAGGTCGGGCTGGGCAAAGAGCACGCCGGCCAGTGCCAGCCGCATCCGCCAGCCGCCGGAGAAATCCGAGCTCGGGCGCTGCTGATCCGCCTCGCTGAAGCCCAGACCCTTGAGGATCGACGCGGCGCGCCCCTCCGCTGACCAGGCGTCGATATCGGCGAGCCGGGTCTGCACATCGGCGATGCGATGCGGGTCGGTGGCGGTTTCGGCCTCGGCCATCAGCGCGGCGCGCTCGGCATCGGCGGCCAGCACCGTCTCGATCAGCGACATGTCGTTTGCCGGCGCCTCCTGCGCCACGCCGCCGATGCGGGCGCGCTCGGGCAGGGAGATCTCGCCCCCGTCCAGCGTCAGCTCGCCCCGGATCAGCCGGAAGAGCGTGGTCTTGCCGGCGCCGTTCGGCCCCACGAGCCCGACCTTGTGGCCGGCGGGAATCACGGCGGAGGCGCCCTCGAACAGAGGCCGGCCCTCGATGGAAAAGGAAATATCGTCGATCCGTAGCATGGGGGCGCTCTAGCAGAGCGCCGCGCCGGCGGAAATCCCCCATGGTCTTCCATTGGCAGGAAATATCCCGGGGTGCGCGAGGGGCTGGCCCCTCGCCGCGGGCGCGCAGCGCCGCGCGGGTCGGCAAGCGAGGTCTTCCCAATCTTGCGCCTGCATGCTAACGCCCACGCCAGCGAATACCGGCCGGGCCTGACGCCCGGCTTTTCAATGGAGACCAGACATGGCCGTCGAACGTACCCTTTCGATCATCAAGCCCGATGCCACCCGCCGCAACCTCACCGGCAAGATCAACGCCAAGTTCGAGGAAGCGGGCCTGCGCATCGTCGCGCAGAAGCGCATCCAGCTGACCAAGGCGCAGGCCGGCGAGTTCTACAAGGTGCATGCGGAGCGCCCGTTCTATGACGAGCTCTGCGAGTTCATGGCCTCCGAGCCGGTCGTGGTGCAGGTGCTGGAAGGCGAAGGCGCCATCGCGAAGAACCGCGAAGTGATGGGCGCCACCAACCCGGCCGACGCCGCCGAGGGCACCATCCGCGCCGAATTCGCCGAGTCGGTCGGCGAGAACTCGGTGCACGGCTCCGACGCGCCGGAAACCGCCGCCGTCGAGATCGCCTATTACTTCTCCGGTCTGGAGCTGGTGGGCTAAGCGCCGCCTTTCCAGGTCAGAAACACGAAACGGGCGCCGGAGAGGGCGCCCGTTTTCGTTTGCCGCAGCGAGACGCCCCGCAAGGGGCACCGAGCGTCACCCGCCTTGCAGGCGCTCGCGCGGCACGACGCCGATCTCGTCCAGCACCGCCTCGATGCCGCTCAGCGCCGCCACCCCGGCGACCTCCGCGCAGAGCGCGTCGAACCGCAGCCGCAGCGCCTCTTTCTCCTTGCCCCGGCAATCGTTCCAGGGCCGGCCCTGAAGCGCCATATGCATCACGTAATAGCCGATGAAATGCGCCTTCGTGCCCGCCCGCAGCATCCGCGCATAGGCCTCATGCGCACCGATCTCGCGCAGCGTCTCCGCGTCGGGCACGCCGGCGCGGGCCAGCGCCGCCTCGACCGCCGGGCCGAGATTGCGGATCGAGGAGACAGGCGTGCCCATCGCGCTCAGACCTCGCCGCCGCGACGCAGGCCCGGCAACCGGATCAGAAAGGCAATGTGCGGCATGAGGGCTCTCCCAAGGCTTCGCCAAAGATTTTGCCACCCGCGCGGGCGGGGAACAAGCCCGCCAGGTTCACTCGGACCCGGCGCGGGCCGCCAGCACTTCCAGAACCACAGCCTGCACCTGCGCGATGGTGGCCTCCGCCTCATCACGGAAGATATCCATCGCCGCCTCGACCTCGGCGCGGTCGAAGGGCTCCGTCATGCCCGCCGTCACGATTGCGGCGCGCGCCCGGGCAAGATCGTGCAGCGCCGGGCGCAGCGTGTCGGCGTTCTCCGCCAGCGCGGCGCGCAGATCGCGGCGGACCTCTCTCGGGAACACCGCCGCCTCGGCGACCGGGCCGAGCAGCTCGCTGCGCATCGCCTTGAAGCGCAGCAGCGCGCCGGCGGTCAGGGCGTTGCCCAGCAGCGAGACGGCAAGCACCGCGATCAGCGCGATACGGCCGGAATTGCGTCGGATCCGTCCCATCACAGCCCCCCCGGAAAGCCGAGAAGCTGCGCGATGGCGCTGGCAAAGACCAGATCGTCGCCGCCAAGCGCCGGCAGGGCGGCATAGCCCAGCACCGCGGCGCCCAGCAGCATCAGCCCATAGCCCGCCGCGACCGGGCCGGGATGGCTCAGTACCTCGGCCAGTCCCTCCGCCCGGTGAGGGCCGGTTTCCTCCTCGGCGAGCCGGCTCAGCACCGCGCGCGCCAGCATCGGGGTTTCCACCGGCATCTCGTCTTTCAGCGCCGCCGCCAGCGCGGCATCGAAGGCGCGGTCCTTGTCGTCGTCTTCCATCATGGCCTCCTCTCCTCCATTTCGTCCGGGTCGAGCTGGCGGCGCAGCGTGTTGCGCGCCCGCACCAGCAGTTGTTCCACCGCGCCGGGGCTCACCCCCATCGTGGCGGCGATCTCGGCGGTGCTCATGTCGCCGGCGGCGCGCAGAAGGATCGCGCGGCGCTGGCGGTCGGGGAGCTCCGCAATGGCAGCGCGTGTATGCGCCAGCCGGTCGCGGCTCTCATGGATGGCGGCCGCTCCGGGGCCGTCATCGCTCATCTCGTCGGTTGCTTCCAGGCCGATGAAGCGGCGGAAGCGGGTGCGGCGGCTGCGGTCGATACAATGGTTGACCGCGATCCGGTAGAGCCAGGTCGACACGGCGGCCTTGGCGGGATCGTAGCGTCCGGCGTTGCGCCAGGCCTTGAGAAAGACCTCCTGCACCACGTCTTCAGCCTCCGAGGGCGCATCGAGCATCTGCGCGGCATAGCGCGTCAGCCCCGGCCCGTAGAGCGCAACGAGCCGCCCCAGCGCCTGCCGGTCCCCCTGCGCCATGGCGGCCATCGCCGCCCGCGCGTCTTCTGCACGTTGATCCATCTCTGTCAGCTTTGGCACCGGTCCGGCGCGGGGCAAGGGCCGGCAGCCCGTCACCTTACGGCACGGGCTGCCGGAGGATCATTACTTCGTCACCAGGCGGGTGCGGGTGCCGCTCTGGCCGCCGGGGCCGGTGTTGGTGACCGTGGTCGCCGAGGCGCCGTTGCCGCTCACACGGGTGCGGTCCTTGCCCCAGGTGGCCGACTTGCCGCCGGCAGTGGTTGCCGTGGTGCTTGTCGCGCAGTTCGCGGTTCCGGCACTGCGGTCGCAGTCGCGCGATTTCTGCACAGTGCCGCCGTTGCCATTGGTCACGGTGATATTCTGCGCGGGCAGGGCGGTGGCGGCCATCAGCGGCAGGGCGAGGATGGCGAAGAAGCGAACGGTTTTCATAATGATGGTCCTTTCAGTGGGGAATAGGTTGACGTGTTCGAGGGTCTTGGTTGGGTTACGGGCGGTAGGCGGCGAGGAAACGGGCGATGCGGTTGTATTCCGCACTGCTGATCACGCCGTCATTGTTGCGGTCGGCCATGTCGAAACCGCGCGTCTGCGCGGTGTATTCGGCCAGGGTGAGCATGCCGTCGTCATTGGCGTCCTGATCCCAGATCCGCTTGTCGGACTGCATGGTGCGCTTGCCGGGCAGCGCCTGGCGGGCGGTCTCGATCTCGGCAGCGGTGATTGTGCCCGAGCGGTCGGCGTCGATCCGGTCGAACATGCTGATCCGCAGTTGCAGGAACTCATTGCCGTCGATCACGCCGTCGCCATTGGCGTCGAGCTGCATGAAGAGGCTGTCCTGCGCCAGCGCCGCGCCGGGGAACAGGGCCAGTGCAAAGGCGGCCCGGGTTATGATCTGTCTCACTGTCATCAATGTCTCCGACTGAGTGTGTTTTCACATGGGAGTACGGCGCCGGAGCGTCCCCCTTACGGGCCGTTCGATAATTTCTGCGTCGGGGTGGTTTTTTCTCTCGCGCCACAGCCAAGGCGCCTGCCGGGCGCCCGGCTTTCGGGCGGCCCATGGGGCAGGGTGCCGCGTTTCACCCCCAGGCTCTTGCGGCGACGGCGGGGCGGCTCTAGGCAAAAGGCATGATCCTGCAAAACCGTCTTCCCTACGATCTCGCAAGCGTGCGCCCGCTGCCCAATATCGGGCCGGTGCACATGGCCGACTGGCTGCTGGTGGACGAGGCCTATGGCGCGCAGATGGCCGAGCGCGCGCGGCTGCTCGACACCGACCGCGCGGCGGTGCTCCAGCTCGATCCCGACGCGCGGCCTGCCGCCGAAGAGCTGCTGGAGATGGTGCTTGCCAATCTGCCCGAGGGCTTCGTGCGCGAAAGCGAAACGGTGACCCGGCCCGATGCCGTGCAGGTGCCGCTCGACCGCGACGATCCCATGGGCACGCTGGGACGGCTGGTGCAGGAGGATCTCTGCCTGCTGGAAAAACGCCCGGGCAGCGATGAACATGTGCTGACCGGCGCGGTGCTGTGCTTTCCGGCGGGGTGGCGGCTGGCGGAGAAGATGATGCGCCCGCTCACCGCGATCCACATCCCGATCCCGGAATACGATGACGGCATCGCAAAGCGTGTGCAGCGGCTTTTCGACGGGGTGCAGCCGGGACGGCCGCTGATGCGGTTCAACCGGCTCTGGCAGGACGATCCGGCGCTGTTCCAGCCTGGGCCCCGGCACGACAACAACGAGCGCGCCGATCCCGCCACCGCGCCTTATTTCCGCTCAGAGCGGCAATGCCTGGTGCGGCTGCCGCAAACCCGCGCGGTGGTGTTCTCGATCCACACCTATGTGCTGACGCGCGCGGCGACCGAGGCGCTCAGTTCAGCAGCCCGGTGAGCGACATGTCGACCAGATCGGCGTTCTGAAGCACCACGAAGAGTGAGGTCATGGTGAGGGCCTGGGTGGCGAGGCGGAAATCCATGCCGCGCCCGAGCCCGAAGACCACCAGCGCCGAGGCGATGGGAAAGGACATGATCCCCAGAAGCCCGGTCATCAGCCAGCCGGCGAGCTTCAGGCGGCGCTCTTCGGGGGGCTGCTCGGCGATGCGGTCGCGCACCGTCTCCACGGCCTTGCCGACCACGGTGCCTTTGCGGCTGTAGATCGACATCGGCTCCGGCTCGATGCCCTGCTGCGCCATCGCCTTGCGGACGCTTTCCGACAGGGCGAATTCCTCTTCGTCTTCCAGCGGCGCCAGGCGTTTGCGCCGGGGCGAGACATAGGTGTGCAGGCGGATGAAATCCTCCGAACCTATCACCGTGTCGGGCGAGAACCACTCGATCCGGTCGACCCTGCAATATTCGAGGATCGCCAGAACCGTCTGCGCGAGGATGGTGGCGACCAGCTCGCCTTCGAGTCGTCCGCGCTGCCGGGCGATCAGCCGGATCGCCACATGCGGCGCGGTGCTCTCGTCTTCCGGGGTGCTTATGGCGATGCCGAAGCGGTCGGCCATGATGGCGCTGCGCCGGTTGGAGCGCAGGATCGGGCGACCGGAGGCCGTGTCGAGGCGCTTGAGCGCCGCCGCGGCAGCGCCGAGCGCCTTCTGAATGTCGAAACCTGTCGCAGCGGGAAGGATCAGCCCGGCATAGGGCTGGTCGGGAACATTCATCATCGCAACTTCTCTCACCTGTCTGGGTCATGAAGATGCAAATCGAATGCGTAAAAAATAGGGCTGAACCGGGCCAGCTTGTGGGAGTTTGCGTGGCCCGGTCCCGCTGCCCGTTGTCAGCCGTCGATTTTCGCCGCCACCAGCGCGATGGCCTGCTGATAGACGGTGGCCGCGTTCCACTCGTTCAGGACGCGGAAATTCGAGGTGCCCTCATTGTAGGGCTGCCCCGGGCGCCAGCCTTTCTGGCGCAGGAAATTTGCGGTCGAGGCCAGCGCGTCGGCCTCGTTGTAGAAATCGACACGCCCGTCGCCGTTGGCATCCACGCCATAGCGCAGCGCGTTGCCGGGCAGGAACTGGGTGTGGCCCAGCTCGCCATGGAAGGCGCCTTTCTGCGAAGGGGCCAGCATGCCCCGGTCGACCATCTTCAGCGCGGCGATGGCATGCGGGGTAAAGAAGGACGAGCGGCGGCAGTCATAGGCCACGGTGGTGATCGACGAGACCACCGGCGTGCTGCCCATGGTGCGGCCAAAGCCCGTCTCCATGCCGTGGATCGCCAGCAGGATCCCGGCGGGCACGCCATAGCGTTGCTCCAGCGCGGCATAGAAATTCGGATTGCGGTTCATGCGCTTGCGGGCGGTGGCGGCAAAGCCGTCGACCGAGCCGAGGCGGATACGGATGAAATCGTTCAGCGCGTATTTCACGCCCTTCTGATTGCGGTCTGCATTGATCGTGCCGGTGGAATACTGCGCGTTCATCAGCGCCTGGATGCCCCGCTGTCCGACGCCGGCGCGTTGTGCTTCGGCGGCGAATTCCCGCTTCCAGGCATCAAAGCCGCTGGCGGTATTGCCGCAGCTTGCGGCCTGCGCGGCGCTGGCGGTGGCAAAAGAAAGCGCGGCGGTCGCCACGAGTTTGAAAATGAAGCGGGGCATTGGTTCGCTCTCCGAAATTCTTAGCTTGGGAGCAAACGTTAGCTCACGGGCCGTGCGCGGCAAACTGCAAATCGGCGATAGTCCGCCGCCCGGTGGATCCGGACGGCGGCCTTCTGCTTGTGAGCGTTCAGAAGGAAGAGAGAAGCGTTTCCGCTGCGCCGCTGCCACCGAGAGCCAGCATGAAGACGGCTGCAAGGGCGACGGAGATGGTTGCGCTCGATCCGATGCCGCTGCGCGCCAGGCTTTGCAGCATCGCGGGGTGGGCGAGTGTGGTGAGAGAGAGAGTGGTGTCAGACGCCTCGCCCGACGTCTGGGCAGTGGTTTCCGCATGGATCTCGATGATCTCGCGCGCTGCGACCGGCGAGGTCAGCGCCGCGCGCATCTGGCGGCTGTGCGCCTGCTGATAGGCGTCGCGGCGCGAGCCGCCATTGCCGTCCGACATCGGCACCGAGCGCGCCGCGTCGATCACCGGCAGCATCCGCGCGAGCAGCGCGTCGCCGGCGAGGCGCGGACGCGACTGACGGCGCGGGTCGCGCTGCACGCGGCGGGGCGCCGGGGCCTTGGTCTTGGCGTCGCAATCCGGTGCCAGGTTGTCGAGAAACAGCGCGCGGGGCAGGCGGCGTTCGCAGTCGTTCCAGATCAGGTGCGTGGCCGGCAGCGCTTTGACCAGACGATACAGGATGCGCGCCAGTTTCGCCCGGTAGTCGGAGCCGGTGCTGTCGACGGTCAGCGAGACCAGAGTCTCTTCGTCATCGCGCGCGGTTTCGAGACAGCAGACCGCATCTTCGGTGGTCAGGAACAGCATTTCGGTCGAGACGGCGTGGCTGGCCGTGACGGGGCATTTCTGGCTGGCAAGCGCGTCGCTCAGAAGGGCGACAATTCGGTCGAACGCAACATGCGTTTCAGGGGCAAACACAAGACGGGCGGTACAACTGGTGACAGTGGTCATTCTCCGGCTCCTACACTTGGTTTTTACATTTCGTTAAGAACAACTTTCCCGGGAATTGGGGAGAGATTCTGGTCGATAAAAGGTCTCGGCATGGGCGGTTTGCCCCAATCCTGTCGTTCTGTGGTGAAACCGTGCCAGAGAGGGGTGAAACGTGGCGAAACCGCCATTTTCTCCCACTGGTTGAGCGCATCATGCCTTAATCGCGGGCGTCAATCGCGTCGATATGATGCTGAATGGCGTCAGGGGGCGTAAAATCTGACACGAAATTACGGGCGGATTTTCTCATATCGTGATCGGATGGATCCCGCCTGGGAAACCGTCCCCGCCGTTTGCAGCGATCTTTTCCTGCGGCTGGACAATGCCTCGCAAAACCCGGTCCGAATCTGCGCAAATCTGGCAGGGAACGGGTTTTTACGTGTCTGATTTGGACAGCGCGCACAAAGAATTCGGGCAGTGCGACACAGAAAAAGGGCGCCCCGGGGGGCGCCCTTTCGATCCCTGTCGGATCTTCGGATCAGCAGCTGTAATACAGCTTGAACTCGACCGGGTGCGGGGTCATCTCGTATTGCTCGAGCTCTTCCATCTTCAGGTCGATATAGCCTTCGATCTGGTCCTTGGTGAACACGTCGCCGGCCAGCAGGAAGTCCATGTCGGCCTTCAGCTCGTCGAGCGCCTCGCGCAGCGAGCCGCAGACCGTCGGGATGCCTTCGAGCTCTTCCGGCGGCAGATCGTAGAGGTTCTTGTCCATGGCTTCGCCCGGATCGATCTTGTTCTTGATGCCGTCGAGGCCGGCCATCAGGAGCGCCGAGAAGCACAGATACGGGTTTGCCGAGGGGTCGGGGAAGCGGGCTTCCACACGCTTGGCCTTGGGGGATTCCGCCCACGGGATCCGCACGCAGCCGGAGCGGTTGCGGGCGGAGTAGGCGCGCAGAACGGGGGCTTCGAAACCCGGGACCAGACGCTTGTAGGAGTTGGTCGAGGGGTTGGTGAAGGCGTTCAGCGCCTTGGCGTGCTTGAGCAGACCGCCGATGAAATACAGCGCTTCCTGGCTCAGATCGGCATATTTGTCGCCGGCAAAGAGCGGCTTGCCGTCTTTCCAGATCGACATGTTGACATGCATGCCGGTGCCGTTGTCGCCAGCGATGGGCTTCGGCATGAAGGTCGCCGATTTGCCATATGCCTGCGCCACGTTGTGGATGATGTACTTGTATTTCTGAAGCTCGTCCGCCTGCTTGGTGACGGTGCCGAAGATCAGGCCCAGCTCGTGCTGACAGGACGCCACCTCGTGGTGGTGCTTGTCGACCTTCATGCCGATGCGCTTCATGGTCGAGAGCATCTCGGAACGCAGGTCCTGCGCGTCGTCCACGGGGTTGACCGGGAAATAGCCGCCCTTGATGCCGGGGCGGTGGCCGGTGTTGCCCATCTCGTATTCGGTGTCGGTGTTCCAGGAGGCGTCGAGCGCGTCGACCTCATAGGAGACCTTGTTCATCGCGACCGAGAACTTCACGTCGTCGAAGAGGAAGAATTCCGCTTCCGGGCCCATGAACGCCGAGTCGCCGATGCCCGAGGAGATCAGGTAGGCTTCGGCCTTCTGCGCGGTGCCGCGCGGGTCGCGCTCATAGGGTTCGCCGGTGTCGGGCTCGACCACCGAGCAATGCACGCAGAGGGTCTTCTCGGCGTAGAACGGGTCGATATAGACGCTGGCGGGATCGGGCATCAGTTTCATGTCCGAGGCCTCGATCGACTTCCAGCCGGCAATGGACGAGCCGTCGAACATGAAGCCTTCTTCGAGGAAGTCCTCGTCGACCTCGTCGGCGATGACCGTTACGTGCTGGAGCTTGCCGCGCGGATCGGTGAAGCGGATGTCGACATAGGCGACCTCCTCGTTCTTCATCAATTCGAGAACGTCCTTAATGCTCATTCCCTTCTTCCCTTTCTGTGACGTGATACTTTTTTGGGTCCGGTTGGTTGGGTGCGGCCGCTCAGAGCGCGTCCGAGCCGGATTCGCCGGTGCGGATCCGGATGGCCTGTTCCACGGGGCTGACGAAGATCTTGCCGTCGCCGATCTTGTCGGTCTTGGCGGCCGAGATGATGGCTTCGATGGCGGCGTCGACCTGATCGTCGTCCAGAACCACCTCGATCTTCACCTTGGGCAGGAAGTCGACCACGTATTCGGCGCCGCGATAGAGCTCGGTATGGCCCTTCTGGCGGCCGAAGCCCTTCACTTCGAGGACCGAAAGACCCTGGATGCCCGCATCCTGAAGTGCTTCTTTCACTTCGTCGAGCTTGAACGGCTTGATGATCGCCTCGACCTTTTTCATGGTCCCTGTCTCCTCGTAATCCCGTGTCGGACCCTGCCAGATCACTTCTGTTCGGCGCCCACAATCGGATAGGCTACCGGGGCAGGGGGTGCATAGGGGGATTCCTACATCCCGCATAAATTTTGTGCAATCCGCCATTTCGGCGGGCAAAATGAAAACACGGGGAAACGGGCATGGCAGAGCTTCTGACGGCGGCGCAGATGCGGGCAATCGAGACGGCGGCGATGGCCTCGGGAGAGGTCAGCGGGCTGGAGCTGATGGAGCGCGCCGGCGCCGGGGTCGTGGCGGCGATTATGCAGGAATGGCCGGAGCTTGAAGCCGCAGCGCAGCGCGCGCTGGTGCTCTGCGGGCCGGGCAATAACGGCGGCGACGGCTTTGTGATCGCGCGACTTCTGGCAGAGCGCGGCTGGGAGGTCGAGGTCTATCTTTACGGCGATCCCGGGCGTCTGCCGCCCGATGCGCGGACGAATTACGAGCGCTGGCGCGAGATCGGGACGGTTCAAAGATACGAGGACGACGGCCCGGAGGCGTTCTGGCTCGATCCCGAACTGTGTCGCGAGCAGACGGTTTTGATCGACGCGCTGTTCGGCACCGGTCTGACGCGCCCCGTAGAGGCGTTCAACGCCGTGGGGTGGGCTACGCAGATCTCGGAATGGCGGCTGCCGCGGGATCAGCGCCGGGGGGCGTATCCGGCGGTGCGGGTGGTCGCGGTCGATCTGCCGAGCGGGCTCTGCGCGGATTCGGGACGGCGTCTGCGCAGCGCCCGGCCGCCGCAGGAGCTCGAAGAGATCCGCGCCGATCTGACGGTCACTTTTCACGCCCGAAAGCTGGGTCATGTGCTGGCCGAGGGGCCGGCGCTGTGCGGCAAGGTCGTGGTCGCGCCGATCGGACTGGAAACACTGCGCCGGCCGCGCGCCGCGCGCGAGCAGCGCGCCACTCTGGTCGGGCCGCCCGACGGGCTGGGCAAGGCGGGCGGCGGGCACAAATACAGCCACGGCCACGCGCTGGTGCTGAGCGGCGGCTTCGGGCGCACCGGGGCGGCGCGACTGGCGGCGCGCGCGGCGCTGCGGGTGGGGGCCGGGCTGGTGACGCTGGGCGCGCCGGGGGCGGCGCAGATGGAGGTGGCGGCACAGATCACCGCGCTGATGCTGCGCCGGGTGGAGGAGGCCGAGGATCTCGCCGCGCTGCTTGGGGATGCGCGGCTCAACGCGCTCTGCCTCGGGCCGGGGCTGGGGCAGGACCGGGCGCGCGATCTGGTGCCGGTGGCGCTGGAGGCGGGCCGCGCGGTGCTGCTCGACGCCGATGCGCTCTCGGCCTTTGCCGGAGATCCCGACGAGCTGTTCGACATGCTGCACGAGGGCTGCGTTCTGACCCCGCATGGCGGCGAGTTCGCGCGGCTCTTTCCGGATCTGGCGGAGCAGCTCGCCGCGCGGCCCGAGAGCGGCCCGGCATTTTCCCGCGTCGATGCGGCGCGCGAGGCGGCGCGGCAGGCGGGCTGTACGGTGCTGCTCAAGGGGCCCGACACGGTGATCGCGGCGCCGGACGGGCGCGTCTCGGTGCATGCGGCGGTGGGGGCGCGGTCGGCGCCCTGGCTGGCCACGGCAGGGGCGGGCGACGTGCTCGCCGGGCTCATCGCCGGGCTGATGGCGCGCGGGCTGTCGCCGTTCCAGGCGGCTTGTTCCGGCGCCTGGCTGCATGTGGAGGCGGCGCTGGCCTTCGGGCCGGGGCTCATCGCCGAGGATCTGCCCGAGGCGCTGCCGGGGGTGCTGCGAGGGTTGGCTGGGTGAGCGACGGGTGCGGTGGGCAGATTGCCCACCCTACGGGGTGTGAACGCGCCGCGCTATCGCCGGCCCGTGGGTTTGCGAGCCGCGCTTTGACCCTCTCGATTTATCCTGGCCAAATCCGAATGACCTCAACAGGCGGCGCTAACGTCACAAAATCGCCAGCCCGCCCGAACGGGCCGGCGATGGCGCGGCGCCCTTCGGGCTTGTTCCGCGCTCGGGCACCGTTCGTAGGGTGGGCAATCTGCCCACCGCACCGGTGCCACACACGCGAGTCACTCAGTCCCCATAGGCCACCGATGGCAGCCAGGTTGTCAGCGCCGGGAATTCGAAGACGATGAACAGTCCCAGAAGCTGCAACAGCACAAAGGGGATGATCCCGCGATAGATATGTGCCAGCGACACGCCCGGCGGGCAGACGCCCTTGAGGTAGAACAGCGCGAACCCCACCGGCGGTGTCAGGAACGAGGTCTGCAAGGTCACCGCCACCAGAATGGCGAACCACACCACCTGCGGGTCGCGCACCTGATCGAAGCCCGGCACCGCCAGCTCCAGCCCCTGAATGATCGGCAGCATCAGCGGCATGATGATGATGGTGATCTCGATCCAGTCGAGCAGGAAGCCCAGACAGAACACGATGAGCAGGATGAAGGTCACCGTCAGATAGGGGTTGTCGAAGGCCGAGAGCACCAGTGTCTGCACGATCTCGTCGCCGCCATAGCGCCGCAGCACATAGGCGAAGAAATTCGCCGCCAGAAAGATCCCGACGATGTAGCCGGAGGTGTTCAGCGTCGACCGTGCCACCTCGCGGAACACCTTCCAGTTCAGCTTGCGGGCAAAGACCGCCAGCAGCGTCGCACCCATGGCGCCCAGCCCCGAGGCCTCGGTCGGTGTCGCGAGCCCGACAAAGATCGAGCCGAGCACCAGCAGGATGAGGAACATCGGCGGCACCACCGCCACCAGCACCTCGCGGACCTCCGCCCAGCCGACACGTTCGGTGCGTTCCGGCGCCGGCATCGCGTCGGGCGAGATGATCCCGTAGATCACGATAAAGACGATATAGAGCGCCCCCAGGATCAGCCCGGGAAACAGCGCTCCCATGAAAAGATCGCCCAGCGAGATCGCCAGCTGATCCGACATGATCACCAGCATGATCGAGGGCGGGATGAGAATGCCCAGCGTGCCGGCGCTGGCGATGGTGCCGGTGGCGATGGGCTTGGAATAGTTCTGCGCCATCATCGCGGGCAGGGCCATGACGCCGAGCAGCGTGACCGAGGCGCCGATGACACCGGTGGAGGCGGCGAGGATGATGCCGATCAGCATGACGGTCAGCGACAGCCCGCCGCGCAGGCTGCCAAAGAGCTTTTGCATCGCATGCATCATGCGCTGCGCCACGCCGGACTGATCCAGCATCAGCCCCATATAGATGAACATCGGCAGCGCCACGAGCACCGGGTTCTTGATCGTGTTGCCAAAGATCCGGCCCGAGAGCGCCTGCAACTTGCGGTAGTCGATGCCGGTGCGGTCGAACTCGATGATGCCCTTGAAGACATTGCGATAGGGGTCGAGCGCGATCTCGGCCACCAGCACAAAGATCAGGCTGACGCCGACCAGCGCAAAGGCCACCGGAACGCCGCGAAAGAGCAGCCAGATGAAGGTTGCGAACATCGCCGCGACGGCGATCTCGTTGATCGTGAGCCACTCCATCTCAGGCCTCCCTGCGGGCGAAAAGCCGCGCGATGAGGATCGCGGCGACGGTCAGGAGCAGTGCGACAAGCACCGTCCAGCGCATCTCCTGCTGGCCGAATTCGAGCGCGCCAAAGACCGGCAGGCGGCTGACATCGCGGGCGCTCATCTCCGGGTCGCGGGTGGCGTAAAGGATACCGAAGAGGCTGTAGTAGAACGCGAGGTTGATCGCGTAAGCCACGGAAGGGAAAGCGAAAAGCATCTGCTTCCAGAGCGCGGGGCGGGTGAGTTTCGACAGCAGCCGCAGATAGACCGACCAGACCGCCACGGCGATGAAGACGAAGCTCACATTCATGAAGCTCTTGAGTATCCAGAGATTGTGCAGGCCGTTGGGGCTGTCCGACCCCTCATCGGCGCGGATCGAGGTCAGCGCGTAATCGAGCGTCACGTCCCAGCACAGGATGATGAAGGGCAAAAACAGCCAGACCAGCGCAAAGATATCGGTGGCGATGCGTTTTCGCTGCGCGAAATTGTCGTAGAAGATATCCACCCGCACATGGCTGTTGGTGGTGACCGCGTAACCGATCCCCATCAGCACGGCGGCGCCGTAGAGCCACCATTGCAGATCGTCGAGCCAGGCCTGATTGTGCCCGGCCTGGCGCAACACCACCTGCGCGCAGATCGCCACCATCAGGACCGGAAACAGCCAGGCGGCCAGATTGGAGATCTGGATGACGGCCCGGTCGCCGCGATTCTGCTCGTTCCGCCCGATCTCTCCCGGATCGGAGATCGCGGCCACGACCTCGTGTTGCTCGGCCATCGCGCCTGCCTCCCTCGCGCAAGTCAAGAAACCGGGGCGGATGCGCCGCCCCGGCCGGTGTCAGAATCGCTGCGGCTTACTGCCCGGCGACCGAGAGATAGGGGCGCGGCAGGTAGATATTGTTGCCCCAGAGCTTGTAGCCCTCGCGGAATTCCTGAAGGTCGGCCCAGACCTCGGCAAAGAACTCATCCTCCGCCGCCAGCTCGTCGGCCACCTCCAGCCAGGCACGCTCGAACTGCTGAAGCTGCTCTTCGTTCCAGTTCTTGATCTGCACGCCGTGTTCCTCGACGTTTTCCTTCATCGCCGGGAAGTTCTTGGCCTCGCCCTCGGCGAAGTTGTCGGCGAGGTTGGCCATGCAGGCGATCTCGATCTGGTTCTGCGCGACCTCGTCGAGATCCTCCCAGCGGTCCTTGTTGATCAGCAGCTCGAACATGGTCGAGGGCTGGTGCCAGCCGGGGAAGTAGTTGTATTTCGCGATGTTGTAGAAGCCGAGATTGGCATCGACCAGCGGCATCGAGAATTCGGTCGCGTCGATGGCGCCGCGCTCCAACGCCGGGAAGATGTCGCCCCCCGCCAGCAGCGAGGTCGAGACGCCCAGCTTTGCCATGACCTCGGCGCCGAGCCCGAAAAAGCGCATGTTGAGCCCCTTGAGATCGTCCATCGAGTTGATCTCTTTCTTGAACCAGCCGGAGGTCTCGGGCGCGTACATGCCGCAGAGGATGACCTTCACGTTGTAGCCGTTGTCGTCGTACATCTGCTGGAAGTACTTCATGCCGTCATCGTAGAGCATCCAGGCCAGCATCTCGCCCGGCTCGGGGCCGAAGGGCACGGCGGCGAAGAGGCCGGCGGCGTTCATCTTGCCCTGCCAGTAGCCGGAGGTCGAATAGGCCGCATCGACGGACCCGTTCGAGGTGGCATCCAGCATCTCCAGCGCCGGCACCAGTTCGCCGGGGTTGAAATGCTCGAATTCCACCTCGGTGGAGATCGAGTTGATCTTTTCGACGAAATTGACGGATGCGGTGCCAAGGATCGGCAGGTTGTTCGCATAGCCGCTGGTCATTTCGAACAGCTCCTGTGCCGAGGCGGCGCCCGACATGGCGAACGAGGCGGCAAGGGCCGCCGCGAGGGTCGTTTTCATTGTGGTCTCCTCCCTGATGAGCACCCCCTCCCAAGGGCGCGTGGCGGGCCGGGGCCTGCCAGTGTTCGGACGCTAACGGAGCCGTGATCGGCTGTGAATACCCAATAATGCGTAATCCCGCGCCGATGCCGCTACGTCGGGCAGTGTGTCGCATGTCGCCGCCGGGCGGCCCCGGCTAGCGTCTGGCGCGGGCCTTGCGCGCGCTGTGGCGAGGGAAGGAAAGACCATGATCCTGCACGGGGACACCCATCTGCTGCGGCCGCCCGAGGAGCTCGACTATCATGACACGCGTGTGCTGGCGCTGCCGCATCCGCTCACCGCGCTCGAGGCGTGGAACCTTATGGTCGCGGAGCCACTGCCGGTGATGCGGACGGCCTTTGCGCTGCGCGATGCGATCTCCGCGCGGTTCGGCGTGAAGCGGATCGGCGGGTTTTCCGGCCGGCAGGCGCAGACCGTGCAGGTGGGGGACCGGCTGGATTTCTTTCTGGTCGAACATGTCTCTGATGAGGCGTTGGTACTGACCGAGCGCGACCGGCATCTCGACGTGATGACCACGATCACCACGAGCGGCGCGCGCCTGACGGTCACCTCGTCGGTGGTGACGCATAATCTCTTCGGACGGGCCTATATGCTGCCGGTCGGCTTTGCGCATAAGGTGATCGTCAACGCCCTGCTGCGCCGCGTCGCGCGGCGGCTGCGGGCCGGGAGCGCGTGACAGGCGCGCCCGCGCGGCGGACCGGGGGCTGGCGCACAAAGCGGCGCGCGTGCTCCGCCGAGATGTGCCCGGGGCCGGGACGCTTGCAGAGCGATGGGGTTTCCGTTTCAGTGACAGGGAATTGGATGTCCTGCGCCGCGCGGCGCGGTGCCGCCGAACCACCGGAGCCGGAAACGATGCTGAGCCCTGATCTTGCGCTGAGCCTGGCGCGCTACAACGCCTGGCAGAACCGTCAGATGAAGGACGCGCTCGAAGCCTTGCCCGAGGCCGAGCTGCGCGCCGAGCGCGGGGCATTTTTCGGCACGATCTTCGCCACGGTGAACCATCTGCTCTGGGGCGACCGGATCTGGATGAGCCGCTTTGCCGGATGGCCGGCGCCGGAGGGCGGGATTCCTCAAAGCACCGAGATGACGCCGACCCTGTCGGTCTGGAGCGCCGAGCGGTTCCGCGTGGATTCGCGCCTGATCCTGTGGGCGGAGGAACTGGGGGCGCTCGATCTCAAGGGCGATCTGCGCTGGTATTCCGGCGCCACCGGGCGCGAGCAGGTCAAGCCGCTGGGGCTCTGCGTGGCGCATATGTTCAATCACCAGACCCATCACCGCGGCCAGGTGCATGCCATGGTGACGGCGGCGGGCGGCACGGGCTGGACCAGCGATCTGGCCTTCATGCCGGAAGAGGGCCCCTGGCTCTGAGCGACGGCCCTCCGGCGGGGTTTGGGGGCGCTGCCCCCTCGGCACATGCGTGCCTTCCCCCGGAGGTATTTGGAGAAAGATGAAAGCCATGCGGGCATGTCCCGTGGCGAGAGGAGGATCGGATGTTCAAGGCGCTGATGGTGGAAAAGGATGCCGAGAGCGGCAAGACCTCGGCTTCGGTAACGGAGATCGGGCTGGAGGATCTGCCCGAGGGCGAGGTGACGGTCGCGGTCGAGTATTCGACGCTGAACTACAAGGACGGGCTCTGTATCGGGCCGGGCGGCGGGCTGGTGCGGAACTATCCGCATGTGCCGGGGATCGACTTTGCCGGCACCGTCGAAAGCTCGCAGGATCCGCGCTATGCGCCGGGCGACAAGGTGGTGCTGACCGGCTGGCGTGTGGGCGAGGCTCATTGGGGCGGCTACGCCCAGAAGGCGCGGGTCCGGGCCGACTGGCTGGTGCCGCTGCCCGAGGGGCTCGACACGAGGCAGGCGATGGCGGTGGGCACGGCGGGGTTCACCGCCATGCTGGCGGTGATGGCGCTGGAAGATCACGGGCTCACCCCCGGCCGGGGGCCGGTTCTGGTTACCGGCGCCGCGGGCGGCGTCGGCTCGGTGGCGACGGCGCTGCTGGCGCATCTGGGCTATGAGGTGGCGGCCGTCACCGGGCGACCGGAGCAGGAGGGCTATCTGCGCGATCTCGGCGCCGCGCGCATCGTGCCGCGCGAGGAGCTCGCCGAGACCGTGAAGCGGCCGCTCGAGAGCGAGACCTGGGCCGGCTGCGTCGATGCGGTGGGCGGCGCGATGCTGGCGCGGGTGCTGGGGCAGATGGCCTATGGCGGCTCGGTCGCGGCGGTGGGGCTTGCGGGCGGTGCGCAGCTGCCCGCAACCGTGGTTCCCTTCCTGCTGCGCGGGATCAGCCTGCTGGGCATCGACAGCGTGATGCAGCCCTTCGACAACCGCCTGCGCGCCTGGCGGCGCATCGCGGGCGACCTGCCGATGGACAAGCTCGAGGAGATGATCCGCCCCGCGACGCTCGCCGAATTGCCGGCGCTGGGAGAGGCGATCCTCAAGGGGCAGGTCAAGGGCCGGGTCGTGGTCGACGTGAACGCCTGAGCCACGGGGGGCAAAAGCGACGCATTTTCGTCGGAATGCGTCGCAACCCGCTGCAAGACTTTGGTTTTACCGACCTTGAAATGTCGTTTTCGGGCGTTTTACCGGCGTGTCGGTTTGCACCTCCCCTCACTTTCGCGTTAGCTTTGTGTTAATGCGGGGTGACTGTGACCGCGCAGGACAGACAGGGCGAAGGCCCGGTTCTTGCGCGGGCCATGCCCGCATCTTTCTTTGCCGGAAGCCGGTCTTTGCCTGAAGAACGTGCCGGGACGAACCCGGCGGTACAGGAAAAGGAGGGATCCTTGTTCGAACGTATTATGGTGCCGGTGGACCTGGGCCATGCGGAAAAGCTGGAAAAAGCCCTGCTCTGCGCGGCAGATCTGGCGGCGCATTACGGCGCGACGGCGGTCTATGTGGGGGTGACCACGGAACAGCCTTCGGCGATCGCGCGCACACCGGCGGAATATGCCAAGAAACTTGCGGCCTTCGCCGCGGAGCAGGGCGAGCTGCGCGGCATTGCCACCGACTCCAAGGCCTATGCCAGTCACGACCCGAGCATCGACCTCGACCCGACGCTGCTGAAGGCGGTGAAGGAGACCGAGGCGGATCTGGTGGTGATGGCAAGTCACATTCCCAATGTCGCCGACCGCTTCTGGCCCGCAAACGGGGGCAGCATCGCCACCCATGCGGATGTGTCGGTGATGCTCGTGCGCTGAGGCGCGCGAGACCAACAGAACAAAAAATAGGGAGTTTCGTGCCATGAGTGACACGAGCGACGACCAGGGTATTCCCGCGCCGGAAGGCACGGCGGATATCATCGACACCGATTACACAATCGGTCAGGACAATATCGAGACCCAGATCGGCCCGTTCGGGATGGACATCCACAACCCGGTCTTTCTGATCTCGGGTCTCGCGATCATTGCCTTTACCTTTTACACGCTGGCGTTGCCGGAGCAGGCAGGCACTGTCTTCAGCTGGCTGTTCGACAGCGTGACCAAGGGCTTCGACTGGTTCTTTCTGGGCGCGGCCAATATCTTCGTTATCTTCTGCCTGCTGCTCATCGTGACGCCGGTGGGCAAGGTGCGGCTCGGCGGGGCGGATGCGACGCCGGATTACAGCTATATGGGCTGGTTTGCGATGCTCTTCGCCGCCGGCATGGGCATCGGCCTGATGTTCTATGGCGTGTCCGAGCCGATGAGCCATTTCTCCTCTTCCTTCGGTGGCACTGCCGTGGGTGAGGACGGGGTGCGCACCGACTGGGCGCCGCTGGGCGCCGCGGCGGGCGACGAGCTGGGTGCGACGCGGCTGGCCTTTGCCGCGACGATCTTCCACTGGGGGCTGCACCCCTGGGCGATCTATGCGGTGGTGGCGCTGGCGCTGGCGCTGTTCTCCTACAACAAGGGGCTGCCGCTGACGATCCGCTCGGCCTTTTACCCGGTGCTCGGCGAGCGCGTCTGGGGCTGGTGGGGCCATATCATCGACGTGCTGGCGGTGTTCGCGACGCTCTTCGGTCTGGCGACCTCGCTGGGCTTCGGGGCGACGCAGGCGAATGCCGGCCTGAACGAGCTGTTCGGCATTCCGGTGGGCTCGACCACCGAGGTGATCCTGATCTCCTGCATCACCGCCGTGGCGCTGGTCTCGGTGCTGCGCGGCCTCGACGGCGGCGTCAAGGTGCTCTCCGAGATCAATATGGGCCTCGCGTTCCTGCTGCTGATCTTTGTGCTGCTGGTGGGGCCGACCGTGGCGCTGCTGACCGGCTTTGTCGATTATCTGGTGGCGTATCTCGAATACCTGCCGGCGCTGTCGAACCCGGTCGGGCGTGAGGACGTGAACTTCATGCAGGGCTGGACTTCGTTCTACTGGGCTTGGTGGATTTCCTGGTCGCCCTTCGTCGGCATGTTCATCGCGCGGGTCTCGCGTGGGCGCACCGTGCGGGAATTCGTGGTTTGCGTGTTGCTGATCCCCTCGCTGGTCTGCGTGCTGTGGATGAGCATCTTCGGCGGCGCGGCGATCCATCAGGTGCTGGCCGACGGCTACACCGCCGCACAGGACGCCTCGCTCGAGCTGAAGCTCTTCAAGATGCTCGACGCGCTGCCGCTGACCTCGATCACTTCGATCGTGGGCATTGTGCTGGTCATCGTGTTCTTCGTCACCTCGTCGGACTCCGGCTCGCTGGTGATCGACACGATCACGGCAGGCGGCAAGGTCGATGCGCCGGTGCCGCAGCGGGTGTTCTGGTGCATCTTCGAGGGCGCCGTGGCCATCGTGCTGCTGCTCTCGGCGGGCGGTCTGTCGTCGCTGCAATCCATGGTGATCTCGACCGGGCTGCCGTTCACGGTGGTGCTGCTGATCATGTGCTTTGCGATCTGGCGCGGGCTGCTGGCGGAACGCCGGGCCTGACACCTGTCAGCCAGGTTTGATCTGAATGAGCGCGGGCCCTCGGGCCCGCGCGCTTTTTTGTGGCGCAGGGTGGTGAGTCACATTACCGCGCATCGGGCCTCTGCCTGACAGTCTTTGCATCTTGGCGACGTGTCAGAAGTTCAGCACGCCGCGCTGAATTCGTGAGATGCAGAACTTTCGGAGTGAGATTTCATAGACGTCTTCCGGACTGTTGCCTTCTCGAAGGATAAGTGCCTCCCAGCCATGTGAAAGCAACTCTTCACGGGTGCTGAATGTGAGACCGTTTGCCGGCGTCAGCCCTTGCGAACTGGCTTCGGAGGTAAACTGCATCGGGGTGAAGCGAAAGACTTCTTTGGTTCGGGCCACGCATCTGTCTATTGGATCGAAACCGAGGACCCGTCTGATCTCGGACGCGGTATTGCGCACGAGACCTGCGACGAAATCCTCATATGAAACCCCAAAGGCGAAGAGAAACCCTAGGGCGACGACACTTCCGATCAAAAAGCCCCGCACGTTGTTAGCGATGAACTCCAGACGATCTCCGGCCCGCCCGAATACGCGTTGCGCGACTTTATAAAGTCCCTCCGGGATCAGATAGATCAGGGCGCCGGCAACCAGGAGTTCCAGTATCGGCAGATAGAACTTAGACATATTGCGATCTCGGAAGCAGTGATTGGTGTTTTGTATCAACACGCGATATCTCCGCCAAGGGCCGGATCGGGTGGGATCGTGTCCGATGTCGATAGAGATGTCGTGCATCTGTGCCGACCGGGCTCGGTGTCCGTGATGCGAGCGCGTGTCGGCATTCACCTCACGCAATGTTCGCCCCGCCGATCCTTGACGCTCCGCGCATTCGCCGGTTTTCTCCGCCGCAATCTCAGGGGAGTCGGACATATGCTGGATCTGGAGTTCGTGCGCGGGCAGTTTCCCGCCTTTGCCGAGCCGTCGCTGGAGGGCTGGGCGTTTTTCGAGAATGCGGGCGGGTCCTATACCTGCCAGCCGGTGATCGACCGGCTGACGCGCTTCTATCATCAGCGCAAGGTCCAGCCCTATGCGCCCTATCCGGCCTCGGAGGCGGGCGGGGCCGAGATGGACGAAGCGCGCAGCCGTCTGGCCGGGCTGCTGGGGGTCGAGACCGATGAGCTGAGCTTCGGCCCCTCGACCACGCAGAACACCTATGTGCTGGCCCAGGCCTTTCGCCAGCGGATGATGCCCGGCGAGGCGATCGTCGTCACCAATCAGGATCACGAGGCCAATTCCGGTCCCTGGCGGCGGCTGGCCGATGACGGGATCGAGATCCGCGAATGGAAGATCGACCCGGAGACCGGGCATCTCGACCCGGCGGCGCTGGAAAAGCTGCTCGACGAGAAGGTGCGGCTGGTGTGTTTCCCGCATTGCTCCAACGTGGTGGGCGAGATCAACCCGGTGCGCGAGATCACCGCGCTGGCCCATGCCGCCGGTGCCTGGGTCTGTGTCGACGGGGTGAGCTATGCGCCGCACGGCTTCCCGGATGTGGGCGAGCTCGGCTGCGATATCTACCTGTTCTCGGCCTACAAGACCTACGGCCCGCATCAGGGCATCATGGTCATGCGCCGCGCGCTCGGAGAGGCGCTGCCGAACCAGGCGCATTTCTTCAATGGCGACACGCTTTACAAGAAATTCACCCCCGCCGGGCCGGATCACGCGCAGGTCGCGGCCTCCGCCGGCATGGTGGATTATATCGAGGCGCTGGCGGCGCATGAGGGCGTCGCCCCGCGCGAGGTGGCGGGGCTCATGCATGCGCATGAGGTGACGCTGATGCAGCCGCTGCTCGACTTCCTGGGCAACCGGAATTCGGTGCGCCTCCTTGGCCCGCGCGATGCCGCGCACCGCGCGCCGACCGTGGCGGTGGCCTTGCAGGGCCGGCAGAGGCGGCGGCGCGGGCGCTGGCGGAGCACGGGATCATGGCAGGGGGCAGCGATTTCTACGCGGTGCGCCCGTTGCAGGCCATGGGCGTCGATCCGGCGATGGGCGTGCTGCGGCTCTCCTTCGTGCATTACACCGCGCAGCACGAGGTGGAAAAGCTCATCGAGGCGCTCGACCGGGTGCTGTGACGCCGGTGGCTTGACCCTGCCGCGCGGGCGCTATCTGTCTGCCGGGCAACAAGGAAAGCCGCCATGTCAGAGCCATCCCCCGTCATCGTCTGGATCCGCCGCGACCTGCGGCTGAGCGATCACGCTGCGTTGCACGCGGCGGGGCAGGCGGGGCGTCCGGTGATCCCGGTCTTCATCCGCGACCACACGGTCGATGCGCTCGGTGCCGCGCCGAAATGGCGGCTGGGGCTGGGGCTGGAGGTCTTTGCCAAGGCGCTGGCGGAGAAGGGCAGCCGGCTGATCTTTTGCGCGGGGCCTGCGCGCGAAGTGCTCGACGCGCTGGTGGACGAGACCGGCGCGGGCGCGGTCTGGTGGCAGCGCGCCTACGACCCGGCGGCGGTCGAGCGCGACACCGATGTGAAATCCGCCCTCAAGGAGCTTGGCGTCGATGCCAGGAGCTTTGCCGGCCATCTGCTTTTCGAGCCCTGGAGCGTCGAGACCAAGCAGGGCGGGTTCTACAAGGTCTATACGCCGTTCTGGCGGGCGGTCTGCGGCACGGATGTGCCCGAACCGCTGCCGGCGCCGTCAAAGCTGCCTGCTCCCGCACGCTGGCCGGAAAGCGATGCGCTGGAGGATTGGCAACTCGGCGCTGCGATGCGGCGGGGGGCTGCGGTGGTGCGTCCCTATGTCCAGCTCGGCGAGGCGGCGGCGCAGGGGCGGCTCGGCGGCTTTGTCTCGGGGCGCATCGCCGAGTACAAGGACGGGCGCAATATGGTGGCCGAGGACGGCTGCTCCAACCTGTCGGAAAATCTCAGCCTGGGCGAGATCAGCCCGGCGCAATGCTGGCACGCCGGCAAGCGCGCGCAGGCGGCGGGCAAGCCCGGTGCCGAGACCTGGCTGAAGGAGCTGGTCTGGCGCGAATTCGCCTATCACCTGATGTGGCACACGCCGCATCTGCTGGAGGACAACTGGCGCGAGGAATGGCGGGCCTTCCCCTGGAACGAGGACGAGCGCCGCCGCGAGGTCATCGCCTGGAAACGCGCCCGCACCGGCATTCCCTTTGTCGATGCGGCGCTGCGCGAGATGTATGTCACCGGGCGGATGCACAACCGCGCCCGGATGATCGTCGCAAGTTACCTCACCAAGCACCTGATGTGCCACTGGAAAATCGGCATGGACTGGTTTGCCGACTGCCTGATCGACTGGGATCCGGCGGCGAATGCACTCGGCTGGCAATGGACCGCCGGCAGCGGCCCGGACGCGGCGCCCTATTTCCGCGTCTTCAACCCGATCACCCAGCGCGAGAAATTCGACCCCGACCGCGCCTATGTCTCGCGCTGGATCGCCGAGGGGCAGCGCCGCCCGCCCGAGACCGCGCTGAGCTATTTCGACGCGATCCCCGAGAGCTGGGCGATGGCGCCGGGCGATGCCTATCCCGAGCCGGTGGTCAGCGCCGAGGACGGGCGCAAGGCGGCGCTGGCGGCCTATGAAGCGCGCGATTTCTGAGCGTGGGCAGCCCGTTGATGTTTCTGAAGCGCCACATGCGCAGCCTAGCTTTGCAGCGGCGCGGTATGGCGCTTGCAGATTGCCGCGCAGCAGAGTTACCTCTAGGTCAACCAAAAATCATGATCTTGAGGCTCGTCGCAGATGTTCACCGCCGCCCGCCTGGTCGCCGCGCTTTGCATGCTGGTGCTGGCCTATTTCGGGTCGCAATACATCAAGACGCTGCCGGAAGAGTCCATTGATTTTGGCATCTTCACCCCGGTGAACTGCGTGATCGGGTTCCTCTGCGGCTGGATCATCGTGGGTCCGCGCGCCGGCCGAGGCACGGCATCGGCGGTGTCGCATGGCATCACAGGCGTGGCGGCGATGATCCTGTGGGGACTACTGGTGCAGTCGGTCAACGAGATGGTACGGCTGGCGATGCGGCATCGTTACGACGACCCTATGGAGGCCTTTGCGGCGATCTTCGAGATCGGGATCGAGTTCAGCTATATGCTGCTCGACACGGGCTTTTTCACCATGATGCTCGCGGGAGCCATTGTTACCGGCCTGCTGTCGGAAACCGCATCGCGCAACTGGCGCTGAGAAAGGACGGCATGGCCGATCTGTTTGTTTTCGGAACGCTGCGGCACGCGCCGCTGCTGGAAAAGGTATTGGGCCGCGAGACTGTGGCCGAGACGGCGCGGCTGCCGGATTATGCCGTCTATCTGTCGGGCGAAAAGGGCGCGCCCGGAACGGTGCTCTGTCGTGCGCCCGGCGCCGCCGCCGAAGGGCTGCTGCTGCGCGGCGTCTCTGACGAGGATCTGGCGCGGCTGGCCTATTACGAGGGCGAGGGCGCGGAGACGCTCTGCGAGATGCCGGTCACGCTGGCCGATGGGAGTGCGGTGCCGGCGCTGCTGCGCGCGCCGGCAGGCGTGCCGGAGGGCGAGCGGCTTTTCGATCTGGCGGACTGGGTCGCCGAATGGGGCCGGCTGGCCTGCGGCACGGCGCGCGAGATCATGGCGCAATACGGCCAGACCAGCCCCGAGGTGATGGACGGGCTGCGCCCCTTCCTCGCCGCGCGCGCCTGGGCACGCGAGCTGGCCCGGCAGGGCGCCCCGCACGAGCTGCGCTCGGACCGCGGGCTCGACACGGTGGAGATCGTGCGCGACCGACCGGGCTTCGAGGGCTTCTTTCGCATGCGCGCCTATGACCTGCGCTATCGCCGCTTTGACGGCAGCATGTCGGACACCTTCGGCCGCGAGGGGTTTGTCACCTATGACGCGGCGCTGGTGCTGCCCTATGACCCGGTGGCGGATCGTGTCCTGCTGATCGAACAGCTGCGCTATGGCCCGGTGCTGCGCGGCGATCCCAACCCCTCGGTTCTGGAGCCGCCGGCGGGGCTGGTGGATGCCGGCGAAAGCCCGGAGGTCTGCGCCCTGCGCGAGGCCGAGGAAGAGGCCGGCGTGCAGCTCAGAGAGCTGCGCCCGATGATGCGCGTCTATGCCTCGCCCGGCTATACGACCGAGTTTTTCCATTGTTTCCTTGGGCTTTGCGAGCTGAGCGAGGCCGATAACGGCCTGGGCGGGCTGGACGAGGAGAACGAGGATATCCGCAGCCATGTGATCCCGTTCGAGCGGGCGATGGAGCTGGTCGACAGTGGCGAGGTGAATGCCGGTCCGCTGGTGATGATGCTCTACTGGCTGGCACGTCATCGTGAGGAGCTGCGCCGCAGCGCTTGAGTTCCCCAGAACGCCGCCCTAAACCTGTATCCCAGACCGTGAAAGAGGGAGGGCACCCATGCGGGTCGCACAGGATCTGGCGCAGGCCATCGGACATACGCCGCTCATCAAGCTGCGCAAGGCCAGCGAGATGACCGGCTGCACCATCCTCGGCAAGGCGGAGTTTCTCAACCCCGGCCAGTCGGTCAAGGATCGCGCCGCGCTCTACATCATCCGCGATGCGGTGGAGAAAGGGCTTCTGGAGCCCGGCGGCACCGTGGTCGAGGGCACCGCGGGCAATACCGGGATCGGGCTGGCGCTGGTCGGCGCGTCGATGGGGTTCAAGACCGTCATCGTGATTCCCGAGACGCAGAGCCAGGAAAAGAAGGACATGATCCGCCTGGCCGGCGCCGCGCTGGTGCAGGTGCCCGCCGCGCCCTATGCGAATCCCAACAACTATGTGCGCTATTCCGGCCGTCTCGCCGAAGAGCTCGCCAAGACCGAGGCGCATGGTGCGATCTGGGCCAACCAGTTCGACAACGTGGCCAACCGTCAGGCGCATATCGAGATGACCGGCCCCGAGATCTGGGAGCAGACCGACGGCAAGGTCGACGGCTTCATCTGCGCGGTGGGCTCCGGCGGCACGCTGGCCGGCGTCGCGGCGGCGTTGCAACCCAAGGGCGTCAAGGTCGGGCTCGCCGATCCCGAGGGCGCGGGGCTCTACAAGCTCTATACCGGGCAGGAGAATCCCGGCGACTCGATCACCGAGGGCATCGGGCAGGGGCGCATCACCGCCAATCTCGAAGGCTTCACCCCCGATTTCACTTATCGCATTCCCGATAAGGAAGCGCTGCCGGTGGTGTTCGATCTGCTTCAGGACGAGGGGCTTTGCCTCGGCGGGTCTTCGGGCGTGAACGTGGCGGGCGCGATCCGCATGGCGCAGGAGATGGGCCCGGGTCACACCATTGTCACGGTGCTCTGCGATTTCGGCACGCGCTATCAGTCGAAACTGTTCAATCCCGCCTTCCTGAAGGACAAGGGGCTGCCCGTGCCGGCCTGGCTGGACCGCGCCCCCGCTTCCATCCCGGGTGTTTTCGAGGACGCATGACCGCCTTTACGCGCTGGTTCGCCGCCGTCGGCCTGGCTCTCCTCCTGGCGCTGAGCGCCGGGGCGCTCCGGGCGCAGGACGGAGATCTGAGTTACGAGTCCTGGGAGACCGTCGCCGCACGGGCCGAACAGGTGATCGAGAACGGGCAGGCGTCGGACGCCGCGCTCGAAGATCTGCGCAGCACCGTCGCGGGCTGGCGTGAAACCTTCCTCCAGGCCGAAAGTACCAACGCCACGAGGATCCAGACGCTGCAATCGCAGATTGCCGCACTGGGAGAGCCGCCGGCAGAGGGCGAGAGCGAGCCCGAGGAGATCGCCACGCGGCGCGCCGAGCTGAACGACGAGCTCGGGCGCCTTCAGGCACCGGTGCGTCAGGCCGAAGAGGCCTATACCCGCGCCGACGGGCTGATCCGGGAGATCGACGAGATGATCCGCGCGCGGCAGGCCGATGAGCTGCTGTCGCTGGGACCGTCGCCGCTCAACCCGTCGCTCTGGCCGGACGCGGCGCATGCGCTTGCGGATTCCTGGCACAGCCTGTGGTCGGAACTGCGCCAGAACGTGCAATCCGAGGTCACGCTGCGTGAGGCGCGGCGCGATCTGCCGGTGATATTGCTGCTGGTCGGGCTGGCGCTGCTGCTGGTGATACGCGGCCCGGCGTGGATGCGCATGGCGATCAACTGGCTGCGCCGCAGCACCCGGCGCGGGACCGGCGTCTGGGGCTTCCTGCTCTCGCTCGGCGGCATCGTGCTGCCCTTTGCCGGGCTGGTGCTGCTCACCGCCGCGCTTCAGGCGACGGGGCTTGCGGGCGTCAAGGGCCGGCTGATGCTGGAGCAGCTTCCCGCCTGGGGCGGCGCGCTGCTGCTGATCGGCTGGCTGGCCGATCAGAGTTTCCATCAGAACGACGATATCGCGACGCTGCCGCTGCCGCAGGCACAGCGCCGCGAGGCACGCTACTATTCCAACTTGCTGGCCGTCCTGTTCGTGCTGCGCTCGGCCGGGCTCACCACCGCCGAGATCTTTTCCTATTCGGATACCACCCGGGTGGTGCTGGATTTCCCCATCCTGCTGCTCTGCGCGCTGATGCTGTCGCGGCTGGGCCATATCCTCTCGGGGCTCACCCCGGAACGGGCCACCGAGGGCACGCTGCTCGAAGGCTCGCATTTCCGGCTGCGGCTGGCGCGGATCATCGGCCGCGCGGCGGTGGTGCTGGCGGTGGTCGGTCCGGTCATGTCGGCCATCGGCTACGATGCGGTCGGTCAGGCGACCGTCTACCCGGCAGTGGCGACGTTGGCGGTGCTGGCGCTGGTGCTGGTGCTCCAGCGCGTCGTCAACGACTTCTATGAGCTGGTCACCGGCAAGGGCGCCCAGGATGCGGACGGGCTGATCCCGGTGCTGGCCGGTCTGGCGCTGCTGATCGGCGCCTTGCCTCTGCTGGCGCTGGTCTGGGGTGCGCGGGTGGCCGATCTCACCGAGGTCTGGGCGCGGTTCCGCGAAGGCTTCACTTTTGGCGACACGCGCATCTCGCCCGCCGATTTCTTTACCTTCCTGGTGGTTTTCGTCATCGGCTACGCGCTGACGCGGCTGACCCAGAGCGGGCTGCGCAGCTCGATCCTTCCCAAGACCAAGCTCGATCCGGGCGGACAGACCGCCATCGTCTCGGGGCTGGGCTATGTCGGCATCTTCCTCGCGGCGCTCATCGCGATCACCGCCGCCGGGCTCGACCTCTCGTCGCTCGCCATTGTCGCGGGTGCGCTTTCTGTCGGGATCGGTTTCGGCCTCCAGAACATCGTGTCGAATTTCGTTTCGGGCATCATCCTGCTGATCGAGCGGCCGATCTCCGAGGGCGACTGGATCGAGACCGGCGGCACGCATGGCATCGTCAAGAGCATCGCGGTGCGCTCGACCCGGATCGAGACCTTCGACCGCACCGAGCTGATCGTGCCGAACTCCGATTTCGTGTCGGGACGGGTGACCAACTATACCCGCTCGAACGTGCTGGGCCGGGTCGTGATGAATGTGGGTGTGGCCTATGGCACCGATACGCGCAAGGTCGAGGAGGTGATCCTGCGGGCGGTGCGCGAGCATGACATGGTGCTGCTGAACCCCGAACCGATGGTCACTTTCGAGGAGTTCGGTGCGGATTCGCTGAATTTCGTGATCCGCGCGGTGATCCGCGATGTCGGACATATCCTAGTGGTGAAATCGGATTTCCACCACGAGATCGCCCGCCGCTTCAAGGAAGAGGGGATCGAGATCCCGTTTGCGCAGCGCGATGTCTGGCTGCGCAATCCCGAGGTGCTGTTCGACCGCGATGGTGGCAAGGCTCCCAAGCTCGCCGCCGACAAGACCGATACGGCACCGCAGGACGAGGCGGCCCGCGCCCGCACGGAGGCGCAGTTGAGCAGCCGCTCGGAGGCAATGCCCACAGGTCGCGCGGGCGATGACGACCCGGGTGGATCGCCGACCGGAGAGGGAGGAGACGGGCGGTGACCGAAGCGCTGTTTCGAGACGACGCCTATCTGCGCGACGCGCAGGGCGTGGTGGCGGCACAGACGCCGGAGGGCGGGCTGGTGCTGGATGCTACGGTCTTCTACCCCAAGGGCGGCGGCCAGCCGGGCGATAGCGGGCGCCTCGACTGGTCGGGCGGCACGCTCTCCATCGCCACGGCGGTGCCCGGCGAGGACGGCGCGGTGGTGCTTGTGCCCGCCGAGCCGGTGCCCCTGCCGCCGGTAGGCACGCCGGTCGCGCAGCGCATCGACTGGGACCGGCGCTACAAGCATATGCGGGTGCACACCGCGCTGCATCTGCTCTCGGTGGTGATCCCGCTGCCGGTGACCGGCGGCGCGGTCTCGGCGGGCAGCGGACGGCTCGATTTCGCCATGCCGGAACCGCCCGAAGACCGCGACGCCATCGAGGCGGCGCTCAACGATCTGGTGGACCGAGATCTGGTGGTGAGCGCGGATTGGGTCGAGGAAGCGGTGCTCGACGCCAACCCCGGTCTGGTCAAGACGATGACGGTGCAGCCGCCGCGCGGTAAGGGGAGCGTGCGGCTGGTACGCATCGGCAGCGGGCGCGATCAGGTCGATCTGCAACCTTGCGGGGGCACCCATGTGGCAAGGACGGGCGAAATCGGACGTATCCGTCTCGGCAAGATCGAGAACAAGGGCCGCCAGAACCGGCGGGTTCACTTGGTGCTTGAGTGAGAGCGCTTCGTGGCGCTCGCGGAACGGTGGGCAGAATTGCCCACCCTACGGTCGAGCAGCGCTCTGGCGCGGGACAAGCCCGAAGGGCGCCGCGCCATCGCCGGCCCGTCCGTCTGGCTGGCGATTTGGTGACGATCGCGCAAAGTGTCGAGATCCTTCGGATCTGGCAGGGATAAAGTAAGAGGTTCGTCGGTCAGATCGCCAACCCCCGGGCCGGCGATGGCGCGGCTCGCGCATATATGCCTCTTGTAGGGTGGGCAATTCTGCCCACCGTTCCCTGCGAATTTCGCGCCGCCTTACTGCGCCGATTTCGCCATCCGCTTGCGCTCATGCGGATCGAGATAGCGCTTGCGCAGGCGGATCGCGTTGGGCGTCACCTCGACGAGCTCGTCGTCGTTGATATAGGCGATGGCCTCTTCCAGCGACAGCGTCACCGGCGTGGTCAGGCGCACCGCCTCATCCGTGCCCGAGGCGCGCACGTTGGTCAGCTTCTTGCCTTTCAGCGGGTTCACTTCCAGATCGTTGTCGCGCGAATGCTCGCCGATGATCATGCCGGTGTAGACCGGCGCCTGCGCACCGATGAACATCTTGCCGCGATCTTCGAGGTTCCAAAGCGCATAGGCCACCGCCTCGCCGTTCTCCATCGAGATCAGCACGCCGGCGCGGCGGCCCGGGATCGGGCCCTTGTGCTCGGTCCAGCCGTGGAACACCCGGTTCAGCACACCGGTGCCGCGGGTGTCGGTCAGGAACTCGCCGTGATAGCCGATGAGCCCGCGCGAGGGCACATGCGCGATGATCCGCGTCTTGCCCGCGCCCGCCGGGCGCATCTCGACCAGCTCGCCCTTGCGGGTGCCGGTGAGCTTTTCGATCACCGCGCCGGAATATTCGTCATCGACGTCGATGGTGGCCTCTTCGACCGGCTCCATGGTGACGCCGTTCTCTTCCTTCATGATCACCTGCGGGCGCGAGATCGACAGCTCGAACCCCTCGCGGCGCATGTTCTCGATCAGCACACCCATCTGGAGTTCGCCGCGCCCCGAGACCTCGAACGCCTCGCCGCCGGGCGTGTCGGCGATCTTGATCGCGACATTGCCCTCGGCCTCTTTCATCAGCCGCTCGCGGATGACGCGCGACTGCACCTTCTTGCCGTCGCGGCCCGCCAGCGGGCTGTCATTGATGCCGAAGGTCACGGTGATGGTCGGCGGGTCGATGGGCTGGGCGTCGAGCGGCTCGTCCACCGCCAGCGCACAGATCGTGTCGGCCACGGTGGCCTTGGACATGCCGGCGATGGAGACGATATCGCCCGCCAGACCCTCTTCGAGATCCGCCTGGCCAAGGCCGCGGAAGGCCTGCACGCGGGTGATGCGGAACTGTTCGATCTTCTGGCCGATGCGGCTGATCGCCTGCACCGTCTGGCCGACCTTGACGCGGCCGGTCTCGATCCGGCCGGTGAGCAGACGGCCCACGAACGGGTCCGAGCCCAGCGTCGTGGCGAGCATCCGGAAATCCTCGTCCTGATGCTTGATCTGCTTGGGGGCGGGGACGTGGTTCACGATCAGGTTGAACAGCGCCGAGAGATCCTTGCGCGGCCCGTCGAGCTCGGCATCGGCCCAGCCGTTGCGGCCCGAGGCATACATATGCGGGAAATCGAGCTGGTCCTCGTCGGCGTCGAGCGAGGCGAAGAGGTCGAAACACTCATCCAGCGCGCGGTCGGGCTCGGCATCGGGTTTGTCGACCTTGTTCAGCACCACGATCGGGCGCAGCCCCAGCGCCAGCGCCTTGGAGGTCACGAATTTGGTCTGCGGCATCGGGCCTTCGGCGGCGTCCACCAGCAGCACCACGCCATCGACCATGCTCAGGATCCGCTCCACCTCGCCGCCGAAATCGGCGTGGCCGGGGGTGTCGACGATATTGATCCGCGTGCCTTTCCACTCGACCGAGGTCGGCTTGGCAAAGATGGTGATGCCGCGCTCGCGCTCCAGATCGTTGCTGTCCATGGCGCGCTCGGCCACGGCCTGGTTCTCGCGGAAGACGCCCGACTGTTTCAGCAGTTCGTCGACGAGCGTGGTCTTGCCGTGGTCCACGTGGGCGATGATCGCAATATTGCGCAGGTCCATTGTCCAGCCTTTCGGGAAGTGTTGCGCGACCGCCTAGCCGGGTACGGGGCAAAAGGCCAGACCTATAATAGCGCTTTCCCGGCCTGTGATGCCTGAATCTGCGCGGTTCGGGCAATGCGGCCGCGTCTTAACCTGCCGTGAGGATTTGCCCTCTAGAGAGAAGGGGCGTGCCTCCGGATCGGGGGTGTTCCGAAGGAGGAGTGAATGAAGACGTTTATCTGCGCGGCCCTGCTGGCCGTGTCCGCCGCGCCGGCCTTTGCCGTCGATGCCCGCACGGCGATGGAGGCTTTTCTGCAAAGCGGCATTCAGCCCTGGGCCAGCGATCCGGCGCTGATCGCGGCCATCGAGGCGCAGAATGTTCAGACGGCCGGGTATGATGCCGCGCGGATCGAGGCGCTGGACAGCGCCTGGCAGGCGGAAATCGGCGCCTCTGCCACGCCGACGATCGCCGCCGTGGTCGAAAGCGATCTGGCAGCGGTGCTGCGCGGCCATGTGGATGCGGCCCAGGGCGCCATCACCGAGATCTTCGTGATGGATGCGCAGGGGCTCAATGTGGCGGCCTCGGCGATCACCTCGGATTACTGGCAGGGCGACGAGGCGAAATTCACCGAGACTTACGGGCAGGGCGCCGGCGCGGTGCACTACGGCGAGGTGGAGTTCGACGAATCGAGCCAGAGCTATCAGGCGCAGATCTCGCTCACCCTCAGCGATCCCGAGACGGGCGCGCCCATCGGGGCGATGACCGTGGGCGTGAATGCCGATCTGCTGATGTAACCCTGCTGATCCAACCTGGCCGGGAGGTCCGATTTCATGCAACTCGCCGCATTCGGCGCGCGGCTGCGCAGCCTTTTCCATTCGGTGTTCGTCCGCGCGGCGCTGCTGCTGGCGGTGACGACCATTGCCGTGGCCTCGGTCATGGCCTGGCAATCCTGGCACCTGACCATGCGCATCGCGCGCGACGGGGTCGTCTCCATGGCGCACAAGACCGTCGAAAGCCAGGCCGGTGCCATGGTGCAGCCGCTGCGCTTCAAGGACGAGGGCAAGCTCAGCGAGCAGTTGTCGCTCGCCTTGCAGAGTGGCGGCGCGGATGCGCTTGGCGGGGCTGTGGTGCAGGCGGACGGCACAGTGCTTGCCGATGCGGGCGTGGCCGCCGGCGATCGTGCCGCGCTCGCGGCGCTGGCGGCGCGTGCGGTCGCGGAAGCCTCGGTGCAGAGCGCGCAGGACGGGCTCTGGGTCGCGGCGCCGATCCTGGTGCCGGGACGCGCGGATCCCGCCGGCGCGGTGGCAATGATCTGGACCGATCAGGCGGTGCTGGCCAGCGCCGCCGGCGACAAGCGCGAGATCCAGATGACCGCGCTGGCGGTCTTCGTCGTCATGATGGCGCTCACCGTCTTCCTGCTGCGCCGGATCATCGCACGCCCGCTTGGCGGGCTCGACGCCGCCATGGCGCGGGTGGCGCGCGGCGATTACGACAGCGCGGTCGACCAGTGCGAGCGCTCGGACGAGTTCGGCGAGATCGCCCGCCATCTCAGCGATCTCGCCGCCACGCTGGCGCAGGGCCGCGCGGCGGAGGAGGCGCGCATGGAGGCGCATGCGGCGCAGGACCGTGTCGTGCGCCACCTGACAGAGGCGCTCGACCGGCTCGCCGATGGCGGTCTCGCCGAGGGCATCCAGGAGCGGTTTCCCAGCGAATACGAGGCTTTGCGCGAGAATTTCAACCGCGCCGTCGACAGCCTGCGCGACGCGATCAACGAAGTGCGGGTGAGCGCTCAGAACATTCACAGCAACGCCGAGGAGATCGCGAGCGGCTCTGACGACCTGTCGCATCGCACCGAGACCCAGGCCGCCACGCTGGAGCAGACGGCGGCGGCGCTCGAGCAGCTTCTGGGCAGCGTGCGCGACGCCGCCCGCACCACCAAGGAGGTCGAGGAAAACGTGCGCGGCGCCGCCCGCATGGCCGACGAGAATGGCGAGATCATGCGCTCGGCGGTCTCTGCCATGGCGGGCATCGCGCAAAGCTCCGACCAGATCGGCCAGATCATCGGGGTGATCGACGACATCGCCTTCCAGACCAATCTGCTGGCGCTGAATGCCGGGGTCGAGGCGGCGCGCGCCGGCGAGAGCGGGCGCGGCTTCGCGGTGGTCGCCTCCGAGGTGCGGGCGCTGGCGCAGCGCAGCTCGGACGCGGCGCAGCAGATCAAGACGCTGATCAGCGGCTCGGCGGATCAGGTCAAGGACGGCGTGCAGCTTGTCGAGCGCGCGGGCGAGGCGCTGGGGGATGTGGTGCATCAGGTCGGGCAGATCTCCGATCTGGTCAGCGGCATCGCCAGCGTCTCCACCGATCAGGCGCAGGGGCTCAACGAGATCAATGTCGGTGTCGGCAATCTCGACCGGGTGACGCAGCAGAACGCCGCCATGGTCGAGCAGTCCACCGCCGCCGCCCATATGCTGCGCAGCGATGCCGGCGCGCTCTCGGAGCTGGTGGCGCGGTTCGATATCGGTCAGCCGGCGGGCGGGCAGGGCGGGCCGGCGCCGCGCGCCGCACCCGGTCGCGCGGCATAGGAGGGGCGTCATGAAGCTGTAACCGAACCGTCATCAAGCTGAGTCCATCTCCCTTTACCCGGCGGTCAGTCATTTTTTCTGACACATCCGGACTCTCCGAAGGGATACGACCATGAAGCTCACCCGCCGTACCGCCATGCAGCTGACCGCCACCGCCGTGGCCGCGCCCGCCATCCTGCGCGCCCATGACGCGCTGGCCGCGTCGGGCAGCGTCAAGGTTCTGGCCTGGCAGGATTACGTTCAGCCGAACATCGCCGAGGCCTTCGAGGCCGAGACCGGCATCACGCTGGATCTCACCACCTTTGGCTCGAACGACGAGGCGCAATCCATCGTGCGCGCCTCCAATGGCGGCGATTTCGACGTGGTCTTCCCCTCCATCGACACGGCGGTGAACTATCTCGACGAGAATGGCGACAGCTATTTCGCGCCCGTCCCCGAGACCGTGAACATGGACGCGATCTACCCGAGCTTCCTGCGCGACAGCGTTGCGCTCGGCGCCACTCATGCCGGCAAGCAGATCCTGCTGCCGCATGACTGGGGCACCGAGGGCCTCACGCTGAACCGCGCCGCGCTGCCGATCGCGGATGCCGATCTCTCCTTCGGCGATCTCTTTACCCAAGAAGCCGCCCGGGGCGCCGCCGCCTTCCGCCAGAAATCGGTGATCATGGGCGCGGGGCTCTATCTCGACGCCACCGGCGAGGTGCCCTCGAACCGCATGCTCGACGTCTACAAATCCGAGGACGACGCCCGCCGTGTCTGGGGCGCCATCACCCAGTGGATCCTGGCGCATAAGGAAAATATCGGCGCCTTCTGGAACAACGCCACCGAGGCGACCGCTGCCTTCAAGGATGCCGGCTGCGTCATCGGCCAGACCTGGGACACCACCGGCCTGCTGCTCAACCGCGAAAACCCCGATTACGTCTATCGTGCGCCCAAGGAAGGCATCATCACCTGGATGGACACGATGGGCATCCTGCGCGACGCGCCGAACCCGGAGCAGGCGGTGGCCTTCATCAACTTCATGCTGAAGCCGGAGACCGGTGGCATGTTCGCCAACAACACCGGCTACAATTCCGCCGTGGTCGGCGCCGCCGATTACGCCAGCGACGAGTTCAAGCGCCAGTTCAACGAGGTCTATACCGAGGAGGTGCTGGGCAATATGTGGTGGTGGCAGGCCTCGACACCGTTCTTCGACCCGATCCGCAACGAGTATGTCGAGATCCTCACCAACGCCTGACCGGCGGTCGCCCGGCGGCCAGCCACCAAACACGAGCAGAGCGGGCCCGCGCGGTCCGCTCTTTTCGTCAGGGCCGCCGCCGGGGCATTTGACCCCAACCGCCAAAGTGGTAGAGGGATCGCCGACCGTATGGAGACACGACCGATGAACCTCTTCACCGACATTCGCGCGCTTGTGCTACAGGCGATCGAGGCGTTGCAGGCCGAGGGTGCACTGCCCGTCGACCTCAACACCGCCCCCGTGACGGTGGAACCTCCGCGCGACCCGCTGCATGGCGACATGGCGACCAATGCCGCGATGGTGCTGGCCAAGCCCGCAAAGCAGAAACCGCGCGACATCGCCGAGGCGCTGGCCGCCAAGATCGGCGCCGACGCGCGCATCGTCAGCGCCGAGGTCGCGGGGCCGGGCTTTCTCAACCTGCGTCTGGCGCCGTCGCTCTGGCAACAGCTTCCCCAGGCGATCCTGACGGACGGCACGGCTTTCGGGCGCTCGCATATGGGGCAGGGCGAGAAGATCAACGTCGAATATGTCTCCGCCAACCCCACCGGCCCGCTGCATGTGGGCCATACCCGCGGCGCGGTTTTCGGCGACGCGCTGGCCAGCCTGCTGGATTTCGCGGGCTTCGACGTGACGCGGGAATATTACATCAACGATGGCGGCGCGCAGGTCGATGTGCTCGCCCGCTCGGTCTATCTGCGCTATCTCGAAGCGCAGGGCCATGAGGTGGAATTTGCCGACGGCACCTATCCGGGCGATTACCTCATCCCGGTGGGCGAAAAGCTGAAAGAGCAGGTCGGCGACAAATATGTCGGCAAGGGCGAGCAGGTCTGGCTCGAAGAGATCCGCAACTTTGCCACCGAGGAGATGATGGCGCTGATCCGCGAGGATCTGGCGCAGCTCGGCGTGAAGATGGACCGGTTCTTCTCGGAGAAATCGCTCTACGGCACCGGTCGGATCGAGGCGGCGATCGACAGCCTGAACGACAAAGGGCTGATCTATCGCGGCGTGCTGGAGCCGCCCAAGGGCAAGACCCCCGAGGATTGGGAGCCGCGCGAGCAGACCCTGTTCAAATCCACCGAGCATGGCGACGATGTGGACCGGCCGATCAAGAAATCCGATGGCAGCTGGACCTATTTCGCCCCCGACATCGCCTATCACTATGACAAGGTGAGCCGCGGCTACAACCAGCTCATCGACGTGTTCGGCGCCGATCACGGCGGCTATGTCAAGCGGATGAAGGCGGCGGTCTCGGCGCTCTCCGAGGGCAGGGTGCCGCTCGATATCAAGCTCATCCAGCTGGTGAAGCTCTTCAAGAACGGCGAGCCCTTCAAGATGTCGAAACGGGCAGGGACCTTTGTCACCCTGCGCGACGTGGTCGATGAGGTCGGCCCCGACGTGACCCGCTTCGTCATGCTGATGCGCAAGAACGACGCGCCGCTCGATTTCGATTTCGCCAAGGCGGTGGAGCAGTCCAAGGAAAACCCGGTCTTTTACGTGCAATACGCCCATGCCCGCGTCTGTTCGGTGATCCGCAAGGCCACCGAGGCGGGGATCGACGTCTCCGACGGGGCGCTGGTGCAGGCGGATCTGGCGGTGCTGGATCACGAGGCCGAGCTCGGGCTGATGAAAAAGCTCTCCGAATGGCCGCGCCTGGTCGAGATCGCCGCCAAGGGGCACGAGCCGCACAAGGTGGCGATCTGGCTCAACGAACTGGCCTCGGATCTGCATGCGCTGTGGAACAAGGGCCATGACGAGCCGGCGCTGCGCTTCCTTCAGGACGATGCCGCCACCAGCCAGAGCAAAATCGCGCTGGCGCGGTCCGTCGCGGTTGTCATTTCCGCCGGCCTTGGTATCTTGGGCGTAACCCCGGCGGAAGAAATGCGCTGAGCCCAAACGCCGCGCCGCCCCGGGGAAGAACGGGCAGAGCAGACACCGCGTGACGGGGAATCCGGCGCGGGGCAGCGAGGCAAATATGGCAGATTTCACCTATGACGGTCCTGCGGAGACGCAGGCGCCGGCGGGGGCAAAGGTCGCAAATATCGCCAACTGGGCCGGCGCGGCGGTATCGCTTGCGCTGGTGATCGGCGTTGGCGTCTGGGGCTACAAGCTGCTGGTGCGCGATGTCACCGGCATTCCGGTGGTGCAGGCGATGGAAGGCCCGATGCGCATCGCGCCCGAGGATCCCGGCGGCACGCTGGCCGATCACCAGGGGCTGGCGGTGAACGAGGTGGCGGGCAATGGCACGGCGGCGCCCGTGCCCGACCGGCTGCTGCTGGCGCCCGAGCAGGCCGGGCTGTCCGACGAGGATGTGCCGGTGGCGGCGCTGCCGGCCTCGGTCCGCAAACCCTCCGACAAGATCGCGCCTGCGGTGATCGCGCCGCAGGACGAGACCGCGCTGGCCGAGCCGGGTGCCGAGGGTTCGCCCGGTGACACCGCCGGGCTCATCAGCTCGCTCGCCGATCAGATTGCCGCCGGTGCCGAGCCGCTCTCCGAGCTCGAACCCGGCGCCGATGCCGAGCTCGAACCCGGCGCCGATGCCGAGGTTGAGACCGCGCTTGGCGACGCCGCCGATGAGGGCTCGCAAGAGACCGAAGAGGCCGCCACCCCGGCTCCGGCGGGCGCGCTCGTGCGCTCGCTGCGCCCGCATCAGCGCCCGGCCTCGCTCTCCACCAATCCCGCCCCCGAGGCGATGCTCGCGGCTGCGCTCGAGGCGCAGGCCGGCCCGACCGAGATCGACCCGTCCAGCCTGCCTGCCGGCACCCGCCTGGCGCAGCTCGGCGCCTATGACAGCCCGGAAACCGCCCGCAAGGAATGGCAGCGCTTCTCCGCGCGCTTCGGCGAGTTCATGGAAGGCAAGGACCGGGTGATCGAGCGCGCCAGCTCCGGTGGCCGGGTCTTCTACCGCCTGCGCGCCCATGGCTTCGCCGATCTCTCCGATGCCCGCCGATTCTGCGCCGCCTTTGTCGCCGAGAATGCCGACTGCATCCCGGTGACCACGCGGTGAGCGGGCGGTTCGGGGCGGCGATCCTCGCGCCTTTGGGGCGTCAACTGTCCGGCGAGGAGCGCCGGTTTTTCCGTGATTCCAACCCGTTCGGCTTCATCCTCTTCGCGCGCAATCTCGACACGGCCGATCAGATCCGCGCGCTGACCGCCGATCTGCGCGATAGTGTGGGGCGTGACGCGCCGGTCTTCATCGACCAGGAGGGCGGCCGGGTACAGCGTCTGCGCCCGCCGCTGGCAACCGACTGGCTGCCGCCGCTCGACGATGCCGCGCGCTTTGGCGCCCATGCGCCCCGCGCCATGTTCCTGCGCTACGCCATCATCGCCGCCGAACTGCGCGCCCTCGGCATCGACGGCAATTGCGCCCCGATGCTCGACGTCGCCCGGCCCGAAACCCACGCCTTCCTGCGCAACCGCTGCTATGGCGAGACGCCGGAGCGCGTCGCCGAGATCGGCCGCGCCGTCGCCGAGGCGCATCTTCAGGGCGGTGTTCTGCCGGTGATCAAGCACCTGCCGGGCCACGGTCTCGCGCGGCTCGACAGCCATCTCGACCTGCCGCGCATTTCCGCCCCGCGCGCGGAGCTCGACGCGGTGGATTTCGCCGCCTTCCGCCCGTTCCACGACCTGCCGCTCGGCATGACCGCGCATCTGGTCTTCGAGGGGCTCAACACCCGTCCGGCCACCATCGACCGGGCAATGATCGCGCTCATCCGCGAAGAGATCGGCTTTGCCGGGTTCCTGATGACCGACGATATCTCGATGCAGGCGCTCTCGGGCAGTGTTGCCGAACGCGGCGCTGCCGCGCTGGCGGCGGGCTGCGATTGCGTGCTGCACTGCAATGGCGAGATGACCGAGATGGCGCCGCTCATGGCCGGCGCCGGCGAGATGAGCGAGGCGGCACAGGCCCGCGCCGAGGCGGCGCTGGCGGCCCGCAGACCGGCGCCCGAGCTTGACATCGCCGCGCTCAGCGCGGAACGTGAGGCGCTTCTGCCGGAGCGTGCCTGAATGAACGACGAGGTCGAGAGCAATGTGCAGACGCTCAGCGTCGCCGAGCGCCTTGCCGCCGAGGCGCTCATCGTCGATGTGGACGGGTTCGAGGGGCCGCTCGATCTGCTGCTGACGCTCTCGCGCACGCAAAAGGTCGATCTGCGCAAGATCTCGGTGCTGCAACTGGCGCGGCAATATCTCGCCTTCGTGGACAAGGCCAAGGCGCTGCGCATCGAGCTCGCCGCCGATTACCTCGTCATGGCCGCCTGGCTCGCCTTCCTGAAATCGCGCCTGCTGCTGCCGCCCGATCCCACCGAAGAGGGCCCTTCGGGCGAGGAACTGGCCGCGCATCTGGCCTTTCAGCTCGAACGGCTTCAGGCAATGCGCGATGTCGCGGCGCGACTCATGGCGCGCGACCGGCTGGGGCGCGACTTCTTTGCACGCGGTCTGCCCGAGGGCATGGAGCGCGTGCGCAAGGTCCAGTACACCGCCACGCTGCTGGATCTCATGCAGGGCTATGCCCGCATCCGCACCCGCGACGAGTTCCGCCCCTTCGTGATGGACCGCGACAGCGTCTACACCATGGAACAGGCGCTCGACCGCATGCGCGGGCTGCTGGGCTTTGCCGGGCAATGGACGGATATCGCCTCCTGGCTGCCCGAGGGCTGGGACGGCGATCCGGTGAAATGGCGCTCGGCCACGGCGGCGACCTTCGCCGCCTCGCTGGAGCTGGTGAAGGAGGGCCATGCCGAGATACGGCAGTCTGAAACCTTCGCGCCGATCCAGCTGCGCAAACGGGAGACACCGCATGACTGACGCCGAAGACACCGCCCCCGAGGCGCCGGAAACCGGCACCGTCGCAGAGGCAGAGGCGCCGCGCGAGACGCTGTTCGAGGCGCCGCCCATCGCCGAGCAGGAGCGCATGGTCGAGGCGATCCTCTTCGCCTCCGCCGAGCCGGTGACGGTGCGCGAGCTCGAGGCGCGCATGCCGCATGGCTGCGACCCGGCGGAGGCGCTGGTCTATCTGCGCAAGCGCTACGACGGGCGCGGCGTGCGGGTGGTGCGCGTGGGCGATGCCTGGGCGATCCGCACCGCGCCGGATCTGGGATTTCTCATGCAGAAAGAAACGGTTGAGACCCGCAAGCTCAGCCGTGCCGCGATCGAAACCCTGGCGATCATCGCCTATCACCAGCCGGTCACCCGCGCCGAGATCGAAGAGGTGCGCGGCGTCTCGGTGTCGCGCGGCACGGTGGATCAGCTGCTCGAAATGGAGTGGATCCGCTTCGGGCGCCGCAAGATGACCCCGGGCCGCCCGGTGACCTTCGTGGTGACGCAGGATTTCCTCGATCATTTCGGGCTGGAGAATGCCCGCGACCTGCCCGGGCTCAAGGAGCTGCGCGCGGCGGGGCTGCTTGATAACCGCCCGCCGCCCGGCGCGGTGCCGCTCGCCGGCGAGAGCGAGGCCGGCGACGAGGACGAGGCGCCCGGGCAAAGCGAACTCTTCGAGGATTGACCGCGCGACGGCCCTGAAATCTTCGCAATTTGCGCTATTCTGTCGGAGCGCAGGCAAAAGGAGCGCGACGGATGCACGGCAATCAGATCATCAATATGGTGCTGCGCATGGTGATGCGCCGATTGGTCGGTCGCCGCGTGAACGCGGGCCTGAACAAGACGCTCGGGCGCACCCAGACCCCTCGCGACGGTGCACAAGGGGGCACGGGAAACGCGCGTGGTTCCATGCGCCGCGCACGGCAGGCGGCGCGGCTGGCGCGCCGCATGGGCCGGTTCTGAGCCCGCCGAACCTTAACGAAGAATCAACGCTCCGCGCGTAGGCTGACCCTCTGATGCGTACCGTCACGGTCGCATCCGAAGAATGGAGGGAGCGTCTCATGCCGGCACAAATCCAGCGGTCAACTGGTCTGACAATGGGTGGTCTCCACCATCGCCGGTCGCCGTCGCTGCGCGGCATGGTCTGGATCCGGGGCGCGTGTCTCAGCCTTGTGGCGCTGCTCTGCGTCATCGCGATCGAGGGGCATGTCTATGCCATTCCGCATTTCTATGCGCCGGTCGGTCAGGCGGTGTTTTCCATCCCGACCGTCGTCGCGGCGCTTCTGAGTTTTGGGGCGGTGCTGCTGCAACGCCCGCTCGGACTGCCGGGGCGTGCCGAAATGGCGATCTGGGCGATGGTGATCGTGGTCTGTATCGCCGCGCGCTACCTTCATCTGCGCGGGCTCACACTCGGTGCCGGCGAGATGGGGTTGAATACCGCTGTCGGTTTCGTCCTGCTCGCGCTGGCGCATCTGAGCTTCGGGCGGCTGCAAACCGCGTCCTTCGGTCTGGCGCTGCTGGCGCTGGCGCCGCCATTCGTGGCGCTGTTCGGGTATCTCAACGGCCATGAGGGCTTTTTCGGCGCGATGTCGTTGCCCACCAGCGCGATGCTGCTGGCGCTCGGTATGGCGGGCATGGCGCGGTTCGTGCGCCGCCCGCTGCTGCGCCCTCTGGTCAGCTCATCTCCGGTGGGCCGAGCAACCCGCATGACGGTGCTGCTCTGGGTCGGTTGGCTGATGGGCGAGGCGCTGATCATGAAGGCGGTGGCTTTGCCCTACCGCTCCGCAGCGCTGATGGTCCTGCTGATGGCGATGGCTGTCTGGGCGCTGGGGGTGATGCTGTATCTCGGGATGAAGGCCGAGGCGCGCAGCCAGCGTCGGCGCGAGGATGCGCGCGATCTTGCAGCGGCGCTGCGACTAGACCCGCCAAGCGGGCTGCAATCGACGGCCATGGCCGCGATCTATATGCGCGCTTTCGGGCAGATCGGGCCGGTTGGGCTGATCATGCTCGGTATCGACCATTGCGACCGGCTGAACGAGCGCCATGGCGAGGACACGAGCGCGCGTATCCTCGATCTGCTGAGTGCACGGGTGGCTGGCACGCTCGGGCCGGGCGAGGTGCTGGTGCGCCGCGACGACGGCACGCTGCTGGCGCTGACCCATGGGCTCGACCAGGACGCGCTCGAGGCGCGGGCCGAGGCCTTGCGCAAGCTCGGCACAGGGCTCACCGGGCAGGGCGCTGAGCAGCTCCCGGCCTTTACCCTTTCCGCCGGCGCGGTGCGTGCCCGTCGCGGCGATCTCTCGCTGTCGCCGGCGGCGGCCCGCGCCGAAGCCGCGCTGCGCGAAGCGGAGCGGGCGGGCTGCAATCGCGTGGTTCTGAAGGTCGCCGCCTGAGTGGCCCGCTGCAAGACGCGGCAGAGCGGTGCGCTTCAATCCCTGAGCGTCAGGTTGTCGGACCCGTTGGACGCATGCAGGGCCTTGATCGACCCTCTGCGCGGGCGGCGCCTCAGCCTCGGAAATGCTTGGAGAGTTTGAGCCCCTGGCCCTGATAGTTCGAGGCAATCCCAGCGCCATAGAGCTGCTCGGGGGCTTCATCCATGCGCTCATAGACCAGCCGCCCGACGATCTGGCCATGTTCCAGTACGAAAGGCGCCTCGTGGCAGCGCACCTCCAGCACGCCGCGCGAGCCGGTGCCGCCGGCGCCCGCATGGCCGAAGCCTGGATCGAAGAACCCGGCGTAATGCACCCGGAATTCCCCCACCATGGCGAGATAGGGCGCCATCTCGGCGGCGTAAGCCGGCGGGATATGCACCGCCTCGCGGCTCACCAGAATATAGAACGCGTCCGGGTCGAGGATCAGCCGGCCCTTGTCGCTGTGCAGCGGATCCCAGAATTCCGCCGGGTCGTAATGTCCGATCTTGTCGAGGTCGATCAGCCCGGTATGCGGCTTGGCGCGCCAGCCGACCAGCATGCCCGCATCCGGTTTCAGATCGACCGAAAAGCCAAGGCCCTCGCCAATCACCGCCGGCCCCCCATTGACCAGCGTTTCCGCCTCGTGCAGCGCGCTCAGCTCGGCATCGCTCAGCACCGACTGGCCGCGGCGAAAGCGGATCTGGTTCAGCCGCATGCCGGTGCGCGCCAGTACCGAAAAGCTGCGCGGGCAGATCTCGGCATAGAGCGGCCCGTCATAGCCGCGTGGCACCCGGTCGAACTCGGTGCCGCCATCGGTGATGGTACGGGTCAGCAGGTCGAGCCGGCCGGTGGAGCTCTTGGCATTGGCGACCGCGGTCAGGTCATCGGGCAGGGCGAGCCGCTCCAGCAGCGGCACCACATAGACACAGCCCTTTTCCAGAACAGCCCCTTGGGTGAGATCGACGCGATGCATCTCGAACTCGTCGAGCCGGTCGGCGACGCGGCGCCCGGCGCCGGCGAGAAACGAGGCGCGTACTCGGATCGCCTCGGTGCCGAGCCGCAGGTCGAGGCTGGCGGGCTGGATCTGGCCGGGCGCGAGATCGGCGCCGGGCAGAATGGCCCCCGATGCGATCATCGCCGCGATTTGCTGGCTTGCGAGCACCCCTGTCATGCCTTGCTCCTCTGCTTCGGACGTCCTTAGCAAGCGCGTGCGCCGATGGGGAGGGGAAAAACGCCCGCCGCAGGTCGCCGCGCCGCATGCCGCGCGGGCATGCGTTTGCATTCAACAGGTTAGGGGAAATTTGGTCGGGCTAGCAGGACTCGAACCTGCGACCTTCCGTCCCCCAGACGGACGCGCTACCAGGCTGCGCCATAGCCCGACTTGATGGACCTGTGTCATACCGTTTTTACCGGCGGGGGCAACCCCCATTTGCACGAAAATCGGGCGGCAGGCCGGTTAACGGCGCGGACGGCGCGCATGGTTCGCGACCAACTCGCGCAGCGCGGCCATGTGCGGTACCAGCGCGCGCGCCTGTTCCGGGCTGAACCGTTCGATCCGCGCCAGGTGGGTCAGAATGCCCGGCGGTGGCGGTGGCAAATCTTCGAGGCGCGGAAGGTCCGGGATAGTGGGGGGAGACGATGCGGATGTTGCCTCTTCGGCGGGGTCCTCCGCCATGGGCGGGGCTTCCGGTGCCGCGATGAGCTCGGGCTCCGGCTCGGCGATTGGCGCTTCGGGCTCGGTCGAGGCGGGCGATTCGTCTGCCACGATGTTTTCCGGCGCGGTGGCCGGTTCGGCCTCCGGCGCGTCGGCGCGCTCCTCCAGCGAGTGGCTGAGAAAATCGGGCAGATCGGCGCCGGCGTCTTCCAGCACCGGTTCCGCCGGGACGTCGGCGGTAAAGAGTTCGGCCTGGTCGCGCGCGTCCTCTTCGGTCTCTTGCGAGCCCTCATCGGCAAGGTCGTCTTGGGGCACCTGCGGAGCCGTTTCGGGCTCGGGCGGCTGAACCGCTGCGGGCGTCTCTTCCGGGGAGCCTTCCGGAACGGCCGCATCGTCCTCGGCGGGCAGGGGATCTGTCAGAGCCTCGACCGTGTCCGCGGGCGCGTCGCTGGCGAGGGTCTCCAGTTCCGAAGTGACCTCGCCCGACATCTCTACGGGCGCCGGCTCCGCAAGGGGCGGCGCGGCGGGTTCGACCGGGGCGAAGGGCAGAACGGTGCCGGTTTCCGGCTCAGCCTCGGTATAGGGCGCGTCCTCGACCAGCTCGGCCATCTCCTCATCGTCTTCCAGCGGCAGCGGCGCCAGCATGGAGACGTGTTTCACGCCCTTCTCGCGCAGCACTTTCTGCACGCCCTTGATGGTCATGCCGTCGTCATGCAGCAGCTTCTTGATGCCGGAAAGCAGGGCGATATCGCCGGGCCGGTAATAGCGCCGCCCGCCGGCGCGCTTGACCGGTTTCACCTGGGTGAACTTGCTTTCCCAGAACCGCAGCACATGGGCGGGCGTGTCCAGCAGCTCCGCCACCTCGCTGATGGTGCGGAAGGCATCGCGGGACTTGCTCATGGTTTCTTATCCCTTGTTGCCCGCGGCAACGCGCTCTTTCATCAGATGCGAAGGCCGGAAGGTCAGCACGCGGCGCGGCTGGATCGGCACCTCTTCGCCGGTCTTGGGGTTGCGCCCCACGCGCGCCGCCTTGTCGCGCACCGAGAAGGTGCCGAACGACGAGATCTTGACCTGTTCGCCGCTCACCAGCGCGTCGGACATGTGCTGAAGCACCGCCTCGACCAGCTCCGCGCTTTCATTGCGCGACAGGCCGACTTCGCGGAACACCGCTTCGCTCAGATCCATACGCGTCAGAGTCTTTTCGCTCATACCCGTCCCTCCCGGTTTGCAGGCAGCATAGGCCCGGGGAATTTTCCGAGTCAATATCAAGCACTTGCGACAGCGTATTCAGAGCGTGAAAACACGCCTTTGCAGGGATTACCAGCGCAGCAGTACCGAGCCCCAGGCCAGACCGCCGCCAATCGCCTCGGTCACGACGAGATCGCCGGGCTTGATATCGCCCTGCGCCTTGCCCACCGACAGTGCGAGGGGAATCGACGCGGCGGAGGTGTTGCCGTGATCCTGAACCGTCACGACGACCCGGCTCATCGGCAGGCCGAGCTTTTTCGCTGTACCGGCGATGATGCGGATATTGGCCTGATGCGGCACGATCCAGTCGATCTCGGACGGCTCGACCCCGGCCTTTTCCATCGCCGTCTCGGCGGTGGCGGCGAGCTTGGCGACCGCGTGGCGGAACACCTCCTTGCCCTCCATGCGCAGGTAGCCGATGGAGTTGGTGCTCACCCCGCCATCGACATAGAGCAGCTCACGGTAGCGCCCGTCGGAATGCAGATCGACCGAGAGCACGCCACGATCATCCTTGCTGCCGTCACCCTCGCCGGCCTCCAGGATCAGCGCGCCGGCGCCGTCGCCGAAGAGCACGCAGGTGCCGCGATCGGTCCAGTCCATGATGCGCGAGAAGGTTTCGGCGCCGATCACCATGATGCGCTTGGCAGCACCCGAGACGATCAGCGCGTTGGCATTGGCCAGCGCAAAGACGAAACCGGCGCAGACCGCCTGCACGTCGAAGGCAAAGCCGGTTTCCATGCCCAGCCGCGCCTGCACCATGGTGGCGGCGGAGGGGAAGGTGAGATCGGGGGTCGAGGTGGCGACGATCAGCGCGTCGAGATCCGACGGCTCCAGCCCTGCATCGGCCAGCGCGGCCTGCGCGGCGCGGGTGGCGAGATCGGAGGTCGTCTCGCCCTCGGCGGCGAAATGGCGGCGTTCGATGCCGGAGCGGGTGCGAATCCACTCGTCGGTCGTGTCCAGCGTTTTCTCGAACTCTGCGTTGGGGACGACGCGCTCGGGCAGATAATGCCCGACCCCTGCCACCTGCGCCCGTATGGTCATGGATCCGTTCCGTCTTTTTTCTGCTCGTCGCCGTCATCCGCGGCGGTGTCTTCCGCCGTGCTTGCGGCAGAGGCGATGCGGGCGGCGAGTCTGTCGCCAAATCCCGATTGCGCCAGATCGTAGGCCAGTTCGACGGCGGCGGCTACACCTGTCGCATCCGCCGCGCCGTGGGATTTCACCACCGTGCCATTGAGGCCTAGGAACACGCCGCCATTCTTGCGACGCGGGTCGATGCGGGCCTGAAGCCGCTTGAGCGAGGTCAGCGCCAGCAGCGCCGCGACGCGGGAGAGCGGCGAATAGGCAAAGGCCTCGCGCAGGAACTGGCCGATCAGCGAGGCGGTGCCTTCGCCGGTCTTGAGCGCGATATTGCCGGTGAAGCCGTCGGTCACGATGACATCGCAGCGGTCGCCGGGGATGTCGCCGCCTTCGGCAAAGCCCACGAATTCGAAATTGCCCTGTTCGGCCTGTGCGGCGATCAGGTCATGCGCCTGTTTCAGCTCGGCGCGGCCCTTGTGCTCTTCGGTGCCGACATTCAGCAGGCCGATGCGCGGGCGGTCGAGTGCCAGCCCGTTGCGGGCATAGGAGGCGCCCATCAGCGCGTATTTCAGCAGATCCTGCGCGTCGGCGCGGATATCGGCGCCCACGTCCAGCATGACATTGAAGCCCTGCGGGTTCTTCGACGGCCAGAGCACGGCGATGGCGGGGCGGTTGACGCCCGGCAGCTTGCGCAGCCGCACCATCGACAGCAGCATCAGCGCGCCGGTATTGCCGCAGGAGACCGCCACGGTCGCCTCGCCATTGCGCACCGAATCGAGCGTGGACCACATCGAGGTGTCCTGGCCGTTGCGCATGACGTGGCTGGGCTTGTCCTCCATCGAGACAACGCCCTGCGCGTCGCGAATTTCGCAACGTCCCGCAAGGCGGCGCTTCTTCTGGACGAGAGGGTCGAGCTGCGCGGCGGGGCCGTGCAGCAGGAATTGCGCGCTGCGGTTGCGGCGCGCAAAGATATCAAGACCGGCAACAATCGTTGCCGGCCCGCGATCGCCGCCCATGGCGTCGATGGAAAGGACCAGAGGCCCGTTTGCCGGCCGGTTATCCTGTGCGGAGGAACTCATGCGGCGCCCGGGCCTTCAGGACATTCAGGCTGCGTCTTCGTCCAGCTCGATCTCGTCGGCCATGGCGACGACTTCGCGCTCGCCGTAGTGACCGCAGGAGGGGCAGACGTGATGCGGGCGCTTGAGCTCGCCGCAATTGTCGCATTCGTTGGGGTTGCCGGCAACGAGAGCGTCATGCGCCCGGCGGTTGTTGCGGCGCGATTTGGATACTTTGTTCTGTTGGACGGCCATGTCTCAACCTCGATCTTTCGCGTGATGGGGGGCATTTCGATGCCCGGTTCCGTTCGGGCGTGCCCGGCCTCATAGTCGCAAGCAGAGGGCCATGGCAACCCGGAATCCCGATGAAGGCGCGAAAATAGGGGTTTATTGCAAAACCGCAAGCGCAATTTCGCCACGCAGGCAGGGCTAGGCACCGTTTTCACCATCGTCCGTGTCGCCGGCGAGCTTGTCGCGCAGGCCCGAGAGCGCGGCAAAGGGGTTGGGGCGTGCCTCCTCGGCCTCTGGCGCGGCCTCCTCGGCCAGGGCAGCGGCGGCCTCTGCCGCGCCCTCGCTATGGGGATAGAGCGGCAGCGCCAGCGTCAGCGCCTCTTGCAGCACCGCGCCCAGGTCGATCACGTCGGGCAGCGGATCGGCGTCGTCCTCGGGCGTCTCGATCTCGGAGCCTTCGGCGGGCGTGGCGATCTGCTCGTCCGGGCGCCAGAGCCGCTCGACGGATTCGTCGATGCGGTTGGTCACCGGGTCGAGCGTGACCACGCAGGGCTGCGTCACCGTGGCGCCCAGCTCGGCCACAAGCCGCCAGGAGCCGCGCCCCTCGGGGCGAATCTCTCCGGCCAGCCGCAGCTTGCGCAGCGCCAGCAGCCCCAGCGAGTCGGCGAGCGCGGCGCGCTTATGCTCGTCGGGGCGGATGTCGAAGGCGGTCGGTGCGTTGTTGCGCAGTGCCGCCACCCGCAGTCTGTCGTCGCTCTTTCCGCTTCTGCTCATCGGCCCGCCTTTCCTTTGCTTGAACGGCTTGGCTTGGTTATGTAATCCGGGATAGAAACCCGCAAGGGCCAAGACAAGAGGGCAGGGCGCAGTCCATGGCAATACCCGGAAGACACGTGATGGCGGCGATGCTGGCCGTGCTGGCGCTGACCGCCTGCACGGCACAGTACCGGAGCCACGGCTATGCCCCTTCCGAAGACGAGCTTCAGCAGATCGTGCCCGGGGTCGATACCCGCGGCACCGTCGAGGATGTGATCGGCGTGCCGACCACCTCGGGCGTTCTGAACGAGGGCGGCTTCTACTATATCGAGTCCGAGATGCGGCAGTTTGCCTGGAAAGCACCGGAAGTCGTCGACCGGCAGGTGCTGGCTATCACTTTCGACGAGGCAGGCGTGGTCGACAATATTTCGCGCTACGGCCTGGAAGACGGCAATGTCGTGCCGCTGTCGCGCCGCATCACCCGCACCACAGATGGCGAATTGAGCTTCATCCGCCGACTCTTCGGCAATATCGGCGGGCTGGCGCTCGGCGATTTCATGGAACAGTAGGACCGGGACATGAGCCCCCGTCAGGACAATGGCGCCGCGGGGGAAGGGCCGGTTATCCTGTTGCGGCGCGGGCGTTATCGCGTCCGGCTGGCCGAGAGCGACGCCGATCTGGCCGCCGCGCAGGCACTGCGCGGGCGGGCGTTTTTCGGCGAAACCGGGCCCAGCGATGCCGATGGCTTCGATCCGCTCTGCCGGCATGTGCTGGTCGAGGACGATGCCGGCGGCGCGCCGCTCGCCTGTTTCCGCTATCTCTGGCTGGAGGATGGCGCGGCGATCACCGAGAGCTATGCGGCGCAGTATTACGATCTGAGCCGGCTCGACGGGTTCGGCGGGCCGATGCTGGAGCTCGGGCGCTTCTGCATCCGTCCCGGCCCCAGCGATCCCGATATCCTGCGGCTGGCCTGGGGGGCGATCACCGGGCTGGTGGATTCGGGCGGGGCAAAGCTGCTTTTCGGCTGCGCGAGCTTTCAGGGCACCGATCCGGCGCGCTATGCTGCCGCCTTCGCCCATCTGCGCGCCCGTCACGCGGCGCCGGAGCGCTGGCGGGTGGGCGAAAAGGCGCGTGAGCGGGTGCGATTCCCCGAGGAAGGCGCGGATGCGCGCGCGGCGATGAAGCTGATTCCGCCGCTGCTGCGCACCTATCTGGGCATGGGCGGCTGGGTCAGCGACCACGCGGTGGTGGATCGCGCGATGAACACGCTGCATGTCTTCACCGGCGTCGAGGTCGCGGCGATTCCCCCCGCGCGGGTGCGGGCGCTGCGCGCAATCACCGACTGAGCCGGATCAGGCCTCGACTTTTGCCTTGGCGTGGCCCGCGCGGAGCGCTTCGAGATGCCGGGCAAAGCGCGGCGCCTCGAGCCGGGCGGTGACATTCGCGCAAAGCGCCTCGGCCAGTGCCGAACGACCGTCGCCCTCGACCCGTGCGAGCAGTTTGCGCAGATAGGGCATGTGATCGCGGCGCTTGCGCAGCATCCGCGCGAAACTGAGCGCGTCGAGCCTGTCCTCGGCGGCGGCTTCGAGAATCGGTACGAAGAGTTCGAGATCCAGCAGATCGCTCTGAAGCGCGCTGCCCATGAAGGGCAGACGGAACCGGGTCACGTTGCGCCGCTCGAACAGCGCCGAATGCATCGCGTCGAGCCGTTCGCGCGGGTCGAAGAGCACATAGGCCCGCTGCGCCGCGTCCAGCATGTCGGGCGCATAGCCGTAGCGCGCGGTGAAGTTCAGCCGCCGCATGTCGGCGAAACGGTCGTCCCAGTCGGTGACGCGCGGATCGAGCGTCGCCTGCGGCTGGAGCATCACCACCCGGGCGCCCGGCGCGGTCACCGAATAGGCGCCGGCGGCATAGCCGCACGGGCCGGCGCCATAGAACACGACGGTTTCGAAATCGTCGAAGAATCCGTCATCGAGCAGCTGGTCGAAAAACCCATAGACCTGCGCGTCGCGAAACCAGGTGTCGCCGGCAGAGATCACCGCGAGCGAGGACCAGCCCTTGGTATTGGCCAGCTCCCAGCCCAGCGGCGTCGCGGTTTCCGACAGCGCCTCGATGCCGGGCAGGGATTCGAAACTCACCAGAAGCGTGTCGCCGCGCTCGACAAACACCGCCTGATGCCGCTTGCCGAGCGGTTCGGAAAACCCTTCCGCCTCGCCGATCTCGGAGATCGCCTTGATCCACTGACCCCGCCGGTAACCGGTGAGATCGACCGCTGAGAGGTCTGTCTGATCCTGCATTGTCACCTGCCATCCTGCATATCGCGCATTTGCACGTCTCTGTTTAACGAAACAATGCCCGGGGTTTGAGGCGGAATTATGCTGAAAGCTGGGAAAGTTCACGGGCCATTAGGTACGCGCCCGTAAGCTGGGCGGCGGTGGGGCGCGCAATCGACAAACGGCGCTACTCCTGGTCCTTGCCGGCGTCGTTTCCGGACGCGGCGCGCGCGCTGTTCGCATATCCGTGCAGGAGCCGGGCGCCCTGCGGTGACAGCGGCCGGCTCGGCGGCGTCATCATCAGCCGTCCCATGAGGGCACGATAGGGCTCGTCCAGCATCAGCGCCTCGAACCGCGCCTTGCGCCAGGCGACGGCGGCCGCGTGCAACTCTGCAAGCTGCGGATCCGCCGCCAGCGCCGCGCGCCGCTCCGCCACCTGCGGTGCCAGCGCCAGGATCGAGCGGTCCTCGTCGCTGTTGAAATTGCGCTCCACCCAGTAATCGAGCCCCAGCATATGGTCGGAATGCACCGCGCGGCCCCGGTCGGCCTTGAGCACATAGCTCTCCATCGCGCCCAACGGATAGTGGTTGAGCTGCGCCAGCGCATAGTTCGAGCGGCCGTAGTTGGAGAAGATCCGCCGCGTGCGGAACTGCGCGTCGAGCGCGCGCCCCTCGCCATCGAACCAGCGCGCCCCGTCCACGCGCGCCGGATCGGGGTTGCGCGGGCGGTGGACGCCGAGCTTCCGGTAGATGCCGTTGTTGCGGTAGAGCGTCTTGAACATCGCCGAGCGCCAGGGCCAGACCATGCGCACCGGCGCGGCGCGGGTGAACTGTTCGGGGACGGGGCTGTCCTGATAGCGCAGCACGCCGGCATTGCCGAAGAGCCGCCAGGTGAGCGTGATGGCATCGGCATCGGGCAGGGCGGCGATGAGGTCGGGCAGGCTGCGCGCGCCCACATGCACATTGACGAACTCGTCCACATCGAGCGGCAGCAGCCACTCGGCGGCGCGCACCGCCTCGCAACGATCGGCGCGCTTCAGCCCGGTGAACTGGATGCCGCCGCGATCGTAGGGGCCATCATTGCGGATATGGGTGACATGACCGAGTTCGGCGAGCCGGTCGAGCAGCGTATCGGTGCCGTCGGCGCAATCGTTCGACAGCGCCACCACATGGTCGATGCCGCAGCTCAGATGATGCGCCAGCCAGTCGAGCAGGAAGGCGCCCTCGTTGCGCACGCAGAGAATCGCCGTGATTCTCATGCCGCGACCGCCACCGGGATACGCGCCCCGGCCTCCGTGCCGAGGCCTCCGGGCCGGAGATGAGGCCCCGGACCGCGTCCGGGGCAGGCGCAGGGGCGGCGCGCGATCATCGGCCTACCAGCCCTTGCGGAAGGTGACGACCTTCGCCTCGGAGGCCTTGGGGAAATAGGTCAGCCCGGCGCGCTGCATGGCGTCGAACACCGCCTGCACGCCGCTTTGCCCGATCCATTGCGGATGCAGCTCGATCACCGCGCAGCGCAGCGACGACCAGTCGCCCACCGGCAGCAGATCCGCCTCCGCGCCTTCGATATCGCAGACCAGCACGTCCGGTTTCAGCTCGGCCAGTGTCTCGTCGAGCCGGTGCTGCGCGATCTGCACGGTTTCGACGATGCTGTCGGGATCCGCCTCGCGGTCCATCGAGGAGCCGAGGAAATTCTGCCGGACGTGAAACGCCACCGGCGCGCCGCCTTCCGCCGTGAGCAGCGCGTTGCGCACCTCGACATTCTCCACCGCATTGGCGGCATGAACGCTGGCGATATAGGGGATCAGCGCCGGGTTCGCCTCGTAGCTGACCACGCGCGCAACCTTGCGCTTCACCGACATCAGCGTCGACATATAGCCGATGCCGCCGCCCAGCTCGAGCACCGTGTCGCCCGCATGCACCACGCGGCTGACCGCGTCGCATTCCTTGCGCTCATAGGTGTCTTCGCGCAGCGCGCCGCGCACCCGTCCGGTGGTGATCCAGGGATGCTTGGGAATCCGCAGCCCGCGCGAGCGGATATACGGGTTCTTGGGGCCGGTTGCCTCCATGATCAATTCTCCAGATCGAGGGCGAGCGCATAGGCCACCCGCTCGGTTTCCGTCAGGCGCAGGGCGAGCGCCTGCTGGTAGAGATCTTCGAATTCCGGCGTGGCGTGCAGCGCGTCGGCCTTGGCGCGGTGCCAGTCCAGCCCGTGATCGTGCCATTTGCGCAGCTCGGGATCGGCGAGCAGCCTGTCATATTCCGCGCGGACCCGGGGGATATTGCGCTTGATGGTGAGATCGCGCGCGCCGGTCCAGTCCATCCGCACCCAGTAATTGAGCCCGATGGAGCGATCCACATGCAGCGCGCGGCCGCGCTGGCGCTTGATCAGAAAGCTCTCGGCGCTGCGCAGGGCGTAATGGTTGAGCTGCACCAGATCGTAGCCGATGCTCTTGCGCGAGCTGCGCCAGCCGTTGCGCAGCGCCTCGCCGGTCATGTCAGCGCCGGAGCCGTTGACCCATTTCACTTTGTCATCAAAGCCTTGCAAGAGCTTGTTCGGGCGATGGCAGGAGAGTTTGCCATAGGCGCCGATATTGCGGAACAGCGTCTTGAAGCCCCAGACCGTATGCGGCTTGGGGCAGTATTTCGGGGCGCAGCGGTCGAACTGGTCGATCACCAGCTTATCCTCGAGCCGCGCCACGCCGTTATGGCCGAAGAGCCGCCAGGTCATGGCGATATTGGTGGCGTCGGGCACGCGCTGAAACAGATCCGCCAGCGTGCCGTTGCCGCAGCGCACGTTGATGAACTCGTCCACGTCGATATGGGCGATCCATGCGGCGTTTTCGACCACTGGTTCTGTCAGCGCGCTGTCGAGCGCATGTTGCTGCGGCGACTTGCCCGTCCAGTCGTCATTGTCGCGATGGGTGAGCACGTCCATCTCCTGCAACCGGGTGAGGATTCCGCGCGTGCCGTCCTCGCAACCATTTGTATAGATGAGGAAATGATCCACCCCGATGGCGCGGTGATAGGCCACCCATTCGACGATATAGGGCGCCTCGTTCTTCATGCAGCCGACAATGACCGCGCCGCTGCCGCCCTCGGCGCGGGTATAGGGCGCGGCCTCGGCCTCCTCATCGAGATCGCCCAGCCGGTTATGCGGCGCAAAGACCGAGCCTTGCAGCTTCGCCAGCGCCTGGATCGCCTGCGGCGGTAGATGCGCCTTTGCCGAGGGCGAAAGTGTCAGGGTTTTCTCGATACGGGGCGTTGCCGCCGGGTCGAGCGCCGCGAGATCTGCGGTCTTGGCGGCGAGTTCCTCTTTGCTCGCCTGCTCTATGCGCCAGCGGAAGGCGAGCAGGTATTGCGTGGCGCGAAAGCCCCGCGTCGGATCGGCCTCCTGCCAGTCTGCGGTGGCCGGCTCCGGGGTCAGGTGATCGGGATCGAGCCCGGGATGGGTGGCGCAGAGCGCGGCGAGATCCTTCGCGAAGCGCTGCGAGATGGCCGACAGGCTTCCCGCGTCAATTGGCGAGCCGGATACTTTGATTTCATTCAGGAATTTCCGCCATAGCGGACGCGGGAGAACGGCCTCGTGCCGCGCCAGATAGCGCAGAAGCACATCGTTGAGTTGCCGGCAGCGCGCCAGCCAGGCGGCGGAAGGCGCGGTTGGCGGCGTCGCGGGGTCGGCCTTGCCGATGGTGTCTGCGATGTCGAAAGCGGCGCGCAGCTCTTCGGTGGTCGCCTCGCCATGGAGCCGCTCCGGAGAGATGCTGCGGAAGATCACCGATCCCGGCCCGAACACCGCCTCCCATTCCTGCTGTAACCGCTTGTAATCCAGACATAAAACCGCGCCCTGCGTCTCCGGGAACCGGCCTGCGCGCGGGTCTGCCGCCGGGCGTGTGTCGAGCGCCGACCGCCACCAGTCGGGCGCATCGGCAAGACCGAGGTCCAGTGTCAGCGGCGCCGCGCGCCCGTCCATGACCTGCGCCGCATAGCGCCGGGCCAGCATACGCGCCGGATCGTCGAGATGCGCCACGATCCGGATGTCTTCGGAGATCGGTGAAAGAATGTCGCGTAGAGACTTGATTTCGCGTTGAGATATCAGGCAGGAGCCGAGCTGATGTGCAGTCAGGATCAGCGTGACGGGCCGAGCCTGCTCTACCTCCTGCGCAAGCTGTGTCATCACCGCCTGACGCAGCGCCGCCTGTTTCTCCGGCGCGATGAAGCCGCGGTTGAAGCGCAGCGAATCCACCGCCTCGGGATCGGTGACCGCCATGAAGAGCCGGGTGTGGTTCTTGGTGCCGGGCGAGCGGGGATAGAGCACGCCCTTGCCGCGGAGCTGGTCGCGTTTGGCCTGCAATACCCGTTGCAGACGGTCGGTCACCGTCGCGTCGGGGCCGATATGAACATGGATCCTCATGCCGAGCCGGGTGCTTTCAGGGATCTGTTTTCATTCGCTTTTCCCCACCAGGGCAGCTCCAGCCCCAAAAAGTCGGAGAGCTTATTCGGCGCCTCCGGATCGGCGGTGTCATATTCTAGAAAGCGCGGGTCGCCGGCAAAGATCCGGCGCAGGAAGGCGTAATGCTGCGCCACCCATTGCGCCCGTTGCAGCCGCGTCTCGCCATAGCCGGCGGGCAGGCCGGGGATATTGCCCTCGGGTAACCGCCGCGTGCCGAGATCGGACCAGCGCAGGATGGAATGGGCGGTCTCGTCCGGATCGCGCCAGGAGGCGACGAAGCGCAGCTCCGGATAGCGGCTGCGGATCGCCTCGATCAGGCCGAAATCGGTCTGCGGCCAGAGGCAAAGCTTTGGATTCAGGACCGAAATCTCGCTCAACGCATCCAGCGCGCCGAGATGCTCCAGCGGGTCGCCCGAGCCGAAATAGCCGTCATAGAGCTGCCGTGCCACATAGCTGCCGGCGATGGCCTTGTCCGGGCAACTGCCCCGGCGCAGCTTGAAATCCGCCACCGAAAGCCCGGCGCGTTGCAGTGCCACGCCCAGCGTCGTCGTGCCGGTCTTTGGGAGGCCGAGATTAATGATGCGAACCATCAGCTTATCAGTCCAAGTTCATGTCGAAGCTCAAGTTCTCCGGGCGGGTAGGGCGGCAGCCCGCGCAGATGCTCCCACATCTCCGCATAGGCGGGCTTCCCCTTGAGTTCCCTGATTTTTTCGCGATGGAGGCGCACCGCCTCGTCATGCAGCGCGCCGATCTTTCCGCGCTTCATCTCCGCCAGAGCCGCCTCAAGCGCGGGCAGGTGGCGGTGGATCGAGCGCTCCTCCCAGGCGCGGTCGTTGCGCTCGCGCCAATAGCTGTCGTCAAAGGCCCGGCCTTCGCGGTTGACGTCGCCACGGTCGTTCTTGACCAGATAGCTGTCGAGCGAGCGCAGGGCATAATGGTTGAGCGTCGCATAGTGCCGCGCGCCGGCGGCGGGAAAGCGGCGGATGCGGCGGGTGTTGGCGGCAATGTGGAACTTGGGCGGCACCGGGCGGCCCGAGCCGTCGGTCCAGCGCGGCAGGTCACGCGCGTCGGTCTCGCGGAAAAACGGTCGGTGCGCGCCGAAATAATGCAGCGGAAAATCTTTTCGCACCAGTGTCTTGACCTCGATGGCGCTGTCCGCGCACCACAGATCGGGATTGTGGGTGCGGGTGAACTGGCCGATCACCGGGCGGTCTTCGAAGCGCTCGATCCCGTCATTGGCAAAGAACTGGAAGGTCACGGAAATCGCCTGCGGATCGCCGCAAGCCGCGATCAGCGCGGGGATCGTGTGATCGCCCGTGTGGATATTCAGGAACTCGTCCACATCGGCGATCCAGACCCAGTCCGCATCACGCACCACGGGCTGTTTCGCCGCATGTTTCAGCGCCTCCATCTGGTAGTTGCGCCCCCTGGCGGGGTTGGGCAGGTGCACCACGCCATACTCGCCGAGCGCGTCGAGCAGCCGGTCGGTACCGTCGGTGCAATCGTTTGAATAGATTAGGAAATCGGTGACGCCGATCAGACGGTTGAAAGCGATCCATTCCAGCAGGAAGGGGCCTTCGTTTTTCACACATGTCACAGCGGTTATGCGCATCGTTGCGCCCCCGCGAAATCGTTGCTCATGGGTCTGCCCGCTGCGCCCGTCCGCCCGGCGGTTGCTCCGCCATGGCCTTAATAACCTCTCGAAATCATCGCATCTCGCTGCCGTGCCGTCAATCTGCGCCCGGGGCTCTGCGACCTTGTGGGTATTGACCGGACGGGTCCGGACGGGCAAGCCGGAGGGCAGGAGGAGGCCCCATGCAAAACCCCAATTCCATCGACGATGTGCAGGCGATGCTGTCCGATACGGGCTATGTCTGCGGCCGGGCGCTGGCCACGGTCGTGTTCCTGTCGCTGAAGCTCGGCCGGCCGCTGTTTCTCGAAGGCGAGGCCGGCGTCGGCAAGACCGAGATCGCCAAGGCCTTGGCCGCGTCGCTGGGGCGCCGGCTGATCCGGCTGCAATGCTATGAGGGGCTGGACGCGGCGAGCGCGGTCTATGAGTGGAACTTTCCCGCGCAGATGATCGCCATCCGCACGGCGGAAGCGCAGGGCGATGCCGACCGCGAGATCCTCCAGAAGGAACTGTTCGGGCCGGATTACCTGGTCGAGCGACCGCTCTTGCAGGCAATGCGGCCCGATGCCAATGGCGCGCCGGTGCTGCTGATCGACGAGCTCGACCGCACGGATGAGCCCTTCGAGGCGTTTCTGCTGGAGGCGCTCAGCGATTTTCAGGTGACCATCCCCGAGCTCGGCACGATCACCGCGCCCGAGCCGCCCATCGTGGTGCTGACCTCGAACCGCACGCGCGAGGTGCATGACGCGCTCAAGCGCCGCTGCCTCTATCACTGGGTCGACTACCCGGATTTCGCCCGCGAGGTCGAGATCCTGCATGCGCGCGAGCCGCATCTGGCCGAGCAGCTCAGCCGCGAGATCGTCGCCTTTGTGCAGGCGCTGCGCACCGAGGACATCTTCAAGAAGCCGGGCGTGGCGGAGACCATCGACTGGGCGAAATGCCTGCTGGCGCTGGATGTGGTCGATCTCTCTCCCGAGGTGATCTCGGACACGCTGGGGGCGATCCTGAAATATCAGGACGATATCGCGAAGATTCAGGGCTCGGAGGCGGCGCGGCTGCTGAAAGAGGCGAAAGCGTCATTGGAACCGGGCTGATCTGGTTGCAGAATAGCCGCGATGGGGCCATGTGACCCCGAAGAGTTGCGGAAAGGCGGCATGGCCATGGCAAAGCCCCCATCGGGAAAGAACACCTCCGGGCGCGGTCAGCGCGACCTGAAGGTCAAGGTCAAGACGGCGCGCGGGCGCAAGCTCAGCTCGACACGCTGGCTGCAACGGCAGTTGAACGATCCTTATGTGAAGCGCGCCAAGGACGAGGGCTATCGCGGGCGCGCGGCCTTCAAGATCCTGGAGCTGGACGAGAAATTCCATTTCCTGAAGCCCGGCGCGCGGGTGGTCGATCTCGGCTGTGCGCCGGGCGGCTGGTGTCAGGTGGCGGTGCCCCGGGTGAACGCGCTGGGAGAGAAGAAGAACAAGCCGCAGGGCTATGTTCTGGGGGTCGATCTGCAAGAGGTGCTGCCGGTGCCGGGCGCCGAGATCCACCAGCTCGATTTCATGGAAGACGGCGCCGACGACAAGGTGAAGGCCTGGCTCGGCGGCAAGGCGGATGTGGTGATGTCGGACATGGCGGCATCCTCCTCCGGACACAAGCAGACGGATCACCTGCGCATCGTGGGGCTCTGTGAGGCGGCGGCGGAGCTCGCCTTTGACGTTTTGGAAGAGGGCGGCACCTTTGTCGCCAAGGTGCTGGCGGGCGGCGCGGAACAGGGGCTTCAGGCGCTGCTGAAGCAGCGCTTCGACAAGGTGGCGAATGTGAAGCCGCCGGCAAGTCGGTCGGATTCTTCGGAAAAATTCGTGGTCGCGACCGGCTTCCGCGGTTAGTCTTGGCTCAGGGCCGGCGGATGGCGGAACGAGGCCGCCGCCTGATCCTGAAAGGCCCGCGCGAAATGCGGTGAGACAACCCGCTCCTCGACAAACCCAGCGGCGGCGCGCTGGGTCTCCCTCTGCCGCAGCAGCGCGAAGAGCCGCGCATGCGGGGTCGGAACCGTTTCAGGCGGTGTTTCAGGATGCGGAAAAGCGGCGACGGGAAAGGCCGTCACGGTCGCTGATATCTGCCTGGTCATGGCGTGTCTCCTCCCTTGCCACTATGGCCGGGAGAGGTTTTCTATTTGGTAAATGAGGCGCCGATTGAGCGAAATTGCAGCGGAAATCAGGCTGCTATCCCTCTTGCACCTGCCGCCACTGTCAATCACTCTGACCGCTGACAGGCGGGAACGGGGCGGACGGACGGCATGACTGTGATCCTTTGTTATGGCGACAGCAACACCCATGGCACGCGGCCGATGCGTGTCGCGGGCGTCTCTGAGCGGCATGCGCGCGCGCAGCGCTGGCCAGAGGTCATGGCGCGCGCCCTGGGCGCCGGGCATGAGGTGATCTCCGAGGGGCTGCCGGGGCGCACCACCGTGCACGACGATCCGGTCGAGGGCGGAGAGCGGAACGGTATCAAGGTGTTGCCGGCGATTCTTCACAGTCACAAGCCGATCGACCTGATGATCCTGATGCTGGGGACGAACGATCTCAAACACCGGTTTTCGGTCGGCGCCTATGAGATCGCGCGCTCGGTCGAACGTATCCTGCTGGCCACCCGCGCCGAGGCGGTGACAAGGGGCGAGCTGATCGTCTGCCCGGCGCCGGCGCGCGAGACCGGCACGCTGACGGATGTCTTTGCCGGGGCCGAAGCGCGGCAGGCCGGGCTCCAGGCGCATATGCGCGCGGTGGCCGACCGCCATGATTGCGGTTTTGTCGAGGCCGGCGCGCATGTCGCGGTCTCGCCGGGCGACGGTGTGCATTGGGAGGCAGACCAGCATGAGAGATTCGGTGCCGTGATGGCAGAGCAGGCGCGCATCGCGCTGGGGCGGTTGCGGTGAGGCGCGGGCTCGCGGCGCTGCTGCTGCTCGCCGCCTGCGCCGGGACGCCTGACCTGCCGCAGGTGACGATTCCGCTGCGCAACCCCACCGCGCCGGTTGCGAGCCAGGCTGATGCCACGGCTGCACGGCTCTCGGGCGATTGGGTCGTGGTTCAGGGCGCGGGCATGGCGCCGGGCACCCGGCTGCGCTTTTCCGACCGCGTGATGGCGCTCGACGGCGTTTCCATGCCGATGGCGGCACGGGGCGCGGGCCGGTTCGAACTGGCGGGGCAGACGGTCTGGGTGCACTGGCTGGACGCCGACAACCGGACGGCGGCGATGGGCGATCCCGCCGGCGCGCGCGTCTGGATCATGGACCGCAGCGGCGCCCCGGGCGAGCGGCTGCGCGCGGCGCGCGAGATCCTCGACTGGTACGGCTATGACCTGCGCCGTCTCGACCGTCTTTGAGCCGGCGTAGGGGCTTCTCGCTGAATTATGCGGCAGGCTGGTCTTTCCCTCGCGTCAATGGCATGAAAAGGCTCGCAACCACTTGCGGTTTCACGCAAAACTGACCCGCAGGATGCGGGGAGAGGCATCTTTGAATCTGAAACTGGCCGTATGACGCGAGATTTTTCACGCCTTTTGACGCCGCGCTCGATCGCCTTGATCGGGACGGAGCTCTGGTGCCGCGGGGTGATCGACAACCTGCGGGCCATGGGCTTTGTCTGGGATATCTGGCCGGTGGTGCCAGGCTGCCGCGCCGTGGCGGGCATGCGCGCCTTCGAGTCGATCGAGAGGCTGCCGGCACCGCCGGATACCGGCTTTGTCGAAGCCGACGGGGATTCGGCGGTCGAGGCTGTCAGGGCGCTTGCGGCGCGCGGCGCCGGCGCTGCGCTCTGCGCCGGGCGGGCGGATCCCCGGGCGCTGGCGGCGGCGGCGGCGGCGGGGCGGATGCCGGTGCTGGGGCCGGGCTGTCAGGGCATCATCAACGCGCTGGAGCGGGCGCCGGTCTGGGATGGCACGCATGGGCTGCGCCCGGTCAAGCGCGGCGTGGCGATTCTGACCCGCAGCGCCAGCCTGGCGCAGACCCTGTCGATGCAGCGCCGTGGCCTGCCCATCGCCTGCCTGGTGGCGGCGGCGCCGGGCGCTGCGCAGACCGGGATCGCACGGCTCGGCGAGGCGCTGCTCCAGGACGACCGTATCACCGCTCTGGGCATTCAGGCCGAGGAGCTCGGCGATCCGGAGGCGTTTCTGGCGCTGTCGCAGACGGCGGAACGGCTGGGCAAGCCGGTCGTGGTGCTGCGTGCCGGAGACGACCCGGGCGCGGAGGCGCTGATCGCACGCGGCGGCATGGCGCGGCTGCGCAGCCCCGAGGCGCTGCTGGAGGCGCTGAAGGTGCTGCATGTGGTGGGTGCGCTGCCGGCCAATGCGCTGGCTGCGTTGGCCTGCACCGGCGGCACCGCGCAGATGGTGCGCGATCTGGCAGCCCGGCACGGGCTGCGTTTCGCGCCGTTTTCCGAGGCGCAGCGCCATGCGTTGGCGCAGGATCTCGGTGCCGGCGACACGCTGGAAAATCCGCTCGATTGCAGCCCTGCGCTCCGCCGCTCTACGCCACGCCTGGCGCGGGTGTTTTCCGAGGTGATGTCGGGCGCGGCGGTGCTGACGCTGGTAGTGCTCGATTGCCCGCGCGAGGATCTTTGCGACGACGAGAGCTGGCAGCATGTGGCTGAGGCCGCGGTCGCGGCGCGGACCCGCGTCGGCATGCCGCTGGCCATCGTCTCGACCCTGCCCGAAGGCATGCCTGAAGCCCGCGCCGAGGCGCTGATCGGGCAAAAGCTGATCCCGCTGGCGGGGCTTGCGGCGGGGCTCGAGGCGCTCGCCGCCTGTGTCACGCTGGGCGGCCCGCTGCGCCACCCGGCGCCGCTTTTCATGCCCGCAGCGCCGGGCACGCCGCCACAGCCCGGTGCGGACCCTGCTGTCGCGCGGGCGACGCTGGCGGCGAAGGGCCTCCATCTGCTGCCCGCCGATGCCGAGCCGGAGGGGCCGGCGCTGCTGCTGCACCTCACGGCCGATCCGGCCTACGGCTATGTCATGACCTTCGCGGTCGGCGCGGCGCGGGTCTCGGGCCTGTTGCCGCTGCGCGAGGGCGAGGCGCAGGCGCTGCTCTCGGCACTGCCGCTAACGCGTGAGGAGGTGGCGGCGGTTGTTCCCGCGCTGCTCTCGGTGCAGGATTACGTCATCGCTCAGGGCGGGAGCGTGGCCGAGCTGGAGCTCGGCTTTCGACCGGGAGGGCCCGGGCGGGCGCTGGCCAGCGGGCTGCGCATCCGCGCCGGGGGCGGCTGAGGACGAAGGCAAGGGACATCGCGCATGCAGGACAAACGGCTTTTCCTGACCGGGCTCTTCGAGGCTGCGGTCGCTGCCGCTGACCCCGAGCTGGCGCTGCGCGCGGCGCTGCCGGAGCGACCGAAGGGGCGCACGGTGGTGATCGGGCTCGGCAAAGGGGCGGCACAGCTTGCCGCCGCCTTTGAGCGGCTCTGGGACGGGCCGGTCGAGGGGGTGGTCGTCACCCGCTACGGCTATGCGGCGCCCTGCGCGCAGCTCCGCGTGATGGAGGCCGCGCATCCTGTTCCGGACGCGGCGGGGCTCGACGCCACGGCGGCGCTGTTCGAGGCGGTCTCGGGGCTCACGGAAGACGATCTCGTCGTGGCGCTGGTCTGCGGCGGCGGGTCGGCACTGCTGCCGGCGCCGCCCGAGGGGCTGACGCTGGAGGACGAACAGGCGCTGAACCGGGCGCTTCTCGGGTCGGGCGCGCCCATCGGCGTGATGAATGCCATCCGCAAACACGCGAGCCGGATCAAGGGCGGGCGGCTGGCGGCAGCCTGCGCGCCGGCGCGGGTGGTGAGCCTGATCGTCTCGGACGTGCCGGGCGACGATCCCGCTCAGGTCGCCTCCGGGCCCACGGTGCCCGATACGGTGGATGCAAGGATGGCGCTCGGCATGGTGGAGGCGTGGAATATTGCGCTGCCCGAGCGCGTGCTGGCGCATATCCGCAGCGCAGCCTCGGAGGCGCCGATGCCGGACGACCCGGTCTTTGCCCGCAATGAGGTGCATGTGGTGGCCTCGGCCCGGTTGTCGCTGGAAGCCGCCGCGCGCAAGGCCGAGGCGGCGGGGGTGCCGGCGGCGATCCTGTCGGATTCGGTCGAGGGCGAGGCGCGGGATGTCGGGCTCGTGCATGCGGCCATTGCCCGCGAGGTGGCGGCGCGGGGCCGGCCTTTTGCGCCGCCGGTGGTGCTGCTCTCGGGCGGCGAGACCACGGTGACGCTGCGCGGCGAGGGCGGGCGCGGCGGACGCAATACCGAGTTCCTGCTGGCCTTTGCCCATGCCATCGACGGGGTGGCGGGCGTGCACGCGCTGGCCGCCGATACCGACGGGATCGACGGGTCCGAGGACAATGCCGGCGCCTTTGCCGATGCTGGCACGGCGGCGCGCCTGCGCGAGACCGGTGAGGATGCCATGACGCTGCTCTCGCGCAACGATGCCTGGAGCGCCTTTGACCGGGTGGGCGCGCTCTTCGTGCCCGGTCCGACCGGGACGAATGTCAACGATTTCCGCGCCATACTAATCGCGGCGCCCGAATAGCGCGCGTCTGGCGGGCGATCCCGCCCACCGGTCACCCTTATGGCTGCAAGCCGCAGACTGCGGCCTGCGCCGCCTCCCAGTCGCGCCAGGCTTCCGGCGTGTCGAGATCGGTGAGCGCGCGTTTGCCCGGCAGGGCCACATTGCGCACCCGGTGCGCATTGGCCGCCAGCACCGCCTTGGCGCCCATGTCGCCGCTCAGCGCGAGCAGCGCCGGAAAGCAGTCGGCGGGGAACAGCACCGGATGGCCCGGCGTGCCGTCCTCGGCGGTGGCGCGCTGGATCGTCGGGCGCGGCACCGCGCGGAACGCGGCGATGACGCGGGCCATGTCCTCGGTGGCGATCTCCGGCATGTCGGCCGGCAGGATCATCACCGCGTCGAGCCCGCGCGGCAGCAGACCCACCCCGCGACGCAGCGACGAGGACATGCCGAGATCGGCATCGGGCACCTCGACGACCTGCACCGGCAGCCCGCTCAGCGCCCCGGCGCGCGGATGGTCATGGCCCGGCAGGGCCACGGCGACGTGATCGGCAGCGGCAAGCGCTGCGACAGCCTGACGGCGCAGGAGCGGCTGGCCCCCGACATCCATCAGCAGCTTGTCGGTCCCGCGCATCCGGCGACTGGCTCCGGCGGCGGGAAGCAGAATAGCGATTCCTCCCATGGCGCCCTTATAACGAAGTTTCGCCAACCTGTGCGTGTTTTTTCCAAATCTGTCGGAAAAGCCCCTTTGGCGAACTGTTAACCTTTGTTAATTTTTCCGGGGACATCGCGAAAGGGGAAGGGCCATGGCGTCGCTGTTACTCTCGTTGTTCGCAGCCTCGGCGCTTGCACTGTCGCCGATCTCGGGCGCGGGCGCGGCAGAAAGCGGTCTGAGGCAGCGTATCGAGGCGTTGCAGCCACAGGCGCTACATCCCGTTGCGTGCTGCAAAACCTGCCGCAAGGGCAAGGCCTGCGGTGATAGCTGCATCAGCCGCGACAAGACATGCCGCAAGGGGCCGGGCTGCGCCTGTGACGGGTAACTATCCCGTTAACCATTAAGAATTGTTGACGGCGCCGGCGCCGAGGTTAAATAGCATTCTCGGATTTCTCAGAACCTTACGGGACGTAATGGCATGGTCTTGGCGCAGACGCCTGAAGACGAACACGCGCGGCTTGCCGAACTGAAAAGCTTCGGCGTCCTGGACAGCGCTCCGGATCCGGCCTTCGACGAGGTGGTGGACCTGCTCGCGCAGATGCTCGACATGCCGGTGGCACTGGTCAGCCTGCTGGACGAGCGCCGGCAATGGTTCCGCGCCCGCCACGGGATCGAGCTGGCGGAGACGCCGGTCGATCAGGCGATTTGCTCCCATGCGATCCTGTCGGATGAGCTTCTGGAGATCGAGGACACGCTGGCCGACCCGCGCAGCGCCGAAAATCCGTTTTGCTGCGGCGTGCTGGGGGATATGCGCTATTACGCCGGTGTTCCCCTGATCACCCGGGCCGGGCACCGCATCGGCACGCTCTGCGTGCTGGATCACAAGCCGCGCAAGCTCACCCCGCCACAGCGGCAGTTGCTGACGGTGATGGCGCGGCAGGTCATGCGGCAGCTCGATCTCCAGCGTGCGCTGCGCAACAAGGAGGTGCTGCGCGAGGAAATCGACCACCGGGTGAAGAACTCGCTTCAGACCGTGGCCTCGACGATCCGTCTCTATCGCGCGCGCATCGATTCGCCCGAGGCGAAGGAGGCGCTGAACGCGGTGGAGCGCCGGGTCGACGCCATTGCGCAGCTGCATGCGGAGCTGAACCTGACCTCCAAGATGCATCACGTACAGATCGATTCCTATCTCGAGCGCGTCTCGCTGCTTTTGCAGCGCCATGTGCCGCAGGGCATGCGGATCCGCTCCGAAGCGGCGCCGATGGAGGTGGATTCGCGCATCGCTGCGGCGCTCGGGGTGATCGCCAACGAGTTCGTCGCCAATGCCGCGAAATACGCCCGCCCGGCGGAGGGGAACGCGGTGGAGATCCGGTTCGAGTTGCTGAGCAGCGGTCCCGGTCAGGTGCAGTTCCTGTGCCGCGACAACGGCGCGGCACGGCCCTCCGATCCCGCCGCCGACATGCTCGGCTCGACCGCACTCGGCGCGCGGCTGATGGAGGCGGCGGCGGCGCAGGCGGGCGGCAGGCTCACCCATGGCCGCGAGGATGACGGCTATGTGCTGCGCGCCGAGCTGCCGCTGGATCCGGGCGCAGAGCTGAGCCCGTCAGAAGCCTCGGTCACTCCGCAACCGGCGCCAGGGGGCGCACCCGCAGCCGGGTAATCCGGTTGTGCTCGCGCTCCATCACCTCGAAGCGGAAGCCGTGAAAGCTGAAGCGCTGGCCCGGGGTGGGGATCATCTGCGCCTCGTGAATTACCAGCCCGGCGATGGTGTTGGCCTCGTCGTCGGGCAGCGACCAGTCGGTGGCGCGATTGAGATCGCGGATCGTCATGGCGCCGTCGAGCCAGTACCAGCCATCGTCGCCCGCCTTGACCTGATGTTCGGCATCCGGGTCGTGCTCGTCGGTGATCTCGCCGACGATCTCCTCCAGGATGTCCTCCAGTGTCAGCAGCCCTTCGAGCGAGCCGTATTCGTCGACCACCAGCGCGAAATGCGTGTGCTTGCGCAGGAAATTGCGCATCTGATCGGCCAGCGTGGTGGTGTCGGGCACGAAATAGGGTTTCATCATCACATCGGCGATGCGGAAATCGTCCAGCGCTTCGAAGCCGCGGTCGCCGGCCTTGGCCATGGTCTCGTACATGGCGCGCATGAGATCCTTGGCATGGGCGACGCCGATGATGTTCTCGGGATCGTCGCGGAAGATCGGCAGGCGGGTGTGGTTGCTCTCCAGACATTGCTGGAGGATGGCGCGCGGGTCGTGCGCCGCGTCGATCATCTCGATATTGGAGCGGTGCAGCATGATTTCCTCGACCGTGCGCTCGGCGAGATCGAGCGCGCCGAGGATGCGGTCGCGATCCTCTTTCTCGACCACGCCCTCGGAATGGCCCAGTTGCAACGCGCCGGCGATCTCCTCGCGCACGGCGAGGATCTGGCTGTCCGGATCGGTCTGCACCCCGAAGATCCGCAGCATCAGCCGCACGAAGGCCCGGATGGCCGCCACGACGGGCGAGAACACCAGAATCACCATGGAGATCGGGCCCGAGACGCGGCTGGCGGCGAGCTCGGGATTGGTGATGGCGTAGGTCTTGGGCAGCACCTCGGCAAAGATCAGCACCAGCAGCGTCATGATCAGCGTCGCCAGCGCCACACCGCTGTCGCCGAAGAGCGAGGTGAAGAGCGCTGTGGCCAGCGAGGTGGCGAGGATATTGACCAGGTTGTTGCCGAGCAGCACCGAGCCGATCAGCCGTTCATTGTCCTCGGTGATCCTGAGCGCGGTGTCGGCGCCCTTGGAGCCGCGATCCTGGGCGGCGCGCAGCTTGCCGCGCGAGGCGGCGGTGAGCGCGGTCTCCGAGCCCGAGAAGAAGGCGGAGAGGAGGATCAGCACGACGATGGCGCCGGCGGTGATCCAGAGGGCTGCGTCGGTGGCGGCGGTGGTCGCGTCCATGGTGCTCGTGTTTTTTATGACGGTCCCGGTGGTTATGGGGGCGGGGCCGGCCGGGATCAAGGGCGCCCTCCGCCCTGGGGCGTTACGGCGGGACGGGGCGGCAAAAGTTTTCGAAAACTTTTGCAAATTCCTTCGAAGGAATTTGCCGCGCGGTTCAGTCGCGGGCCATCGGGTGGTGATCGAGCACCAGCTCCTTCAGCCGCTCCTCCAGCACATGGGTGTAGATCTCGGTCGTGGCCACATCCGCATGGCCGAGGAAGGTCTGGATCGCCCGCAGATCGGCGCCGTTCTGCAACAGATGCGTGGCGAAGGCGTGGCGCAGCGTGTGCGGCGTGACCTTGGCGGGCGAGACCCCGGCGCTGACGGCGATGTCCTTGATCAGCAGATAGAAGGCGTGGCGCGTCAGATGCCCCGCCTTGCCGCGCGAGGGGAAGAGATGCGGCGAGGCGGGCTTACCCCTGGCGCGGCCCATCTCGTCCAGCGCGTCGCGGCGGGCGAGCCAGGTGGCCAGCGCTTCGCGTGCCGGCGGCGACAGCGGCACCATGCGCTCCTTGCCGCCCTTGCCGCGAATGAGCAGCATGCGCGGATCGCCCCGCGCCGCCGAGACGGGCAGGGTGACCAGCTCGCTCACCCGCATGCCGGTGGCGTAGAGCAGCTGCATCAGGCAGGCATTGCGCAGCCGGTCATCGGCGTTGCGGCCCTGCGTCTCGGCGGCGGCGAGCAGCCGGTCGACCTCTTCGATGGAGAGCGTCTTGGGCAGGCGCTTGGATTTGCCGGGCCCGGCGATCTGCACGGCCGGATTGTCCGCGCGCAGCCCCTCCTCGAAGGTGAAACGGTAGAGCTGCTTGATCGACGAGAGCCTGCGCGCGCGGGTGGAGACCGCCAGCCCCTGCGCCTCGCAATGCACCAGGTAATCCTCCACATCGTGGCGCTGCGCCGCATCGAGCCCTTGCCCGCGCGCCGCCAGCCAGCCGGAGAAATCGGCGAGATCGCGGGCATAGGCGGCGGTGGTGTTGTCGGCGGCACCGCGCTCGGCGGCCTGCGCCTCGAGAAACCCGCCGATCCAGTTGCGATCGCTCATCGCAGCGCCCCCTCGTCGTCGAGAATCAGCAGCTGGATCGCGGCGCGCCGGGCGGTGTCCTCCAGCCCGACGGCGCGCAGCGTCGCCAGCGCGTCGGTGAGATCCGCGTGGTTGCCCTCGGCGCCGTCCGAAAACAGCGCGATGGCGTGCAGGATCGCCTCGCCGAGCCGGCCCTCGCGCAGCATCTCGGTCAGCGCCGGCGGTGGCGCTGCATCGGACCAGGCACGCGCCACGGCCTGCTGCCGGGCGGGAACGGGCGGGCTCGCGGGCGCCTCGCCCTGGGCGATGGCGGCAACCGTGCCCATCAGCCCGGAGGGCGCGGTCAGCTCGCGTGCCGCGACCTCGTACTCGTCGGAAAGCAGTGCCGCGCGCCGTGCCAGCGCGGCGGCGCGCCCGTCGAGCGCGAGCCCCGAGAGCCGGTCGCCGAAGAGCTTGGCCAGCGGCACCAGCAGGCCGGCGCTGCGCATCTGCGGCCAGGCCTTGAGCAGCGCCGGCCCGGCGAGATCGGCACGACCGCTGTCCAGCGCCGCTTCCAGCGCCTGCACCGCCGCGACCCTGTCCCAGACACCGCCCGAGGCGGCGGGTTTGCGGTCGGAATAGATCCCCAGCAGCCGGTTTTCCGACAGCGCGCCGCGCTGCGCCAGCCGTTCGGCGGCAAGGAGCTGCGCGCGCCAGCCGCTCATGCCGGAAAGATCGGCGGCGGCGAAGGCGCGGGGCAGGGGCTGGGTGGGCAGCGCCTCGCCCACCGCCTCGAAGAGCCGGAATTGCAGTGGCGTGGGGCGCGGCGGCACCGGCACCGGGCGCGCGCCATCGGCCAGCGCCGGATCGAGAAACCGGCTCAGCAGCTCGGTGTCGCGCGCATCGAGCTGCCCCAGCGCGCGGGCGGTGCCCAGCACGGTCACCGCGTGATCCCAGCTGCCCTGGCGGGCGTCGCAATAGATTCGCGTGGCGAGATCGTCGGAAAGCTCCGGCTGCCGTTGCAGCGCCTGGCAGGGGGCCTCGGACGTGCCGGCCAGCAGCGACAGGTCGAACCAGCGCGCGAAAAGCGCCGGGCTGGTGGCGGGGCCGGCCCGGTCGAGCAGCGCCAGCGCCGGATCGACGGCGCCCTCGGCGAGCAGCCGGTCGAGCCGCGCGGTGAGCAGCGGCGCGCCGCCGCCCGCGCCCCGCGGCGCGTCGGCCTCGGCCAGCAGCAGCGTGAAGAGCAGCGCCGAAAGCGCCGGCACCGCCGGATCCACCTCGCCGATCAGCGGCACCAGCCGCCGCGCCTCGCTGGCCGACCAGAGGCTGCGCGGCAGACCCGTGGCCGACATCGGCAGCAGCCCCACCGCCTCGGCGGAGGGCGCGCCCAGCGGCATGACCTCGACCTCGGGGCTGGCGCCGGAGCTGGCCACCGGCGGCTCGACGCGACGCGGCGATGCCATGCCGCTGCCGCGATCGGGCAGCGGCCGCAGCACGGCGGGCGCATTGGTGCTGTTGCCGGCGTTCAGCCAGTCGATCGCCGACATCGGCGCCTGCGCCGAAAGCGGCGCGGCGGCGAGGCTCAGACAGGCGAGAAGGGCGGCTTTATTGCGCATCGAGCTCCACGGGCTCGCGAATCTCTGTCTGGGGCGGAGAGAAGTCGGCGCCGAAGAACGGCCCCAGATAGGCATAGCCCACCAGCGCGATCCCGCCCAGGATCAGAAGGATGAACAGCCATTTGATGATACGTCCCATACGGTCGTGTGTCCTGCCTCATGTGTTTTTCAGAACTTATACCTAGCCTTTTCGGTAAACTCACGTCATTCACGGCCCCGAAAAGAAGAATTGGCGATGGATGGCCGAGATACAAGCGTGCAGGCGTTGAAGCTCAAGAAGACCGTGGTGATGGTGGGCATGATGGGGGCGGGCAAAACCGCCGTGGGACGGGCGCTTGCCTCGGCCCTCCGCGTGCCCTTCCGTGATTCGGATGCCGAGATCGAGCGGGCCGCCAATATGAGCATCGCCGAGATCTTTGCCCGCGATGGCGAGCCGTTCTTCCGGCAGAAGGAAAGCCAGGTGATCGCGCGGCTGCTCGACGGCGCGCCGGCGGTGCTCTCGACCGGGGGCGGCGCCTATATGCGCCCGCAGAACCGCGCGATGATCACCGAGCGCGGGGTGGCGGTCTGGCTCGATGCCGAGCTGCCGGTGCTGTGGAACCGGGTGAAGCACAAGAACACCCGCCCGCTGCTGCGCACCGCCGATCCGAAGGCCACACTGCGCGAGATCTACGAACAGCGGGTGCCGATCTATGCGCTGTCGGATCTTTCGGTGAAATCCGAACAGGGGATTGCCGTCGAGGCGATGGCGGCGCGGGTGATTGCGGCGCTGAAGACGCGCCCGGACGTTTTGACAGAGGACTGAGCGAATGACCGAAACCGTGCATGTGGCGCTGGGAGAACGGGCCTATGATGTGCGCATCGGGGCGGGGCTTTTGGCGGACGCCGGGGCCGAGATCGCGCCGCTGCTGCGCCGCAAGCGCGTGGCGGTGGTGAGCGATGCCACCGTGGCCGCCGCGCATCTGGAGGCGTTCCAGGCGGCGCTGGCGGCCGAGGGCGTCGCTTCGGAGGCGCTGCAACTGCCGCCCGGCGAGGCCACGAAATGCTGGCGCGAGCTGGAATATGTGGTCGAATGGCTGCTGGCGCAGAAAGTTGAACGCCGCGACGTTGTGATCGCGCTCGGCGGCGGTGTGATCGGCGATCTGGTGGGCTTTGCCGCCGCGATCCTGCGGCGCGGCGTGCGCTTCGTGCAGGTGCCGACCTCGCTTCTGGCGCAGGTCGACAGCTCGGTCGGCGGCAAGACTGGGATCAACTCTCCCGCCGGCAAGAACCTCGTGGGCGCCTTTCACCAACCCTCGCTGGTGCTCGCCGATATCGGCGTGCTCGACACGCTGACCGATCGCGATTTCCGCGCGGGCTATGGCGAGGTCGTGAAATACGGGCTGCTGGGCGATGCGGCGTTTTTCGACTGGCTTGAGGCCAATGCCGGGGCCGTGGCGGGGCGCGACCGCGCGGCGCTGTCCTATGCGGTCAAGCGCTCGGTCGAGATGAAAGCCGAGATCGTGGTGCGCGACGAGACCGAGCAGGGCGACCGCGCGTTGCTGAACCTGGGCCACACCTTCTGTCACGCGCTGGAGGCCGCCACGGGCTATTCCGACCGCCTGTTGCATGGCGAGGGGGTGGCCATCGGCTGCGCGCTGGCCTTCGAGCTGTCCTCGCGGCTGGGGCTCTGTTCCCAGGAAGACCCCTCGCGCCTGCGCGCGCATCTGCGCGCGATGGGCATGAAGGCCGATCTCGCCGACATTCCCGGCGATCTGCCCGGCGCTGAGGCGCTGCTCGACCTTATGGGGCAGGACAAGAAGGTGCTCGACGGCGCAATCCGTTTCATCCTGGCGCGCGGCATCGGGCAGGCCTTTGTGACGTCGGACGTGCCGCGCGACGCGGTGCTGGGTGTGCTGCGCGACGGTCTGGCCGGGCGCTGATCCGCCTTTTCAGTCTTTCCAATGGCTTGGCCGGTCCGCAAATCGCCCCGGCCTCGCCGTGGAGACTCCCCCGGTTTGCCGCATTTTCTCCTTCATTCCTAACGACAAAGAGCCGTCCATAAGGAAAGGTTCATCTTGATGTTAGGTTTGATCACGGGCGGATACGGCGGATCGGGCGCGTCCTCCGGCAGCGGCTCGACCCAGAACAGCGGCGCGAGCCAGAACACTGCGACGCCCGAGGAGAGCGAAGAAACACAGGCGCCCGCCGCGAGCAAAGAGACGCCCTCCGCCGCGTCCGAAGAGACCGGCACAGCGCCTGTCGCCGCAAGCGAAGAGAGCAACGCCACACCGGCGCGCACCGCGCCCGAAACACCCGCCGCGTCTTCCTCTGTCTTGGTTGAAACGCCAGAGTCGCGGGAGCCGGCGGCTTCCGATGCACGGGCGCAGGCGATCGCCGCGCAACAGGCGTTTCTTTCCTCGCTGATCGTGGCGCAGCTCGAACGCGGTAGCGAAGAGGAGGATCTGCCCACCCGCATGCGCCGTGGCGCTGAAAGCTATGCGGCCGCGCAGGCCTCTGCATCGCAGGCGTCAGAGACCGCACGCACGAATGTCGAGCTCTGAGCGGCGCGCCGCGACCTCACATTTGTCTGCAATTGAGGCCCCGCCTGGCGGGGCCTTTGGCTTTCAGTGGTGCCTTTTGCGGAGCAGTTCGAAGGGCTTTCGGAGGCATGGCCGCATTGGCGCGCTGCCGCTCGGTCAGGTCTGCGTCATGTCACTTTCGCGTGCTCGGCATGAATGCAAGCATACGGATAGACCGTCGTTGCAAAGCGCGCTCGACCGGGAATAGAGGCCACGGTCGATGTCGCCTGAGATGGCGGAGCGGTGATCACCCCCGCGTGGTCAGTCGTCGCGTCGTCCAAATGCCCGATCGCCTTGACCGATGTTTGACCGGTTGGACAGCGATGACCTGGATCCTGTCGGACTGGCTCAACCGCAAGTATCGGTCACTTTCACGGATTTTGAGTATATAACCAAGATCTTGTCAGAAGCCATGGCAATGGCTGCAAGATTTTTGGCTCCGGCGGTAGGGATCGAACCTACGACCAATTGATTAACAGTCAACTGCTCTACCGCTGAGCTACGCCGGAACACGGCGCTCATATAGCAATGGGATTCCGGGGCGTCCAGAGGATTTTGTCACATTTCTTATGGTTTTGTGAAAATCGCCTCAAACCCTTTGAAATACAGCGTTTTCCGTGAGGGTGCCGGGGGTGGAGGCATGGCCCCGGGCATGCAGATCGATGAGATGGGCAAGGACGTTGCGGGCGGCGGCAGGGCGCAGGGCCGGCGGGATATCAGTGTAGATTCTGGCCATCAGCTCTGTCGCATCCGTAGGGCCGTCGTCGAGCGCCGCGAGGATCTGGCGCTCGCGCATCAGGCGGTGATCGCGCAGCGCGGCGAGGCGCTTGGCGGGGGCGTCGACAGGGGCGCCGTGGCCGGAATGCAGCACGCGCCAGGGATGCGCGGACAGACGCTCCAGCGAGGCCATGAAATCGGTGAGATCGCCGTCGGGCGGAGAGACCAGCGACGAGGCCCAGCCCATCACCAGATCACCGCAGAACAGCGCGTCGTCCCAGGCGAAGGCGAGGTGATTGCCGAAATGGCCCGGCGTGTGCAGCGCGTCGAGCGTCCAGCCGTCGCCGGTGACATGGGCACCGTCGGCAAGGATCTCGTCGGGCGCAAAATCCGCATCGACGCCTTCGCCGCCGCCCATCATGCCGCTTTCCGCCAGCGCCTGCATCGCCTCGGAGCGGCCGGCGGTGGCGTCACCGAAGGCCAGGACCGGTGCGCCGGTGGCCTCGGAGAGCGGGCGGGCGAGGGGCGAATGGTCGATATGGGCATGGGTGACGAGGATATGGGTGATGCGCTGGCCCGGGCGCAGCGCCGCCAGCAGCGCGTCGAGATGGGCGGGGTCGTCGGGGCCCGGGTCGATCACCGCGAGGCCGCGCGTACCCAGCAGATAGCTGTTGGTGCCGCGCAGGGTCATCGGCGAGGGGTTGGGCGCCAGGATCCGGCGCAGGCCGGGGGCGAGTTCCTCGGGCTGGCCGGGACGGGGGCGAAAATCCGGTTGCGGGTCCTGCATCTTTCGGGGCTTTCTATGGGCAATCGTCACCAGAGGTAGCCAAGATGTTCCAGTGGCTCAAACGCTATATGCCGCGCGGGCTTTACGGACGGGCCGCGCTGATCCTGCTGTTGCCGGTGGTGACGCTGCAACTGGTGGTCTCGGTGGTCTTTGTGCAGCGGCATTTCGAGGATGTTTCGCGCCAGATGAGCCGCGATCTGTCGCGCGAGATCAATCTCGCTGTGGCGCAGCCGGAGCTCGCGGAGCCGTTGGCGCTGGGGTTGCGGACGGTGCAAGAGACGGCGCTGCCCGAGGCGGATGAGCGGCGCTGGTATGATTTTTCCGGGCTGGTGGTGACGCAGACCCTGCAGCGCTTTGTGACCGGGCTCGAACGGGTGATGCTGCCCGATGACAACGATGTCACGCTTTATGTGCGCAAGGGCGATGTGTTGCAGGAGGTGAGCCTGGCGCGGCGGCGGGCCTCGCCGACCAATGCGCATCAGCTCTTTGTCAATATGATGGTGTTCGGCGTGGTGATGACGGTGATCGCGTTCCTGTATCTGCGCAACCAGCTGCGTCCGATCACCCGGCTGGCGCAGGCGGCGGAGGCGTTTGGCCGGGGCCGCCACGCGCCGTATTCGCCCGCCGGGGCGGTGGAGGTGCGGGCGGCGGGGCACGCCTTTCTCGACATGCGCAACCGCATCGAGCGGCAGATCGAGCAGCGCACCATGATGCTTTCTGGGGTGAGCCACGATCTGCGCACGCCGCTGACGCGGCTGCGGCTGGGGCTGTCGATGCTCGACGATGCCGAGCGCGAGCCGCTGGAGCGCGATGTGGAGGACATGCAGCAGCTCATCGACGCGTTTCTCGATTTCGCCCGCGGCGATGCCCATGCGGGTACGGCGGAGCCGGTCGATCCGCTGGCGCTGGTCGAGACCATCGTCGCCGATGCGCAGCGCGCGGGGCGGGCGGTCAGCGTCGCGGCGCTCGAAGGCGCGGGGGAGGTCTCGCTGAAACCGGCGGCGATGCGGCGGGCGCTGGAGAACCTGATCGGCAATGCGGTGCGCTACGGCACGCGCTGCGAGGTTTCGGCGACGCTGACCGACAAGAGCCTGCGGCTGCGGGTGGAGGATGACGGGCCGGGGATCCCGCCGGAGCGGCGCGAGGAGGCATTGCGCCCCTTCGTGCGGCTGGATCCGGCGCGCAACCAGGACAAGGGGCCGGGGGTCGGGCTGGGTCTCGCGATCGCGGCGGATATCGCGCGGGCGCATGGCGGGGTGCTGCGGCTGGGGCAGAGCGAGACGCTGGGCGGGCTGCGCGCCGATATCGTCATCGCGCGCTGATCCGGCGGATTTGTCTCGAATTGATGGCGAAGGCCATGAAGGCGCCGGATTGCCGCCCGAACAAGGCACGGGCGGGCGGCAAGGCTGGCCGCGCCGGTGCGGATCGAGCGCCCATCGGTGTCTCTCTCTCTCGCGGAGCGCGGCGCAATGTGTCGCGCTCCGGGCGGGTTTGCCGGGGCGCCGCTCCTCGCGCCCTTGCGGCCGCTCCTCGCCGCGCGGGGCGGGTCGCAATAAATGCGCGGGGCAAAAAAGCTGGGTACAAAAAACGCGCCCGGGCGGGGCGCGCTTGCTTGGTCTGCTTGAATTGCGGGCGGGCTCAGCCCTCGAGCAGGATCTGGCCCTTGGCCTCGATCAGCAGCTCGGCGCGCTTGGTGCGGATCGCGGCGGTATCGACCTTGCCCACCAGATCGGCGGCGAGCTTGCGCACCACGTCCTCGTGGCCGGCCTCTTCGAAATCGGCCTTGATCACCTCGCGGGCATAGGCCTCTGCTTCGGTGCCGCTTTTGCCCAGCAGCTCCGCCGCCCAGAGGCCCAGCAGCTTGTTGCAGCGGGCCTCGGCCCGGAAGGCCATCTCCTCGTCATGGGCAAACTTGGTTTCAAACGCTTTCTCGCGCTCTTCAAATGTGGACATGGCGCCGGCTCCCCCCGCTAAAACGATCGTCAGGTTTAATATTCCACACCCAGCCGCCGGCGCAACCCCAAGCGTCCGCTTGCGACGGGGCAAGGCATGATTTATAGGGCCTCGCAGGACGCGGGCGCGATCCCCGCCCGGCCCGGTGAAAGGATTCCCATGGCACGCCGCAAGAAGATCTATGAAGGCAAGGCGAAGATTCTCTATGAAGGCCCCGAACCCGGGACCATCGTTCAGTATTTCAAGGACGATGCCACCGCCTTCAACGCCCAGAAGAAGGACGTGATCGAGGGCAAGGGCGTGCTGAACAACCGCCTGTCCGAGTTCTTCATGACCGGGCTGAACAATATCGGCGTGCCGACGCATTTCCTCAAGCGGCTGAACATGCGCGAGCAGCTGGTGCGCGCCTGCGAGATCGTGCCGCTGGAGATCATCGTGCGCAACTTCGCCGCCGGCTCGCTGGCCAAGCGGCTGGGGATCGAGGAGGGCACGCCGCTGCCGCGCCCGATCGTGGAATATTGCTACAAGGACGACAAGCTGGGCGATCCGCTGGTCACCGAGGAGCATATCGCCGCTTTCGGCTGGGCCAGCCAGCAGGACATGGACGACATCCTGAGCCTGGCGCTGCGCGTCAACGATTACCTCTCGGGGCTGATGTACGGCGTCGGCATCAAGCTCGTCGATTTCAAGATCGAGATCGGCCGGGTCTATGACGGCGATTTCCAGCGCCTGATCGTGGCCGACGAGATCTCGCCCGACAGCATGCGGCTGTGGGATATCGAGAGCGGGCAGAAGCTCGACAAGGACGTGTTCCGCCGCGATCTGGGCTCGCTGACCGATGCCTATACCGAGGTGGCGAAGCGGCTGGGCGTGATGCCCAAGCAGGCCACCCATGTGGCCAAGCCGAAGCTCATCAACTGAGGCGCCGCGCCCCCGGGCGGGCGTGGCGTGTGAGTATTTGAAGAAAGATGAAGGGCCGGACCCTTCGCAGCGAACGGAGTGGACGCCATGAAGGCACGGGTGCATGTGATGCTCAAGGACGGCGTGCTCGACCCGCAGGGCGAGGCGGTGAAACACGCGCTGCACGGCATGGGGTTCGATGCGGTCGGCGGTGTGCGCCAGGGCAAGGTGATCGAGCTCGATCTGGCCGAGGGCACCAGCGAGGCGGATGTGACCGAGATGTGCGAGAAGCTGCTCGCCAATACGGTGATCGAGAGCTATCGCGTGGAGCTGCTCTGAGCCTGTTATGAGGGCAGGGCGGGGCCGCCCGGCCGGCAAAGCGCGGGGCCTCGTCGCAGCGCGATTGATCGCGCGGCAAAACGCGGCTATGAGCCCGATATCGTCCCGCAGCCCCGCCTGACAGCGGCGGGCCGGGGCGGAACCGGCGGGCGCTCCTCCGGAGGGCCGCCACCAGTGATGCCACCCGCCGCGCGCGGGAGAGGGAGTGCGCCCATGAAAGCCGCCGTAATCGTCTTCCCCGGATCCAATTGCGACCGCGATCTTGCCGAGGGGTTCCGCAAGGCGGGGCTCAATGTGCAGATGGTCTGGCACAAGGACACGGCGCTGCCGGAGGGCATCGACATCGTCGGCATTCCCGGCGGCTTTTCCTTTGGCGATTACCTGCGCTGCGGCGCCATCGCGGCGAACTCGCCGATCTGCCACGAGGTCAAGGCGCATGCGGAACGCGGCGGTTATGTGCTGGGGATCTGCAACGGCTTTCAGGTGCTGACCGAGACCAAGATCCTGCCCGGCGCGCTGCTGCGCAACGCCAATCTGAAATATATCTGCCGGACGGTGGGGCTGAGCGTGGCGGAGAGCCAGTCGGTCTTTACCCGCGGCTACGAGGCCGGCGAGACGATCCGCATCCCCATTGCGCATCACGACGGCAATTACACCGCAGACGCCGCGACGCTGGACATGCTCGAGAGCGAGGGCCGCGTCGCCTTCCGCTATACCGACAACCCCAATGGCGCCGACCGCGACATCGCGGGCATCCTCTCGGCCAACCGCCGGGTGCTGGGGATGATGCCGCATCCGGAGCGCGCCTGCGAACCGGCGCAGGGCAACGAGGACGGTGCGCGTCTTTTCGCCCATCTGACCGATGTGCTGGCCGAGGCCTGACTTGAGCGCCTGAGCGCAGCCGCGTACTCTGCGCCCCATGTCTGAGGGTGTGACAAAGACGGAACGGGGCAACCGGCGCTCGGGGCCGCTGAGCTGGCGGGTCCGGCTGGCGCTTGTCCTGCTCATCGTGCTGGCGGTGAGCACGGTCTGGGTCACCAATGTGCTGCTCACCGACCGCTTCACCGAATCCACCCGCAACCGGGCCGAGCTGCGGCTGGCGCTCTATTCCGGCAATATCCTGTCGGAGCTGCGCCGCAACGCCATCGTGCCGCAGCTTCTGGCCCGCGACCCGGCGCTGATCGGGGCGCTGAACTCCGCCGATTTCAGCCAGTCCTCGCAGCGCCTGATCTCCTATGTGGACGAGATCGGCGCCGCCTCGCTGATGCTGCTCGACCGCGACGGGCGCACCGTGGCCGCGACCGACCGCAACCGGCTGGGCGAGCAGCACCGCAACGCGCCGCATTTCGTCGATGCGCTGCGTTCGAACACCACGGTCTTTACCACACAGCCGCGCGAGGCGGGGGGCTATTCCTTTACCTATAGCCGCCGGGTGGAGAGCCAGAACACCGTGATCGGGGTGATCGTGGTCGAGGTGGATCTCGCCAAGTTCGAACGCGCCTGGTCGGGCATCACCGATGCGGTCTCGGTGCTGAACTCCGAGGGCACGATCATTCTCGCGACCGAACCGCGCTGGCGCGGCCGCACCATGGAGGAGGCGCTGGTCCGGCAATCGCCGGAAAGCGCCATCGAACGCGCCATCAAGGCCACCGCCGACTGGACCGCGCTGCCGCCCGACGCCTATCTGCGCGGCGAGGCGGTGATGCGGGTCGACGGGCGTATCCCGTTCCGCGGCTGGACCATGGCGACCTTCACCACCTATGCCTCGGTGCGCGAAAAGGTGAACGCGGTGCTGGCGCTGGAGATCATGGGCTTTGCGCTGCTGGCGGCGCTGGCCTTTTACGCGCTCAGTCGCAAGACCGCGCTGCGCATGGCGCTGTTTCAGCGGGAATCGGCGGAGCTGCGGCGTCTGAATGCCCGGCTCCAGCGCGAGATTGCCGAGCGCGAGAAGGTGCAGAAGGATCTCGCCTCCGCCGAGCAGACGCTGGAGCAGAGCTCCAAGCTCGCAGCGCTCGGCGAGATGTCGGCGGCGGTGAGCCATGAGCTGAACCAGCCGCTGGCGGCGATGAAGACCTATCTCGCCGGCGCGCGGCTGCTGTTGCGCCGCAACCGGCCCGAGGAGGCGATGACCGCCTTTCACCGCATCGACGACCTGATCGAGCGCATGGGCGCCATCACCCGGCAGCTCAAGAGCTATGCCCGCAAGGGACAGGATCAGCTCAGCCCGGTGGATATGGGCGAGGCGCTGGCCTCGGCGCTGTCGATGATGGAGCCGCAGCTCAAGGCGCGGCGGGTGCGGATCTCCAAGATCCTGCCGGATGAGCCGGTGCGGGTGATGGGCGACCGGATGCGCATTGAGCAGGTTCTGGTGAACCTGCTGCGCAACGCGCTCGACGCCACCAAATCGGTGGCCAATCCCGAGATCGAGATCCTCCTGGCCTCCGGCGAGACGGCGACGCTTTCGGTGCGCGACAATGGCCACGGGATCGAGGATTTCGACGCGCTCTTCGAGCCGTTCTACACCACCAAGCAGCCCGGCGACGGCACCGGTCTGGGGCTGGCCATCAGCTCCGGCATCGTCGCGGATCTGGGCGGCAGACTGACTGCGCGGAACGGTGCCGAGGGTGGGGCTGTTTTCGAGATGCAGCTTCCTATCTTGAATGAAAGCCCGCAGGCTGCGGAATAGCCCGGCGGGACAAGCCGAAGGCAGAAGAAAAAGGCGAAAGACCAAAATGACAAAAGCCATGAAAATCGCCATCGTCGACGACGAGAAAGACATGCGCCAGTCGATCAGCCAGTGGCTGGCGCTGTCGGGATACGATACCGAGGCTTATGCCAGCGCCGAGGAGGCGCTTGGGGCGCTCGGGGCCGATTACCCAGGGATCGTGATCTCGGATATCAAGATGCCGGGGATGGACGGCATCCAGTTCCTGAAAAAGCTCATGGGCAATGACAGCGCGCTGCCGGTGATCATGATCACCGGCCATGGCGATGTGCCGATGGCGGTGGAGGCGATGCGCATCGGCGCCTTTGACTTCCTCGAAAAGCCCTTCAACCCCGACCGCATGTCGGAGCTGGCCAAGAAGGCCACCAATGCACGCCGGCTTACGCTCGACAACCGGGCGCTGCGCAAGGAGCTCTCGGACGGCTCGCAGATCATGTCCAAGCTCATCGGCCAGAGCCCGGCGATGGAGCGGCTGCGCGAGGATGTGCTGGATCTGGGCCAGGCCGACGGCCATGTGCTGATCGACGGCGAGACCGGCACCGGCAAGACGCTGATCGCCCATGCGCTGCATGCGGTCGGCTCGCGCGCGGGCAAGAAATTCGTGCTGATCTCCTGCGCGGCGATGGACGAGGACGCGCTGATGCGGCGGCTCTTCGGCCCGATGCAGCCCGACGAGACGCGGCTGCCGGCCATCGAGGAGGCGCGCGGCGGCACGCTGGTGCTGGAGGATATCGAGGCGCTGTCGGATTCCGCGCAGGCGCGGCTGCTCTCGGTGATCAACGATCAGGGCACGCCGCCGGAAACCCGCATCGTGGCGATCTGCAACCTTCAGGACGAGGGCAATACCTGCGAAAGCAAGCTGCGCCCGGATCTCTATTTCCGCCTCGCGGCGCTCAAGATCACCGTGCCGCCGCTGCGCGCGCGCGGCGAGGACATCCTGACGCTCTTCACCCGGCTTTCCGAGCAATATGCCGACGAATACGGCTGCGACGCGCCCAAGGTCTCGGCGCAGGAGGCGGCGCAGCTCCTGCAAGCGCCATGGCCGGGCAATGTGCGCCAGCTCATCAACCTCGCCGAACGCGCGGTGCTTCAATCGCGGCGCGGGCAGGGCACCATCGCCTCGCTGCTGATGAGCGATCACGAGGAGATGCAGCCGGTCATGACCACCGAGGGCAAGCCGCTGAAGGAATATGTCGAGGCGTTCGAGCGCATGCTGATCGACAACACCATGCGGCGGCACAAGGGCTCGATCTCGGCGGTGATGGACGAGCTCTGCCTGCCGCGCCGGACGCTCAACGAGAAGATGGCGAAATACGGGCTTCAGCGCGCCGATTACATCTGAGCGCGTTCTCTGTCGCAGGATTGTGCCGGAACCGTCACGGAATCGATTCCGGGGATCTCTAGCGTAAGGGCCAGGCCGGGCCGGCATCGTCCCGGTCCGCCGCCGCTATCCGCTTTCAGAGAGATCTTCGCCATGATGATCATCGACCCGTTCCGCTTCGTCCTCGCCTGCTGTTTCCTGCCGGCGAGGAACGGCATGCTGGCCCATCTGCTGCGCGGCAAGCGCGTTTATTGATATGTGATGAGCGGTGGGCAGATTGCCCACCCTGCAGGCCGCCCGCCCTGGACGTGATCCGGGGCCTCTGCGGTCAGGCCGGGCGCACCGGTCTCACAATCCGCCCGGACGCTGCCCTTCCAGCCGCAGCGCGGTGCCGCCGAGATCGCGAAAGGCGCGCTGGCGGCAGGTCAGCACGAGGATCTGTAGATCGCCCGCCTGACGGTGCAGCGCGTCGAACATGCGCTCGATCCGGTCGTCATCGGTAAAGACCAGCGCGTCGTCGAGGATCACCGGCGCCGGGCGTCCCGCCGCCGAGAGCATGCGCGCAAAGGCCAGCCGGACCAGCAGGGCAAGCTGCTCCTGCGTGCCGCCGGAGAGGATATCCACCGGCTCTTCGGCGCCGGCGCGGATCAGCGCGTGCGGCAGCAGCGTGTCCTGGCCCCAGGTCAGCTCCGCCTCGGGCCAGAGCAGTTGCAGGAGCGGTTTCAGCTCGGTGGCGACCGGGGTGAAATAGCGCTCGCGCGCGTCGTTGCGGGCGGATTCGAGCGCGGATTCGAGACGGCTCAGCACGGCAACCTCATGGGCGATGCGGTCGCGGTCGTCGCGCGCGGTGGCAAGCGCCTGCTCGGTCTCGGCCAGCCGCTCCTCCACCGCCTCGCCGGAGCCGCGCGCGATGCGCTCATCGAGCGTGGCGAGCAGCGGGGTCAGCCGGGCGATCTCGTCACGGGCGCGTGTGTCGACCGATTGCGCCCGTTGCAGCGCAGCCCGGGCGGAGGCCATGTCGGGGGCGTTGCGCGCGGTCTCGTCGCGCTGCGCCTCGGCGGCATCGCAGGCGGCGAGCGCCCGTTGCAGTGCCTCAGTGAGGGCGTCTTCTCCGGTTTCGCCGGCGCGACTCTGCGCCTCGGTGGCGCGCCGGAGGCGGTCGCGCAGACCGGCGAGCGCCGCGGCCTGTTTCGCGGCCTCGGCGCGGGCATCGGCGAGCCGTTCGGCGGCGCTGTCGCGCTGCGCCTGCGCCAGCTTGGCCGCGTCCTGCGCGGCGCGCAGCGCGGCCTCGGTTTCGGAGGGGTCGGCGGCGGGGCCGTCATCGTCCGGGGCCGGGATGCGGGCGAGAGCGGCGCGCAGCGGGTCGAGCCCCTCGGGCGCGAGGCTGCGGAACACCGCCTGCGCCGAGTCGAAATTCTGGCTGGCCTCCGCGCGCGTCTCGGCCGCCCTGCGGGCGTTCTCGACGCTCTCCACTTCCAGCGCATCGAGCGCCTTGCGCAGGGCTGTTTCGGCGCGCTCCAGCCCGCCGACATTGGCGCTGCCGTCACCGGGCTGGATGTCGAGCGTGCCGATGCCCTCGATTTCCAGCCGCTGCGAGCGGGTCAGGGGCAGGGGCATACCATCGGGCAGCGGTTCGCCATCGCGGCGCACCGTGCCGGCCTTGCCCGGCGCGTACTGCATGCTGATCCGCGTCGCGGTGGCGTCACGGGCGGCGAGGGCGGCAGCGCGCTCGGCGACCAGCGCCTCGATCCGCCGCAGGGCGGCGGCGTCAGGGCCGTTGCGCATGGCGCCGCTTGCCGTCTCCATGGTGGCGCGGGCCTGCTCGGCGCGGGCGATGCGGTCCGCCAGCTCGTGGCGCCGTTCGGCCCCCTCGCGGGCGGCCTGCGCGCGCTCGGCGCGGCGATGCGCGTCCGCGGCCATGGTCAGCGCGGCCTGTGCCGTCTCAAGTGCGGTATCGGCGGCGTCCTTGTCCTTTTGCCGCGCCGCCTGTGTCTCCGCGGCGGTCGCTGCGCTGGCTTCGGTCTCCGACACCAGCGCGCCCGCCTCCTTTGCCTCCTGGGCTGCGGCGCGGAACCGCTCCAGCCGGTCGCGTGCGGTGCCCAGGGTGAGCTGCGCCGTCTCCAGCCGGCGGTTGGCAGTCTCCAGCGCCTCCGCATGGCGCTCCGCTTGGCGCATGGCCTCGCGCGCGCTCTCCAGCCGCGCCTGTCGTGCCGCCACCGCGTCGGGATCCTCCAGCTCGGCCAGCGCGCGGCGCGAACGGCTGCGCTCCGCCAGCGCCTCGTGCAACGCGTCCACGGTGGTGGAGAGCGCCGCCTGCTCCGCCTCCAGCGCCGCCACCGCGTCCTGCGCCTCTTTCCAGGGGCCGCGCGGGCGGCGGGTCTTGCCGCTGGCATAGCGCTCCAGCTCCTCGCGGCAGCGCGCCAGCGCCATATCCATGCGCCGCCCGCCGGTCATCGCCTCGACCTCCTCGCCGATCGAGGACATCAGGTCGCGCCGCGCCTCCAGCGCCGCCTTCTGCTCGCGCGTGCTGCCGCCGCCGAGATCGGTCACCCCTTGGCGCACCCAGATCAGGCCGGACGGCCCGCCCTCGGGACCGCCGAGCAGATCGGCAATCCAGGCCTCGGCGGCGTCGGACTGCGCCACGAGGCGCTCGCCCTGATGCACGGTTGCCATGGCTTTGGAAAACCAGCGCTTGGCGATGGTGAAGCGGCCCGCCTCGGTCTCCACCTCGACCGCGATCTCGGGCGCGCCGCCGGCATGCGGGCGCAGCGACGAGACCTCCTTGTCGCGCGAACCGTGTGGCTTGAAGAACAGCGCCTGAAGCGCATCGAAGAGCGTGGATTTTCCCGACTCGTTGGGCTCGCTCAGCACGTTGAGCCCGTCGGCGATGCCCTCGACCGTCACCGGCGTGGTGAAGCGGCGGACGTTTTCCAGTCGGATGGCGCGCAGTCTCATGGTTCGCCCTCGCGCATATAGGCGTAGAGCCGGACCAGCGCGTCACCCGCGACGCGGCGCTCGGCCTCGGCGCGGGCCGGATCCTCGGCCTCGTCCTGCAGGGCATTGGCGGCGAGGCGCAGCGCGCCGGCATGGTCGATCTCGTCGAGATCGGCGGCATCGTATTGCGTGCCGAGCGCATCGCTGCGCAGCTCGAAATGGGCGAATTCCGGACCGAGCCGCGCCACCGCCCGGCGCAGCGCCAACTGATCGGAGAGCCCGGCCCAGCCATCGGCCACGACGCGCAGCAGGATGTCGCGCCGCCCGCGCGCCGGCAGCAGCGCCTCGAGCGCCGCGCCCGCATCCTGACGCGGATGCAGGGTGAGCGCGGCCTCCTCCCAGAGAAAGGCGCCGGTCTCGATCTCGCGCAGCTGCGGCGTGGCGCCGGGGCCGTCGAGCGCCACGCTCAGGCAGACGCCCCGGCGGTTGTGCTTGAAGCGGTCCTGCTCGGGCGTGCCGGGATATTGGGTGCGCGCAGAGACCGCCATGCGCCCATGCCAGTCGCCGAGCGCCAGATAGTCGAGCCGGGCGCTGCGCTCGCGATCCGGCGCGATGGCGCCGCCGCTCTCGGTGAAATCGGTGATGCCGCCATGGGCGAGCGCGATGCGTAGATCGCCTTCGGGGCTCTCCATCGCCGGCAGGGAGGCCGTCGGGTCGCTGCCGGTGGCGCGCCAGGCGACCGGGCAGGGCAGCAGCGTGGCGCCCGGGGCGAGCGGTACCGGCGCCGCCTCGGTCAGGGCGCGGAGATTGCCGGGGGCATCGCGGCGCAGCGTTTCCCAGAGCGGCTCGGCATCACGGAGGTTGTCGTGGTTTCCGGGCAGCAGCCACCAGGTGATCTCCGCCGCCTCACCCATGGCGGCGAGGCTCTGGCGGATCAGCGTCGGCGAGGGGGTGGCGGTGTCGAACGTGTCGCCGGCGAGCAGGATATGCGCCGCGCCCTCGGCCCGGGCCGCGTCGGCCAGCCGCGCGATGGCGGCGTGACGCGCCTCCATCAGGCGGCCACGGATATTGCCGTCGGGCGGCTCGGGGATATTGGCGAAGGTCCGGCCGAGATGCAGATCGGAGCTGTGCAGGAAGCGGAGTGTCATGACGGCCCAATCTGTGCCCGTCCGCCGGGCGCTTGGCAAGGGCGCGCCACGTCGCGCAACAGCGGTACTGTGTGCAGGCGAAATCGGACCGGGCGGGGGGATTGGAGCGGGTGAAGGGAATCGAACCCTCGTCGTCAGCTTGGGAAGCTGCTGCTCTACCATTGAGCTACACCCGCGACAGGCGTTTGATTACTGCACGGATCGGGCGCTGGCAAGGGAGTCTTTTACCCGGCGCGCGGGCGGGTGCCCATGCCGCGCCGCGGCACGCAAATGCGCCTTGCACGCAAGGGCGCGGACGCATAGAAGACCGCAAATTCGACAGAGAGAGGCGGCACTGCGACGAGGGCCGCGCAAGAACCAAGGAAGATGGTATGCAGGTCACCGAGACGCTGAACGAAGGGCTGAAGCGGGCCTATGAACTGATCCTCACCGCCGAGGAACTGGACGCGAAGGTCAATGCCAAGCTCGCCGAGGCGCAGCCCGAGATCGAGATGAAGGGCTTCCGCAAGGGCAAGGTCCCGATGCCGCTGCTGAAAAAGCAGTTCGGCCAGCGCCTGATGGGCGAGTCGATGCAGGAAGCGATCGACGAGGCCATGTCGAAGCATTTCGAGGACAGCGGCGACCGTCCGGCGCTCCAGCCCGAGGTCAAGATGACCAACGAGGACTGGAAAGAGGGCGACGACGTCAATGTCGAGATGTCCTATGAAAAGCTCCCCGAGGTGCCCGAGGTCGATTTCTCCGGCGTCGAGATCGAGAAGCTGGTGGTGAAGGCCGACGATGCCGCCGTCGAGGAGGCGCTGGCCTCGCTCGCCGAGACCGCGCAGGATTTCAAGGACCGCCGCAAGGGCACCAAGGCCAAGGACGGCGATCAGGTCGTGATCGACTTTGTCGGCAAGGTCGACGGTGAGCCCTTCGAGGGCGGCGCCGCCGAGGATTACCCGCTCGTGCTGGGCTCCAACTCCTTCATCCCGGGCTTCGAAGAGCAGCTTGTCGGCGTGAAGGTCGAGGAAGAGAAATCCGTCGAGGTCACCTTCCCCGAGGAATACGGTGCCGAGCATCTGGCCGGCAAGGCGGCTGTCTTCGACGTGACCGTCAAGGCCGTCAAGGAGCCGGTGGCCGCCGAGGTCGACGATGAGTTGGCGAAGAAATTCGGCGCCGAGGATCTCGAGTCGCTGAAAGGCCAGATCCGCGAGCGCCTGGAGGCCGAATACACCGGCGCCGCGCGTCAGGTGATGAAGCGCGGCCTGCTCGACAAGCTCGACACGCTGGTGAGCTTCGAGCTGCCGCCGTCGCTGGTCGATGCCGAGGCCAAGCAGATCGCGCATCAGCTCTATCACGAAGAGCACCCGGAGGATCACGGCCACGATCACGGCGAGATGGAGCCGACCGACGAGCACAAGACCCTCGCCGAGCGCCGCGTGCGTCTGGGCCTGCTGCTGGCCGAGATCGGCCAGAAGGCCGAGGTCGAGGTCACCGATGCCGAGATGACCCAGGCGATCATGGCGCAGGCGCGCCAGTACCCGGGCCAGGAACGCGCCTTCTTCGATTTCGTGCGCCAGAACGCGCAGATGCAGCAGCAGCTCCGCGCGCCGATCTTCGAGGACAAGGTGATCGACCACATCGCCGAGCAGGCGACCGTGACCGAGAAAGAGATCACCAAGGAAGAGCTTCAGACCGCCGTCGAAGCGCTCGACGACGAGTGATAACCCGGCCGGGGGCGACCCCGGCAGCGCAGAATAGAAAGAGCGGGCCATGCGGTCCGCTCTTTTTCGTTTGGGAGGAGCCTGTTGGCCGGCTCCGCCAATTCCGGCGATGCTGATCCCAGGCCCTCGCTCCCGGGCACTTTTCCTCACCCGCGCACAACGAAAAACCGCGCCGGAGATCCGGCGCGGTTCATCATGTCTTGGATGAAAAAACGAACGCGGGGGCTCAGTTTTCCTCGGCTTCTTCCGCGGCGCGGCCCTCGGGGGTCTCGACCAGATCGGAATCTTCCGACGAGGCGGCACCGATATCGTCGAAGAGCTCGGCGATCTCGAATTCGGCCTGGGCCTCTTCCTCGGCGGCGAGTTCCTGGATCGACTTGCCCGACGCTTGCAGCTCGGCCTCTTCCGGCGAGCGCGCGACGTTCAGGCTGATCGTGCACACGACCTCGGGGTGCAGGTGCACCTCGACCTCGTGCAGACCCAGCTCTTTGATCGGCTGGCGGATGATGACCTGCTTGCGGTCGATCGAGAAACCTTCCTCGGTGGCCACGTCGGCGGCGTCACGGGTGGTGACCGAGCCGTAGAGGTTGCCGCCGTCGGAGGCCTGGCGAATCACGACGAACTGCTGGGCGTCCAGCTTCTCGGCGAGGGCTTCGGCCTCTTTCTTGGTTTCCAGGTTGCGCGCTTCGAGCTGCGCTTTCTGGGTCTCGAACTGCGCGATGTTCTCTTTCGAGGCGGTCAGCGCCTTGCCTTGAAGCAGCAGGTAGTTGCGGGCATAGCCGGGCTTGACGTCGACGACATCGCCCATCTGGCCGAGCTTGGCCACGCGTTCCAGAAGGATGACTTGCATGGGTCCGATCTCCTTACTTCACGACGTAGGGCAGCAGGGCGAGGAAGCGGGCGCGCTTGATGGCACGGGCCAGCTCACGCTGCTTCTTGGCGCTGACAGCGGTGATCCGCGAGGGCACGATCTTGCCGCGCTCGGAGATGTAGCGCTGAAGCAGCTTGGTGTCTTTGTAGTCAATCTTGGGTGCATTGTCGCCCGAGAAGGGGCAGACCTTGCGGCGGCGGAAAAACGGTTTTGCAGCCATGGTTTAACTCCTCTTCTTCAGGGTATCAGTTGCGCCGGTCGCGACGGTTGTCACGTTCGTCGCGTTTCTGCATCTGGATCGACGGGCCTTCGGCATGCTCATCGACCTTGATGGTCAGAACGCGCATCACGTCGTCGTGCAGCCGCATCAGGCGCTCCATCTCCTGCACCGCGGTCGCGGGGGAGTCGGTGCGCAGGAAGGCATAGTGGCCCTTGCGGTTCTTGTTGATCTTGTAGGCCATCGTCTTGACGCCCCAGTACTCGGATTCGACGACCTTGCCGCCATTGTCCGAAAGCACGGTGCTGAAATGTTCGACGAGGCCCTCGGCCTGCGCGTTGGACAGATCCTGACGCGCGATAAAGACATGCTCGTAAAGCGGCATGTGAGCTCCATTTCTATCAAGGCGCATTTCATAGGGCAGGCGATCCCTTCGCTCCTGCCCACGAGAGACTGCGCGGTTCATACGGTCTCGCAAAGGGATGCGCCCGTATACACGCTGGGGCGACGAGATCAAGCCTTGTGGCCAAAGGGCGGAAATGAGGCCGTGGCGCCCGCGATTTTCCCGGATCGCGCCGAAATATGGCCGGGTTTGTTGGCAAGGGTAAGCACATTCCTGTGATCCCCTGCTGCCGGAGGAGCCTGCGTCATGACCGCCTATACCACACCGATCCCGCCCCGTACCCCCGCCGCCGGCCTGGCGCTCGGGCTTTTTCTGCGCGCGGTGCTGCTGGTCGTCGGCAGCGGTCTCACCATGGCGGCCTTCGGCCTCTGGCTCATGCCTGGCGCGTCTCAGCTGCCGGAACTGGCGCTGATCAAGCTGGGCCTGTCGCTGTTCTTTCTGATCGGCGGGCTGTGCTGCATCACCGGGGCGCGTGGCGGCCACTGAGCCGCAATCGCGCAATGCCGCGCAAGGCAATGTTCATTTTTCAACAGTATCTGTGGGAGCAGCGGTAATTGCCGCGGCGCGGCAAACCTCCATCTTTCGGGCATTGACCAACGTCATCCAACTCACGGAGCCCGAGTATGAAAACCATCCTTTTCGCCGGCCTGCTGGCCGCTGCCCCGCTGGCCGCTGTCGCAGCCCCCGAAAACTATGTGCTGGACTCCAGTCACAGCCAGATCGTCTTCTCCTACAACCACCTCGGATACTCGACCGGCTACGGCATGTTCTCGGGCTTCGAGGGCGAAATTGCCTATGATGCCGAAGACCCCGCCGCGTCGTCGGTCGAGGTGTCCTTCCCCGTGCGCTCGATGCTGACCGGCTGGGAAGCGCGTTTCGAGCACTTCATGAGCGACGATTTCTTCGGCGCCACCGATGACAGCGAGATGGTCACCTTCACCTCCACCGGCATCGAAGTGACCGGCGACGACACCGCGCTGATCACCGGTGACCTGACCCTGAACGGCGTGACCAAATCCGTCGTGCTCGACGCCACGCTGAACCAGGCCGGCGAGCACCCGATGGAGGGCAAGCCCTGGCTCGGCTTCTTCGCCACCACCACGCTGGTGCGCTCGGAGTTCGAACTCGGCATGTTCGCCCCCTATGTCAGCGACGAGGTCGAGGTCGAGATCTCTGTCGAGGCGATGAAAGCCGAATGAACCCAGGTTCGTAGGTAACGAGTACCTCGTTTTATGTAGCTGACGAGTACCGCCTTTACCTCTTTTGACGAGTGGTTTGGGTATTTCGTTAAGACTTTTGGGTTTTTGAGTGAGCCCCCCGGACAGCCCCGCGCGTCCGGGGGGCTTTTTGCACTCCGGCATGTCGGTGGCGGCGCTCAGCGCTTGTGGTCGCGGTAATCCGAGAGGCGCTTGCCCGGCTCGTCGACAAACAGCCCCGGCAGCGGCGTGAGCTGCGTCACCCGGTCGATGCGGAAACTGTCGAACGCGCCCCGCGTCTCGTTCCAGGCGGTGCAGGTCCAGACCCGGCCCCAATAGTCGATCTCCAGCGGGCGGATCTCCTGCACGCCGTCGCGCCCCTTCAGCGTCACGCGCAGCTTTTGCCGGGCGCGGATCGCGGCACGAAACACCGGCATGTGGCGAAACCCCTGCGCCGCCTCGCGATAGGCAGCGCCGGCAAAGCCGAAGCTCGCGGGCTCGGGGCTGGCCTCCTCCGGCAGCACCGCGTCGATCTTGGCCGAGAGGCTCTCTGCCGCCTCCGCCAGCTCCGGCAGCTCGCCGGCGCCCGCGCCCACGGCGGCCAGCCCCAGATGCAGCACCTCAAGCTCCGTCTCCGTCAGGTTCAGCGGCGGCAGGGTGATGCTGGCCTCCGCCGCATAGCCCCGACCGCGCCTGCCCGTCACCGGCACGCCCGAGGCGGCAAGCGTGTCCATGTCGCGATAGATCGTGCGCACCGAGACGCCGAATTCCTCCGCCAGCACCTCCGCCGTGTGCAGCCGGCCATCCTTGAGCCGCTGGAGCAGGGCAAAGAGACGGTCGGATTTCCTCATGCGATTCGGCGCCTTGCTGCTGCGGGTCGGGATGCGTGCGGCACTCTCGGGCAACTGACAGAATAATGTCAATGAAGCGGGCGAAATATCCCGTCCGGCAGGCCCGCCGATGCGGTTGGCCGCTTTTCGCGCCCCGGGAAAGCGCCTAGAGAAAGACAGGAGACGTTCAACGCCGGGCGCCCGGGCGCGCCCGCGAGATGGAGAAGAGACATGCTCAACAATATCGGCCTTCCCGGCCTTCTGCTGATCGCCGTCGTGGTGCTGGTGCTGTTCGGCCGCGGCAAGATTTCCAACCTCATGGGAGAGGTCGGCAAGGGCATCACCGCCTTCAAGAAAGGCGTGAACGAGGGCGGCAAGGAACTCGAGGACGCCAAGGCCGACGAGGCCAAGGACGTGACCCCGGAAGACGAGAAAGACAAGGCGTAAGCCATGTTCGATCTGGGTTGGTCGGAGCTTATGGTCATCGGCATCGTGGCGCTGATCGTCGTCGGGCCGAAGGACCTGCCGATGCTGTTCCGCAATGTGGGCCGCTTCATGGGCAAGGCGCGCGGTTTGGCGCGTGAGTTTTCGCGCGCGATGAACGACGCCGCCGACGAGAGCGGCATGCGCGACGTTGCCAAGACCTTCAAAAGCGCCACGAATCCGGTGGGCTCGGCCTTTGACGGGGTCAAGGATGCGGCGCGCGCGATGACCGATCCGACGCCGGAGCGCAAGGAAACGGGCCTCAAGGAAGACCCCGGCGCGCTCGATGCCGAGCGCTCGGACGCCAAACGCCGGATCGAGGCGAGCGCTGCGCGCTCGGCGGCGGACCGGCAACGGCGCGAAGCGGAGCAGGCGGCGAAACGTGCCGAGGAGGCCGCCACAAAGGCTGCCGAGCTGGAAGAGGCGCTGAAAAAAGACGGTGAGGCATGAGCCAGGCAGAAAATGACGAGATCGAAGACAGCTCGGCCCCGCTGATCGAGCATCTGGCCGAGCTGCGCACGCGGCTCATCCGCTCGGTGATCGCCTTCATCATCGGCATCGTGCTGGCCTTCACAGTCGCCGAGCCGATCCTGCAATTCCTGCTGGGGCCGATCGAGGCGACCCTGCGCGAGCTCGGCGACCCGTCGCCGACCATGCAGTACACCTCGCCGCAGGAATATCTCTTCACGCTGTTCCGGATCTCGATGGTCTTCGGCTTCGCGCTGGCCTTCCCGGTGATCTCCTACCAGCTCTGGCGCTTCGTGGCGCCGGGGCTCTACAAGTCGGAGAAGGGGGCGTTCCTGCCCTTCCTGATCGCCTCTCCGGTGATGTTCCTGCTGGGCGCAAGCTTTGCGCATTTCGTGGTGACACCGCTCGCCATGGCGTTCTTTCTGGGCTTTGCCGATGTCTCCTCGATCTTTGCCAACCTGCTCTCGACGGCGGCGGATCGGGTGAGCGACGGCGTCGCCGGTGTCGCGGCCTCCGAACCCGCCATGGTGCCCGAGACCAGCGAGGGCATCCGCATCACCTTCTTCGGCAAGGTGAACGAGAGCCTCGACATCACGCTGAAATTCATCATCGCCTTCGGCCTCTGCTTCCAGCTGCCGGTGCTGCTCACGCTGATGGGCAAGGCCGGTCTGGTGACCTCCGAGGGGCTGGGTTCGGTGCGCAAATACGCCGTCGTGGCAATCCTGGTGCTGGCCGCGCTGGTCACGCCGCCGGATGTCACCACCCAGGCGATCCTGTTCACCGTGGTTTACGGGCTCTACGAGATCTCGATCTTCCTCGTCCGCCTGGTCGAGAAGAAGCGCGAGAAGGAGCTGAAAGAGCAGGGGCTCTGGTTCGAGGACGAGCCGGATACCGAAAACGACCCGATGTTCGACGAGTTCGATGAGGACGACGGCGAGCCGGACGACGAGGACAAGACCAAGTGACTAAATCCGCATTGAAACGCATCGCGGCGGCGCTGGAGCGTATGGCTCCGGCGCCGCTCGCCGCTCCCGATTTCGACGCCGCCGAGGCTTTTGTCTGGCATGTCGATCCCGACCGGCTGCAACCGGTCGGGCAGGTCAACCGCGTGCCGCTGCGGCTGTTGCTGGGCATCGACCGCACCCGCGATACGCTGTTGCAGAACACCGCCCAGTTCGCCCGTGGCATGCCCGCGAACAACGCCCTGCTCTGGGGTGCGCGTGGGATGGGAAAATCGAGCCTTGTCAAAGCAGTATGCGCCGAAATTCGCGCACAGGGTGAAGATCTGAAGCTGGTCGAGCTGCAGCGCGAGGATCTGGGCTCGGTGGCGCGGCTGCTGACCCTGCTGCGCGCCTCCGACAAGCGGTTTGTGCTGTTCTGCGACGACCTGTCGTTCTCCCATGACGACCAGCATTACAAGAGCTTGAAGGCCGTTCTTGACGGCGGGATCGAAGGCCGCCCGGACAATGTGCTGTTCTACGCCACCTCCAACCGCCGCCACCTGATGCCGCGCGACATGATCGAGAACGAGCGCAGCTCTGCGATCAACCCCTCCGAGGCGGTCGAGGAGAAGGTTTCGCTCTCCGACCGGTTCGGGCTCTGGCTGGGCTTCCACCCCTGTTCGCAGGACGAATATCTCGCGATGATCCGGGGCTATTGCGCCGCCTATGGCGTCACGGCGGAGGAAGACGAGCTGCGCGCCGAGGCCATCGAATGGCAGGCGACGCGCGGCGCGCGCTCGGGCCGCGTCGCCTGGCAGTTCTTCACCGATCTGGCGGGCCGCAAGGGCGTGGCGCTGGGGTGACCTCGCCGCGCCGCGGTTCCCGACGCCGCATGAGTATTTGAAGAAAGATGAAAGCGCCTCCGGGAGCGCCCTGATCCTTCATCTTTCTGAAAATACTCAAAAAAAGTCCGGCCACCGGGGCCGGACAATCCTCTCGGGAATGCGCTGTGCGTATCAGCGCAGATAGGTCATCGGGTCGACGCTGTCGAAGCCCTTGCGCACCTCGAAATGCAGGAAGCTCGGGTCGCCCGCGCGCACCTTGCCGATGCTCTGGCCACGGCTCACCGCATCGCCCTTCTGGACGCTGAGCTGATCCACATGGGTGTAGATCGACAGCACCTCGTCGGGATGGCGGATCACCAGGATCTGCACATTGTCGGTATTGGTGGTGATCGCCGCCACGGTGCCGCTGGCGGCGGCCTTGACGGTGGTGCCGGCAGAGGCCGAGATGTCGATCCCCTCGTTCTTGCCCTTGGCATATTCGCGGATGATGCTGCCATTGACCGGCATGGACATCTTTGCCGAAGAGCTGCTGCTCTGCGCGCTCTGGCTCTGACCGATATCGGCCACGGGCTCCTCCGTCGCGGTTGCCGCGGCGGCGGCGCTTTCGGCGACCGAAGGCTCGTCCTGCGGCAGCGGCTGCGAGGCCGAGGGCGGCTGGGGCGTCTGCGAGCCGGTGCCCGGCGGCGGTGTGACGGCGGAGTCGCTGGGGCTGGCGGCGGGTTTCTCCACCACCGGGATCAGCAGATACTGACCTTCCCGCAGGGAGTAGTCGCTGTCGAGCGCGTTCCACTCGGCCAGCGAACGCGGGGTGACATTGTAGAGCCGGGCGATGGTAAAGGCGGTTTCGCCGCGCGCCACCTTGTGGCGGATGGGCTCAACGCCGCTTTGCATGCGCACCTCTGGCTGCTGCTGTGTCTGTGCAGGGGTGGCCGGGGCGCTCTCGATGGCATTGCCGGCGAGCGTGGTGATATCGACCTCTGCCGGGCGGATCGGGCCTGTGGCCGCAGCGCCTGTGGCGGGCGAGGGTTCCGAGACGCGGCGGGGCAGGGCGATGATCTCGCCATCACGCAGCCGGTCGTCGGGCTGGATGCCGTTGTAGCGGGCAAGCTCGCCGGCGGGCAGACCGATGCGGTTGGCCAGGTCGGTGGCGGTATCGCCGCGCCGCGCCACCGCGACCTGATAATTCGGATAGGAGATGATACCGCGATCGTCGGGCTGCGGGCGCTCCGTCACCGCCGCCAGTGCCGCCTGGCTGGTATCGACCTGGCCGCCCATGCGGCCGCGCATGTCATAGTCGAACGGTCCCGAGCAAGCGCCGAGCGCGGCGGCGAAGGCCAGCGGCGCGCCAAAGCGAAGGGGGAGGGATCTGCTGTCCATCTCGATATCCTCAGATGCGCCCCTTGTCTCCGGGACGTCACGTAAAACAACGCCGGCGGCTCTAGCTGTCCTTGGCCAGACCTTCCACCAGCGGTACGAAGCGCACGGGGCGCAGCTCATCGTAGTCATAGCCTTCTTCCGTGCGCGTGACACGGATGAGATGCTGAACGGCGTCGGACTGCCCCACCGGCAGCACCATGATACCGCCAATCCGCAGCTGGGCCAAGAGCGGGCTGGGCGGATCCTCGGCGGCGGCGGTGACCAGAATCCGGTCGAACGGCGCCTGATCGGGCAGGCCGAAGCTGCCATCGGCGGTAAAGGCGGTGATGTTTGCCAGATCCAGCGCCTCGAACACCGCGCGCGCCTCGGCCACCAGCCGGCGGTGGCGGTCGACGGTATAGACGCGGCGGGCGAGCTGGCTGAGGATCGCCGCCTGATAGCCCGAGCCGGTGCCGATCTCGAGCACCTTCTCGCGCCCGCTCAGTTTCAGCGCCTGGGTCATCAGGCCCACCACCGAGGGTTGCGAGATGGTCTGGCCGCAGGGGATCGGCAGCGGCATGTCCTCATAGGCGCGTTCGGTGAAATAGCCTTTGACGAAGGCGCCACGGTCGATCTTTTCCATCGCCTGAAGCACGGGCCGCTCGGTCACCCCGTGCGAGCGGAGCGCGAAGAGGAACTGCATCTTGGCGTCGGCGTCAAAGCTCATGCGAAGCTGTCCTTCAGCGCGGACAGGGTGTCGTGGGCGGTGAAATCGGCGCGCATCGGCGTCACCGAGATATGGCCGGCGAGATTGACATCCGCATCGCTGCCGGCGGAGGCTTCGGCGCGCTGGTCGCCGCCACGGATCCACAGGAAGCGGCGGCCCGAGGGCGACAGGTGCGGCTCGGTGGTAAAGCCCGTGCCCTGCCGCTTGCCCTGCGGCACGAGGCGGGTCTCCCGCACGCGGTCGGCGGGGACGGGCGGGAAATTCACGTTCCAGAAGAGACGATAGCCGGGCTGCGCCTCGTCCTGCGCGGCGAGGATCCTGCGCAGGACGCCGGCGCCATGGGTGGCCGCCGCCTCGAACGGGTTCTCCAGCCCGCGCGTCTCGGGCCCGAGATATTGCGACAGCGCGACGGCGGGGATGCCCTGGAGCGAGGCTTCGAGCGCGCCGCCCAGCGTGCCGGAATAGAGCGCGTTCTCGGCGGAGTTGTTGCCCCGGTTGACCCCGGAGAGCACCAGGTCGGGGCGCGCGTCCTTCATCACGTCATGGATGCCGGCGAGCACGCAATCGGCGGGGCTGCCCTCGGCGGCCCAGCGGCGCGGCCCCATCTCGACGATCATCATCGGGTGGGTGTAGCTGATGCAATGCGCGACGCCGGACTGCTCGAAAGCGGGTGCCACGGTCCAGACCTCACCCTCCGGGCCGGCGATCTCGGCGGCGATGCCTTCGAGCACCTTCAGCCCGGGGGCGTTGATGCCGTCGTCATTGGTGATGAGAATGCGCATGAAAGCCCCTGTCTTTCCGCCTGAATAGGGAAAGTCCGCGCGCGGGGCAAGCGGCGGAGGCCGGATCGCCCGGCTGCCGGGGCGATGCGCGCGCTGGCGTGGCTTTTTTGAGTATTTACGGGAAAGATGAAAGGGCCGGGGCCGCTCAGGCGAGCCCGGCCTCGGCGAGCAGGCGGGCGGCCTCGGCATAGGGCGTGGCCAGCGCCGCCTTGTCCTCGCCGGGGTGAAAGCGCATGCGGGTGGTGGTGTTCATCGGCTGCGGCGCGAGGATCTGCACGCGCGGGCCGGTCTTGACGCTTTCCGCCTGCCAGCTGCGCGCCAGCGCGATCTGGGCGGATTTGGTGGTGCCGTAATGGGCATAGAATTTCTCGCCCGCGTGCTCGTCCTCGAAGAACAGTGCCTGGCCATGCTCGCCCAGCAGCGGCGCCATATAGGGGATGAGATAGCCCATAGGGGTGAGGTTGGTGGCGACCGACCGCTCCCAGTCCTTCACATCCATATGGCTGGCGGGGGCCAGCGGGGCTGCGTGGATCGCCGTGTGCACCCAGAGCGCGGCACCGCCCCAGCGGTCATAGACCGCGCGGCAGAGCTGCGCCATGGCCTCGGGTTTGGTGATGTCCATCGGTGCCAGCGTGGCGTCGCCGCCCCTGGCCTTGATGCGGTCGTCGAGATCCTCGAGCCCGCCCACGGTGCGGGCGACGGCAACGATGTGATAGGCGGGCGCGAGCGCCTCGGCGAGGGCGAAGCCCAGGCCGCGCGAGGCTCCGGTAACGATGGCGATCTGATCGGTCATGCCCGCCCCATTGCCGCGCCCGGTGCGCTTTGTCAACGCGTGCCCGGCAGCTCCAGCCAGGCGGCCTTGCTGCCCCGTGCCAGCGCGATGCGTCCGGTGTCGATGGCGACGACCCGCAGACCGGCCACGCGGTCGCCGACGCTGACGGTCTCGGTGCGCCCGCCGGGCAGGCGGATCAGCGCTTCGGGGGCGCTGTCCTTGCCGAAGGTGCCCAGCAGCAGCGGGCCGCGATTGGGGATGCGGGCGGAGGTGGTCGCGCTTTGCGCGACGGCCTGAGGGGTTTGTGCCTGTGCCATGATGGCGCGTGTCTCATGCGTTGTTGCAAATGGAGACAGGCGGATATTGGGTCGCCGGGTTACAGAAAATAGCGCCGCTGGTCACGGTCGCGTGTATGGCGGGAAGTGGCTTAGAGAGATTTCACGGTAAGCGCAGTGGCGCCGATTGGGACCATTAGAGGTGCGGTCTGATATCTTGCCCAGTAGCCGCATAGATATCGAGAAGGCGGTCGAAAGAGATCCCCGTCTTCTGAACGGCGGCAATCGGTCCCTCATGAGCTTCAAGTCGGGGACGCAACCTGCCGCCTTGCGGGATCATATCACAGGGCACGGGGGCGTCGGTGTCGAAGGTTGGCAGTGCGTTGGAAAGCCAGGAAAAGGCTCCGGTGAATGTACCGGCAGAGGTTTCTTCTTCAAGATATCTCTGGAAAGACTCTTGCGACAGGCTGCCCCAGACACCAAAGTGGAACACCTGCTCGCTAAAACGGATCGGTAGTGGAAGAACGCATCGGACAAGGTGGTCATCTCCACAGCAGCAGACGTCCGGGGTCAGGAAGTCGTTGCCAACCTTCATGGCTTCGACGCCTCGCTCCAGGCGGTTGCCATGCGGCCAAATGTCGGGGTGGTCCATGGAGATGTCGAAGACGCCGGAAAACGTCTTTCCGCAGCATGGGCAGGCGCGGCGGGCATTGTTGAAGCGCCGCCAGCGTCCGTCCAGCCAAAGCAAGTTCATTCCGCAGCGGTCTTGAGCTTGAAGCCCTTCTCGATCATGTCCGCCGGCTCCACCGGGTATTCGCCCGAGAAGCAGGCGTCGCAATATTGTGGCGCCTTGTCGTTGCGGCCCTCGGCCTCGCCGGCGGCGCGGTAGAGCCCGTCGAGCGAGATGAATTTCAGCGAGTCGACGCCGAGATGCTCGCACATCTCGTCCTCGGACATGGTTGCCGCCAGCAGCTTCTCGCGCTGCGGCGTATCGACGCCGTAGAAACACGGCCAGGCGGTGGGCGGCGAGGCGATGCGGAAATGCACCTCTGCCGCGCCGGCATCGAGGATCATTTCCTTGATCTTGCGCGAGGTGGTGCCGCGCACCACCGAATCGTCGACCAGAATGACCCGCTTGCCCTTGATCAGCGCGCGGTTGACGTTGAGCTTGAGCCGAACGCCCATGTTGCGGATCTGCTCGGTGGGCTCGATGAAGGTGCGGCCCATATACTGGTTGCGGATGATCCCCATGCCATAGGGGATGCCGCTCTCATGCGCATAGCCGATGGCGGCCGGCGTGCCGCTGTCGGGCACCGGGCAGACCAGATCCGCCTCCACCGGCGCCTCGCGGGCCAGCTCCACACCGATCTGGCGGCGCGTCTCATAGACCGAGCGGCCGCCGATGATCGAATCGGGGCGCGAGAAATAGACATGTTCGAAGATGCAGAAGCGCGATTTGCGGCTGCGGAAGGGGCGGGTGCTTTCGACGCCCTCATCGGTGATCACCACCATCTCGCCCGGCTCGATCTCGCGCACATATTCGGCGCCGATGATGTCAAGTGCGCAGGTCTCCGAGCTCAGGCACCAGCCGTCGCCGATCTTGCCCAGCACCAGCGGACGCACGCCGAGCGCGTCACGCACGCCGATCAGCTTGGTGCGGGTCATGGCGACGACGGAAAACGCCCCCTCGACGCGGCGCAGCGCGTCTTCCATGCGCGAGGGGATATCGCGCTGAAGGCTCCGCGCCATCAGATGGATGATGCATTCGCTGTCCGAAGAGCTCTGGAAGATCGAGCCGCGCTCGATTAGCTCGCGGCGCAGCGCCTCGGCATTGGTGATATTGCCGTTATGGGCAATCGCCGCGCCGCCCATGGAGAACTCGCCGAAGAAGGGCTGCACGTCGCGGATCGCGGCGCCCTTGGAGCCGGCGGTGGAATAGCGCACATGGCCGATGGCCAGCGCCCCGGGCAGGGTTTCCATCAGCGACTGCTTGGTGAAATTGTCGCGCACATAGCCGAAGCGGCGGGCGGAGTTGAACCCCTCGCCGGGCGCGTAGGAGACGATGCCGCCGGCCTCCTGGCCGCGATGTTGCAGCGCGTGCAGCCCGAGGGCCACGAAATTCGCCGCATCGGTCACACCGATGACACCGAAGATCCCGCATTCTTCATGCAGCTTGTCCCCCTCGATTGCGTCGAAATCGAAGGGATGGGCGGGTGGCATCTGGCGCTCGGACAAGGGCAGCTCCGAATCCGGTATTGGGGAAGTCGCCTCCTCATACTGACATGACGAGGGTATGTCACGGAAGGATCACATTGGCCCGCTGCATTGCAGCGTTGCATTTGTGTCAGCCGCGATCCGGAGGTGGGGGGCATCGGCCCGTAAATCAAGGGGACGCGGCTATATCAAAGAAAAACGCGCCCGGAAGATCCGCGCGCGTTTCGTGATCCGGATCGGAGCCGGAGATCAGGCGTCGTTGCCGGCGGGGGCCTGGCAGACCGAGACGAGCTGCTCGTATTGCCGGGTGATCCAGCCGAGCGCCTGTTCGGGATTCTGCTCTTCGATCCGGTCGGTGAAGCGCGAGAACACCGCCGCCGAGCGGGAATCGTCGATCATCGCGATATCCTGCGCGGTGATCACCGTGTCGTAGACGAAAAACGCGATGGCGACGAGCAGGATGCCCCGCGCCACGCCGAAGAGAAAGCCCAGGCCCTGGTCAAGCCCGCCGAGCGCCGAGCGCTGCACCAGGCTGGAAAAGACCGGCGTGAAGAGCGAGATCACCACCAGCGCCAGCGCCAGCACCGCGGCAAAGGCGGCGATCAGCGACAGCTCGCAGCTGTCGGTGAGGAACTCGCCGATCACCGGCACTTCCTTGACCAGCGGCTGTACCTGCGGTGCGAAGACATAGGCCAGAAACGCCGCCGCGACCCAGCCGGCGATGGCCAGCGTCTCGCGCACGATGCCGCGCGAATAGGCCAGCAGCGCCGAGAGCACGATGACCACGGCCACCACGCCGTCCACTATAGTGAAACCTTCCATCCGTTCCCGTCCCTTGCCGATCCTGTCTGCCCGCGCGCCTCAGCCGGCGCCGAATACCTCGCCCACCACGCTGGCCAGATCGGCCATTTCGGTGAGCGTCATGTCGCCACTCTTGGCCTTTCCACCCTTCGGGAGAATGGCCGTGGAGAAACCAAGTTTTTGCGCCTCTTTCAACCGGTTTTCGGTCTGGCCCACCGGGCGCAGCGCGCCGGAGAGGCTGATTTCGCCGAATACCACGGTTTCCGGCGGCAAGGCCACATCCTCGCGCGCCGACAAGAGCGCCGCCGCCACCGCCAGATCCGCCGCCGGCTCGCCGACCTTCATGCCGCCGGCGACATTGAGGTAGACGTCGAGCCCGGCAAAGGGGATGCCGCAGCGCGCCTCCAGCACTGCGAGGATCATCGCCAGCCGCCCGCCGTCCCAGCCCACCACCGTGCGGCGCGGCTGCGAATGCGGCGAGGGGGCGACAAGCGCCTGAAATTCCACCAGCACCGGGCGCGTGCCCTCGATGCCGGAAAACACCACCGAGCCCGGGGCGGGCGTGCCGCGCTCCGACAGGAACAGCGCCGAGGGGTTGCCGACCTCCGACAGCCCCGCGCCGGTCATCTCGAAGACGCCGATCTCGTCGGCGGGGCCGAAGCGGTTCTTGACCGAGCGCAGAATGCGGAACTGATGGCCGCGCTCGCCTTCGAAATAGAGCACCGTGTCGACCATGTGCTCGACCACGCGGGGGCCGGCGATCTGGCCGTCCTTGGTGACATGGCCCACCATGATCACCGATGTATTCCGTTTTTTCGCAAAGCTCGTCAGCTCATGGGCGGCGGCGCGCACCTGTCCCACCGAGCCGGGGGCAGAGCCCACATTGTCCGCCCACATGGTCTGGATCGAATCGACGATGGCGAGCGCCGGCTTTTCCTGCTCCAGCGTGGTGAGGATGTCGCGCAGATTGGTCTCGGCGGCGAGTTTCACGGGCGCCTGTGCCAGATCCAGCCGCTGTGCGCGCATGCGCACCTGGGCGCTGGCCTCTTCGCCGCTGGCATAGATCACCTTGAGCCCGGCATTGGCAAAGGCCGCCGCCGCCTGCAACAGCAGCGTCGATTTGCCGATGCCGGGATCGCCGCCCACAAGGATGGCGGAGCCCGGCACCAGCCCGCCGCCCAGCACCCGGTCGAGCTCGCCGATGCCGCAGGCGGTGCGCGGCGGCGGGGCCTCGGGATGGCTGAGATCGGTGAGCTTGGCGGCGCGGCCTTTGGCTTGGCCCAGCGTCTTGCCCGCGGGCCCGTCCGAGAGGGGCGCCTCTTCGACGATGGTGTTCCACTCGCCGCAGGCCTCGCAGCGCCCCGACCATTTCGAAGTGCTGTTGCCGCAGGACTGACAGACGAAATTCGAGGATGCGCGCGCCATGCCGCCTTCTAGGCCCGCGCGACCGCCGGGCGCAAGCGTCTGGCTTTCATCTTTCCGCAAATACTCAAAAAGGACGCGACGCTCTGGCCGGGCGCACCCTCAGGTCTTGGCACTGGCCCCAGGCCTATTCCGCCGCCCGGCGCGAGAGCATGGCGACGATGCGGTCGTCCCGGGGTTCAGCGTCGCTCTCCTCGAAATCGCGGTTGCTGACCCAGCCTGAGGGCTCCTCCGCTTCGGGTTCGGCCTTTGCCGCTTCGGGAACGATCTCGGGCAGGATTTCCTCCAGCTCCTCGCAGAGCCGGGCGAGCTGCGCCTCGGCCACGTCCTCCTCGAGCTCGACGCGCATATGCCATTGCCGCATTTCGGTGGCGATGCGCTTGGCCTCTTCGAGCCTGGTGTTGAAATCCTCGATCTCCTGCTGCCGTGCGGTCAGGAAATCGCGCGCCCGCTGCACGTTGCTGTCGGAATAGACCTGCGCCAGCTCGCGCGAGATATGGCTCATCTGCGCCGCCACCTCGAGCACCGAGGGTTCGAGATCGGCGAGATCGGGGTGATCGCGCAGGAAGGCGATGCGCTCGCGCACCGAGTCGAATTCCGAGCCCATGGTGAAGACGCCGTCGCGGTCGGCGCGGTGGGCCGCGGCATAGGCGCGGGCCACATCCTTCATGCCGATATGAAAACGCCGATGCGAGGTCTCCAGCGCCATCATGCGGGCATTGGCGGGCAGGAAGAACAGCAGCCCGCAGGCCAGCGCCGTGAGGCCGAGCTGCACATAGATGCCCGCCTCGGGCAGCAGCGTGTCGCCGAATTGCAGCGGCAGGGTGAGCCATGGCGCATATCCCAGCGCGCAGGCGGCGGTATAGGCGGAAAGCCCCAGTGCCAGTGACAGAATCGCCATGAGGGCCAGGCGCTGCATGAGAAATTGCACGAGCTGACCCGTCGCGCGCAGATGCGTGATCATCAAAATGCCCCCCGGCAATTCACCCACGTCAAAACAGACGATGGCAAGAATACGCCGAAGCCGCCTCATTTACATAGACTTTTTTCCAAACACCCCGTCAGGCGCGGTGTGGCGGCCTAATGGACGGGGATTCGCGCGGTTGTTTCCGATGCGGCATCAATGCCCGCGCCGCGCCTCGATGAGCGAGATCGCCAGCGAGGCGAGAATGCAAGTGGTGAAGAGGTATAGCCCCCAGGCGGTCTCGATCCGGCCGACGCCGATGCCCTTCGCCAGTGTGATATAGAGCGCGATGAGGAAGATATCGGCCATGGCGAGCTTGCCGAGCAGCGTCACCGCCGGCAGCGCGCGGCGGTCGAGCAGGCCGAACTGTATCAGGCTCAGCGCCAGCGTCTTGAGCCAGGGCGCGGCGAGGGCGAAGAACGCCACCAGCAGGGCGAGCAGCAGATCGCTCTGCCAGAGTGCCCGGAGCCCGGTGAGCACGCTGATCTCCTCCATGCCGAAGAGCGGCAGCAGCCCCGCGCGCAGCAGCGGCGCCGACCAGGCGACCGGGTAGAGCAGCAGCAGGGCGAGATTGGCGGCTTTCAGCATGGCGCGGTTGTTTCGCGGGCGGGGCGAGGGGGTTCCACCCCCTCGTGCTCCCCCGGCGTGGCGCGGGCGGGCCGGGCGCTCAGAGGAAGATCGAGGTGAGCCACAGCCCCACCAGGATCCAGAGCAGCGCGATATGGGCGAAATCGAGCCCGCGCATGCGGCTGCCGGGCAGGTAGGCGCTGAGCGCCAGGAAGGCCGAGGGCAGGAAGAGCGGCAGCATGCCGTTGCCGAGCGCCATGAACCGCGCGGCGGCACCGTAGACCGGCCCGCCGGTGATGCCGGCCATGGGTGCCAGCAGCACCGCCGCGCCGGCCAGCGCCAGCAGCAGCGCGACCAGCGCCGCAAGCCGTGCCGGGGCGGCGGCGCGGATCACCCGTGCCAGCGCCAGCGCCGCGATCAGCTCGAGGAAGACGAAGCGCTTGAAGACCAGAAAGGCGAGCAGGACGGGGCTGGGTTCGAACATGGTTTCCCTATCTCACGGCGGCGATCGGGCCCTCGGCGCGCCCGTGGATGAACTGTTGCAGATACGGGTCTTCGGCGGCATCCATCTGCGCCACCGGCCCCGTCCACTTGATCACCCCGTCATGCAGCATCGCCACGGTATCGGCAATGGCGCGCACCGAGGACATGTCATGGGTGATGGTCATCGCCGTGGCGCCCATCTCGGTGACGATCTCGCGGATGAGATCGTTGATGACGCCGGCCATGATCGGGTCGAGCCCGGTGGTGGGCTCGTCGAAAAAGATGATCTCGGGATCGGCGGCGATGGCACGGGCGAGCCCCACGCGTTTCTGCATGCCGCCCGAAAGCTCCGCCGGCAGCGCATCCGCCACATCCGGAGTAAGTCCGACACGGCGCAGCTTTTCGATGGCGATCTCGCGTGCCTCGACTTTGGGGCGTTTCAGCGCGCCGCGCAGCAGCCGGAAGGCGACGTTCTGCCATACGGGAAGCGAATCGAAGAGCGCGCCGCCCTGAAACAGCATGCCGAAGCGGGCGAGAAAGGCGTCGCGGTCGCCCTCGTGCACGTCCTGGCCATCGACGGTGATGGTGCCGGCATCGGGCTCCACCAGCCCGAGGATGCATTTCAGCGTGACCGATTTTCCGGTGCCGGAGCCGCCGATGATCACCATAGAGGTGCCGCGCGCGACATGCAGATCGACGTCGCGCAGCACGGTCTTGGGGCCGAAGGATTTTTTGACGCCGGAGAGGGTGATCATGGCGCGATCCTCCCGGCCTTTGCGCGGGCGGCGGGGGCGGTGTGGCGTATTTGGAAAGAGAAGATGCTGCGGGTGCGGGTCATATGGAGAAGAACACCCCCGTCAGCAGGAAGTTGGCGGCGAGGATCAGCACCGCGGCGGCCTCGACCGAGCCCTTGGTGGCGCGGCCCACGCCCTGGGCGCCGCGCCCGGATTGCATGCCGTAATAGCAGCCCATCAGCGCCGCGATTCCGCCGAAGGCGCAGCCCTTGGCCAGCGAGGAGATCACATCCAGCGGTTCGAGGAAATCCAGCGTGTTCTTGAGATAGGCGGCGGGGTTGAAGCCGAGCGAGCCGGTGGCGACGAAATAGCCGCCGAAAATGCCGATCACATCGCCGACGCCGACCAGCAGCGGCACCACGATCAGCGCCGCCAGCAGGCGCGGCGCGGTGAGGTATTTCATCGGATGGGTGGAGAGCGTCACCAGCGCGTCGATCTGCTCGGTCACCTTCATGGTGGCGATCTCGGCGGCGATGGAGGAGGTGACGCGGGCGGCGATCATCAGGCCCACCAGCACCGGGCCCAGCTCGCGCACCATGCCGATGGCGACGATCTGCGGCACCACGGCCTCAGCGTTGAAGCGGGCGCCGCCGGAATAGATCTGGAGCGCCAGGGCGCCGCCGGTGAAGACCGCCGTGAGCCCCACCACCGGCAGCGACAGCCAGCCGATCTGCAACAGCGCCTGGAGCAGCTCGCGCCCGTAGAAGGGCGGGCGCAGGATATGGCTCAGCGCGTCGCCGGCAAAGAGCGCCACCCGTCCGGCGGCGGCGAGCACGCGCAGCACCGCGCGTCCCAGCAGCGCGAGGGGGGCGGCGGGGCTCATGCGCCGAGATAGCTGCGCGAATAGCGCGCCCCGAGCGCGGTGAGAACCTCGTATCCGATGGTGCCGATGGCATCGGCGACCATGTCTACGGTCTGGTTGCGGCCCAGCAGTTCGAGATGCTCGGGCAGCTCCGAGAGCGCGGTGACGTCGACTGTGATCAGGTCCATCGACACCCGGCCGAGGATCTTGCAGCGGGTGCGCCCGGCCCAGAGATAGCCCTTGGGGGCCAACGCGCGGTGGATGCCGTCGGCATAGCCGGCAGCGACCGTGGCGACGCGGGTCGGCACGCGGGCGACGAAGGCGTTGCCATAGCCCACCGCCTCGCCCGGGGCGACGTCGCGGGTCTGGATCACCGGCAGCATCAGCTCGACCACCGGCTGCGCCTCGGAAAAGGGCATGCCGCCATAGAGCCCGACGCCGGGCCGGGTCACCTCGAAATGATAATCCGGCCCGAGCAGGATGCCGCCGGTCGCCGAGAGCGAGCGCGGCGCCTCGATGCCGTCGGTCATCTCGCGGAAACTGCGGAGCTGGAAGGCGTTCATGCCGTGATCGGGCGTGTCGGCGCAGGCCAGGTGCGACATCACCAGAACCGGCGATTGCGCCAGCGCGATATCGCGCAGGGCCGACCATTCGGCGGGCTCCATGCCCAGCCGGTTCATGCCGCTGTCGAGCTGGATGCCGAAGGGGTGGCCGGGCAGCGCCTCCACATGGCGCAGCATCTGGTCGATGGAATTGACCATCGGCACCAGCTTGTGATCGCGGATGATCTCGGCATCGCCCTGCATATGGCCCGAGAAGACGCAGATCTCCGGCCCGGGGCCGAGCGCGCGGCGCACCGCGACGCCTTCCTCGGCGACGGCGACGAAGAAGCGCCGTGCGCCTTCCTCGGCCAGGGCCGGGGCGACGCGCTCGACGCCGAGCCCGTAGGCATTGGCCTTGACGACCGCGCCGGCCTCGCCGGTGGTGAGATTGGCGAGTGCGCGCCAGTTGGCGCGGATCGCTGCGAGGTCGATGCTGAGCTGTGCCTGTGCCATGCCCTGCTTGAAAGCCAAGCCCGGCGGAGGGTCAAGAGGGAAAGACGCCGTTGCCATCTTGCCGCGCCCGCCGCGCCATGCTGGAATGCATGAGAACGGGGGAACGGCGTGGACGATATCGACATTCGGTTCTTTCTGGCCTTCCTCGCGCCGACGCTGGGTTTTGCCATCTGGTTCGTCAAGCGTGTGATGGACGAGCGCGCCGCGGAAGGCGAGCGCGAGACCGCGCGGGACAATCTGGTGCGGGCGCTCTTCGCCGAGATCGACTTCAACACGCGCGATATGGAGGTGTTTCTCGAATATTCGCCGTCGCGCGCCTATCTGGAAAAGCGCTTTGCGCAATATCCCGATCTTATTCCGCATATCACCGATGCGCGTCACACCGAGATCTACCGCAACCGGATTCGCGAGGTGCACGGCATCACCGACGGTGCCCTGCATCTGACGGTGAATTTCTACGGTCTGCTGGAAAAGATCCGCGTGCAGGTGGAAGGGGTGCAGAAGCCCAGCTTTGCAACTCTGGCGCCGGATGCGCGTGTCCGGGCGGTCGATGTGATCGTGCGCACGGCGTGGGAGGCCAAGCTCTGCGGGATCAAGCTGCTCGACGATCTCGACAGGGATCACAGAGCGCTGAAGCTGAAACGCTTCGAGGGGATCGGCACGGTTCCGGGAGAGGAGCTGTCACTGCGGATGACGGCGCTCGAAGAGGCCATCAGGGCAGCGAAGGCCCGGCATGACATCCGGCCCGGCGAAGCGGGCTGACGATGCTCAGACGATGATCGGATCGGGACCGGTCATGATGTTCCTCAACAGGATGTCTTTGTGACGTGAAGATAGCGACGCTCCGGCCTGAAATCAAGCATGCGGGCCGGAGCGTGGGGAAGCCCGGCTCAGAACGCTTCGCCGTCCTGCTGCCAGGGTTTGACGAGGTTGCCGAAGCGGGTGAACTGGCTTTCGAAGGCCAGCTCCACCGTGCCGATGGGGCCGTGACGCTGCTTGCCGATGATCACCTCGGCCTTGCCGTGCAGGCGCGACATTTTCTCCTGCCAGGCGGCCATCTCGTCGAGCCGGTCGTCGGAGGGTTTCTCGCGCTCGACATAGTATTCCTCGCGGAACACGAACATCACCACGTCGGCATCCTGCTCGATCGAGCCCGATTCGCGCAGGTCCGAGAGCTGCGGGCGCTTGTCGTCGCGGCTTTCGACCTGACGCGAGAGCTGCGACAGCGCGATCACGGGGATGTTGAGCTCCTTGGCGATGGCCTTGAGACCCATGGAGATCTCGGCGATCTCCTGCACCCGGTTGTCGGCGGTGCCGCGCAGCAGCTGGAGATAGTCGACGATGATCAGGTCGAGCCCGTGGGTCCGCTTCAGCCGCCGGGCGCGGGCGGCGACCTGCGAGATCGGCAGCGCCGGCGTGTCGTCGATATAGAGCGGGCACGCCTCCAGCTCCTTGGCGGCGTCGACGAAGCGGCGGAATTCCTTTTCGTCCATGTCGCCCTGACGGATCTTGTGGCTGGAGATCTCGGAGGCTTCGGCGAGGATCCGGCTGGCGAGCTGCTCGGCGCTCATTTCGAGCGAGAAGAACCCCACGACGCCGCCGTCGATGGCGCCCTCGCTGCCGTCGTGTTTCTGGCCGCGCTTATAGGCCTTGGCGATGTTGAAGGCGATGTTGGTGGCCAGCGAGGTCTTGCCCATCGACGGGCGCCCGGCGAGGATCAGAAGGTCGGAAGGGTGCAGCCCGCCGAGCTTCTTGTCCATGTCGACGAGGCCGGTGGAGATGCCGGCCAGTCCGCCATCGCGCTGATAAGCGGCGTTGGCGACGTTGACCGCATCGGTGACGGCGCGCAGGAAGCTCTGGAAGCCGCCTTCGGTCTGGCCCTGCTCGGCAAGCTTGTAGAGCGCCTGTTCGGCCTCGACGATCTGCTCGCGCGGCTCGGATTTCACATCGACCTTGGAGGCTTTCGACGAGATGTCGCGCCCCAGCGCGATCAGGTCGCGGCGCACCGCGAGATCGTAGATCATCTGCGCATAGTCGCGCACCGCAAAGCTGGAGACGGCCGCCCCCGCGAGGCGCGCCAGATAGGCCGGCCCGCCCAGCTCCTTCAGCCCGTCATCGTCCTCCATGAAGGCCTTGAGGGTGACCGGCGAGGCGAGGTTGTTCTTGGCGATGCGCGCCGCCGCGATCTCGAAGATGCGGGCATGTACCGGCTCGTAGAAATGATGCGGGCTGAGAATCGCCGCCACGCGGTCGTAGATGTCGTTATTGGTGAGGATCGCGCCCAGGAGCTGCTGCTCGGCCTCGATCGAATGCGGCATGGTCTCGGCCTGCTCGACCTCGACGCCGGCCGGATTGAAGACGCTGTGATCGTTCATTGCTCTGCCCCGTTTTCCCGTCTGTCGCGCGGTTTGTGCGTCATAGCCAATGCGCGTGCCGGAACCAATCGGGATATCTCTGTGGAGAACCGCCGGGAAAACCCGGTGGAGAGTCCGGCGAGGCGCATTTACCCCGCCGATATCGTAGCAGATCGCAGCTTTGCCGCAACATATGGTTGCGAAAGTGCGATTCGTGCGGGCTTATCCCCGGGCGGTTGCTGCGCGCTTACGCGCCGTTTTCCGCCTGCCACTTGCGCGGGTCGGCAAGAAACGCCTCGACCGCGTTCAGCGTCTCGGCATCGAAGCCGCCGCGCGCCTTGGCCTCGGCCAGAACGTCGTGCCAGGTGCAGAGGTAATGCAGATCGACGCCGTGATCGCCGAGCGTCTTGGTGGTCTCGGGGAAGATGCCGTAATAGAAGATCACCGCCGTATGGGCGCAGGTGGCGCCGGTCTCGCGGATGGCATCGACAAAGCTCAGTTTCGAGCCACCATCGGTGGTCAGATCCTCCACCAGCAGCACCCGCTGGCCCTCGGTCATCACGCCCTCGATGCGGGCATTGCGCCCGTAGCCCTTGGGTTTCTTGCGCACATAGGTCATCGGCAGCGCCATGCGCTCGGCGACCATGGCGGCAAAAGGGATTCCGGCCGTCTCGCCGCCGGCGATATTGTCGAAGGCCTCGAAGCCGGCGTTGCGCATCACCGTGACGGTGAGGAAATCCATCAGCGTCGAGCGCACGCGCGGGAAGGAGTTGGGCTTGCGGCAGTCGATATAGACCGGCGAGGGCAGGCCGGAGGCGAGCTTGAACGGCGTGCCGTTCTCCATGAAATGCACCGCCCCGATCTCCCACAGCATCCGCGCGGTCAGCCGGGCCATTTCTTCGGGCGAGGGGTAGGACGAGGGGATCATGGGGCGCACTCCTTGCAGATATGCGCCCGCTCTAGCCGGATTTCGCGCCTGCTTGAAGCCCCGGGATGTGTGTCGGCGCGAAATGTGCCGGCCCCGGCACGGCCCGATCTATGCCCGGTGCGGAAACGAGCCCGAAGGGCGCCGCACCATCGCCGGCCCGCCCGACCGGGCTGGCGATTTGGCTGTGCCTGCTGTGTCGTTGAGAGGTGCTTCGGACTTGGCCGGGATAAATCGAGAGGATCGACCCCTCGGATCGCCACCCAGCGGGCCGACGATGGTGCGGCTTTTGCCGATCCGTTCAGGATACGCGCAGAGCATTCGGTTGGGCATCGGTTGCCCGATGCCCCGCACGGTTATCTGGCGCCGTCGCGCTGTTTGCCTCGATATTGTGCCGCAGCGGCGGTCATTCCACGCGCCAGTGCAGCGGGAATCCCGGATCAAAGACCGTGACCGGGCCCTCGCCTGTCTCGATCTTCGGCGGATATTGCACCGGCGCGCCTTTGGTCAGGGTCAGCGTGTCCTCATTGGCGGGCAGCCGGTAGAAGCGCGGCCCGTTCAGCGAGGCGAAGCCCTCCAGCCTGTCCAGCGCGCCGGCCTGTTCGAAGACCTCGGCGAGGATCGACAGGGTGTTGGTGGCGGTGAAGCAGCCGGCGCAGCCGCAGGCGCTTTCCTTGTTGGGATCGGTATGCGGCGCGCTGTCGGTGCCGAGGAAGAAACAGGCCTCGCCACCGGTGGCGGCAGCCAGCAGCGCCTGGCGATGGATCTCGCGCTTGGCCACGGGCAGGCAGTAGTAATGCGGCTTGATACCGCCGACGAGGATGTGGTTGCGGTTGATCACCAGGTGATGCGTGGTGATCGTGGCGCCGAGATCGGCGCCGCCCGCGCGGGCGTAATCGGCACCGTCCTTGGTGGTGATATGCTCCATCACCACCCGCAGCCCCGGCGTGCTGCGGCGGATCGGGTCGAGCACCCGGTCGATGAACACCGCCTCGCGGTCGAAGATATCCACCTCCGGATCGACCACCTCGCCATGCACGCAAAGCGGAATGCCGCGATCGGCCATGGTCTCCAGCACCGGGCGCACCTTGTCGAAATCGCGCACGCCGGAGGCGGAGTTGGTGGTGGCGCCCGCCGGGTAGAGCTTCAGCGCGGTGATGAGCCCGTCCTCATGCGCCTTGGCCACATCCGCCGGATCGGTGGTTTCGGTCAGATAGAGCGTCATCAGCGGGGTGAAGCCGCTGCCCTCGGGCAGGGCCGCAAGGATGCGCTCGCGATAGGCGGCGGCCTGATCGCCGGTCACCACCGGCGGTACCAGATTGGGCATGATGATCGCCCGGCAGAAATGGCGGGCGGTTTCGGGGGCCATGGCCCGCAGCATCTCGCCATCGCGCAGATGCAGGTGCCAGTCGTCGGGGCGGCGAAGCGTGATCTGGGTCATGGCCGAGCCGATAGCACGCGGCGCGGCGCCGGGCCAGAGGCAACGGGCGGCACATTATGCCGAAACGGCGCGCCTCGCCGCGATGCCTCAAGGTGAGTATTTATCGGAAAGATGAAGCACAGGCCGCGCTTTCATCTTTCCGCAAATACTCCCGCCGGAGGCGTCCTGTCCGATTCACTCGGCGCTGCGGGTCGCGGTCAGCTCGACGATCACCTCGACCTCATGGCTGAGCTGCCCGGCATCGGCCATGTTCTCGCCGATGCCGTAATTCATCCGGTCGAGCGTGGTGCGCCCGCTCATCTCTGCCGTATCGCCGTCGAGCGTCAGCGAGAAGGGCAGCGAGACGGGGACTTCGGCGCCTTTCAGGGTCAGCGTGCCTTCGGCGACATAGCCATCGGCGGCGTTCATCAGATCCGCCTGGAAAGTGGCGGTCGGGTGGGTCTCGGCGGCAAAGAAATCCGGCCCCAGCGCCTGCGATGTGACAGAGCCCAGCGTCAGCGACGGGATCGAGATCGTCACCGTGACCTCGCCGGTCTTGCCCGGCGCGGCCTGCGGCTCGAAGGCGATGGCGGCGGTCCAGTCGGCAAAGCTGCCGGTGACCTCGGAGCCCATCTGCACGAGGCTGATCGACAGCGTGCCTTCCTGCACCTGCCAGTCGCTCGCCGCTTGTTCCAGCGCCGGGCTCTCCGCGCGCTCGTCCTGCGCGAAATAGCCCGCCGCCGCGCCGCCGCCCAGCACGCCGGCCCAGACCAGCAGGGCCAGCGCCAGCGGCAGGGCAAAGCCGTGGCCATGGCCCTCGCCGCCGGCAGGGGTGCCGCGCGCCATGCGTGCCAGCGTCGCGTCGCGGTCGATCAGCGTGTGTTTCAACGCGCCCACGATATGCAGGACCAGCGCGCCCACCAGCGCCCATTGCGACAGGAAATGCACCGTGGCGGCGGTCTCGGCCAGCTGCGGCGAGGTCGGCACGAAGGGCAGGTTCTGCCCGAGGGGCCAGAGGATCGGCGCAAACCCGTCGGTCGCCGCGTGCTCGACCCAGCCCGAAAGCGGCACCAGCACCAGTGCCGCGTAAAGCACCCAGTGGATCGCCTCGGCGAGCAGCGTCTCGCCCTTGCGATGCGGATGCAGCGGCACCGGCTTCGGCTGCACCAGCGCCCAGAGGATGCGCCCCAGCGCCAGCAGGAACAGCGCCACGCCCAGCGTCTTGTGGACCGAGAACAGCGTGGTCTTGAGCGCGATCTGATCCGCGTCCTGCATCGGCGCCAGATGCGCGATCCAGCCCAGCGGGATCATCAGCAGAATGCCGAGCGCGATCAGCCAGTGAAAGGCGCGCGCGACCGGGCCGTAGGTGGTGGGCGAATTGGCGAGGGGCATCTTGCGGCTCCTGAGGGTTGTGCTCCAGCTTCGTCCCTACCTAGCGGTGCTGCGCTGCGGCGCAATTGCGAAGCTGCGCACATTCAGCGTGCATGAGCGTTGCGAAAGCGTTGAGAGACCGCTATGGGAGGCGCCCAAACCGCCGTGTTACCGCAGAAACCGCATCCGATGGGAGGAGCCGTCCATGTCCCGAGCATTCATTTTCCCCGGCCAGGGCGCCCAGGCGATCGGCATGGGCCGGGCGCTGGCCGAGGCCTACCCGGCGGCGCAGGCCGTGTTCGACGAGGTCGACGCGGCGCTTGGAGAAAAGCTCTCGGCGCTGATCTGGGAGGGCGATGCCGAGACGCTGACGCTGACCGAGAACGCGCAGCCGGCGCTGATGGCGACCTCGATGGCGGCGCTGCGGGCGCTGGAGGTCGAGGGCATCCAGGTGGGCAGCGCAAGCTTTGTCGCCGGCCATTCGCTCGGCGAGTATTCCGCGCTGACCGCCGCCGGCGCGCTGAGCATCGCCGATGCGGCGCGGCTGCTGCGCACGCGCGGCCTTGCCATGCAACAGGCGGTGCCGGTGGGCGAGGGCGCCATGGCGGCGCTGCTGGGGCTCGATCTCGCCGCCGCGCGCGAGGTGGCCGAGGCCGCCGCCGCACCGGGCGAGGTCTGTGCCGCCGCCAATGACAACGATCCGGGCCAGGTGGTGATTTCGGGCAGCAAGGCCGCCGTCGAGCGCGCCGTGGAACTGGCCAAGGAGAAGGGCGCCAAGCGCGCGCTGATGCTGCCGGTGAGCGCGCCCTTCCATTGCGCGCTGATGGCGCCCGCCGCCGAGGTCATGGCCGAGGCGCTGGCGGGGGTCGAGATCAAAGCCCCCTCGGTGCCGCTGGTGGCCAATGTGCGCGCCGCCGCGGTGACCGATCCGGCAGAGATCCGCGCGCTGCTGGTCGAGCAGGTCACGGGCTCTGTCCGCTGGCGTGAATCGGTGGAATACATGGTGGCGCAGGGCGTCACCGAGTTCTGGGAAATCGGCGCCGGCAAGGCGCTCTCGGGCATGGTCCGGCGCATCCACCGCGCCGCCGCCGTGCAGGCGGTGGGCACGCCCGAGGACGTGGCCAAGGTGCTCGAGGCCGCATCGGCCTGAGCGGCACGGGAAACGAGGCAGGGAGTTATACGGACATGTTCGACCTTACGGGAAAATGCGCGCTGATCACCGGCGCGTCGGGCGGCATTGGCGGGTCCATCGCCAAGGCGCTGCACCAGGCGGGCGCCACGGTGGGGCTGTCGGGCACCCGCGAGGCGCCGCTTCAGGCGCTGGCCGAAGAGCTGGGCGAGCGTGCCTTCGTGCTGCCCTGCAACCTCTCGGATGCCGAGGCCGTGGCGGCGCTGCCGAAACAGGCGGCGGAGGCCATGGGCAGCGTCGACATTCTGGTGAACAATGCCGGCATCACCCGCGACAACCTCTTCATGCGGATGTCGGACGAGGAATGGCAGTCGGTGCTGGACGTGAACCTCACCGCGACCTTCAAACTCTGCAAGGGCGTGCTGCGCGGCATGATGAAGGCGCGCTGGGGCCGGATCGTGAACATCTCTTCCATCGTGGGCGCCACCGGCAATCCCGGCCAGGGCAACTATGCCGCCGCCAAGGCCGGCATGGTGGGCATGTCGAAATCGCTCGCCTATGAGGTCGCGTCGCGCGGGGTGACGGTGAATGCCGTCGCGCCGGGCTTTATCGAGACCGCGATGACCGACAAGCTCAACGACGACCAGAAGGCCGCGATCATGGGGCAGATTCCCGCCGGGCGCATGGGCTCGCCCGAGGAAATCGCCGCCGCCGTGCTCTACCTTTCGAGCGCCGAGGCCGGTTACGTGACGGGCTCGACCCTGCACGTAAACGGTGGCATGGCGATGCTGTAAGGGCAGGGGCGGAAAGCATTTGCCAAGCGGTCGCCTTATGGTATAGGCGCGCAAGGAATGAGGCCGGGGGGCGCGGTTTACCGCGTTGCAAGGCCGGTCCCGGGCATCCGGGAAGAGCCGCCCGTCTCGGGCGTGAAAAGCCTCCACCCCGGTGGGGCAAGGGCAGAACGGGGCCGCGGGCCCGGAGAAATGTGAGGACGGAATAATGAGCGATATCCCTGATCGCGTGCGCAAGATCGTTGTCGAGCATCTCGGCGTGGAAGAGGACAAGGTGACCGAGAGCGCGTCGTTCATCGACGATCTGGGCGCAGACAGCCTCGACACCGTCGAACTGGTCATGGCCTTCGAGGAAGAGTTCGGGATCGAGATTCCGGACGATGCGGCCGAGACCATCCAGACCTTCGGCGATGCGGTGAAGTTCATCAAGGAAGCGTCGTAAGGCGCTTTCCGGAGCCTCCGGACTATTGTAGCGGCGTCCCTTGCGGGCGCCGTTTCGCGTTTTTTGGGGGGAGTGTGGTGGTCGGAACTACAGATCGCCGATTTATGGGCGCCATGCTAGGGCGAGCCGCGCCATCGCCGGCCCGTGGGTGGCGATCTCAGCTCTGAACCTCTCGATTTATCCCGGCCAAGTCCGAAAGACCTTAACACGCAGCGCTGTTGTCACCAAATCGCCAGCCCGGGGGACGGGCCGGCGATGGCGCGGCGGCTTCGCCTTGATTCCGCGCCAGGGCACCGCTCAAATGTAGGGTGGGCAAGTGGTCACCAGCCATCTTCGGAAGGGGTCAGACGTGAAGCACATGGGCCGCACCCCAAGAGCGCGGCCCACCACGATCACCCGTCGAAATCGACCTCTTCGATGAGCCGCAGCGCCTCGGCGCGGTGATCGGCGAGCTCCATCAGGTTCACGTCATCGGCGGTGAAGCTGCCCCAGCTCTTCACCAGATCGTCCGCCTCGGTGCCCGGCGCGACGGGGTATTCATAGTTGGCATGGGCATAGATCTCCTGCGCCTCGGGCGAGGTGAGGAATTCCATCATCTTCAGTGCGTTCTCGCGGTTCGGCGCCGCTTTGGTCATCGCCACGCCCGAGATATTCTCATGCGTGCCGCCGCCCTCGAAGACCGGGAACAGCACATTGACCGATTCCGCCCATTCCACCTGCTCGGGATCGTTCAGCATCTGGCCCATGTAATAGGTGTTGCCGAGCGCGATATCGCATTCGCCGGCCCAGACCGCGCGGACCTGCGCCCGGTCGTTGCCCTGCGGCTTGCGCGCCAGATTGGCCTTGAGCCCTTCGAGCCAGGCCTTCGTCTCTTCCTCGCCATGGTGGTAGAGATAGGCCGCCGCCAGCGCGACGTTATAAGGATGCGTGCCCGAGCGGGTGCAGAGGCGCCCGCGCCATTTCGGATCGGCAAGATCCTCGTATGTGGTCACCTCGGAGGGATCGACCCGCTCCTTGGAGGCATAGGCGATGCGCGCCCGCGTCGTCAGACCGAACCACTGGTTGCCCGGGTCGCGATATTGCGCCGGCACGTTTTCCTCCAGCACGGCGCTTTCCACCGGCTGGGTCACGCCGGCATTCACGATGGCCGAGAGCCGCGCGATATCGACGGTAAAGACCAGATCGGCGGGCGAGCGGTCGCCCTCGGCCTGCAACCGTTCCACCAGACCGTTGCTGAGATAGGCGACATTGACGTCGATGCCCGTGGCCTCGGTGAAAGCGTCGGTCAGCGGCGCCAGCAGCTCCGGCTGGCGGTAGGAATAGAGGTTGACCTCTTCGGCCAGGGCCGGGCTGGCGGCAGCGAGCAGGGCGATGGCGGTGGATGCAAGGCGCATAAGGTTGACTCCGGTCTTGCGGTTACAATTGCCGGATAGAAACCCGATTAAAACTGTCAGGTCAATCTTTGTGCACAGCTTTCAGGCGTTTTTCTCTTTTTCCCGGCGCTTTTCCGCATCCCAGAGCGCGTCCATCTCCTCCAGCGTGCTGTCCTCCGGGCGGCGGCCCTTTTTGGCCAGCGCTGCCTCGACCGCGCCGAAGCGGCGGGTGAACTTGGCATTGGTGGCGCGCAGCGCGGCCTCCGGGTCGATCTTCATATGCCGTGCGAGATTGGCCATGACAAAGAGCAGATCGCCGAATTCCTCCTCGATATGGTCCGGCTCGGTGGCCTCGCGCAGCTCCTGCGCCTCCTCGACGATCTTGTCGATCACCTGATCGGTCGACGGCCAATCGAACCCCACCCGTGCCGCACGCTTTTGCAGCTTCACCGCGCGCAGCAGCGCCGGCAGGCCCATGGCCACCCCGTCGAGCACGCCCTTTTCCGCCTTGGCCGCGCGCTCCTGCGCCTTGATCGCCTCCCAGTCGGCGGTTTGCTGCTCCGGCGTCTTGGCGTTCGACTCGTCGCCGAACACATGCGGGTGCCGCGCCACCATCTTGTCCGACATGGTGTCGGCCACCTCGTCGAAGCTGAAAAGGCCCTTTTCGCTCGCCATCTGCGCGTGAAACACCGACTGGAACAGCAGATCGCCCAGCTCGCCCTTCAGCTCGCTCCAGGCCTCACGCTCGATCGCATCGGCGACCTCATAGGCCTCTTCGATCGTGTAGGGCGCGATGGAGGCGAAATCCTGCTCGATATCCCAGGGACAGCCGGTTTCAGGATCGCGCAGCCGCCGCATGATCTCCAGCAGCCGCGGCATTCCGCCCTTGGGGTTGTGGATCAGATCGTCGCTCATGGACTTCCCCCGCATTTCGGTATTGGGTTCTGTCCTGCGACATGCATCTCCCGGAGTCCACCCATGCCCATCGTCAACCGCATCGCCGATTACGCCGGAGAGATGAAAACCTGGCGCCGCCATCTGCACCGCCACCCGGAGCTGAGCCTCGATTGCCACGAGACAGCCGCCTTCGTGGTCGGCAAGCTGCGGGAATTCGGTATTTCGGATATACACGAAGGGATCGCGCAAAGCGGCGTCGTGGCGGTGATCGAGGGGCAGGGCGACGGGCCGGTGACCGGGCTGCGCGCCGATATGGACGCGCTGCCGATGGAGGAGGAAACCGGGGCGGACTACGCCTCCGAAGTGCCGGGGCGGATGCATGCCTGCGGTCATGACGGCCATACGACGATGCTGCTGGGCGCGGCGAAATACCTCGCCGAGACGCGGAAATTCGCGGGTAAGGTGGTGCTGATCTTTCAGCCGGCGGAAGAGACCATCGGCGGCGGGCGCATCATGGTCGAGGAAGGCATCATGGAGCGTTTCGGCGTCGAGGAGGTCTATGCGCTGCATACCGATCCCTCGCGCCCGCTGGGCGAGATCGCCACGCGCACCGGCCCGCTGATGGCGGCGGTGGACGATTTCGAGCTGCACCTCACCGGGCGCGGCGGCCATGCGGCGCATCCCGACACCTGTATCGACCCGATCCCCTGCGCGCTGGCCATCGGTCAGGCGCTGCAAACCGTGCCCGCGCGCAACACCGATCCGCTGGAATCGCTGGTGGTGTCGCTGACCGTGGTGCAGACGGGCTCGGCCACCAATGTGATCCCGGAAACCGCCTATCTGGCCGGCACCGTGCGCAGCTTCGATCCCGGCATTCGCGACATGGCGGAAAAGCGCATTCGCGAGATCGTTGCCGGGCAGGCCATGGCCTATGGCGTCACCGCCGAGCTCGATTATCAGCGCAATTACCCGCCCACCATCAACCACGCGAAACAGACGGAGTTCGCGGTTTCCGTCGCGCGCGGGATCGTGCCGGAGGTGGAGGACGAGTCCGTGCCCTCGATGGGGGCGGAGGATTTCTCTTACATGCTGGAGGCGCGTCCCGGTGCCTTTCTCTACATGGGCCAGGGCGAGGGGCCGTTTTGCCATCACCCGAAATTCGATTTCAACGATGAGGCGGCGCCCATCGGGGCCAGCTTCTTCGCCCGGCTGATCGAGACCCGCCACCCCTTGAAGGGCTGAACGCTTTCGCGTTTTCATGGCCCGCATAAGGAGACCCCCATGCCCGTGATCAACTCCATCGCCGCCGAGGCAGACACGCTGACGGAATGGCGCCGCCATCTGCACCGACATCCCGAGCTGCTGTTCGACTGTGTGAAGACCGCCGCCTTTGTCTCTGAAAAGCTGAGATCTTTCGGTATTTCGGAAATACACGAAAGGGTCGCGCAGACCGGCGTCGTCGCGGTGATCGAGGGCCGCGCGCCGGGTCGCACCATCGCGCTGCGCGCCGATATGGACGCGCTGCCGATGGAGGATCTCTCGGGCACGGATCACGCCTCCACCGTGCCGGGCATGGCCCATACCTGCGGGCATGACGGCCATACGACGATGCTTTTGGGGGCTGCGAAATACCTCGCCGAGACGCGCAATTTCGCGGGCCGCGTGGTGCTGCTGTTCCAGCCGGCCGAAGAGGGCGGCGGCGGTGGCAAGGTCATGGTCGAGGAAGGCGTGATGGACCGGTTCGGCGTCGAGGAGGTCTATGGCATCCACAATTCCCCGGGCGAGCCCGAGGGCCATATTCTGACCGCCCCCGGCCCGCTGATGGCCTCGGCGGACGAGTTTCGCATCGAGATCGCCGGGCAGGGCGGCCATGGCGCCGAGCCGCATATGAGCACCGATCCCGTGCCCGCCGCCGCCGCCATGGTCGGCGCTTTGCAGACCATCGTCAGCCGCAATGTCAGCGCCATCGACCGGCTGGTGGTTTCGGTCACCGAGATCCATGCCGGCACCGCGCATAATATCATCCCCGGCACCGCCTGGCTGGGCGGTACGGTGCGCAGTTTCAGCCCCGAGACCCGCGATCTGGCCGAGCGCCGGCTGCGCGAGATCGCCGAGGCGCAGTCCGCCGTCTATGGCTGCACGGCGCAGGTGATCTATGATCGCGGCTATCCACCCACGGTCAATCACGCGGCACAGGCGGCCTTTGCCGCAGAGGTGGCGCGCGCGGTGGTGGGCGACGACAAGGTGCGCGACGATATCGACCCGATCATGCCGGCGGAGGATTTCTCCTACATGCTGGAGGCACGCCCCGGCGCCTATCTCTTCCTCGGGCAGGGCGACACGCCCAATTGCCACCACCCGAAATACGATTTCAACGACGCCATCGCGCCGGTCGGCGCGTCGTTCTTCGCGCGGCTGGTGGAAACCGCGCTGCCCCTGAAAAGCTGAGGGATCTCATGGCACTGGAAGACGCAAAAACCCAGATTGACCACGCTTTCACCCGCGAGGACCTGAAGGGGCCGAGCTTTGAGAACGTGTTCGGCGGCGCCACCTCCTTCCTGCGGCGCAAATACACCAAGGATCTGCGCGGGGTGGATATCGCCGTGACCGGCGTGCCCTTCGACCAGGCGGTGACCAATCGCACGGGCACGCGGCTCGGGCCGCGCGCGATCCGCGAGGCGAGCGCGCTGCAACCCTGCGACGCGCCCTATGGCTGGGGCTACGATGTGCTGAGCGAATTCGCTATCGCCGATTACGGCGATCTGGCCTTTGACTATGCCAATGTTTCGGCCTTTCCCGAAACGCTGGAAAAACATATTTCGGGAATCCTCGAACAAGGCGCCGCGACGGTGACGCTGGGCGGCGATCACTCGATCACCCTGCCGATTCTCAAGGCCCATGCGGAGAAATACGGGCCCCTGAGCGTGATCCAGTTCGATGCCCATACCGACACCTGGGCCGATGACGATTTCAGCCGCATCGACCACGGCACCTTCATGTATAAGGCGGTGAAGCTCGGTTATGTGGACCCGGCGCGCTCGGTGCAGATCGGCATCCGCACCGACAATCCCGACACGATGGGATTTCACATCCTCGACGCCCGCGAGGTGCATCGCGAGGGGCCCGAGACCGTCGCCGCCCGCATCCACGACATCGTCGAGCGTCACCCGGTCTATCTTACATTCGACATCGACGCGCTCGACCCGGCTTTCGCGCCGGGCACCGGCACGCCGGTCTGGGGCGGGCTCAGCAGCCATCAGGCGGCGGTGATGCTGCGCGGGCTTGCCGGGATCAACCTCAAGGGCGGCGACGTGGTCGAGGTCTCGCCGCCCTTCGACACCACCGGTGCCACCGCCATCGCGGCGGCGCATGTGGCGACCGAGCTGCTTTGCCTCTGGGGCTGGACGCGACGTAAAGGTTGAATGCGCTTCGGCGGATTCCCGCGATTGTGAGCGCAACGGCCTTTTCCCGCCGGGCAGAATCATGTGAACAGGAGAGCGCGCGGCCCGGGCAGGGATTTGCTGTGCCCGGATTGCCCGGCGCTGCCGGATCGCGATGTTCAAACGAAAGGGCCGTTCGTCTTGCGGATTCTGTTCTGGATCATTCTGCTCGCCGTGATCGGCGGGCTCGCCTGGATCCGTCTTGCCCCGTCCGATCCCGCCGTCTGGCATGTGGATCCCAAGGTGAGCGCGGATCAGGATCTGGCCAGCGGCGTGCGGCGGCGAATCTCCGGCGGCGAGGCGGTCTTTGCCGCGCTGCATCGCATCATCCTGGAAACGCCGCGCACCGAGGTGCTGGCCGGCACGCCGGATGAGGGGCGGGTGACCTATATCACCCGCTCGCAATGGATGGGCTTTCCCGATTACACCACGGTGCAGCTGGGCGAGGGGCATCTGGAGCTTTACGCACGCCAGCGCTTCGGTCAGTCGGATCTCGGCGTGAACCGGACCCGGGTCGAGGGCTGGCTGGACCGGCTCGGCGCCGCGGAGTGACGGCAAATTCCTCAAAAGGAATTTGCAAATCTCTTCGAAGAGATTTGTGCCGCCCTTGACGCCTGCGCGGTTTCGGGGAAGACAGTGGCGCCATGATCCCCGCAGACCGTCTTCAGCAGATCCGAGAGCGTTTCGAATATCTTGAGGCCCGCATGGCCGAGGGATCGGGCGATATTGCCGCTCTGGGCCGCGAATATGCCGAGCTGAAACCGGTGGTCGAGCAGATCGCGGATTGGGACCGGCTCCAGACCGATCTCGCCGAGGCCGAGGCGATGCTGACCGATCCCGAGATGAAGGCGCTGGCCGAGGAGGAACTGCCCCTGCTGCGCGCGCGGCTGCCCGAGGCGGAGCAGGCGCTTCAGCTCTCGCTGCTGCCCAAGGATGCCGCCGATGCGCGCCCGGCAATCCTCGAGATCCGCCCCGGCACGGGCGGCGAGGAGGCGGCGCTCTTCGCCGGCGATCTCGCCCGCATGTATCAGCGCTATGCCGAGGCGCGCGGCTGGCGCTGGGAGGTGATTGAGGAGCAGCCGACCGAGCTTGGCGGGCTGCGCGAGCTGGTGGTGCGGATCGAGGGCGACAATGTCTTTGCCCGGCTGAAATTCGAATCCGGCGTGCACCGCGTGCAGCGCGTGCCCGAGACCGAGAGCGGCGGCCGCATCCACACCTCCGCCGCCACCGTCGCCGTATTGCCCGAGGCCGAGGCGGTAGATATCGACATCGCCCCTGGCGATATCCGCATCGACACGATGCGCAGCTCCGGTGCCGGCGGTCAGCACGTCAACACCACCGACTCGGCGGTGCGGATCACCCACCTGCCCACCGGTATCGTGGTGACCAGCTCGGAAAAATCCCAGCACCGCAACCGCGAGATCGCGATGAACGTGCTGCGCGCCCGGCTCTTCGACATGGAGCGCCAGAAGGCCGCGCAGGACCGCGCCTCGGACCGCCGCAGCCAGGTCGGCAGCGGCGACCGCTCCGAGCGCATCCGCACCTATAACTTCCCCCAGGGCCGCATGACCGATCACCGCATCGGGCTGACGCTCTACCGGCTCGACCAGATCCTCGGCGGCGATATCGACGAGATCGTCGATGCGCTCACCGCCGATGCGCAGGCGGCGCAGCTCGCGGAGATGGGCGCGTGAGGCGCGCCGGGGCGGGGGGAAAAGAATTTTCGGAGGAAAATTCTTGGGCGCGCCGATGACGGGCACGGCGCTTCTGGCCGAGGCGGTGCGACAGCTCGCAGAGGCGGGCATCCCCGATCCCGCCCGCGATGCGCGCCGGCTGCTGGCGCATGTGCTCGGCATCGCGCCCGGACGACTGACGCTGGTTCTGCCCGATCCGGTCTCTCAGGACCATGCCGCCGCCTTCGCCGCCCTGATCGCCCGCCGCGCCGCCCGGGCGCCGGTCTCGCATCTGACGGGCCAGCGCGCCTTTTACGGTCGCAGCTTTCGGGTCACCCCCGATGTGCTCGACCCGCGCCCGGAGACCGAGATCCTCATCGCTGCGGCGCTGGAGCAGCATTTCACACATCTGCTCGACCTCGGCACCGGCTCCGGCTGCATCCTGCTCACGCTGCTGGCGGAGCGCTCCGAGAGCCGGGGAATCGGCACCGATCTCTCGGACGCCGCGCTCGCCGTCGCCACCCGCAACCGCGACGCTCTGCACCTCACCTCACGCGCCACACTGAGGCAGGGCGACTGGTATGCCGCGCTTGGGCAGGTGCCGGAGCGCTTCGACCTGATCGTCTCGAACCCGCCCTATATCGCGCTGGCCGAAATGCCGGGGCTGGAAGACGAGGTGCGCCTACACGAGCCGCGCCTGGCGCTGACCGACGAGGGCGACGGGCTTGGCGCCTATCGTGCCATCGCCGCCGGCGCGGCGCGGCATCTTGTCCCGGGCGGGCGGATTCTCGTCGAGATCGGCCCCGATCAGGCCTCGGCGGTCGGCGCCCTGATGAGGCAGGCCGGGCTGGGCGATGTCGCGGTGATCCAGGATTTCGACGGGCGCGACCGGGTGGTTTCGGCCCGTCTGCAAACGCTTTGAGTCGAATGAGACGCGGATTTCTGCCGGATTTCCGGTCACCTTCACCGATTTTCCCTTGTTTCCGGGCCCCGGACATGGTTAGTCATGAGAGATCGGAGCGGTGGATGCCTTTCGGCGGTCCCGCCCGACATTAACCCTACATAAGTGTGACCCCGCATTGGATGGCGCCCTAAGCGCCGCAGGGTCACAGGGACAGTCAGACACAAGGCTGATAGCAGAACAACATGCGATCCTCGAAATCCCGTTCGCGGTCGAAGAACAACCGCAACCGCAACTCGCTGGGCAATGTCGTCAACCGGGTGTTCGACAGCTCTGGCCCCGAGGGCAAGGTGCGCGGCACGCCGCAGCAGATCATCGACAAGTACAACCAGCTGGCGCGCGACGCCTCGCTGGGCAATGACCGTGTCGCCGCCGAGAACTTCCAGCAGCATGCCGAGCATTACATGCGCATGCTGTCCGAGGCGCAGCGCGAGGTCGATGCCCGGCGCGAGCAGCAGGAGCGCGAGAACCGCGAGCGCCAGTCGCAGCGTGACCGGGAACGTGCCGAGCGCGATGCGCAGAAATCCTCCGATCGCGAGGAGGGCGACGCGCAGCCGCAATCGCAGCCGACGCCGCAGGACACGCCGCGCGCTCAAGAGGGCGGCGCGCCGCAGTCCGACGTGATCGACATGGGCGGCTCCGAAGATGCCGGTCTGGTGGAGACGCCGGAAAATCGTGAAACCCCGCCGCCCGCTGCGGAGGAAAAGCCCAAGCGCCCGCGCCGTCCGCGCAAGAAGGCCGAGCCGGCCGCCGAAGAGGGCGCAACTGCGGAGGAAAAGCCCGCCCGCAGCCGCGCGCCCCGCAAGAAAGCCGATAAGACCGACAAAACCGATAAGGGCGAGGCTCCGGCACCAGACGCCGCTGAGTAAGCTCTTGTAACAAGATACAGAAACGCCGCACCCCGGTCTCTCCGGGGCGCGGCGTTTCCGTGTCAGGTCAGGGTCAGGTCAGGTGTCAGGCCAGCGCCCGGGCCAGCGCGCAGAACTGCTCCAGCGAGACCTGCTCGGCCCGTTCCGTCGGCGCGATGCCTGCCGCCTCCAGCCGGTCCTCGATATCCGGCGCCAGCCCCTTCAGCGCGGCGCGCAGCATCTTGCGGCGCTGGTTGAAGGCGGCGGCGACCACGCGCTCCAGCACCGCGCGCTCGGCGGGAAAACGCGGCTCGGGCAGGGCGCGCAGATGCACCACGGCGGACGAAATCTTGGGGGGTGGGGTAAAAGCCGAGGGCGGCAGGCTCAGCACGATCCGCGCCTCGGCGCGCCACTGCGCCAGCACCGCGAGACGCCCATACGCCTTGCTGCCCGGCTGCGCCACGATGCGCTCGGCCACCTCGCGCTGGAACATCAGCGTCAGCGTGGTCCAGAACGGCGGCCAGGCCTCCGGCGTCAGCCAGCGCACCAGAAGCTCGGTGCCGACATTGTAGGGCAGGTTGGCACAGATCGCGATAGGCGGGGTCAGATGCGCCAGCGGATCGACCTGCAACGCATCGCCCGAGATCACCTCCAGCCGCCCGGGATAGGCTTCGGCGATCTCGGCCAGTGCGGGCAGGCAGCGCGTGTCCTTCTCGATGGCCAGCACCTTGCGCGCGCCCTCGGCCAGAAGCCCCCGGGTCAGCCCGCCGGGGCCGGGGCCGACCTCCAGCACATCCATGCCCGAGAGATCGCCCGCCTGCCGCGCGATCTTGGCGGTCAGGTTCAGATCCAGCAGAAAGTTCTGCCCCAGCGATTTCTTCGCCGAGAGCTCATGCGTCGCGATCACTTCGCGCAGCGGCGGCAGCCCGTCGATCCCGCTCATGTCTTCATCTTTCTCAAAATATTCACCGCGACGCGGGACGCCTTCGCGGCGCCCGGCATGGGCCGCGACCCGTCCGCCCGCCGGTCAAACCGTCCCACCGGCCATGCGCCAGGCGAGCGTCAGCGCCGCCACCGTCGAGGAAGGGTTGGCGATGCCCTTTCCGGCGATGCCGAAGGCGGTGCCGTGATCGGGCGAGGTGCGGATGAAGGGCAGGCCCAGCGTCACGTTCACGCCCTTGTCGAAGCCCAGCGTCTTGATCGGGATCAGCGCCTGGTCGTGATACATGCAGACCGCCGCGTCATAGCCCGCCCGCGCCTCCGCATGAAACATCGTATCGGCGGGCAGCGGGCCTGCCAGATCCATGCCCTCGCCACGCAGCCGGTCGAGCACCGGCACGATCAGCTCGATCTCCTCGCGGCCCATGCGCCCGCCTTCGCCCGCATGCGGGTTGAGCCCGGCCACGGCGATGCGCGGCGCGGCGATGCCGAACTGCGCGATGAGCGCCGCATGGGTGATGCGCAGGCGCTTTTCCAGAAGCTCGGCGGTCAGCGCGCGCGGCACTTCGGAGAGCGCGATATGGATGGTGGCGGGCACGACGCGCAGCTCGTCGGAGGCGAGCATCATCACCACCTCGTCAGCGCCGGCGAGGGCCGCGAGATATTCCGTATGGCCGGGATAGGCAAAGCCCGCACCCTCGGCCAGCGCCTGTTTCGAAATCGGCAGGGTACAGAGCGCCGAACAGGCGCCCTCCTGCACCAGCGCCACGCCGTGCGCGATGGCCTCGATCACTCCGGCGGCCTGTGCGGGTTGCGGCGTGCCGGGCTCGCGCGGGCCGGGCAGGGCGAGCGGCAGCACCGGCAGCGCCTCCTCGGCCGCTTGCGCCGCCTCCTCGGGGCTGCTCACCAGCACATGCGGCACGCGGCCCGGCAGATGCGCGGGCTCTCCGATCCAGACGAAAGGCAGCGCCGCGCCGAGGATCTCCCAGGCGCTTTCCGCCAGTTCCGGGCCGATCCCTGACGGTTCCCCGCAGCTCATAGCGACGGGTGCGGGGGCGGCGCTCATTTCTCGACGATGCGAGCGTTGGCGCGCAGCTGCGCGAGATAGGCATCGGCCAGAGCGCCGACGCGGCGATTGCGCAGCCCCATCTCGACCTCCGCGCGGTCGGCCTCCTCGGAGACGGCGGCGGTGCGGCCGCAGAGCATCAGGAAGACCAGCGTCTGCCCGTCCGAGCGCGTCAGCGCGGTCGAGACCTCGCCGGGATCGAGCTTGGAAAGCTCATAGGCGATGTCGGTGGGGATCTCGGCGGGCGGCAGCGTGCCGCGGTCCAGCACGTTTTCCGGCTGGCCCTTGGCGACGCCGTAAAGATCGTCGCAGCGGTCCACCCGCTCCGCCAGCACCCGCGCCTTGGCCAGCGTCTCGGGGCTGCGCCCGCCCGGCATGTAATAGGCGGCGTATTCCACCGCCGCGATCTCGGCCGGGGTATAGCCGGTCTCTTCGATATCGCGCAGCTGGAACAGGGCGATGGCGCCGGGGATCGGCAGCGGGTCGGTCACTTCGCCGGGCGCCAGCCCGAGCAGCAGCGGACGCAGTTGTGGCGGCAGGTCGGTCAGTTCGCGCCACGGCAGGCGCCCGCCGGCGCCGCGCGTCGCGGTGGCGGAATAGCGTCGCGCCTCGGCGGAGAACTCGGCCAGCGAGGTGAGCTGAGAGATCCGCGCGGCGCGGGCGCGCACCTCCTCGGCGTTCTGCGGCGTCATCGGCATGATCAGCTCGGAGAGCAGCACCCGCACGTCGGAGCCCCCGCCGGCGCCCGCGAGCGCGCGGTCGATCTCGTCGGGCGAGACCTGCGCGCGTTGCGCGAACCTGCCTTGCACCAGCGTCCGCCAGGCGGTGCCGGCGCGGATGAAATCGCGGAACGTCTCTTCGGCGACGCCGCCGCGCGCCAGCTCGGTGATGAACTCCTCGCGGCTGAGCTCTGCGCGGCCGGCGAATTCCTCCATGCCGTCGAGAATCTCCTGCTCGCTGGGCTCGATCCCGGCCTCGCGGGCGGCCAGCAGCCGCAGCCGGTCGTCGATGAGCTGCTCGCGGGCGAGCTCCGCCGGATTGCCCGGCGCGTTGAGCAGCGTCAGCATTTGCGCGCGCTGGTCGATCTCGTATTGCGTGATCACCATTTCATCGACGGTGATCGCCGGTGCGAACAGCCCCTGCGCCGGGGCCGTTGCGGGGGTCACGGCCAGCGCGAGCCCCGTGGCGAGAACGAGCGAGCGGAAAAGGCGGGCAGGGGTCAGTTGCATGTGCGTCGGTACTCCTTGGCGCTGCCTGTGGTGCCAAAGCCTGTCAGCGCCACTGTCAGGCCGAAATCTGTGGACGGTTCGAGGTTGGTCGAGGAGGCAAATTTGCGCATCACCGAGAAATCCACCTGAACGCATTCATTGCGGTATTGCAGCCCCAGCCCGGTGCGGTCAAGCCGCTGGTCGGCAAGGTCATAGCGCCACTCCGCCGAACCGGTCCAGTGGCGGTTGATCCGGTAGGAGCCGTCAAAGCCCCATTCGGCCTGCCCCTCGTCGCGGTCCTCGTCGGCATCCTGCACCATCATCACATAGGTGGCGCCCAGATCCATGCGCGCATTCGCCCAGCTGGCGCGGGCCTCGGCCTTGCTGAACTCGGCGCTTTCGTCGAGCAGCCCGCGCGCCGAGATGCGCAGACCCAGCGGGTTGGTGAAGCCGCCGGCGATCAACCAGTCCGAGGCCTCGCCCTCGAGGCCCGAAGAGCGGCTGAAATCATCGTCCACCCGGTCGCGCCAGACCCGGCCGAGGGTCAGCGCGGCGGTCCAGCCCGCCGGCGCCTCGTGCAGCCAGCGCAGCCCGGCGGCGAGTAGCCGGCCGCGCTCGTGCCGGTCGTCGGCGGGGAAGCGCGACAGCGACAGCAGGTTGGCCTCGTCGAACTCGACCCGGGTGCTTTCGTCGTTGGGGATGTCCGGGCGTTCGCCGCCGACCCAGCCATATTGCAGCACCGGCTCCAGCAGGGTGCGCTCGCCATAAGCGCCGCGCCGGATCAGCGGCCAGCGCAGCTCCAGCGCCGCGCCGGGGGTGAACTGCGAGGCCTCGCTGTCGGAGGCGGCGTCGTCGCGCACCGCGTAGCGGTCGGCCCAGAGATACCCCGAGACACCGGCACGGATGCCTCCCGCCAGCGTCCAGCGCCGTTGCCAGCTCGCCTCGGCCGAGAGCCGCGCCATGTCGCGCCCGTCGACGACGCTGTCGTCGTCATTGCTGTCGATATCCAGATCCGAGCGCCGGTAATGCGAATGCACCATCGCCCCGAGCCGCAGCTCGCCGCCCATGCGCGTGGGGAAGAACCGCCGCTCGTACATCGCGTTGATCATGGTGGAGGGCTGGGTGTCGTTTTCCTCGGCGGCGCGCAGCGTCTCGTAATAAAGCAGATCGCCCTGGATATATTCGTCCCTGCGGGCGCGGCTCACGGTCAGCGCGCTTTCCAGCCGTTCGCTGGGGCCGTAATCGTATTCGTTGAAATAGGCGTCGTCCGAAACGCTCTGGATATCGAATTCGAGCTTGAAATCGTCGCGCAGATCGAAGTCGCCCTCGATGAAGAGATAGCCGCGGGTATCGTCAGGCCGCAGCGTGTCCTTGGTCACCGCGCCGTTCACCTCGATCGTGCCATTGGCAAAGGCGCGGCGGTAACGTGCCTCCAGCGTGCGGGTTTCCGAGGAGACATAGGGCGTCAGGGTGATGTCCTGATGATCGCCGAGCGGAATGAAATAGGGCACGCGCAACCCGGTGCCGAGCAGCGTGGTGCTGCGGATCGTCGGCGTCAGGAAGCCGCGTGCGCGCTTCAGCGACGGGTCGGGCAGGCGCATATGCGGCAGCCAGAAGATCGGCACGTCGAGCAGGCGGAACTGCGCGCCCTCGAAATAGAGCTGGCGCTCGTCCTGATCGTGGATCACCCGGTTGGCGCGGATCTGCCAGAGCGGCACCTGATTGCGGCCGCAGACCTGGCAGGAGGTCACCGCGACGCGCGAAAGCTGGGTATAGCGACCCTCGACCCGCTGCGCCTCGACCGCCGCCAGTTGCAGCTGGTCGTCCATCACCATGCGGGCGCCCTTCAGCAGCCCGTTGCGCAGGCCTTCCTCCATCTCGGCGGCATCGGCGAGCAGCAGGTTGCCGGCCTCGTCGGTGATCCGGATCGGCCCCTCGATGGTCAGCGTGCCGTTCTCCTGATCGAAGAGGATGCGCGTGGCGGTCATCCGCATGCCGTCATGCAGCGCCTCGACATTGCCGGAGGCGACGAGCCGCGTGCCGTCCTCGACAAAGACCGAATCCGCGATGAGCAGCGCGGGCTCGGTGCTTTCGTCCTGCGCATCGGCGGCGATGGTGGTGGTCTGTGCGAGCACCGGCAGCGGCGCCGAAAGCGCGAGCAGGGCGGCGAGGCAGAGCGGGCGGGCGAGGCGGATCATCAGCCGTCCTCCATCTGAAGGACGAGTCCCAGCGCCAGCAGCAGCGATGCCACCGGCGGGATCCAGGCGGCGAGGATCGGCGGCAACTGGCCGTTCTCACCCATGATCTGCGCGAAATTGCGCACGTAGTAGAGGCCGAAGCCAAGCAGCACGGCGGCCAGCACATGCAGGCCGGTGCGTCCCAGCCGCGCCGGGCGCATGGTAAAGCCCGCGGCGACGAGCACCATGGCGATCAGAAAGACAGGCCGCGCCAGCTCCATCTGGAACCAGACCACATGGCGTCGCGCGGAAAAGCCCGCCTGTTCCAGCCCGCCGATGAACGCCGGCAGATCCCAGATCGCGATGGCCGAGGGCTTGCCGAAACGGTCGCGGATGCCGTCCTGCGTCAGATCCGACTCGATGCGCAGCACGTCGTGGCGCTCGGCGGAGCTTTCGGGGTTGAGCCCGGCGGCGAGCGGCCAGGCCTTGGCGTCATGCAGCACCCAGGCGCCGTTTTCCAGCGCCGCCTCGGCGGCCTGGATGCGGCGCACCGGCCCGCCATCGGGGGCATAGGCGAGAAAGCTCACGTCATAGAGCACCGTGGCATCGGGATTGGCGCGGTCGGCGCGGATCACCGTCTGACCGCGCGCGCCGCCCTGACGCAGCCACAGCCCTTCCTTGCCGATGGAGATCACCGAGGCGCCGTCGCTCTCGTAGCTTTCGGTCAGGTCGCTGGCGCGTTTCGAGGTGGCGGCGACGAGCGGGTTGAGCATCGCCACGGTAATGCCGCTGATCACCAGCGCCACCAGCACCGGCCCCAGCAGCGCGGTGAGCCCGGCACGCCCGGCGGCGCGCACCACCACCAGCTCGGAGCTGCGCGCCAGCATCAGGAACAGCGCCGCCGTGGCGAGGATCATCACCAGCGGCAGGATCTCGTAGAGTCCCTCGGGCAGTTTCAGCAGCGTCACCTGCACCACCTGGCCAAAGCTCACGTCACTGTCGAACTTGCGCAGTTGTTCGACCAGATCGACGAGGCCGAGGAACAGCGCGAAGATGCCGAGGATCGACATGAACATCCAGAAGAAGCGCCGGGCGAAATAGCGGTGCAGGATCATGCGGGCGCCGCCTCCGTCTCGGGGGCGGGCTTGCCGGGGCGGAAGGGCCGCGAGGCGCGCCAGAGCAGCACGCCGGCGATGCCGGTGCCGGTCACGCTCGGCAGGTAGATCAGCGGCCAGAGCGCGGCATTGGCGCGCACCGGATCGCTCACCGCGCTTTCCACCAGTTTCACCAGCACCAGCAGAAAGATCGCCCCGACGATTTGCCGGGTGATGCCAAAGCGCGAGAAGGTGCCGGTCATCAGCGCCGCATAGCCGATCAGCGCCGCCACCACGCAGAGCAGCGGCTGCTCGAAGCGCATATGCGCCTCCTCCAGCACCTCGCCGATGCTGTCATCGACCTCTGTTGCCACGGCGTTCGTCTCGGTCAGCAGCTCCCAGGTGGAGATCTGCCGGCTGCGCCGTCCGGGCTGGTTGCCGGCGGAGACCAGCTCGCTGATATCGTAGGTGAGATCGGTGAAATTGGTGGTCGAAAGCGTCTCTTCGGCGCGCAGGAAGGTCTGCGCGATGCCCGATTTCATCGCCAGTTTCGGCCCGGAATCGTCGCGCAGGATATAGGCGGTCTCTGCCGTGTAGGTCATCGAGCGCCGGGAATCGCGGCGGTCCGACAGGTAGACATCCTTCAGCTCGCCCTCGGGGGTGATGTCGCGGATATAGAAGGTCACGCCACGGGTCGGGTGCAGAAAGGTGCCCTCATGCAGCAGCCTTGCCGAGACCGAGCCGGAGATCTGCGACTCGCGCAGGCGCAGCTGGGCGATGGAGGCGGGCACCAGCAGGTGGCTGAGAATCGCCATCATCGCACCGATCACCAGCCCGAAGATCAGCACCGGGCGCGCGATGCGCCATGGCGAGTAGCCCATGGTCTTGATCACCGTCAGCTCGGATTCGTTCGACATGCGGTTGGTGACATAGACCGCCGCGCCAAAGGCCGCGATGGGCAGCACGATGGCGATGACGCCCGGCAGGCTCAGCAGCGTGAATTCGAGAAAGATGCCCGCGGTATGGCCGTCGGCGATCAGCTCGTCGAACAGGCTCACCGACCGGTTGACCCAATAGACCATCACCAGCACAAGGGCAAAAAACCCAAAGACCACCATGAGTTGCGACAGCATATATCTGTCGAATCTCTGCACGCCCGCGTTCCCCCCAGAACCTATGTTTCGGCTGACCCTAGTTGATCGGTGTTTGGGGGAAAAGGTGCCTCTGGTCAATGCCGCCGCGCGGCTCTACCACTTGGGGCAGAAAACACAGGAGACCACGATGACCGACCTGCGCAAGATCAGCTTTGCCGAGACCGACCTGGACGCTCTGAAAGACGCGGTGGGCCGCGTCGCCGTCTTTGTGAACGGCGAGGGCCAGCTGGGGCGCGGGGCGCGGCGGCTGAACCGGCTGACCAAAGGGGCGGTGGCGCGCGCGGTCGAGGGCGAGGGCTGGGAAAAGCGCGCCTCGGGCGATGTGCTGAGCCTGGCCTTCCCGGCGGGCATGGCCGCAGAGGCGGTGGATATCGTCAAGCTGGAGCGCCGCCCCGACGTGGCCGCGGCGCGCAAGGCCGGCGCCGCCATCGCCAAGGTCGCGGGCAGCAGCGCGGTGACGGTGCTGGGCGACACCCAGACGCGTCTCGCCGAGACGGTGATGGGGCTGGCGCTGCGCGGCTACACCTTCACCGATCACAAGAGCGACAAGGGCACGCCGCTCGCCCCCGCGCTGGTCTATTGCACCAAGCCCGAGACGGTGGAGGCCGAAGCCGCCGCCGCGCTCGCCGTGGCCGAGGGCGTGTTCTTCACCCGCGATCTGGTCAACGAACCCGCCAATGTGCTGACCACCAGGGAATTCGCCGCCCGGCTCGAGGCGCTGCGCGATCTCGGCGTCGAGGTCGAGGTGCTGGAGGAGGACAGGCTCGCCGAGCTCGGCATGGGCGCGCTGCTCTGCGTCGGGCAGGGCTCTGCCGCGCCGTCGAAAGTGGTGGTGATGCGCTGGAAAGGCGCCGAGGCCGCGCCGCTGGCTCTGGTCGGCAAGGGCGTGGTCTTTGACACCGGCGGCATCTCGCTGAAGCCGGCGGTGGGCATGGAGGACATGACCATGGACATGGGCGGCGCGGGCGTCGTCTCCGGCGTGATGAAGGCGCTGGCGCTGCGCAAGGCGCCGGCGCATGTGGTGGGGCTCGTCGGGCTGGTCGAGAACATGCCGTCGGGCGAGGCGGTGCGCCCGGGCGATGTGGTGACCTCGATGAAGGGCGACACGATCGAGGTGGTCAACACCGATGCCGAGGGCCGGCTCGTGCTGTGTGACGTGATGTGGTTCGCGCAGGAGCACATCAAGCCCGCCGCGATGGTCGATCTCGCCACGCTCACCGGCGCCTGCATCGTGGCGCTGGGGCATGAGAACGCCGCCGTCTATTCCAATGACGAGCCATTCGCCGGCGCCTTCCTGAAATCCGCAGGGACGGAGGGCGAGGGCGCCTGGCGCATGCCGATGGGCAAGGCCTATGACGACATGCTGAAATCGCCGGTGGCGGATATGAAGAACATCGGCGGCCGCCCGGCGGGCTCGATCACCGCCGCGCAATTCCTCGGCCGTTTCGTGAAGCCGGACGTGCCGTGGATCCATCTCGATATCGCCGGCGTCGCGCATGTAAAGAGCGACGGCACGCTGGCGCCCAAGGGCGCGACCGGCTGGGGCGTGATGGCGCTCGACCGGCTGGTGCGCGACCGCTTCGAGACGAAAGAGGGCTGAGCATGATCGTTCCGGCCACGCGCTACCGGGATTGCGACGCGGCGCTCGCCTTTCTCACCGGCGCCCTGGGCTTTGCCGAGCATGCGGTCTATCGCGATGCCGACGGGAAGATCATGCATGTGGAGCTGAGCCAGGGCGGCGGCTTCTTCATGTTCGGCCCCGAGCATCGCGACAGCCCGTTCGGGCGGCACATGCGCAGCCCCGCCGAGGCGGGGGGCGAGACCACCTCGGTCTATGTCTGCGTGACCAATGTGGCGGGGCATTTCGCCCGCGCCGTGGCCGCCGGGGCCGAGATCCTGATGCCGCTGGAAGAGCAGCCCTATGGCGGGCAGAGCTATTCGGTGCGTGATCCGGAGGGGCATCTCTTCACCTTCGGCGAATACCATCCCGAAGGCGACCACGGAGGCTGAGCGATGGGCGCCGCCTATTTCTACCACCTGACCCAGCGCCCGCTGGAGGCGACCCTGCCGGTGCTGCTGGAGAAATCGCTGGCCGCCGGCTGGCGCGTGGCGGTGCGCGGCACCGATCCCGCGCGCATGGACTGGCTCGACCAGCGGCTCTGGCTGGGCCCGGAGGAGGGTTTCCTGCCGCACGGGCTCGCCGGCGGCAAACACGACGCGCTCCAGCCGGTGCTGCTGACCGTGCAGACCGCCATGCCTAACGATGCCGCCTGCCTGATGGCGGTGGACGGCGCCGAGGTCGCGCCCGACGAGGTGAGCCGGCTGGACCGGGTCTGCATCCTATTCGACGGGCATGACGCCATGGCGGTGGAGGCGGCGCGCGGCCAGTGGCGCGCGCTGACCGGCGCGGGCTGCAAGGCGCAGTACTGGTCCGAAGAAAGCGGGCGCTGGGAGAAGAAGGCCGAGGCCTGAGCCAGCGTCATCGCCCTTGGATTGAGCGCTCCGCAGGGACAATCGCCCGGAAATGCGCGGATTTCTGCCGAGGCCTGTAACATACCCTTTGCAAACCCCGTGAGATCGTCAAAAACTTTTGACCATCCCCGGGGACAGCGGGGCTGGGCAGAACGATACGAAACGAGGGACGAATGAGCGTGACCGGTGCGCGTAAAGCGCGGCTAGGCCTGCCGCTACTCTGTGCAATACTTCTGACAACCGCCGCGTGTTCGACCAAGGGTCCGGACATCGCCTATTCCTCGGACGGGATCGATCTCGACCGCCGGGCGATGGCGCTGCGCGAGGTGGATATCCTGCAATCGAAGGGCCAGCGCGTCTGGTGCGTGCCCTTCGCGCGCAATGCCAGCGGCATCCAGATCCGCGGCAATGCCGAGACCTGGTGGGGCAAGGCGCAGGGGCTCTACGATCGCGGCGCCAAGCCGGTGGTGGGCGCCGTGATGGCCTTCGCCTCGACGCGCGGCATGCCGATGGGCCATGTGGCGGTGGTCTCGGATGTGGTTTCCGAGCGCGAGATCCGCGTCGACCACGCCAACTGGACCCGCAACGAGGTCTCGCTGGGCATGTCGATCAAGGACGTCTCGGCGCGGAACGACTGGTCGGCTGTGCGGGTGGAAAGCAACCCCGGCGCCTATGGGCAGACCTATCCGATCAGCGGGTTCATCTATCCTTCGCGGATGAACTGAGCTTTGTCGCGGCGGTGGGCAGGATTGCCCGCCCGACCAAAGCCACCAATCAAGCTTTTGCCTTTCGATCCGTTGCGGCGATGCGGTCACGCCCCCGGCGCCGCCGCCGGTTCACCGGTCCAAAGCCACGTATCCCGAACATCCGCCTGGCCCGACAGCAAACGCCCCGCATGGCGATTTGAGCGACATGCGGGGCACTGATGTGCCGAGAGGATGAGATCTCAGGCGAGGAGATCGTATTCCGTGCCCCCGACCGAAAGCATGATGTCCGTCTGCGCCGCGCCATCGACCAGCGCCCAGAGGATCTGGCCCGTGGGGCGGTAGATCACGAACGCCTCCTCGACACCCGCCGCACCGGCGCCGGCGGTTTCGGTGAAATTGACCTGGAAGTCGTCGACTGAGGCGCCGCCGCCGCCGAAGACCAGAAGATCGCCCTCCGCATCGGAGAAATCCTGGATCCAGTCCGAGCCGTGGCCCTCGACGCCGAGATGGTAGAAGCGGTCGGCATCCGCGCCACCATTCACCCGGTCATGACCGAAGCCGCCATTGATGAAATCGGCGCCCGCGCCGCCAAGGATCACATCCGACCAGGTCTGACCTGTCAGAACGTCGTCACCCGTCCCGCCGAGGATCGTGTCGACGCCGGAGCCGCCGGTGACCGTGTCGTTGCCTGCATCGCCGCGCAGCTCGTCATTGCCGTAGCCGCCGTCGATGCTGTCGTTGCCCTCGCCGCCATAGATCACGTCGCGCAGGTCGGCCGCGGTGTCACCACCGAAGATGATGTCGTCGCCTTCGGCGCCGATCAGCGTGTCGGCGCCGTCCAGCCCGCGGACCGTATCGTTCCCGGCCAGCGCGTCGATCCTGTCTGCGCCGGATGTGCCGATCAGCAGATCGGGACCGGAGGTCGGCCCCTCCGATTGCGCCGCGGCGCTGCCCGAGAGCACATAGACGCGGCCATCGCTCAGGAAGGTCCCTGACGCGGTCAGCTCGCTCGGCGCGCCGATGATAATGTCGGGAATGCCGTCGCCGTCGATATCGCCACCGCCGTCGAGCGCATACCCGGCATTGTCGCCGGGTGCGCCCACCAGGCGCAGGATCCCGTCATCCTGTTCGCCCGTTTCGGGAGAGTCTCCGAACCGTCCGAGCCGGTCAAACGGCAGCAGCGGCGGCGTCTCGCCGGGGGTGGTGTCTTCGCGCCCGAGCACCAGAAAGGCGTTGCCGGCACCGTTATGCGCCCCGGCGAAGCCGACCATGAAGTCGTCGATCCCATCGCCGTTGACATCTCCGACGCCGGCCAGACCGGAGGTCAGGATGTCTTCTGGCGTGTCTTCGACACCGCCGATATTGTCGAGCGCGGGATCGGCGGCGTCGCCGGCCTGATCCCCCATGATGCGGAAGTCGGCCACCGCGTCGAGCGACATGCGTCCCTCGAGACCGCCGGCACCGAGCAGGGAGGCGCCCCCATCAGCCCCCATACAGCGCCGGTGTTGGTTTCCATGCCGTCGTCCATCAGCGGCGCCATGATCGCGACGTCTTCGAACCCGTCATTGTTGATGTCGCCGAGATTGGCCAGGCTGAAGCCGGTCGCAAGCAGCTCGCCGGTTGCGGGCCCCTCCAGAAAGATCGCTTCGCTGAGGTCGATCTCGCCGGGGGCATCCGCCGCGCCGGGGATCACGAAGACACCGCCGGAGACATATTCGTTGCCCTCGATATCGTCGTACCCGTTGTGGAGCTCGCCGGCAAAGCTGGCACCGATCAGCAGATCGTCATGACCGTCGCCGTCGAGATCCGCGAAGGCGAGCGACTCGAACAGCCCGATGGCACCACCGAAGAAATCCGCCTGCATGGAGCCGTCGACCATGCTGGTCTCGACAAAGCCCTGTGTCATGAAGCCGGTCGAGCCGTCACCGGCGACGACGTCAGCGGCGAGGTCGATCGTCGCGGGACGATCGGCGCTGCCATAGATGGTGTAGACCCGGCCCATGAACTGCGCCGGAGAGGGGATGCCTGCGGGGAGTTCCATCACCGAGCCGTCCGGCTGGTAGAACAGACCTTCGGCCTGCGGCGTGCCCACGACAATGTCGCGATAGCCGTCACCGTTGAAATCGCCTTCGCCCGCGACCGCGAGGCCAAGACGCAGGGCATCCGATTCGCCGTTGATCACCGTTGCAGCCGGCGTGCCGGCGCCTCCGCCGGGAAGATCGGCGAGGTCGATCCGGTTGGTCGTGGGTTCGAACAGGCTCGCGACGGAGTCGCCACCATAGATGATATAGCCCGTGCCCGGACGGTGATCGTAGGTCGGAAAGGGCAGTGCCGGATCGTCAATTTCGACGAAGCTGGGTGCGGCAAGGAACAGGTCGTCATAGCCATCGCCGTCGACGTCCCCGGCGGCGGTGCCGTGAAGCTGATCATGCTCGAGCGCGCCCTGCACGAAGAACCCGTCGCCCGGAAGCTCGCCGAACGTGCCGAAGGCACGGGTGATGTTGAATGTGCCATCGGCGATGTCGTCGGCCAGGTCCGAGCCGCCATAGATGACGAACACGCCGCCGGCATCCTGACGCGCACCGAAGCCGTCAAGCCCCGGGGCCGAGATTGCCAGGTCGTCGTGACCGTCACCGTTGAAATCGCCAATATGCGAGACGCGCACGCCAAGTCCGGCGCTCTGGCCAGAGGCATCGATATCCCCTTCGACGCTGAAGCCGAAGGTGTCCGGGTCTGAAATCAGTGTTTGCAGGTTGAGCGACATGGCGCCTACCTCCCTTGAATTTGAACCTGTCCGGGCGCGGGTCGGGCGCCTGTTTCAGGGTATTGAAATCGTGGTCATGCCGCCGCTGTCCGCGCGACGGAGCGTTTTGACCCGTGCGCACCCTAACAACACAGACACACACGCCAATGGTGGAATTCCGGACGCGCCGCTTCGGGCCCGGACACGCGCAGACAGCATGTGCGGCCTTTATTGGGCCTCGAGGGCGGATACGGGATGTCGGACGCGCTGGCGCTGCGAGGGCTCAACGCCCCGGAAAAGAGACGGGGCGCCGCAGGTCCGAAACTGCGGCGCCCCGTGGGCTTTGGCCCGACCGCCGGGGCCGGGTCCATGATGAGCGGGCGCTTACACCTGCTCGACGGCGACGCCGTCCTGGACCTGGAAGGCCAGATAGCCCGCGAGCTCCTGCGCCTCGTCCTTCGGCGCCTCATAGGACCAGACGGCATTTTCGTAGCTGCGGCTCTTGGAGGCGATGTTGAAATAGGTGGCCTCGCCCATCCACTGGTTCACCGTGCGGTACTCGGTGGGCTCCAGAAAGGCCATGGCGATGTCGTCGCGCGGAAAATAGATGACGCCGGGCATATCGCCCTCGGTCAGCTCCAGTGCGTTGCTGCTTTCTCCCAGAACCGCGCCACCGGCACGGATAACCCAAGTGCCCGCCGCCGGGCGGATTGCGATATGTCTCAGCATCTGTTTCTCCCCGTATGATCGCGGATCATATACCAGCCGCTTTACGACACTCCTGTGTCAAAGCGGCGCGCAGGCCCTTTCGAGCCAATCCGCATCCTCTCCCTCCACCAGCGGGCCGATCCGCGCCAGCACCTGCGCGTGATAGCCGTCGAGCCAGTCGCGCTCGGGCCGTGACAGCTGATCGGTCACGATCAGCCGCCGGTCGATCGGCACCCATGTAAGGGTCTCGAACCGCAACATCTTCGGCACGACTTGCCCCGGAAGGGGCGGAGCTGGCTCGACCGCGATGAGGTTCTCGATCCGGATACCATAAGCGCCCTCGCGGTAAAAGCCCGGCTCGTTGGAAAGGATCATGCCCGGGGCAAAGGGCACGGTGCCGGTGCGGGCGATGCGCGCCGGCCCCTCATGCACGCTGAGATAGGCGCCGACGCCATGGCCGGTGCCGTGGCCGTAATCGAGCCCCGCCTCCCAGAGCGCGGCGCGCGCCAGCACGTCGATATCGCGCCCGGCGAGCCCCTCGGGAAAGCGCAGCCGCGAGAGCGCGATCATGCCCCTGAGCACGCGGGTGAAATTGGCGCGCTCCTCGTCGCCCACTTCGCCCACGGGAACGGTGCGGGTGATGTCGGTGGTGCCGTCGACATATTGCCCGCCGCTGTCGACCAGCAGAAGCTGCCCGGCCTCGACGGTCCGGTCGGTGTTTTCGGTCACGCGGTAATGCACGATGGCGCCGTTGGGGCCGGTGCCGGCGATGGTCTCGAAGGAGATGTCACGCAGCGCGTTGGTGGCGCGGCGGAAATTTTCCAGCGCGGTGACCACGCCGGTCTCGGTCAGGCTGCCCGGCGGCTGGCGGTCGAGCCAGGCGAGAAAGCGCACCATGGCGGCGCCGTCGCGCAGATGCGCGGCGCGGGTGCCGTCGAGCTCGGCGGCGTTCTTGCAGGCCTTGGGCAGAAGGCAGGGGTCGGGCGCCTCGGTGATCTCGCGGCCCTCCAGCGCGTCGGCCACCGCCACCGGGCAGCTTGCCGGGTCGATCTGCACCGGGCCCTCCAGCGCACCGAGCGCCTCCAGAAAGCGCGCGGGCGGGGCGATCTCGACCTCGGGGCCGAGATGATCGCCAAGCCCTTCGAGCTTGCGAGCGTCCATGAAGAGCGTGACGCGCCCGCCCGCATGAAGGATGGCAAAGCCATGCGGCACCGGGTTGCGCGGGATATCGGTGCCGCGGATATTGAGCAGCCAGGCGATGCTGTCGGGCAGGGTGATCACGCAGGCCGCAGCACTGCCGAGCCCTCTGGCCAGCCGCGCGATCTTGTCGCCATGCGCCTCGCCGGCGAGCTCCACCGGCTGGGCAAAGACCGCCCCCAGCGGCGGTGCCGGCTGATCGTGCCAGATCCGATCCACCAGATTGTCGACCCGGCGCAGCGCCACCTTGCCGAGCTTTTCCTCCAGCCCGCGCATCTGCGCCACCGGGAAGAGCCAGGGGTCGATGCCCACCGTGCCGCCCTCCGGCAGCTTGGCCACGATCCACTCCGCCAGCCCGGTTTCGGGCCAGTCCACCGGGGTGAACTCGCTCGCCACCTGCGCCTTGACCTGCACCCGGTAGCGCCCGTCGACAAAGACCCCGGCCTCGCCGGTCAGCGCCACGCAATAGCCCGCCGAGCCGGTGAAGCCGGTGAGCCAGGCCAGACGGTCGTCATGAGGGGCGACATATTCGCCCTGATGCGCATCGGCGCGCGGCACGATAAAGCCGTCGAGCCCCTCGCGTGTCAGCTCCTCGCGCAGCGCGGCGAGGCGGGGCGGGCCCTGTTCGGGGCGGGCGGTTTCCTGAAAGCTCTGGAACATGGCGATGCGCTCCTGTCTGCGGCGGCACGCCCGGCCGCGCGGTCGTGTTGGCGTATGTCCGAAAGAGAGGACGCATCGGGCGCGTCTTCTCTTGGCAAATAGGCAAAAAAATCCCCGGCCATCCGAGATGAGGGCCGGGGTGTCTTGGGGTCGGTCAGCTGGCGCGCTTGATGCCCATGAAACGCGCGCGTGCGCGCGGGTCGCTGTCGAAGAGCGCCGCGAGCTGTTCGGTCATGGCCCCCGCAAGCTGCTCGACATCGGTGATCGTCACCGCGCGGTCGTAGTAGCGGGTGACGTCATGGCCGATGCCGATGGCCAGCAGCTCGACCTGCTTCTTTCGCTCGACCATGGCGATCACGTCGCGCAGGTGCTTTTCGAGATAGTTCGCCGGGTTCACCGAGAGCGTGGAATCGTCCACCGGCGCGCCGTCGGAGATCACCATGAGGATCTTGCGCGCCTCGGGGCGGCCGGCCATGCGGCGATGCGCCCATTCCAGCGCCTCGCCGTCGATGTTTTCCTTCAGCAGACCCTCTTTCATCATCAGCCCGAGATTGTCGCGCACCCGGCGCCAGGGCGCATCGGCGCGCTTGTAGATGATGTGGCGCAGATCGTTGAGCCGGCCCGGCTGCTGCTCGCGGCCTTCGTTGAGCCATTTCTCGCGCGCCAGCCCGCCTTTCCACGCCCGGGTGGTGAAGCCGAGGATCTCGACCTTAACCGAGCAGCGCTCCAGCGTGCGCGCCAGCACGTCGGCGCAGATCGCCGCGATCGAGATCGGGCGGCCGCGCATGGAGCCGGAATTGTCCAGAAGCAGCGTCACCACCGTGTCGCGGAACTCGGTGTCCTTCTCGATCTTGAACGACAGCGGCGTGGTGGGGTTGGCCACCACTCGCGCCAGACGGCCCGCATCAAGGATGCCTTCCTCGCGGTCGAATTCCCAGCTGCGGTTCTGCTGCGCCTGAAGCCGGCGTTGCAGCTTGTTGGCAAGCCGCGAGACCGCGCCTTTCAGCGGGTCGAGCTGCTGGTCGAGATAGGCGCGCAGGCGCTCCAGCTCGGCGGGCTCGGCCAGCTCCTCGGCGGGGATTTCCTCGTCATGGGTGCTGTCATAGACCTTGTAGGCGGGATCGGCCTCGGAGACCGGCGCGGGGGTGGGCGGCTCCATCGGCGCCTCGCCCTCGGGCATCTCGGTTTCCTCACCGAGCTCCTGATCGGCCATGTCGTCGGCAGAGACCTGCGCCTGGCTGGCATCCTGCGTTTCGTCCTGGCTCTGCTCGGGCGAGGCTTCGGCCTCGTCCTGATCGTCCTGATCCTCGCCGGTGGAGTCGGGCTGTTCCTCTTCGCCGCTTTCGGGTTCGGCCTCGTCCTGGCTCTCGTCATCGAGCTGGTCCGGATCCTCGCCGAGCTGATCGCCATAGCCCAGATCGGTGATCATCTGGCGGGCGAATTTGGCAAAGGCGGCCTGATCGGCAAGCGTGTCTTCGAGCCCGTCCAGCGTGCCGCCGGCCTGCTCCTCGATGAAGCCGCGCCACAGGTCCATCACATGGCTGGCGTCCTTGGGCAGCTCGCGCCCGGTGGCGAGATGGCGGATGAGATAGCCCGCCGCCACCGGCAGCGGCGCCTCGGCGGCCTGGGTGATCTGGCCATAGCCGCGCCGCGCCGCCTCGTGGCCGATCTTGGCGTCGATATTGCCGGCGGTGCCAGGCATGTCGCGTGCGCCCATCGCCTCGCAGCGGGCGGTTTCCATCGCCTCGTAGAGCTCGCGCGCCATGTCGCCCGGCGGGGCGTAGCGGGCATGGGTGGCGCCGTCATGGTAGCGGCGGTGCAGCGCCAGCGCATCGGCGGTGCCGCGGGCCAGCAGCACCTCGTCGCGGGTCATCCGGCGGCTGACCTGCGGCAGTCGCATGATGTCGCCGGAGACGCCCGAGGGGTCCACGGTGTAATTGACCGAAAGCTCCGGGTCGTCGGCCATGACCTTGGTGGCCTCGGCCAGCGCCTTCTTGAAGGGATCTGCGGGGTTGTCGTCATTGCGCGCCATGGCCACAGGTTTCGCGCCCCGCGCGGCGATTGGCAAGGGGCAAAAATGCCTGCGTCAGCCCGGCAGCAGTGCGGCGCAGGCGGCACGGTGGCGGCTGGCCAGCAGGCGGGCACGGGCGGCGCGGCGCGGATCGGTGCCGAACTCCGCGTCATGCAGCAGGCGCGCCTGCGCCGCCTTGGCCGCGAGGCGGCGATGCAGCAGCGCACGCCCGTCGAGCCCGGCGGCGCGCGCATCCGGCAGGATCGCGGCAATCAGCGCCTCGAACCCGCTGCGCAGCGCCTGATCGCGGGCGCCGTCGCCGCGCTGCATCAGCCAGGTGAATTCCACGCCCGCCGAGAACCGACCGGCACAATCTGCAAAGAGCCGCGCGCGGTCTTGCACCCGCGCCGGCGCCTCGCCGGGAGGGGCGGCAGCAAGCGCCAGCATGGCGGCGCAGAGGATGCCCTGAACGATGCCCATGCCGCCGAGGCTGGCACGGAAAGCTTGCGAAAGGATGAGCGTGGCGGGCGGCTCAGGGGCGCGGCAGCAGGGCGTCGCAGCGGGTGGCGATGCGGGTGAAGAGATCGCTGCTCTGGGAATCGCCGTCGATCAGCCCGCGATAGAGCAGCCGGTAGCCGGCGACATGCGCCTCGGCCACGCCGGTCTCGCTCAGCGCCGCGAACTCCGCCACCAGCGCCAGCGCTTCGTCGGGTGCCACGCCAAGCCCCGGCATGGCGCGCTGCTCGGCGGCGACGCCACTCCAGAACGCGGCGCATTCGGCAGGGGTTTCGGAGAGGGCCGGGCTCGCCAGCCCTGAAAGAAGCAGGAACGCGGCGCACCGCGCGCTCACAGTGCCGCCTGACCGGTGGCAAGCCGCGCGAGCAGATCCACATGCACGTCGAGCGCGTCGATCACCCGGTAGCCGGGATCGCTGGCGCCGTCGAAGGCAAGGTTGAGATCGGTGCCGGCCAGAACCACCGCCTCGGCGCCCCGATCCTCGACCAGCGCGCGGCCCGCGTCATAAAACAGCGCGCGCAGCCTGGGCGTGCAGTGCCCGGCGACCGCCATGTCCTGATAGCTCTGGCCCAGCTCTTCGGTGCGCTCGTCGAGCGCCACGGCCTCGGTCTTTGCAAGCTGGCCGTAGAGCCGGGTGCGCATCACCACGCGGGTGCCGAGCAGGCCGACACGTTTCAGCCCCTCGGCGGCGAAATAGTCATCGAGGGGCGTCACCGCCGAGACCAGCGGCAGCGGCGACCGCGCCGCCGTCTCGTCATAGCAGAAATGCCCGCCGAGCGAGGTGATCGCGGCGCAGTCGCAGCCGGCGGCCTTCAGGCGGTCGAGCAGGCCGAGATAGATCTCGGCCTGCTCTTCGCGATTGTCTGCGAGATTGTTGCGGATCAGCTCATGCACATCCGCATGCACGATGGTCAGCTCCAGCCTGCCGCCAAGCCGCTCCACGGCGGCGGTCAGGCGCTGGTAATAGACCACGGTCGCGGCCACGCCGATGCCGCCGATCAGCCCGATATGCAGCGGCGCGGGCATCGCGGATCAGACGAGGCTCAGGCTCGCCGCGCTTTCCGGCAGCTCTTCGTCAAAGCAGCGCTGATAGAACTCGGCCACGGTCTGGCGCTCGAGCTCGTCGCATTTGTTGAGGAAGGAGACGCGGAAGGCGTAGCCGACATTGCGGAAGATCTCGGAATTGGTCGCCCAGGCGATCACCGTCCGCGGCGACATCACCGTCGAGAGCTCGCCGTTCATGAAGGCGCGGCGGGTGAAATCGGCCACGGTGACCATCTGGCGGATGGTCTTGCGGCCTTTCTCGTTGTTGTAATGCGGCGCCTTGGACAGCACGATATTCACCTCGGCGTCGATGCTGAGATAGTTCAGCGTCGCCACCAGCGACCAGCGGTCCATCTGACCCTGGTTGATCTGCTGGGTGCCGTGATAGAGGCCCGTCGTGTCACCGAGGCCGACGGTGTTGGCGGTGGCGAAGATGCGGAAATACTTGTGCGGCGTCAGCACCTGGTTCTGATCGAGCAGGGTGAGCTTGCCGTCGGTTTCCAGCACCCGCTGGATCACGAACATCACGTCGGCGCGGCCGGCATCGTATTCGTCGAAGACGATGGCGGTGGGGTTGCGCAGCGCCCAGGGCAGGATGCCTTCCTGGAACTGGGTGGTCTGCTTGCCGTCCACCAGCTTGATCGCGTCCTTGCCGATCAGGTCGATCCGGGAGATGTGGCTGTCGAGGTTGACCCGCACGCAGGGCCAGTTGAGCCGCGCGGCGACCTGTTCGATATGGGTGGATTTCCCGGTGCCGTGATAGCCCTGGATCATCACCCGGCGGTTGTTGCGAAAGCCCGCGAGGATGGCCAGCGTGGTGTCGGGGTCGAACTTGTAGGTGCTGTCGAGATCCGGCACCCGGTCGGTGCGGTCGGGAAAGCCATGTACGACCATGTCGGTGTCGATGCCGAAGACTTCGCGGACCGCGATCTCTTCGGTCGGTTTCGCATTGACGTCGATCTCGCTGCTCATGGCGTGCCTCTGTACGGTCGTGAACTCTGTTGGCCCCCGTGGTGCCCGATATCTTCGGGAAGGGCAAGAGCACGGGCGGGCTGCGGATAGGGTTTGCCCCCGCTGCGCTGCCGCGATAGGCTGACGCGACGAAACGACCCTGTTCAGGCGCCGCATCCCGTGACCACCCCGCAAGCCGAGATCGAAGATCTGATCGCCCGCATCGCCATGGGCGACCGCGCCGCTTTTCGGCTGCTCTATGATCGGACGGCGGCGAAACTCTTTGGCGTCTGCCTGCGTGTCTTGGATGACAGGGCGCTGGCGGAGGAGGCGCTTCAGGACGTTTACTGCAAGATCTGGGCACGCGCCGGGCAGTACCGGGTGAACGGGTTTTCGCCGATGACCTGGCTGATCACGCTGGCGCGCAACGCCGCCGTCGACCGGCGCCGCCGGCGCGATGCCGGGGCAGGGCGGGTGACCGACCCGATCGACGCGGCGGATCTGATCGCCGATCCGGCGCCGGGCCCGGCACAGCATGCCGAGGCGCGCGGCGAAGCGCAGGCGCTGGCCGCCTGCATGTCCGAGCTGCCGCCGGAACGCGCCGAGATGGTGCGCCGCGCCTATCTCGACGGCGACACCTATGCCGAGCTTGCCACCGCCACCGGCGTCAAGCTGAACACCGTGAGAACCTGGCTGCGCCGCAGCCTGATGCAGTTGAGGGAGTGCCTGAGCCGATGAGCGGGCGAGAGGAAACAGATCTTCCGGGCGGCTGGGAAGCCGCGGCGGCGGAGTATGTCCTCGGGCTGCTGTCGGAGGACGAGGCCGCCGCCTTCGAGGCGCGGCTGGCACAGGACCGCGATCTGCGTCAGGACGTGGAGGCGTGGGAGGAATATTTCGCCACGCTCACCGATCCGATTGCCGAGGTCGCGCCGCCGCCGCAGGTGCTGCGACGCACCGAGGCAGAGCTCTTCGGACGCCGGTCGCAGCCGGCCTGGCGGCAGTTGCTGCCCTATCTGCTGGGCGCGGTCACCGCGGCGGCGATTGCCTGGGCGGTGAGCTTCAGCGGGCTGCTCGATACGCGCGACGCGCCGCATCTCTATGCGGATCTCGAAACGCCCTCGCGCGGGCTGGTGATGCTGGCGCATTATGCGCCCGACAGCGGCACGTTCATGGTGCGGCGCGATGCGGGCGCCTATCCGGAGGACCGCTCGCTGGAGATCTGGCTGATCGCGGATGAGGACAGCGCGCCGATGTCGCTGGGGCTGGTCGATCGCGAGGGGCTGACCGAGATCCCGGTGCCGCGCGCCATCGCCCGTCAGATCCCGGGCGCGGCGGTGGCGATCTCCGAAGAGCCCGAGGGCGGTTCGCCCACCGGTCAGCCGACCGGGCCGGTGTTGGCGCTCGGGCAGATGGCGCCGCGCGGATAAGCGGATTTTGGGTGCGTGAGCGGTGGGCAGATTGCCCACCCTATGGTGAGCCGCGCCATCGCCGGCCCGTGGGTTGGCGATATGCCTTGCGAACCTCTCGATTTATCTCGGCCAAATCCGAAAGACCTCGACACGTTGCTCTAACCTCACCAAATCGCCAGCCCGGGGCGCGGGCCGGCGATGGCGCGGCGGCCTTCGGCCTTGTCCCGCACCCGGGGCAACGTTCTGGTGTACGGTGGGCAATCTGCCCACCGCTCGCGGCATCCCTTACCGCCCGCGAATCCGCGGATCGAGCGCGTCGCGCAGCCCGTCGCCGAGATAGTTCACTCCCAGCACCGTCAGCGAGATCGCGATCCCCGGCAGCATGACGCGCTCGGGGAAATCCTCCATCCGCGCCACCGCGTCGGCCAGCATCTTGCCCCAGGTCGGGAAATCCGACGGGAACCCCACGCCGAGAAAGCTCAGCGCCGACTCGGTGATGATCGCCGTCGCCAGACCCAGCGTCGCCGAGACCATGATCGGCGACAGCACATTGGGCAGCAGATGCCGCCTGATGATCTGGAAGGGCCGCGTGCCGATGGACCGCGCCGCCAGCACGAATTCGCGCTCCTTGATCGCGAGGATGTCGCCGCGCACGATCCGCGCCGTGGGCATCCAGGAGGTGATCCCCACCACCGTAACGATGAGGATGAACATGCCGCCCTCGGGGCCGAAATTGGCGCGCAGCGGCTGGCGGAACAGCGTCACCGCCACCAGCAGCAGCGGCAGGATCGGCAGCGACAGGAACAGGTCGGTGAGCCGCATCAGCGGTCCGTCGAGCTTTTTGAAGAACCCTGCCATCACCCCCATGCCGGTGCCGATGATCAGCGACAGCAGCATCGCCGCCCAGCCCACCGCCATCGAGGCGCGGCCGCCGGCGATGAGCTGCGCGAGGTTGTCGCGGCCGAGCTGGTCGGAGCCCAGCGGGTGGTTCCAGCCGGTCTTGGCGGTGGAATCCCACAGCGCCGTATAGATCGGCCGCATGTCCTTGGAGCGGATGTCCAGCGCCTGCGGATCCAGCGTCCAGATATACGGCCCGAACAGCACGCCGAGCGTGATGAAGATCAGGAAGAACGCGCCCAGCATGGCGCCCTTGTGCTTGCGGAACTGCTCCCAGACGTCGCGCCATTTCGAACGCGGCGGCGCCTGCGGGCCCTTGTCCTTGAGCGCTTCGATGGGGGCGGGCGAGGAGGGGACGGGCTCAGTCATAGCGGATCCTCGGGTCGAGAAGGCCGTAGAGGATATCGGCGATCAGGTTGAAGAGCACGATCAGGAAGGCGAAGATGAAGGTCAGCGTCATCACCATCGGCAGATCGTTGGCAAAGAGCGCGGTGATCAGAAGCTGGCCGATGCCGTTCACCTTGAACACGTTCTCGGTGATGATGGCGCCGCCGAAAATGGCCGGCACGCCGAGCGCGATCACGGTGACCACCGGGATCATCGAGTTGCGCAGCACATGCACCATGACCACCACCGCCTCCGAGAGGCCCTTGGCCCGGGCGGTGCGCACGTAATCCTGGTTGAGATTGTCGAGCATCGAGGCGCGCATATAACGGCTGAGCTGCGCGGTGGTTTGCAGCGCCAGCACCATCACCGGCATGATCATCTGGCTCAGCTGATATTTGAAGCTCTCCCAGTCATTGACCACATGGGTGGTGTCGTAGATCGACGGGAACCAGCCCAGATAGACCGAAAAGATCACGATGAGCAGCGGCCCGGTAAAGAAGGGCGGGATCGAAAAGCCCACCATGGTGATGAAGGTGCCCGCCTGATCGAAGACGGAATACTGCCGGTAGGCGGAATAGATGCCGATGGGCAGCGCGATCAGCACGCCGACGATATAGGACATGCCGACGACCCAGAGCGTCTGCGGAATGCGTTGCAGCACGATATCCATCACCGGCGAGCGGGTCTGCCAGGAGATCACCCGCAGCTCGTCCTGATAGAGCGCGGTATCGGGCAGCCAGCCCAGGAGGAAGCTGTCGCGGGTCAGCCAGTCGATGAAGATCTTGGGCTCGGTCCAGAACACCTGAACCAGCCATTTCCAGTATTGTACCAGCGGCGGCTCGCCGAGGCCGAGCGCCTGGCGCATCTTCTCCTTCACCTCCGGCGGCACGGTGAGCGGCACCTGCGCCATGGGATCGCCGGGGGCGAGCTGGAGGAGCATGAAGATCACGAAACTGATGAACAGAAGCGTCGGGATCGACAGGACCAGTCGTCGGGTTGCATAGGTCAGCATGCGGCGCCTCGGGTCATGAGTTCAGCTATCCTCCGGTTGGGGACTGGCGGGGGACGGGGCGGCAAAGCGGCCGCCCCGTTTTCGTCAGAGGTGTCAGGTGGCGATCAGCCGTCGATGCGGTACCAGTCGGCGGCGTTCCAGAGCTCGGAGTCCCAGGTGTTCAGGACCACGCCGCCCAGCGTGTTGGAATGCGCCGAGACGCGGCCACGGTCGACCAGCGGCACGATTGTCATCGTCTCCTTGGTCAGCATCTCGTTGAGCTTCTTGGCGATCTCGCCGCGCTTTTCCAGCTCGCCGGTCTTGGCCAGCTCGTCGAGCAGCGCGTCGTATTCCGGGTCGCAGAAACGGTTGATGTTCTCGCCCTGCCACTGGCTCGACGGCTTCGGCTCGTTGCCGCAGCGATACATCGACAGATACGATTGCGGGTCGGTGCCGTCGAAGTTGTTGGCGTACATTTCCACGTCCGCATAGAACTTCTGGAACGTGTCGGGCGAGCCCGGGTCGCCGCCGAAGAACACCGAGCTGTCGACATTGCGCAGTTCGGTTTCGACGCCGATCTGACTCCACCAGTCCTTGATCAGGGCCTGGAAGTCCTGGCGCACGGCGTTGGTCGAGGTCTGATAGAGCAGCGACAGTTCCATGCCGTCCTTCTCGCGCACGCCGTCGCCGTCGGTGTCGGTCCAGCCGGACTCTTCCAGCAGCGCCTTGGCGCCTTCGAGATCCTGCGTCAGGCATTCCTCGTTGGGCGAGGCGTAGAGCTCCGGCGCGGGGACGAGGTTACAGGTCGGACGACCGGCCTGGCCATAGCCGATCTCGGTCAGAAGGCCGCGGTCGATGGCCATGGAGAGCGCCTTGCGCACGTTGAAATCCGACAGGATCGGGTGCGGATGCGCAACGGTGGAGCGCTCGCCCTCGGGCAGATCGGGCGAGGGATCGGTGAGGTTCATCTCGATCCGTTCCACCAGAGTACCGAAGGCCGAGACCGGCGTGCCGGTGCCGCCCTCGGACATCGAGGCGAGCACATCGGGGGCCAGCTGGAGGTTCCAGGCGTAATCGAACTCGCCGGTCTGAAGCACCGCGCGCGCCGCCGATTCCGCATCGCCGCCGCCTTTCAGCGTGGCGGTGGCAAAGGCGGGCTTCGCCGGATCACGGTAATTGGGGTTTGCCGAGAGCGAAATCACGTCGTTCGGCTTGAACTCGTCGACCACGAAGGGGCCGGTGCCGATCGGATAGAAATTCGCGTCGGTGCAGGACGAGGCATTGGCGCCGAGGCACTCCTCGAACTGCGCTTTCTGAAGGATCGGCGACTGGCCGCCCATGAAGGGGCCGTAGGGGTTCGGCATCGGCTTGTCGAAATTCACCACGACGGTCAGATCGTCCGGGGTTTCGATGCTTTCGACGCCGGTGAACTTGGCGAGCTGTGCGCAGCCGCCTTCGGGATGCATGCAGTATTCGCCGGTGAACTTCACATCCGCCGAGGTGACGGGGCTGCCGTCGGACCAGACGAGCCCGTCCTTCAGCGTCCAGGTGATCGAGGTCAGATCCTCGGACACGCCGCCGTTTTCGACGGTGGGGATCTCGGTGGCGAGATAGGGCACAAGCGCGCCGGTCTCGGTGTAACGGCCCAGCGGTTCCAACACCAGCGAGGCGGCCTCGATGTCCTTCGTCCCGCCCGAAAGATAGGGGGTCATGATGGACGGCGCCTGCCAGTAGATGATGTTCACATGCCCGTCCTCGCCGCGCTCGGCAAAGGCGGCGGGGGCCAGCGCAGATGTGGCGACCGCCCCGAGCAAGAGGGTCTTGAGCGTCATGAGTCTCTCCTTGTTGGGCTGCCGGCCACGGGGACCGGCTTTTGGTTTTTATGGAGGGGAATCACCCGAGCCCCGGCCGCGTTTCACAAGCGTCCTGAGCGCCGCGACGATCCCCGTCGTGCCAATCATCGAAACAGAACCCGTCAAAATTGCAAGCGCTGCCTTGGCGGAAACCATCGCGGGGGTTTGACAGTTTGACGGGCCTGCCCGTAGCGTTTGCATTCATACATCTTCAGGAGTGCGCGCATGCTCGACAACCCCATCGCCCGGATCGACCGCCTTCGGGTCGAGTTCGAAACAAAGGACGGCACCGTCGCGGGCGTCGAGGATGTGAGCTTTGACGTCAATGCGGGCGAGACCGTCTGCATCGTCGGCGAATCGGGATCGGGCAAATCGGTCTCGTCGCTGTCGCTGATGCGGCTCATCGAGTTCGGCGGCGGCGAGATCGCCAATGGCCGCCTGCTTTTTGATCGCAAAGAGGGCGGAGAGCTGGATCTCGCCACCGCCGATCAGGATCTGATGCGCACGATCCGCGGCAATGAAATCGGCATGATCTTTCAGGAGCCGATGACCGCGCTGAACCCGGTCTTCACCGTGGGCCGGCAGCTCACCGAAGGGCTGCGCGTGCATCGCGGCATGACCCGTGAGCAGGCCGAGGCGCGGGCGCTCGAACTCTTGCAGCAGGTGCGAATCCCCGAGCCCGAGCGGCGGCTGAAGCAATATCCGCACGAGCTCTCGGGCGGCATGCGCCAGCGCGTGGTGATTGCCATGGCGCTGGCCTGCAAGCCGCGCCTGCTGATCGCCGACGAGCCGACCACGGCGCTCGACGTGACGATCCAGGCAGAGATTCTGGCACTGATGGACCGGCTGAAGCGCGAGACCGGCACGGCGGTGATGTTCATCACCCATGACATGGCGGTGGTGGCGCAGATGGCCGACCGCGTGGTCGTCATGTTCCGCGGCAACAAGGTCGAGGAGGGCACCGCCGAGGAGATCTTCGAGCATCCGCAGCACCCCTATACCAAGGCGCTGCTGGCGGCCGTGCCCAAGCTCGGCGAGATGAAAGGCAAGGCGCTGCCCGAGCCGATGCGGCTGCTGGGCCGCGAGCAGGACGAGGTGAAGCCGATCCCCGGCACCGATAAGCCGCTGCTGACGGTCGAGGGGCTGACCACGCGCTTTCCGGTCAAGGGCGGGTTCTTTCGCCGCACCATCGCCAATGTGCATGCGGTCGAGGATCTGAACTTCGTGCTCAACAAGGGCCAGACCCTGAGCCTCGTGGGGGAATCGGGCTGCGGCAAGTCGACGGCGGGCCGCTCGATCCTGCGGCTGGTGGAGCCGATGCGCGGGCGCGTCGATCTCGATGGCACCGATATCATGGGGCTGGGGCCCAACATGCTGCGCGACGAGCGGCGGCAGATGCAGATGATCTTTCAGGACCCCTTTGCCTCGCTGAACCCGCAAATGAACCTCGCCGATCAGGTGGCCGAGCCGATGCGCAATTACGGCACACATTCGGGATCGGAGATGATGGACCGGGTGGCGATGCTCTTCGACCGGGTGGAGCTGCCGCGCAGCTTTATGCGGCGTTTCCCGCACGAGCTGTCTGGCGGGCAGCGGCAACGGATCGCCATCGCCCGGGCGCTGGCGCTGAACCCAAAGCTGATCGTCTCGGACGAGGCGGTCTCGGCGCTGGACGTGTCGGTGCAGGCACAGGTGCTGAACCTGATGATGGAATTGCAGGCGGAGATGGGGCTCTCCTATCTCTTCATCAGCCACGACATGGCGGTGGTCGAACGGGTGAGCCACAAGGTGGGGGTGATGTATCTCGGGCGCATCGTCGAGATCGGCCCTCGCGCGGCGGTGTTCGAGAATCCGCAGCACCCCTATACCCAGGCGCTGATGAAGGCGGTGCCGATTGCCGACCCGCATATGCGGAAATCCGAAAAGGATCTGAATTTCAAACCGATTCCCTCTCCGATTCACCCGGTGGGATATGAGCCCGAGCCCAATGTCTATGACGAGGTGTCGCCCGGGCATTTCGTTCTGACTTCGGATAGCGGCTATTAAGCGGGCAGGCGCGGGGGCTCCGCCCCCGCGACCCCCGTTACGGTCGCGCTCGTTGACCGGGGCATCACCTGTGAAAAGGGGGGCGTTGCCCCTCGCGCGACGGGGCGCGCTCCCCCGAGTATTTGCGGAAAGATGAAACTGTCTTTTGACGGAAATTTGGGCGCGGCATGCGGTCGGGTGCCGGCTTTGCGCGCGGCGGGCTTGCGGGCCACTGCGGGCGGGCTTAGGTCATTGGTGAACGAACGAAGGACCCCAAAATGCCGACCCGCCTGTCCCCGCGCGAGATCCTCGCGCATCTGGTGAGCTTTCCCACCGTCAGCCGCGACACCAACCTGCCGCTGATCGACTGGGTGGAGGGCTATCTGGGCGGCCACGGCATCGACAGCCACCGCCACTACAAGGAGGCCGAGCCCGATCTCAAGGCGGCGCTCTTTGCTCATGTGGGGCCGGAGGAGGAAGGTGGCGTGGTGCTCTCTGGGCACACGGATGTGGTGCCGGTCGACGGGCAGGAATGGACCTCCGATCCCTGGGCACTGACCGAGCGCGACGGCCGGCTCTACGGTCGCGGTTCCACCGATATGAAGGGCTTTGACGCGCTGGCGATCTGGGCGCTGGTCGAGGCGAAGCATCGCGGCGTGACGCGGCCCCTGCAACTGGCGCTGACCTATGACGAAGAGATCGGCTGCACCGGCGCCGCCGATCTGGTGGCGGCGATGCAGGGGGTGGTGCCCAAGGCGGCCTCGGCGATCATCGGTGAGCCGACGATGATCAAGGCGGTGACTGGTCACAAGGGCGGGGTGAATTTCTGGATCCATGTGCACGGGGTCGAGGTGCACAGCTCGATCCTGCATACCGGCGTCTCGGCGATCATGTGGGGCGCGAAGCTCATCGAATGGGCCAATGCGCAGAACGCCGCCAATGCCGCCGCCACACCCGGCGAGATCGCGGCGCTTTTCGATCCGCCCTATACCAATGTGCATGTGGGCCAGATCCATGGCGGCACCGCGCACAACATCACCGCCAAGGATTGCGCGTTCGGCATGAGCTTTCGTGTCATCCCCGGCGAGGATCCGGAAGACTGGGCGCGGCGCCTGATGGAGGCGGTGACCGCGCTGGAGGCGGAGATGAAAGCGGTGCATCCCGATGCCTGGATCGAGGTCACGCGGATGTTCGATCTGCCGCCGCTGAGGCCCACCGAGGGCAACAGCGCCGAAGAGCTGGTGCGTCAGGTGACCGGCGACAACGGTGTGATGCAGGTGAGCTACGGCACCGAGGCCAGCCATTTTCAGGCCGGTGGCTATGACGCGGTGGTCTGCGGACCGAGCGACATCACCATCGCCCACAAGCCCGACGAATATATCGAAATCTCGCAGCTCGACGCCGGGCAGCGCTTTATGGACGGTCTGCTGGAGCGGTTGCGATGATCTTTCCGTTCCGCGACGAGGGGCCCGTCGAGCACGATGGCCCGCTGCCCGAGGCATGCGATCTCGCGGTGATCGGCGGCGGGGTGATCGGCGTCTCGACGGCGCTTTACGCGGCGCGGGCGGGGCTGAACGTGGTGCTGCTGGAAAAGGGTCGGGTGGCCGCCGAGCAGAGCTCGCGCAACTGGGGCTGGATCCGCGTGCAGGGCCGCGACATGGCCGAGATCCCGATTGCGCTCGAGGCGCAGGATCTCTGGCCGCAGCTCGACGCGGAGTGCGGCGGGCGGCTCGGCGTGACGCAGGTGGGCGTGAGCTATCTCGCCCGCAGCGACAAGGAGATGGCGGGCTTTGCCGGCTGGCTGGAAGAGGCCAGACCGCTCGGCGTGTCCTCGCATCTGCTGGATGCCGATGAGACCAAAACGCTGCTCGGCGCCGGGGACAGCCCCTGGGTCGGCGCGCTGCATACGCCCACCGATATGAAGGGCGAGCCCTGGGTGGCGGTGCCGGAGCTGGCGCGGCTCGCAGTCTCCGAGGGCGCCACGATCCGGGAGCGCTGCGCCGTGCGCGGGCTCGACATGCAGGGCGGAAAGGTCGCCGGGGTCGTCACCGAGAAGGGCCGCATCGCCTGCACGCAGGTGGTTCTGGCGGGTGGGGCGTGGTCCTCGCTCTTCCTGCGCCGGCACGGGGTGCGCATCCCGCAACTCTCGGTGCGCTCCACCGCGATGGCGACGGAGCGGCTGCCGCAGGGGGTGAACACCGCGGCGGTCGACGATGCGCTGGCCTTTCGTCCACGCGATGACGGTGGCTACACGCTGGCGCCGGCAGGGTTTGCCGAGCTCTTCATCGGGCCGGATGCGTTTCGCGGGCTCAAGACCTATCTGCCGCTGGCGTTCACGGGCGATTTCGACGTGCATCTGCGCGCGCCGGCGCCGGCAGGCTATCCGGATGCCTGGGGCACGCCGCGCCGCTGGGGTGACGGTGACGAGACGCCTTTCGAGCGCATGCGCATTCTCTCGCCCGAGCCCAACGCCGCCAAGGTCGCCGAGATGCGCCGGCGGTTCGGGCAGCATTTCCCGCAGATGGGCGAGGTGCCCCTGCAGGCCGCCTGGGCCGGGATGATCGACGTGATGCCCGATGTGGTGCCGGTGGTCGACCGGGTGCCGGAGCTGCCGGGGCTGATCGCGGTCACCGGCATGTGCGGCCACGGTTTCGGCATCGGTCCCGCCTTCGGACGCATCGCCGCCGATATGGCGCAGGGGCGCGATCCCGGCCACGATCTGAGCCGCTTCCGCATCACTCGCTTTTCCGACGGCTCGAAACTGATCCCCGGACCCAATATCTGACATTCAGTCCGGCCGCGCTTGCCGCCCGCACCGGGCGGTGGCAGGCTTTTCACAAGATACGAGAACAGGAGCCACCGACATGCCCGTCAAGAACCGTTTCGCCGAGTTGCAGGACGAAATCACCGCCTGGCGACGCGATTTCCACGAAAACCCCGAGATCCTCTTCGACACCCACCGTACCGCCGGCATCGTCGCTGAAAAGCTGCGCGACTTCGGCTGCGACGAGGTGACCGAGGGCATCGGACGCACCGGTGTGGTCGGTGTGATCAAGGGCAAGGCCAATGGTTCGGGCAAGGTGATCGGGCTGCGCGCCGATATGGACGCGCTGCCGATCCACGAGGCGACGGGGCTCGACTATGCCTCCAAGACGCCCGGCGCCATGCATGCCTGCGGCCATGACGGCCACACCGCCATGCTGCTGGGGGCGGCGAAATACCTCTCCGAGACGCGCAATTTCGACGGCACCGTGGTGGTGATCTTCCAGCCCGCCGAAGAGGGCGGCGCCGGCGGGCGCTTCATGTGCGAGGATGGGCTGATGGAGCGCTGGGGCATCCAGGAGGTCTATGGCATGCACAACTGGCCCGGCGTGCCCACCGGGCAGTTCGCCATCCGGCCCGGCGCCTTCTTTGCCGCCACCGACCAGTTCGAGATCACTGTGCATGGCAAGGGCGGCCACGCCGCCAAGCCGCATCAGGCCACCGACCCGCTGGTCGCGTCCGCGCATGTGGTGACCGCGCTGCAAAGCATCGTCAGCCGCAATTCCGACCCCGACGATCAGATGGTGATCTCTGTCACCTCGATCGAGAGCTCGTCGAAGGCCTTCAACGTGATCCCCGCCGCCGTCACAATGCGCGGCACCATGCGCACCATGTCGAAGACGAACCGCGACCTCGGCGAGGAGCGGATCAAGGCGCTGGCCGCCGCCACTGCGCAGGCGCTCGGCTGCGAGGCCGAAATCAAATGGATTCCGGGCTATCCGGCGATGGTCAACAGCGAGGCGCAGACCGAGTTCGCCGCCGATGTGGCCGAGGCCATTGCCGGCGCCTGCGAGCGCGATGCGCCGATCACCATGGGCGGCGAGGATTTCGCCTATATGCTGGAGGAACGCCCCGGCGCCTATATCCTCGTGGGCAACGGCCCCTCTGCCGATGTTCACAACCCCGAGTATAACTTCAACGACGAGGCGATTCCCGCAGGCTGTTCGTGGTGGGCCGAGGTCGTGGAGCGGCGCATGCCTGCCTGAAGCCTGTGCAGATGACGCTCGCTCACGAAAAGGTCAAAAAGATTCTGTAGGTTACATTTTTATTCTCACATTCAGATGTGTACCATCCTAGGGACCGGCGCGGCGTCACACCCGCGCCGGTTCTGTGTTCAACCCATGTAAAACAGGGATCTCATCCGACATGCGCAAGGTTCTCCTCTCAGCTTTGATCGCTGCCGTTCCCGCCACGATGGCACTGGCGCAAACCGCCGAAAACGAAACCGTCAAGGCGCGCCGCGCCTTCTACACCATGCTTGGCTTTGAAATGGGCGGTCTTGCCGCCATGGCGCAGGGCAAGGTCGATTACGACGCCGAGGCCGCACAGGCGCATGCCGCCGACATGGTCACGCTGACCGGGCTTCACACGGCGGATTTCTATGCGCCGGGCACGTCGAAAGACGATCTGCCGGGCGAGACACGGGCGCTGCCGGTGATCTGGGAAGACATGGGCGCGTTCCAGGAAAAGGGTCAGGCCTTTGGTGCCGCCCTGGCAGAGCTCAACACCGCCGCCGGTGAAGGGCTCGACGCGCTGCGCCCCGCCGTGGGCAAGCTCGGCGGCGCCTGCAAGGCCTGCCATGACGATTTCCGTGCCGCGGATTTCTGAGCCGTGAGCATCGCGGAAAACACCGGCCGGGGGGCAGCGCCCTCCGGTTCCGGAGACCGGCTCTGGGATCCGGTCGTGCGCGTCCTGCACTGGGCGCTGGTGATCGCCTTTGCCGCCGCCTGGGGGCTGGGCAAGTTCGGGCCGTCGCAGATGACGCTGCATTTCTATGCCGGCTACACCGTCGCCGGGATCGTGCTGCTGCGCGTGGTCTGGGGCTTTGTCGGGCCGCGCACCGCGCGGTTTGCGAGCTTTGTGAAGGGGCCGCGCGCGGTGCTGGCTTATGCCCGCCAGATGCCCGCGCGCAAGCCGTCCAATAGCTGGGGGCACAACCCGGTGGGCGCGCTCTTTGTCGTGGGCGTGCTGCTGGTGCTGGCCTTGCAGGTGCTCTCGGGGCTGCTGGCCGATCCGGAGGATTACGTCAATGTCGGGCCGCTGGCGCAATATGTCTCGGCGGATATCACCCGCAAGGCGCTGGCGCTGCACGAACCGCTCTCGACACTGCTGCTGATCATGGTGATCGGCCATATCGCCGCCATCGGCTTTTACCGCCGCTGGAAAGGCGAAGACCTGATCACGCCCATGATCACCGGTCGCAAGAAAGGGTAAGGCGGGGTTTCCCGCCGCCCGTTTTGCCGCTCAGCCCTCGGATTTCGCCTTGGCCTTGCGCGGCTTGGGAGATTTTTTCTCGACGGTTTTCGCCTTTGCCTTGGGCTTTTCGGTCGCCGCCTTCGCCTTGGCGTCGGCCTTCTTCGCCGCCGGCTTGCGCTTGGGTTTCGGCGCGGCGTCGCTCAGGCTGGCGCTGGCCTCGGCCCAGTGCAGGGCCTGCTTGCCCTCCGGGCAGCCTTCGTTGAGCCACAGGAAATAGGCCGCTTCGGCGATCTGGGCCTCGGTGGGGGCGGCAGTGCTCATCCGCATCTTCCTCATCTTTAAAGTGAGTCGTAAGCCCGGCGCAAAACCGGAGAGTGTCAGTGTGCCACAGCCGTGTCGCGGGGCAATGACGCGGCGGCATCCTTGCTGCGCCGCGTGACGATTTGCCCAACGGGATGGCACAGCCCGGCGCTTTGGGCTAAAGCCCGGGCAAAGCCGTTCGGAGACTGAGGCGTGACGCAAAGAGCCAATATCATCTGCATCAAATGGGGCACGGCCTTTGGCCCGGAATATGTCAACCGCCTCTATTCCGGGGTGCGGCGGCACATGTCGCGCCCGATCCGGTTCTTCTGCATGACCGAACAGGCCGAGGGTCTGCACCCGGATGTGGAGATCCTGCCGCTGCCGGTCGAGCCCTTTGCCGAGCCCATGGCCGCCGCGCTCGCCGTGGCGAACCGGCAGGGGGCGATGCGCAAGGTGTCGCTCTTCCGGCCCGGTCTGGTGCCGGATCTGGAGGGGCCGTTCCTCGGCTTCGATCTGGATGTGGTGATCACCGGATCGCTGGACGAGATCCACGATCTGGCGCCCGGCACCGTGGCGATGCGCCACGACTGGACGGAAAAGCGCAAGGGCCGGCCCACCGGTCACGGCTCGGTCTTCCGCTTCGATCCGGCGCAGCACGGGTTTCTCTACGACGATCTGGCGGCCAATGCCTATGCAGAGGTGGAAAAGGCGCGCGGCTCCGAGCAGCGCTATACCAGCCACAAGGCGATGGATCGCGGCGTTTTCACCTATATCCCCGAGCCCTGGGTGGTGTCGTTCAAGTATGACTGCAACCCGTTCCCGGGCAACTGGCTGCACGCGCCGCGCCTGCCGGGCGATGCTCGCGTCGTCTGCTTCCACGGGCATCCGAAAATGACCGAGGCGCTCGACGGCTACAATGGCAGCGTCATACGCCATTCCAAGCCCTGCGACTGGCTGCGCGAGCACTGGATAGAGCGGGCGGTCGCCGATCTCGGCACGGACTGGGCCTGAGCGGGCTTCGAAGGCTTGCCCCGCCCCGCGCGGGCAGGGTAAGAGCGTGGCCACGAAAGAAGTCTGAGGGAAGGGCAGTGCGCATGCGTCGCGTCGTTGTTACCGGGCTGGGGCTGGTCACACCCCTGGCAGACGGTGTGGAAAAGAGCTGGGAACGGATCCTTGACGGGCAGTCGGGCGCCGGCCCGATCACCGGGTTCGATCCCGAGGGGCTGGTCACGACCTATGCCTGCGAAGTGCCGCTTGGCGACGGGTCGGACGGCACCTTCAATGCCGACACCTACATGGAGCCGAAAGAGCAGCGCAAGGTCGACACCTTCATCCTCTTCGGCATGGCCGCCGCCGATCAGGCGGTGAAGGATTCGGGCTGGATGCCCACCGACAAGGAAGAGCTCGAACGCACCGGCGTTCTGATCGGCTCCGGCATCGGCGGGCTGAATTCCATCGCCAACACCGCCGTGATGATGGAGGCCAAGGGCCCGCGCCGCGTGTCGCCCTTCTTTGTGCCCGGTGCGCTGATCAACCTGATCTCCGGTCAGGTCTCGATCCGCTACGGCTTCAAGGGGCCGAACCATTCGGTGGTGACCGCCTGTTCCACCGGCGCCCATGCCATCGGCGACGCGATGCGGCTGATCAAATACGGCGATGCCGACGTGATGGTCGCGGGCGGCGCCGAGGCGGCGATCTGCAAGATCGGCATCGCCGGCTTCAACGCCTGCAAGGCGCTCTCGACCAAGCGCGCCGACGATCCGCAAAAGGCCAGCCGGCCCTATGACGCCGACCGCGACGGCTTCGTGATGGGCGAGGGCGCGGGCATCGTCGTGCTGGAGGAATACGAGCACGCCAAGGCGCGCGGCGCCAAGATCTATGCCGAAGTGCTGGGCTATGGCCTCTCGGGCGACGCCTACCACATCACCGCGCCCTCCGAGGATGGCGAGGGTGGCGAGCGCTCCATGCGCGCGGCGCTGAAGTCGGCCGGCCTGAGCCCGGAAGACATCGACTATATCAACGCGCACGGCACCTCGACCATGGCCGACACGATCGAGCTGGGCGCCGTCGAGCGGCTGCTGGGCGATCACGCGGCCAATGTCACCATGTCCTCGACCAAATCCGCCACCGGCCACCTTCTGGGGGCGGCGGGCGCGATCGAGGCGATCTTCTCGATCCTGGCGATCCGCGATCAGGTCGCGCCGCCGACGATCAACCTCGACAACCCGGCGGTGGAAACCCCCATCGACCTGGCGCCCAACGCCAAGCGCGAACGCAAGATCACCCATGCGCTGTCGAACTCCTTCGGCTTCGGCGGGACCAATGCCAGCGTGATCTTCGGAAAGGCCGAATAAATGTGGCGAAGCGTCGCCTCCAACGCGCTGACCTTTCTGGTGGTGCTGGTCTTCCTGTTCGGCGGTGTGCTGATCTGGGCGCAGAACGAGTATTCGGCGGAAGGCCCGCTGGATGCGCCGATCTGCCTTCAGGTCAATCGCGGCAGCAACTTCACCCGCGTCTCCGAGGATCTGGAGGGGCAGGGCGCGATCTCGTCGGGAACGATCTTTCGCCTCGGCGCGGATTACGCCGACAAGACCAGCGATCTCAAGGCCGGCTCCTATCTGGTGCCCGAGCGCGCCTCGATGTCGGAGATCACCGAGATCGTCACCCGGGGCGGCGCCTCGACCTGCGGTACCGAGGTGGTCTACCGCATCGGTGTGACCCGCGCCGAGGTGCAGGTGCGCGAGCTCGACCCGTCCGTCGGGCGCTATGAGGAGGTGCTGGAATTCGATCCCGGCGCGGAGGAGATCCCGGCGGCCTATGAGGATTTCAAATCCGCCGTCGGCACCCGCTTCCGCATCGCGCTGGCCGAAGGCGTGACGAGCTGGCAGGTGGTCGAAGAGCTAAAGCAGGTCGATGTGCTGGAGGGCGAGGTGGCAGAGCTGCCTGCCGAGGGCTCGCTGGCGCCCGACAGCTACGAGGTGGTCGTGGGCGACGACCGCGCCGGGTTGATCGAGCGCATGCAGAACGCGCAGGAGGTCATCCTCGCCGAAGCCTGGGCCAACCGTGCCGAGGGGCTGCCCTACGCGACGCCGGAGGAGGCGCTGACCATGGCCTCCATCGTCGAGAAGGAGACCGGCGGCGCCGAGGAACGCCCGCTGGTGGCCAGCGTCTTCGTCAACCGGCTGGAGCGTGGCATGCGGCTGCAAACCGACCCGACGGTGATCTACGGCATCACCCAGGGAGAGGGGCCGCTGGGGCGCGGTCTGCGCCAGTCGGAGCTGCGCCGCGAGACGCCCTACAACACCTATGTGATCGCCGGCCTGCCGCCGACGCCCATCGCCAACCCGGGCCGCGCCAGTATCGAGGCGGCGCTGAATCCGGCGGAGTCCGACTACATCTACTTCGTCGCCAAGACGCTCGATCCGGCGGACGGGCACAATTTCGCGGAAACGCTCGACGCGCATAACCGCAATGTCGCCGCCTATCGCCGGCTCGAGGCGGAGCAGGCGAACCAGTAAGGCATCTGCCTGCATTCAGGGCAGCTCAGAGAACGGCGGGCGGGATCGGGCAACCGGTTCCGCCCGTTGCCGTTTCTCCGGCTTGGGGGCGCGCGCAGGCTCTGCTAAGGCAGGGCGATGTCGCAGGATCGGATCGTTCTTATCGCCACGCTGATCGTGGCCGTGACCGGGGTGCTCTGGGGGGTCTACTGGCTGCCGGTGCGCGCCATGGTGGCGCGTGGCCTGCCCGGCGCCTGGGGCACGGTGCTGGCCACCTCGGTGGCCTGTCTGGCGCTGTCGCCGTTCGTGCTGTGGCGCTGGCGCGATGTGCTCCGGGCAGGGCCGGTGGCGCTCGGGTCGATTGCGCTCGGAGGCGCGGCCTTCACGCTCTATTCCATTGGGCTGGTCTATGGCCGGGTGGCGATCATCATCCTGCTCTATTTCCTCACGCCGGTCTGGAGCACGCTGATCGGTCGCTATGTCATGGGCTGGCACACGCCGGCGCTGCGCGTCGTGGCGATCGGTCTGGGGATTCTCGGCCTCGTGGTGATGCTGAGCGCCGGCGGCGAGGCGCCGCTGCCGCGCGGCGCGGGCGAATGGATGGCGCTGATCGCGGGGGTGATGTGGGCGCTCGGCACCACCGGCATCCGCGCCAGATCGACGCTGGGGCCGGGACCGGCAACCTGCGTCTTCGCCGCCGGGGCGACGGTGACCGGGCTGGTGCTGGCGCCGTTCTTCGATCCCTGGCCGGCGGGGCTGTCGCTCTGGGGTGATGCCGGGCTCATCGGGCTGGGGCTGGTGACCGGCATTGTCTGGTGGGGGCTGTCGCTGGCGATGCTGATGTGGGCGACGCTGCGGCTCGATCCGGCGCGGGTCGGCATCCTGATGCAGACCGAGGTTCTGGTCGGCGCGCTCTCGGCGGCGCTGCTGGCGGGAGAACACCTGCACCCGCTGGAGATCGCCGGCGGCGCGCTGGTGGTCGCGGCGGGTCTGCTCGAGGTCTGGCCGGTGCGGCGGCGGGCGCGGGCGCTGTAGAGCCGGCCGGCACCGGGGGATACGACTGGACAGGGCGGGCACGATGCCGCTATAGAGCCGCCATGACCACGCAAGCGACCCTCATCCGGATTTGCTGCATTACCTGCTGACATCTGTCGGGTCCTCCCGACAAACGGCGGGCCGGTCTTCTATTCCCATCCAGAACCGAAGTTGCTACTCCCGCCGCGACCCTGTGCCAAGGAGCGCGCTATGGACATCTGGCTGACCAATTCCCGCACCCGCAAGAAGGAGCGCTTCGAGCCCATCGATGCGGAGAACGTGCGGATCTATGTCTGCGGCCCCACAGTCTATGACCGGGCGCATCTGGGCAATGCCCGGCCCGCCATCGTCTTCGACGTGCTGTTCCGGCTGATGCGGCAGGTCTACGGGCCCGATCACGTCACCTATGTGCGCAACTTCACCGATGTGGACGACAAGATCAACGCGCGGGCCGAGGCCTCGGGGCGCAGCATCGGCGAGATCACCGCCGAGACCACGCAATGGTATCTCGACGATATGGCCGCCGTGGGGGTGATGCAGCCCACCCATATGCCGCGCGCCACCGAATATATCTCTCAGATGATCGCGATGATCTCGGATCTGATCGAGCGCGGCCATGCCTATGAGGCCGAGGGCCATGTGCTCTTTGCGGTGGAGAGCTACACGCAATACGGCGCGCTGTCGGGCCGTTCGGTCGACGATATGATCGCCGGCGCAAGGGTCGAGGTGGCGCCCTACAAGCGCAACCCGATGGATTTCGTGCTGTGGAAACCGTCTTCGCCGGAGCTGCCGGGCTGGGACAGCCCCTGGGGCCGCGGGCGTCCGGGCTGGCATATCGAGTGCTCGGCGATGAGCTACGAGCTGCTGGGGGCGAGTTTCGACATTCATGGCGGCGGCAACGATCTGATGTTCCCGCATCACGAGAACGAGATCGCCCAGAGCTGCTGCGCCCATCCCGAGGGCGGCTTTGCCAGGGTCTGGCTGCACAATGAGATGTTGCAGGTCGAGGGCAAGAAGATGTCCAAATCCCTGGGCAATTTCTTCACCGTGCACGATCTGCTGGAACAGGGCGTGCCGGGTGAGGTGATCCGTTTCGTGATGCTCTCGACCCATTATCGCCGGCCGATGGACTGGACGGCGGAAAAGGCGGCGCAGGCAGAGGCGGTGCTGCGCAAATGGCGCGGGCTGGTGGACGGTGTCGAGGCTGGGCCGGTGCCCGAGGCGGTGCTGGCGGCGCTGGCCGACGATCTCAACACCGCCGGCGCGATTGCCGAGCTGCACCGGCTGGCGGGTGCCGGTGAGGCCCCGGCCCTGAAGGCCGGGGCGGGTCTTCTGGGGCTGCTGACGCCGGAGCTGGGCGCCTGGGCCGAGGCCTCGGTGGATCTCTCGGAGCTGGCGGCGCGGCTGGCGGAGCTGCGTGCGCAGGCGATGCAGAGCAAGGATTTCTCCGAGGTGGATCGGATGAAGACGGCGCTGATCGAAGCGGGCGTCGAGGTGCGTATGTCGAAAGCCGGGGTGGAGCTGCTGCCCGGTGCCGGGTTTGACGCGGCGAAGCTGGAGGGCCTGTCGTGAGGCCGGGCAACTCTTTTCGAAAAGAGTTGCAAATTCCTCTCAAGGAATTTGCTGCGATGTTGGTGCTGGTGACGCCAGCTACCGCTGCTGCGCCTGGTGGCCTGGCCAGCGGGGAGTATTTGCGGAAAGATGAAAGGAGGGGGCGTCATGGCTAAGGAGCGCCTCTATCTCTACGACACCACCCTGCGCGACGGGCAGCAGACCCAGGGCGTGCAGTTCTCCACCGGGGAGAAGCTGCGGATCGCCGAGGCGCTTGATGCGCTCGGGGTCGATTACATCGAGGGCGGCTGGCCCGGCGCCAACCCCACCGACAGCGCGTTTTTCGACACGGTGGAGGCGACGCGCGCCACCATGACCGCCTTTGGCATGACCAAGCGGGCCGGGCGCTCGGCAGAAAATGACGACGTGCTGGCCGCCGTGCTGAATGCCGGGACTCCGGCGGTCTGTCTGGTGGGCAAGACCCATGATTACCACGTCACCGCGGCGCTGGGGATCACGCTTGAAGAGAATATCGAGAATATCCGCGCCTCGCTTGCTCATATCGTGGCGCAGGGCCGCGAGGCGCTGTTCGATGCGGAGCATTTTTTCGACGGCTGGAAGGCCAACGCGTCTTATGCGCTGGACTGCCTGAAAGCCGCCCTTGAGGCCGGTGCGCGCTGGATCGTGCTTTGCGACACCAATGGTGGCACGTTGCCGCATGAGATCCATGACATCGTGAAAGAGGTGATCGCCGGCGGCATCCCCGGTGCGCGGCTGGGCATCCACACCCATAACGACACCGAGAACGCGGTTGCGGGGTCGCTCGCGGCGGTGGATGCCGGCGTGCGGCAGGTGCAGGGTACGCTGAACGGGCTGGGCGAGCGCTGCGGCAATGCCAATCTCACCTCGCTGATCCCCACGCTGCTGCTCAAGGAGCCCTATGCCAGCGCCTATGAGACCGGCATCGCGCATGCGGCGCTGGAGGGGCTGACCCAGACCTCGCGCATGCTCGACGAGGTGCTGAACCGCGTGCCGATGCGGCAGGCGCCCTATGTCGGCTCCTCCGCCTTTGCCCACAAGGCGGGGCTGCATGCCAGCGCCATCCTCAAGGATCCGACGACCTACGAGCATATCGACCCGGGCGCGGTGGGCAATCGCCGCGTCATCCCGATGTCGAACCAGGCCGGCCAGTCGAACCTGCGCCGCCGGCTCGCCGAGGCGGGGCTCGAGGTCGAAAAGGGCGATCCGGCGCTGGCCCGCATCCTCGAAACCATCAAGGCGCGCGAGGCCGAGGGCTATACCTACGACACCGCGCAGGCGAGTTTCGAGATCCTCGCGCGCGAGGCGCTGGGGCGGCTGCCGGACTTCTTCGAGGTCAAGCGCTACCGGGTCACCATCGAGCGGCGCAAGAACAAGTACGACAAGATGGTCTCGCTCTCCGAGGCCGTGGTCGTGGTGAAGGTCGACGGGGTGAAGAAGCTCTCGGTCTCCGACAGTCTCGACACCGACGGGCACGACCGGGGGCCGGTCAACGCGCTCTCCAAGGCGCTGGCCAAGGATCTCGGCCCCTATCAGGCGGTGATCGACGACATGCGGCTGGTGGATTTCAAGGTGCGCATCACCCAGGGCGGCACCGAGGCGGTCACCCGCGTGATCATCGACAGCCAGGACGGCGCGGGCCGGCGCTGGCAGACCGTGGGGGTGAGCGCGAACATAGTGGATGCGTCTTTCGAGGCGCTGCTCGACGCGGTGCGCTGGAAGCTGATCCGCGATTGCGGAGAGACCGCGTGATGGATCTGCCGGCGGAGTTCCTGACGCTGTACAGCCGGCTCGACCGGCAGGGGCCGGGCCTCTCCGGCGATGCGATCTGGGCGCTGGAGCGGCTCGGGCTCTCGGGTCCGCTCGCGGTCTGCGATGCGGGCTGCGGCACCGGCGCCGATTGCGAGACGCTGGCCCGCGCGCTGCCCCGGGCGCGGATCGAGGGGGTGGAGGCGGTGCCGGCCTTTGTCGCGGCGGCGCAGCCCCGGCTGGCGGATCTGCCCAACGCCACCGTGCGTCTGGGCGATATGGGCGCGCTGGAGGGGCCTTACGATCTGATCTGGTCTGCCGGCGCGATCTATTTCCTCGGTGTGACCGAGGGGCTGCGCGCCTGGCGCGAGGCGCTGGCGCCGGGCGGGGCTGTGGCGTTTTCGCAAGGCGTTCTGCTCAGCGAGGACGAGCCGCAGGCGGTGCGCGATTTCTGGGCGCCGGAGCCGGAAATCATCACCTGCGAGGGCGTTCTGGACCAGGTCTCCGACGCGGGCTTCGAGGTGATCGACAGCAAGCTGCTCATCGGCGCGCCCTGGGCCGCCTATTACGACAGCCTTTCTGTGCAGATCGCGGCGCTGCGCCCGGGCGCAAGCGCGGCGATGGCAGAGGTGCTGGACGGCGCGGAACGGGAAATCGCGCTCTGGCGGCAGGCACCCGAGCGCATCGCCTATCTTCTGGTGCTGGCGCGGCCCCGCTGACCCTTTCCTTTGCAGCGCAAGCGGCTTAGGTGCAGCGCATGGAATTCGATGACGATCTGACCGCCTGCGCCAGCCTAGTGGAGCGCGGCGACCCCGACCGCTTCGCCGCCGCCATGGCGGCGCCGGTGCCGGCGCGCGCGGTGCTGTTCCCGCTCTATGCCTTCAATCTCGAGGTCGCCCGCGCGCCCTGGGTCACGCAGGAAAGCACCATCGCCGAGATGCGGCTGCAATGGTGGCGCGACGCGCTGGAGGAGATCCGGGGCGGCGGCAAGGTGCGGCGGCACGAGGTGGTGACGCCGCTTTCCCGGGTGCTCGATGCGGAAAGCGCGGCGCTGCTCGACCGGCTGGTCGGCGCCCGGCGCTGGGACATCTACCGCGATCCGTTCGAGGATGCGGCGCATTTCACCCGCTATCTCGAAGAGACCTCCGGCCATCTGTTGCTTGCCGCCGGTCGCGCGCTTGGCGGCATGCCGGAGGCGGTGGCGCGGGATGCGGGCTATGCGGCGGGGCTGGCGCAGTTCCTGCGCGCGGTGCCGGAGCTCGAAGCCAACGGGCGCGTGCCGCTGGTCGATGGCCGCCCGGAGGCGGTGGCGGCGCTGGCGCAGGAAGGGCTGGCACGGCTGGCGCGGGCGCGCAAAGGGCTGAGGGACGTGGCGCGCCCGGCGCGGGCGGCGCTGCTGGCGGGCTGGCAGGCCGGGCCGCTGCTGCGGCAGGCGGCGCAGGCGCCGGGCAGGGTGGCCGAAGGCACGCTTCAGCTCTCGGAATTCCGCCGCCGCGCCCGGCTTCTGCGGCTGGCGGCGACCGGCGGGATCTAAGACACCGTCCCACGAAAAAGGCCGCCCCGGGAGGCGGCCTTTTGTCTGTGCCGTGAGCGGCGCTCAGCGGTTCTCGATATCCACGTATTCGCGGATGGTGTTGCCGAGATAGAGCTGGCGCGGACGGCCGATCTTGTGCTGCGGATCGGCGAGCTGCTCTTTCCACTGCGACACCCAGCCGACGGTGCGCGACAGCGCAAAGATCGGCGTGAACATCGAGGTCGGGAAGCCCATCGCCTCGAGAATGATGCCCGAATAGAAATCGACATTCGGGAACAGTTTCTTCTCGGCGAAATAGGGATCGGCCAGCGCCTGCTGTTCGAGCTCCTTCGCGGTGGCGAGGATCGGGTTGTTCTCGATCCCCATCAGGTCGAGCACCTCGTCGGCGGATTGCTTCATCACCGTCGCGCGCGGATCGAAGTTCTTGTAGACGCGGTGGCCGAAGCCCATCAGGCGGAACGGGTCGTTCTTGTCCTTGGCGCGGGCGATGTATTCCGGGATCTTGTCCGGCGAGCCGATCTCTTTCAGCATCTCCAGGCAGGCCTGGTTGGCGCCACCATGGGCGGGACCCCAGAGGCAGGCGATGCCGGCGGCGATACAGGCGAAGGGGTTGGCGCCCGAGGACGAGGCCAGACGCACCGTCGAGGTCGAGGCGTTCTGCTCGTGATCGGCGTGCAGGGTAAAGATCCGGTCCATGGCGCGGCTCAGGATCGGGTCGACGTCGTAACGCTCCGCCGGCACCGAGAAGCACATGTGCAGGAAGTTCGCCGCGTAATCGAGATCGTTGCGCGGATACACGAAGGGTTGGCCGATGGAGTACTTATAGGCCATCGCCGCGATGGTCGGCATCTTGGCGATCAGACGGTGGCTGGCGATCTCGCGCTGGCGCGGGTCGCTGATATCGGTGCTGTCGTGATAGAAGGCCGACATGGCGCCGACCACACCCACCATGGTTGCCATCGGATGCGCATCGCGGCGGAAGCCGCGGAAGAAGTTGTGCATCTGCTCATGGATCATGGTGTGGCGGGTGATGGTGTTCTCGAATTTCTCGAGTTCCGCCGCCGAGGGAAGCTCGCCGTAAAGCAGCAGGTAGCAGACTTCCAGGTAGTGCGACTTTTCCGCCAGCTGGTCGATCGGATAGCCCCGGTGCAGCAGCTCGCCCTTGTCACCGTCGATGAAGGTGATGGTGCTGTCGCAGCTTGCGGTCGAGGTGAAGCCGGGATCGTAGGTGAAGACGCCCGCCTGGGCATAGAGCTTGCGGATGTCGACCACGTCCGGGCCGGCGGTCGGCGAGTAAACCGGCAGCTCGACGCTCTTGTCGTCGATTGTCAGCGTTGCGGATTTCGTCGGAGTGTCAGCCATGCTTCTGCGTTCCTTTCGAAAAGGCCTGGGCGCAGGGTGCGCCGCGGCGGTCTATTTCTTTCTCACATGGCCTAACGAGCCGTTTCAGGAAACGCTCTTTCAGGCCTTTACCCCGTCTCAGAGGTCGCTGCGTGCTCAATCCGGCGAAGCGATTCATCCTTCCCGAGCACAAGCATCATGTCGAAAACGCTCGGAGTCACCGCGCGCCCCGCAAGCGCAGCGCGCAGGGGGCCGGCAAGCTTGCCGAATTTGGTCCCCTGATCCTCTGCGAATGCGGCCGTGGCAGCTTCGAGCTCTTCCCGCGACCAGCTAGCATTTTGCAGATGCGGCGTCAACGCAACCAGTATACCACGGGATACAGGATCCAGCGCCTTCCGCGCCTTCTCATCCGGCTCAACCGGCGTATCCGTCAGGATAAAATGCGCTTTTTCAAGCAGTTCCGGGAAAGTCTTGGCGCGCTCTTTCAGACAGTACATGCCGCGCGCCATACCGTCGCGCTGACCTTCGGTCAGAGGCGTTTCACCGGTCACCGAGAGATAGGCGTCGATTTCTTGCAGCAGCGCAGCATCGTCCGAGGCGGCGATATGCTGGCCGCAGAGATTCTCCAGCTTCTTGAAATCGAACCGCGCCGGAGACTTGCCGATTCCCCCCAGATCGAACCATTCGGTCGCCTGTGCGTCGGTAAAGAATTCGTCATCGCCATGGCTCCAGCCGAGCCGGGCGAGGTAATTGCGCATGCCCGCTGCCGGGTAGCCCATCTTCTGATATTCGTCGACACCGAGCGCGCCGTGGCGTTTCGACAGCTTCTTGCCGTCCGGCCCGTGGATCAGCGGGATATGCGCCCAGACCGGCACGTCCCAGCCCATGGCGCTGTAGATGCCCATCTGCCGTGCCGCGTTGTTCAGGTGATCGTCCCCCCGGATCACATGGGTCACGCCCATGTCGTGGTCGTCGACGACGACCGCCAGCATATAGACCGGGGTGCCATCGGAACGTAACAGGATCATGTCGTCGAGCTGATCGTTGCGGATCACCACGCGGCCCTGCACCTGATCCTCGATCACCGTCTCGCCCTCCTGCGGCGTCTTCAGCCGGATCACATAGGGCGCATCGGGGTGGGTCGCGGGATCGGCATCGCGCCAGGGGCTCTGGAACAGGGTCGAGCGGCCCTCTTCCTTCGCTTTTTCGCGAAATGCCGAAATCTCCTCCTGGGTGGAGAAACACTTATAGGCCGCACCCTTGGCCAGCAGCTCCTGGGCCACCTCGGCATGGCGGGCGGCGCCTTCGAACTGGCTGACCACATCGCCGTCATGGTCGAGCCCGAGCCAGTCGAGCCCTTGCAGAATCGCCGCGGTCGCCTCGGGGGTCGAGCGCGCGCGGTCGGTGTCTTCGATGCGCAGCAGGAATTTCCCGCCGCGGCCACGGGCGTAGAGCCAGTTGAACAGCGCCGTGCGCGCGCCGCCAATATGCAGAAAGCCGGTGGGCGACGGCGCGAAACGGGTGACGACGGACATGCGGATTAACCTCTCGGTAACCATGGAGGGGGTAGCGTTTGCGGCGTTCCTTAACCAGCGGACGGGGCAGGGGCAAGTATGCGGCAGATCGCAGCATGGCTCGCGGCAGGGCTTATCCGGCAGCGCGGGCATCTGTTTTCCTGGGCGCCGGTGGCGCTTGGTGGCGGGATCGGCCTGTACTTTGCGCTGCCCGCAGAGCCGCCGGTCTGGGGTCTGGTGCTGGCGGGCGGGGTCGGGGCGGCCCTGCTGGCGCTGTCGCGGCGGCTGGGGGTGGGGCACGCGCCCCTGGCCGTCGCCGCAGGGCTGATCGCGCTGGGGCTGGCGCTGGCCGGCGCCCGCGCCCATCTGCTGGCCGGGCCGCAGCTCGGCTTTCGCTATTACGGCCCGATCGAGGGGCGCATCACCGCCATCGACCGCTCCGCCTCGGACGCGCTGCGCCTCACGCTCGACCGAGTGGTGCTGGAGCGCATGGCGCCCGGCGACACGCCGACGCGCGTGCGCGTCTCGCTTCATGGCACACAGGGCTTTCACAGGCCGTTTCCGGGCGAGACGGTGATCCTGACCGGCCATCTCTCGCCGCCCGGCGGCGCAGTGGAGCCCGGCGGCTTCGATTTCCGCCGCCACGCCTGGTTTCTGCGCCTGGGCGCGGTCGGCTACACCCGCACGCCGCTGCTGCTGCTGGACCCCGCGCAGGGCGGTCAGCATGTGCTGCGCGCCCGCATGTGGCTCTCGGCGCGGGTGCAGGCGAAACTGCCGGGCGAGGCCGGTGCCTTTGCCGCCGCGATCATGACCGGCGACCGCTCCGGCATCGGGCAGGAGGCGCTGGACGCGCTGCGCCACAGCAACCTGGCGCATCTTCTGGCGATCTCCGGCCTGCATATGGGGCTGCTCGCGGGCTTCGTCTTTTCCGCCACGCGGCTGGGCCTGCTGCTGCACCCGGTGAGCCGGCATTTCTGGCCGGGAAAAAAGCTCGCCGCCGGCGTCGCACTTGTCGCCGCTGCCGGCTATCTGGCGCTCTCGGGCGGAAATGTCGCGACAGAGCGCGCCTTTGTCATGGTGGCGGTGATGCTGATGGCGGTGATCTTCGACCGCCGGGCGCTGTCTCTGCGCGCCGTAGCGCTGGCGGCGCTGATCGTGCTGCTGCTGCGCCCCGAGGCGCTGCTCGGCCCGGGCTTCCAGATGTCCTTTGCCGCCACCGTCGCGCTGGTGAGCGTCTTCGGCCTGCTGCGCCGGCTCACAATCGAGCGCCGGGCGCCGGGCTGGGCACGGCCCGTCATGGCGCTGGTGGTGTCCTCGGTCACCGCCTCACTCGCCACCGCGCCCGTCGCCATGGCGCATTTCAACCTGCTGTCGCATTACGGGCTGGCGGCAAACCTTGCGGCGGTGCCGCTGATGGGTCTGCTGGTCGTCCCGATGGCGGTGGTAGCGGCGCTGCTCATGCCGCTTGGGCTCGACGGGCTGGCGCTGGCGGTGATGCGCCCCGGGCTCGACTGGATCCTCGCGGTGGCGCGCACCGTCTCGGGATGGGAGGAATCGCTCGGCCATATCGTCGCGCCGGGGCCCTTGGTGTTGCCGCTGCTGGCGCTCGGCGGGCTCACGCTCTGCCTCTGGCAGGGGCGCGGCCGCTCGGCCGGACTGGCCCCCATGGTGCTGGCGGCGGCGCTCTGGAGCCTCGCCGTGCGGCCCGACATCCTGATCGCCGATACCGGCACGCTGGTGGGCGCGATGACGGAGCGTGGCCGGGCACTCTCGCGTGAAAGCGGGTCGGGCTTTCTCGCCGGGGTCTGGCTGGAGAATGACGGGCAGGCGGGCGGGCAGGAACAGGCCGCGGCGCTCTGGCCCGGCGGGCGCGAGAACCGCACGGCGCGGATCTCGCTGGCGGGGTTGCGCCTGACCCATCTTCAGGGCAAACGCGCGGCGGGCGGCTTTGCCGGCTGCGACGGGCCGGAGCTGGTGGTCTCCAGCGTCGATCTGCCGGCGATGCCCGGCTGCGATGTCTACGACCCGAAACGCCTGCGCGGCACCGGCGCCGTGGCGATCTGGCTGGAGCCCGAGGGCCGCGCGTGGTCACCGCCGCAGGGCGGCGGCTCTGGCACGGCACTCAGTAGGTGCGGATCAGCCCGACGAGCTTGCCCTGAACCTTGACGGCCCCCACGGGCAGCACACGCGATTCATAGGCCGGGTTGGCGGCCTCAAGCACGATCATCTCGCCCTTGCGGCGAAAGCGCTTCAGCGTCGCCTCATAGCCCTCGACCTGCGCCACCACGATATCGCCGGCCTCGGCAGAGGCGGCTTCGCGGATGATCACCACATCGCCATCGTTGATCCCGGCCTCGATCATGGAATCGCCTTTGACTTCAAGCGCATAGTGGCGGGCATTGCTGGAGAGCATGGCGCCGGGCACGGCGATGTTGGGCGGGTTGTCGGCGATGGACTGGATCGGTTCGCCGGCAGCGATGCGGCCCAGCAGCGGCAGTTCCAGCGCCTCGATGGTCGAGACCGGCTGCGCATTGCCGGGGCGGCTGTCGGGCCGGTCCCCGTCGATCACCTGAGGCGCGAATCCCGAGCGCTTGCCGCCGAGGCTTTCCGGCAGCTTCACGATTTCGATGGCGCGCGCCCTGTGTGCCAGACGGCGGATGAAGCCGCGCTCCTCCAGCGCGGTGATAAGCCGGTGAATGCCGGATTTGGAGCGCAGATCCAGCGCCTCCTTCATCTCGTCAAAGCTCGGCGGCACGCCGTCGCGCTGCATCCGCTTGTTGATGAAATCGAGTAGATCAAGCTGTTTCCTGGTCAGCATGCGCGCCGCTCCCCGCCGGTTTACCTCCCTTTTGTTCTACGCATGTTCTCTTTTTGTGTCAACATGCTGAGGGGACCTCCGGATCAGATGCGCACGATCTCCACCAGCTCGCCGGCGGCCCGGGCCGGATCGTTCGGCGGGCGGACAACCAGCGCATCGGCGGCGCCGAGCACGCTCAGGAGCGAGCTGTCCTGGCGCTCGAAAACGCTGACGCCGGCAGTGCCGAGCCGGGCGCGCATGTAATGCTCGCGCGGGCCGTTGGCGGGGATGGCGCGGGCCAGCGGCAGGCTCTCGCGCGGCGCGGGTTCGCTGCCCAGCCCGAGCATGGCGCGGATCACAGGCGCCATGAAGATATGCCCGCAAACCATTGCCGATACGGGATTTCCCGGAAGACCAAGCATCATCGCATCGCCCAGGCGGCCCGACATAAGCGGCTTGCCCGGGCGCATGGCGACCTTGTGAAAAGCGCGCTCCAGCCCGAGATCGCCTGCCACCTTGGCAACCAGATCGCGGTCGCCCACCGAGGCGCCGCCGATGGTGATCACCAGGTCCGCGTCATCGGCCAGCCCCAGCACCGTCTGCAACGAGGCTTCGCTGTCGCGCGCGATGGGCAGGAGACGCGGCTCGGCGCCCAGCTCCTGCAACAGCGCATAGAGGCCGAAGGTGTTCGAGGCGATGATCTGGTCGGGACCGGGCGTCTCTCCCGGCATCACCAGCTCGTCGCCGGTGGAGATCAGCGCCACTTTCGGGCGCCGCGCGACGGGAACCTGCGCGATGTTCATCGCGGCCAGCAGAGCGATATCCTGAGGCGTGAGGCGGCGCGGGGCGGAGACGGTCTCGCCGGCGCGAAAATCATTGCCGTAAGGGCGGATATTGTCGCCATTGCCGAGCCGGTCGGTGATCAGGATTTCGTCGCCGTTGCGATCGACATCCTCCTGAATGACAACGGTTTTCACACCGTCCGGTACCGGCGCACCGGTGAAGATACGCACAGCCTCGCCAGGCCCGACCGAGCCGGTGAAGCGTTCCCCGGCGGCGGCCTCGCCGATGACGCGCAGGCGCATGCCCGGCGCGGCTTCGGTCACGCCATAACCATCCATGGCGGAGGCGGCGAAAGGCGGCTGGTCGCGCTGCGCGGTGACGGGGCGGGCAAGCACGCGCCCGGCGGCCTGCTGGAGCGGCACCTCTTCGGCCTCCAGCGGTGTCACCAGAGCGAAAAGCCGGTCGAGCGCTTCGGAGACAGAGATCATGTCGCCTCGTACCGGCCTGATTTTCCACCGTCTTTCAGGATCACGCGGATGCCGCCGATCTCCATCGCCTTATCCACCGCCTTGGCCATGTCATAGACCGTCAGCGCCGCGGTCGAGACCGCCGTCAGCGCCTCCATCTCGACACCGGTCTGGCCGGTGGTCTTGACCGTCGCCTCGATGCGCAGCCCGGGCAGCGCGGCGTCGGGGGTCAGCTCGACCGAAACCTTGGTGACCGGCAGCGGGTGGCAGAGCGGGATCAGCTCGGGCGTCTTCTTGGCGCCCATGATGCCGGCGAGCCGTGCGACGCTGACGACATCACCCTTCTTTGCGCGGCCTTCGGTAATGATTTCAAAGGTCTCCGGCGCCATCTTTACCCATCCCTCGGCGGTGGCGATGCGCGCGGTCACGGCTTTGTCGGAGACATCGACCATATGCGCGTCGCCCTTGGCGTCGAAATGGCTGAGCCCGCTCATGCCGCCACCGGATCCCTGAGCAGCGCGCGGGTGGCGGTCTCCACATCGGCCTGCCGCATCAGGCTCTCGCCGATGAGGAAGGTGCGGGCGCCGCAAGCGGCCATATCGGCAAGATCTGCGGGCGTGTTGAGCCCGCTTTCGGAGATCAGCAGACGCGCGCCCGGCACGGCTTTGGACAGCTCGCGCGTCGTCTCAAGAGTGGTCTTGAAGGTTTTGAGATTGCGGTTGTTTATCCCGATGAGAGGAGACTTCAGATCGAGCGCACGGTCCAGCTCGGCGGCGTCATGCACCTCGATCAGCGCGTCCATGCCCCAGCCGAACGCGGCGTCTTCGAGTTCCGCCGCCTGCGCGTCGGAGACGCTGGCCATGATGATCAGGATACAGTCTGCCCCGAGCGCGCGGGCCTCGGCCACCTGATAGGTGTCGTACATGAAATCCTTGCGCAGCGCCGGCAGCGCCGTGGCCGCGCGGGCCTCGGTCAGGAAGGATTTGGCGCCTTGAAAGGAGGGGGTATCGGTCAGGACCGAGAGGCAGGTGGCACCGCCCAGCTCATAGGCGCGGGCCAGCGTCGCGGGATGAAAATCTTCTCGAATCAATCCCTTGGAGGGCGAGGCTTTCTTGACCTCGGCGATCAGCCCGTAGCCGCTGGCCGATGCCTCGCGTAACGCCTTGGCGAAGGGGCGCACCGGCGTGGCGGCGCGCGCCTCGGCCTCGACCTCCGCCAGCGGTTTTGCGGCTTTGTCGGCGGCGATCTCTTCCAGCTTGTAGGCCTTGATCTTGTCGAGGATCGTCTGGGTCATGGCGTCGTCCAGTTTATCGGCGTGTCGCCCCTTGCAATAAGCCACTCGTTGACGCGGGAAAAGGGGCGCGATCCGAAAAAGCCGCGCCGTGCGGAAAGCGGCGAGGGATGAGCCGAGCGCAGGATCAGGTGATCGGGCCCGTGGATATGTTTGGCAAAGCCCTGCGCATGGTTGCCCCAGAGGATGAAGGCGCGGGGATGTTCGGAAAGGCTTTCAATCACTTGCGCGGTGAGTTTCGACCAGCCGAGCCTGGCATGCGCACCGGCGCTGCCGGCGGGCACGGTGAGCGCGGTGTTGAGCAGCAGCACGCCCTGCGCCGCCCAGAAGCGTAGATCGCCATTCGGCGGGCAGGCGCCGAACTCCTCCTGCAACTCCTTGTAGATATTGCTCAGCGAGCGCGGCAGCGGGCGCACATCGGGCGCGACGGAAAAGGCCAGCCCATGGGCGTGGCCGGGGGTCGGGTAGGGATCCTGACCGAGGATCACCACGCGCACCGCCTCAGGCGCGCAGGCGTCGAGCGCGGCAAAGATCTGCGGCGCGGGCGGCAGGATCTGGCGCCCGTCCTCAGCCAGCGCGGCCTCGATACGCGGCAGATCCTGCGTAAAGAAGGGCAGATGCGCCCAGGCCGGCGGCGGGGTCATGCCGCCTGTTGCGTGGCCTCGGCGAGCGCCGTGACCTTGGCCTTTGCGGCGCCGCTGTCGATGCTCTGGGTGGCCATGGCGACGCCTTCGCGCAGATCGGCGGCCTTGCCCGCCACCACCAGCGCGGCGGCGGCGTTGAGCAGCACCGCGTCGCGATAGGCGGTCTTGGCGCCATCGAGCAGGGCGCGAAAGGCCTCGGCGTTCTCGGCCGGCGTGCCGCCGACGATCTCCTCGAACGGGTGTTCGGGCAGGCCGGCATCCTCGGGATGCAGCTCGACCTCGCGCACGGAGCCGTCCTCTTCCAGCGACGAGACCCAGCTCATGCCGGAAATCGCCAGCTCGTCGGTGCCGTCGGAGCCATGCACCAGCCAGGCGCGTTCGGAGCCGAGCCGGCCCAGCGTTTCGGCCATGGGCCGCAGCAGGTCGCGGGAAAACGCGCCCGTAAGCTGGCGTTTAACACCCGCCGGGTTGGTCAGCGGCCCGAGAATGTTGAAGATCGTGCGCGTGCCGAGCTCCATGCGCACCGGCGCCACATGTTTCATCGCCGGGTGATGCATCGGCGCCATCATGAAGCAGATGCCGACCTTGTCGAGAATCGGCGCGATGGCGCTGGCGGGCAGCATCACCTCGATGCCCATCTGCCCGAGCGCATCCGCGGCGCCGGATTTCGACGACAGGTTGCGGTTGCCGTGCTTGGCGACGGTGACGCCGGCGCCGGCCACCACAAAGGCCGTGGCGGTGGAGATGTTCAGCGTGCCCTTGCCGTCGCCACCGGTGCCGACGATGTCCATGGCGTCGGCGGGGGCGGCGACCGGGTTGCACTTGGCGCGCATCACGCCGGCGGCGGCGGCGTATTCGTCCACCGTTTCGCCGCGCGTGCGCAGGGCCATCAGCAGCCCGCCCATCTGCGCCGGGGTCGCTTCGCCGTCGAACAGCACTTCAAAGGCGGCCTCGGCCTCCTCGCCGGTCAGCGGACGGGTGGCGGCGGTGCCGATCAACGGCTTCAGGCGGTCGCTCATGCGGGGACTTTCATCGTATTCAGGAAGTTCTGGATCAGCGCGTGCCCATGCTCCGAGGCGATGCTCTCGGGGTGGAACTGCACGCCGTGGATCGGCAGCTCGCGGTGGCGCAGCCCCATGATGGTGCCGTCCTCGAGCCAGGCATTGACCTCCAGCGTCTCGGGCAGGCTGTCGCGGTCGACCACCAGCGAGTGATAGCGCGTCGCGTCGAAGGGCGAGGGCAGGCCGGAGAACACGCCGGTGGCGTCGTGATGTACGCGGCCCATCTTGCCATGCACGATCTCGGAATGCTGCACGACCTTGCCGCCAAAGGCCTGGCCGATGGCCTGATGGCCGAGACAGACCCCGAAGAGCGGCGTGCGCGTCTCGGCGGCGGCCTCGGTCAGCGCCAGGCAGATTCCCGCCTGATCCGGATCGCAGGGCCCGGGGCTCAGCAGGATGCCCGCCGGTTTCATCGCCATGGCCTGCTGCACATCCAGCGCGTCGTTGCGCCAGACCTGCACATCGACGCCCAGCTCGCCCACATAGTGCACGAGGTTGTAGGTAAAGCTGTCATAGTTGTCGATGAGCAGGAGCATGGTATTCTCGGGGCTGGAAGGCAGGTCGATCTCGGGGCTATACATGCGCCCGGATACGGTGCAGCGTCAAGGGCATGCGCCGCGGCAAAGGTCCGGAAAACGGGCCGCTGTGCAGTTGGCAGAGAAGGGCAGAGGCGATGGCACGAGGGTTTCTGGCAGGCGCGATCTGGGGCGTTGTGGTCTCGGCGGTCGGGGCCGGGGCGCTGTCGGTGGCGATGGGGCCGCCGGAGCGCAAGATTGCGCCGGCCGCGCCGGTGACCGAGGCGCCGCTTCCCGGGACAGAGAATGCTGCCGCCGGGGACGGACTGCCGGAGGCGGCGCCCGAGATGGACACGCCCGTATCGGGGCCCGCGCCGGAGGAAAGCGGCGGCGAGGATATGCTGGCCGGGGAGGCCGCGCCCGAGCTGGAGAGCGAGGATTCGGTTGCGTTGAGCGATCCGGCGCCGGCGCCGGCCCCTGTCGCGCCCGCAGAGACCGACACCGTTCTGAAGCCCGACACACCCGCCGGCATGGCGGAGGTGGAGGCCGAGCCTGCCCCGGCGCTGCCCGAGGCGGACAACACGCCGCCAGAGGCAGCCACCGAGCTCGACACACCCGCCGCGCCGGAAACGCCCGCCGATGCCGCGCCGGTCGCCGGCGCCGGAATGAGCGAGAGCCCGCAGCGCGCCGACGCCACCCCGCCGGGCTCTCCGGCGCAGGAGGCGGCGCCGGAGATGGAAACCAGCAGCGCCGAACCGCCGCTGCCGGCACCGCTCGATGATCCGGAAAACACACCCGCAGAGGTGGATTCGCCCGAGGTCGAGCCAGAAGCGCCGGAGTCCGAACCGTCGCAGATCGCCACGGACGATGATGCCGAAGAGGACGCGGAAACGCGCCCCTCGGTCGGTACGCCCGCCGGCTCTCTGATCGGCCGCGAGGGCGCGGTGCCGACCGGACGGCTGCCCAGCGTCGCGGATGAGGCCGCAGAGGGTGACGACGCGCCTGCCGCAGCGTCCGGAGACCTGCCGCCGCTGGAGCGCTTTGCCGCCGATCCCGGCGCTGTGCCGGACGGGCCGCGCATGGCGATTGTGCTCATCGACGACGGCAGCGGCCCGCTCGGGCCCGATACGGTGGGCGAATTCCCGTTTCCGGTGAGTTTCGCGCTGACGCCCTCGCATCCCGACGTGGCGGCGACGGCGGTGGCCTATCGCGCCGGCGGCTTCGAGGTGCTGACCATGGCCGGCGTGCCCGAGGGCGCGCGCGCCGCCGATGTCGAGGTGTCGCTCGAAGGCGCGCTCGGTGCTGTACCCGAAGCAATCGGCGTGCTCGAGGATCCGGAAGAGGGGCTGCAAGCCTCGCGTGCGGTCTCGGAGCAGGCGGCGCAGTTCCTGCAAGCGTCGGGCCACGGGCTGGTGATGCTGCCCAAGGGGCTCAACACCGGCCAGGCGCTGGCGCAGCGCGAGGGCGTGCCCGCGGTGACCGTGTTCCGCGATTTCGACGGCGAGGGGCAAGACCCGCGCGTCATGCGCCGCTTTCTCGACCAGGCCGCCTTCAAGGCGCGGCAGGAGGGCGCGGTGGTGATGCTGGGACGGCTGCGCGCCGATACGGTTTCGGCACTGTTGCTCTGGGGGCTTCAGGACCGCGCCAGCAGCGTGGCGCTGGTGCCGGTCTCGCTGTTGCTGCAAGAGAGCGTCGCGGCGGAGTAGGGCGTGGCTTAGTGCCCGCCGGCCCAGCGTGCCATCCGGGTTTCGAGATCGCCGTAGCCGGTAAACCGGCGCTCGAAGCGCAGGCCCAGCCGTGTTGCATGCGCCTCTGCCAGCGCGGTCAGCGCCGGATCGTCGGTCTGCGCCTGATAGACCAGCGTTTCGTAATTGCCGAAATACATCTCGCGCAGCTGCGGGTGGCGGTCGAGCCCGAGCGGCTTCCAGACGAAGGCGTCGAACTGGCGCACCAGGAAATCGGTGAGATAGAAGCTCGTCGGCTCGTCATATTGCGCGAAACGGTCGAGCCCCTCGTAGAAGGCATAGCAATGCGGGCCGGGCACCATCTCGACCCCCAGCGCGTCGCAAGCCGTCTGCAAGCGCCCGCCGGTGCCGCAATCGGCATAGACCACGCAGATGCGCGCATAGTCGTCGCGATGCGCCTCGACCGCGTCGCGCACCGCATCGGTGATCTTTTCGGGATGGTTGTGCAGGATCGCGGGCAGGCAGGTGAGATCGAGATGGTCCCAGCCGTGCCGGTCGCGAAGCGCGAGAATCTCGCGGGCGAGGGCGCCGCAGGCAATCAGCAGGATACGGCCCGCACCAGAGGCGGCAAGGCCCCGATGCGTCAGCCCCGTATCGTCAGGCGTGCCCGTCATCCGCAGTGACCGGTGCCATGGCCCAGCGCAACACCAGCGCCAGAACCAGAAGCATCGGGATCACCGTACCGGCGCCCCAGGAGAGCAACGCCCAGATGGTCAGCCCGGCAAGCGCCAGAACCGCGATGATCAGGGTCACGAGATGTGTCACTGGCATTATCGACTCCTTTGCCCCATAGAAGATAGGGGCTTGGGGCTTGAGAATAAAGCCAATTCCCTGCGGATCGGTGAATTCTGCCGAGATTCTGCGCGGGCGTCGGGGCAAAAGGGCTCATTTCGGAGGCAACCGGAGCGTGTATGCACTGCGCGAAAGGCCGGCCATGGCGGCCGGCCCGGGGCCTGGCGTTTCAGCCGGCGGCGCGCTGGTTGTGGCGCCGCGTGATCAGGTCCTTGGCGGTTTCCACAGCCACGGCGGCGTCGCGACAATAGGCGTCGGCGCCGATGGCCTTGCCGAACTCCTCGTTGAGCGGTGCGCCGCCCACCAGCACCAGGTAATCCTCGCGGATGCCCTGTTCGATCATCGCGTCGATCACCACCTTCATATAGGGCATGGTGGTGGTCAGCAGCGCCGACATGCCGATGATGTCGGGCTTTTCCGCCGCCGCCGCCTCGATATAATTCTCCACCGGGTTGTTGATGCCGAGATCGACCACCTCGAAACCGGCGCCCTCCATCATCATGGCGACGAGGTTCTTGCCGATATCGTGGATGTCGCCCTTGACGGTGCCGATCACCATCTTGCCAATCGTCGGCGCACCGGTTTCGGCCAGCAGCGGTTTCAGGATCGCCATGCCGCCCTTCATCGCGTTGGCGGCCAGAAGCACCTCGGGCACGAAGAGGATGCCGTCGCGGAAATCGTGGCCGACGATGGTCATGCCGCCGACCAGTGCCTCGGTCAGGATGCGGTAGGGGGCCCAGCCGCGTTCGAGCAGGATGTTCACAGCCTCCTCGATCTCGTCCTTCATGCCGTCATAGAGATCGTCGAACATCTGTTCGACCAGCTCTTCGTCGTTCAGTTCGCTGAGGATGATGTCGTCTTCCTGATCGGACATGCGCGATTCCCTGCTGCTGTCGTGGCGTGCCACGGGGGATGATCCCCAAGTCCTGCGGCCTGAGAGACCAGCGCGCTTGGATATTTGCGACACGCGCCGCGCCGCCTGCGACCTTGGCGCGCATGCCTTGCCAGTGTTCATGATATGTTCTAATATTTTCTTTATGACCGACAGCCCCCGATCCGTCGCGCCCGAGCGCCGCCGCGCCCGTGGCGCCGCCAGCCGCGAGACCGGGCGGTTCGAGCGGCTGCATTACGAGGACACGCATGACGGCTGGGAGATCGAGGAGGAGCTGGTGCCGCTGCGCACCGAGATCCGCGAGGAGCGACCGCGCAGCCTGATCAATTATGTGCGCTCGCCGGATCTGCCCTTCGACCGCACGATCAACCCCTATCGCGGCTGCGAGCATGGCTGCATCTACTGCTTCGCGCGGCCCAGCCACGCCTATCTCGGGCTCTCGCCAGGGCTCGATTTCGAAACCCGGCTGGTGGCGCGACCAGAGGCGCCGCAAATGCTCGAGCGTGAACTGCGGGCGAAGCGTTACAAGGTGGCGCCGCTGGCAATCGGCACCAATACCGACCCCTACCAGCCGGCGGAGCGCGACCGGCGCATCATGCGCGGCTGTCTGGAGGTGCTGCGGGACTTCCGCCACCCGCTGGCCATCGTCACCAAGGGCGCGCTGGTGGAACGCGATATCGACATTCTGGGCGAGATGGCGGCAGAGGGGCTGGTGCGGGTGGGAATCTCGGTCACCACGCTGGATGCGGATCTGGCGCGAAAGATGGAGCCGCGTGCGCCCTCGCCGCGCCGGCGGCTGGCGGCGATCCGGCGGCTCAGCGCAGCGGGGATCCCGGTGCGGGTCATGGCCTCGCCCATCGTGCCGGCGCTGAGCGATCCCGAGCTTGAGCGTATCCTGGAGGCCGGGGCGGAAGCGGGGGCGACGGCGGCGAGCTGGATCATGCTGCGGCTGCCGCTGGAGGTGGCGCCGCTCTGGCGCGCCTGGCTGGAGGAGCATTATCCGGGCCGTGCGGCGCGGGTGATGGCGCGGCTGCGCGAGATGCATGGCGGGCAGGACTATTCATCGCGCTGGCATCACCGGATGCGCGGCGAGGGGCCTTATGCAGAGATCGTGGCGCAGCGCTTCGACAAGGCGGCGCGGCGGCTGGGGCTCGATGCGGAACAACCGCGCCTGCGCTGCGATCTGTTCCGGGTGCCGGCGCGGGCAGGGGATCAGCTGAGCCTGTTCTGAGCGCTGTACTGAGCGCGGCCAAATCTCTTCGAAGAGATTTGCAAATTCCTTCGAAGGAATTTGGTTCCGAGCACCGCCGTCAGCGCAGAATCCTCACCGCATCGCGGTTGCAGAAGACGATGATCTGCCCGGCATTCTCGACCGCGCGAAAGCCGCGCCGATCGAGCTCGGCCAGGAACCTCTCGCGCCCGACGATCCGCTCGATATCCCGGGTGCTGCGCCGCACGACACCGCCCGAGGCCGCCGCGCGCGAGGCGAAGAGATGGCCGAGCCAGCGGTCGGGCGAGATCGGAAGCGGCATGTCTTTCATGCCGCCAGCCTTGCACATGGATGGTAAAATAAACCTTACCCGCGACGCCGCCCCCGGCGCTCGCGTTTCGGCGCGCCGCTGGTATCGCCGGTGCCATCGCTTTCCGAGCTGAACCCGCCCAGCGCCTCCGCCACGGTCTCCAGCGTCGGACGCGGGCCTTTGGGGCGGGTCTCCAGCGCGTGGCGCATGGCGCGCAGATGCTCCGGCATGGTGCCGCAGCAACCGCCGATGATCCGCGCCCCGGCATCGCGCGCCAGCACCGCATATTCCCCCATCAGTTCCGGCGTGCCGTTGTAATGGATATGCCCGTCCTCGTAGCGCGGGATGCCGGCATTGCCCTTGGCGATGATCGGCCGTTCGGTGCCGGTGGCGGCAAAGCCCAGCACCGTGCGCATCAGATCCGAGGCGCCGACGCCGCAATTGGCCCCGAAGGCGATGGGTGGGTTCGGCAGGGCCTCGACCAGATTCACAAACGCCTCCGAGGTCAGACCCATCATCGTGCGCCCGGCGGTGTCAAAGCTCATGGTGCCGCACCAGGGCATGCCCACATTGGCAAAGGCCTCGGCGGCGGCGCGGAACTCCTCGGGCGCCGAGATCGTCTCGACCCAGAGCACATCGGCGCCGCCCTCCTTGAGCCCGGTGGCGGTCTCTTCGAACATCTCCACCGCCGCCTCGTGGCTGAGTGTGCCGACGGCGCCCATGATCTCGCCGGTGGGCCCGACCGAGCCCGCCACCACCACCTTGCGCCCGGCGGCATCGGCCACCTCGCGGCCCAGCTCCGCGGCCATGCGCGACAGCTCGCGGGCGCGGTGGGCGGCATCGTGCAGCTTCAGCCGCGAGGCATTGGCGCCGAAACTGTTGGTCAGGAACAGGTCAGAGCCCGCCTCCACCGCGTCGCGATAGAGCTTGCGGATGCGGTCGGGGTGATCCTCGTTCCAGAATTCCGGCGCATCGCCCGAGCTCAGCCCCATATTGAAGAGGTTGGTGCCGGTCGCCCCGTCGGCCATCAGCCAGTCGCGGGTGGAGAGCATCTCGGTCAGTGCGTCGGTCATCGTGTCTGCCTCTGGTCTGTTTTTCCGGCGCCGCCCGGGCGGGCCGCGCCCAGCGCCGTCATACTGGCGCGGGTCTGAAGGAAAGGCAAAGACGGGGCGCAGATCCGCCCCGCCTCTGCGATCCTCTTGCTCTGCTCAGGCGCGGCGGCGGCGTCCACCGCCCCGGCGCCCGCCGCGACCGCCAGCCGCTGCCTCGCCGCCGGCCTCCAGCGCCTTGTTGAAGGCGATCCAGGCGCCGCCATGCGGATCCTGGTTGACCAGCAGGTTGGCAGCGCGGATCGCGGCCATTTCCGAGCCCGGTTTCGAGCGGGTGGAGCCCATGCCGAACAGCGTCACGAAGGTCTCGTCATCCATGTCCTCCGGCAGGATCACCCCCGCCGCCGCAACCTCTTCGCGCTTGGCGGCGATCTTGCTCTGGGCGACGGGCAGGGCGACCGGGTTCATGATCGCCGAGGTCATGCCGGCGCCGATGGCCATGGGCAGGAAGGCGTTGTTGACGCCATGCCGGTTGGGCAGGCCGAAGGAGATGTTCGACGCGCCGCAGGTGGTGTTCACCCCCAGCTCCTCGCGCAGGCGGCGCACGAGGGCAAAGACCTGCTGGCCGGCGGTGGCCATGGCGCCGATGGGCATCACCAGCGGGTCGACCACGATGTCATGCGCGGGAACGCCGAAATCGGCGGCGCGCTCGACGATCTTTTTCGCCACGGCAAAGCGCACGTCGGGATCTTCGGAAATGCCGGTGTCGTCGTTGGAGATCGCCACCACCGGCACGTTGTATTTCTTGACCAGCGGCAGCACCAGCTCCAGCCGCTCTTCCTCGCCGGTGACCGAGTTCAGCAGCGGGCGGCCATTGGCGGCCTCGAGCCCCGCCTCCAGCGCGCCAGGCACTGAGCTGTCGATGCAGAGCGGCACATCCACCAGCCCCTGCACCAGCTCGACGATGGAGCGCATCAGCGGCGGTTCGGTCTCGTTCGGGTTGGGATTGGAGTTGTAGACCACGCCCGCATTGATATCGAGCACGCCGGCCCCGGCGGCGACCTGCGCCAGCGCGTCCTTTTCCACGGTCGAGAAATCGCCGGCCTCAAGCTCGGCTGCGAGTTTCTTGCGGCCGGTGGGGTTGATGCGCTCGCCGATCACGCAGAACGGCTCGTCAAAGCCGATGGTGACGGTCTTGGTCTGGGACTCGAGAACGGTCCTGGTCATGATGTGGTCTCTCCCTCAATACGTGCCAGAAGCCCCGGCAGCGCGTCATCCCTGAAATCGGTGATCGTGGCCTTTGCGCCCGCCTCGCGCAGCCGGTCGGGCGCCAGCCCCGAGCAGATGCCGATGGCGAAGGCGCCGGAGCGCGACGCGGCGCGCATGCCGCTCTGGCTGTCCTCGAAGGCGATGCAATCCTGCGGCCGCACGCCCAGCCGCCGCATCGCTTCGAGATAAGGCTCCGGATCGGGCTTGCCGCGCGCGCATTCGTCGCCGATCACGAGCACGTCGAAATAGCCGTCGAGCCCGATGGCGCGCATCATATGCTCGGCATTGTCGCGCGGCGCGTTGGTCACCACCGCCACCGCCCAGCCCTCGCGCGCCGCCCGGTCGAGCAGCTCTTTCGCGCCGGGCATCGGCGGCGTGCCGGGGCTCAGCCGGGCGCGAAACCGCGCCTCCTTTTCGGCGGCCAGCGCCTGCGCGTCCTCGCCCGGAAAGAGCTGCGGAAAGATCTCGGCATTATGCGCGCCGTGGATCTTCCGGTGATAGATCTCTTCGGAATAGGGCAGGCCACGCTCGGCAAAGAACTCGCCGAACACCGCGATATGCAGCGGATCGGAGACCAGCAGCGTGCCGTCGAGATCGAAGAGGAGCGCTTTGGTCATGCCCGTGCCGCTCCCCGCCGCTCAGACCGCGCGCGCGGCGGGCAGGGCGGAGGCGCCGCCGTGATCCGACGCCCAGGTCGCACAGGTCTTGATCCCGCCGAGCGGGAAGAGATGCGCCTGCTCGATGGGGAAGTCCGGATCGGCGGCCTTCTTCGCGGCGAGCTCGGCGGCGAGTTCGGTGGGCTCATAGGGCAGCAGCAGCTTGCCGACATCGAGCGCGCGTTTCTGGAGCACGCGCAGCGACGGACCGACGCCGCAGGCGACGGCGAACTTGATCAGCGTCTGAAGCTTGGCGGGGCCGGCGAGCCCGATATGGATCGGCAGGGTCACGCCCGCGTCGCGCAGCCGCTGGCCCCAGGCGAGGATCGGCTCAGCCTCGAAGGCGAACTGCGTCACCAGCGCCATGCGCGCATCGGTGCGCTCGGAGAAGTCCTGCTTCCAGCGCGCCGCCTGCATGACGGTGTCGTCGCCGCCATCGGGGTCGATATCGCGGTTGCCCTCGGGGTGGCCCGCCACATGCAGCCGGTCAAATCCCGCCTTGTCGAAAAGCCCGGTCTCCAGCAGCTGCATGGAGGAATGGAAATCACCTTTGGGCGTATCGACGCCGCCGGCGAGGATCAGCCCTTGGTGCACGCCGGCCTCGCCCTGATAGCGGGCGATCCAGTCGGCCAGCATCGCTTTGTCCGAGATGATCCGGGCGGGGAAATGCGGCATGACCTCAAAGCCTTCGCCGGCCAGCCGTCTGGCGGTATCGACCATCTCCTCGATGGGCGTGCCGTCGATATGCGCGATATAGACCCGGGTGCCCCGGGGCAGGAGGGCGCGGAAATCCTCGACCTTGGCGGCGGTGCGCGGCATCACCTCGATGGAATAGCCCGCAAGGAAGCTTTCCAGCGAGGCACCGGGCACGGCCGGTTTCGGTTTGCGGAAGTTCAGAAGGGCCATCCAGCGGTTCCTTATGCTCATCTCGGGGCGTGCGCCCAACCGTCATTGCCGATCAGGGCCTTCAGCCGGTCCCGATCATACTCAGTGTCGATCCGTGCGGCCTCGGCCTCGGCCAGCGCCTGCGGATCGCCCTCCGCCGAAACGGGATCGCCCTTGCGCCATTCGGCGAGATAGGCGTCGGTGTCCGACGCGCCCACCTTCATCGCCGCGCGGTCGATCGCCTGCTCGAACCGTTCGGGCAGCGCGGCCTTGGCGCCCCGGCGGCCGCGGCCGACGATGACCTGCGCCGGGATGTCGCGCCAGTAGACAATGGTGACCTCGGGCATGATCTGCGATTCCCCTGATCCGGTCCTTCCTGTTTAGCGGCGCAGGACCGCCTGTCAGGGTCGGATTTCGACACAAGCGGCATAAGGAGCGACGTCGCAGCCCTTCGCCGCGCGGGCCGGTGGCCGCGATTGTGCGCGTTTGCGCGATCATGCTAGGCTGAGATCGTTAAGCTTTCGGAAAGAAAGGCCGGGCAGGGGTATGGTTATCGCGGTCGATGCGCACAGGATCGCCTATATGGCGCTGCCCAAGGCCGGCTGTTCCACCGTCAAGGCGGCGCTCGCCAAGATCGACCCCGCCGTGACCCTGCCGCCCGAAGATCAGCGCGACGTCACGACCTGGCACCGGATCTATCCGACCCGGCGCTTTCGCCCGCATCGCTGGGAGCGCTACGAGACCTACTGGCGGTTCTGCGTCGTGCGCGACCCGCTCAAGCGGCTGCTTTCCGTCTACACCAACCGGGTGGTGGAGTTCCGCGATCTGCACAATTGCCGCAAGATCCTGCGCGGGCGCGTCGATCTGCCCAAAGACCCCGATCCGGATTTCTTTTTCCAGAACCTGCGCGCCTACGTGCAGGCCTCTTCTGCGATCAAGCATCATGCCATGCCGGCCTGGCTGTTTCTCGGGCCGGATCTGCGCCGCTACGACCGGATCTACCGCACCGCCGAGCTGAGCCGGTTCGGGCTAGATCTGGCAGAGCGCACGGGGCTGCCGGTCGACATCGCGCAGGAGAATTCCAGCACCGCGAGGCTCGGCCTGGCGGATCTGCGCCCCGAGACCCACGCGGCGATCCGCGACTATCTCGACGACGAATACGGCTATCTGTCGGATTTCTTCGACAATCCCTTCGCCCGGGACCAGCATGTCTCTTGCACGGTGCCGCGCCCCCGCGTATCCTAGAGCCAACTTAAAATTCGGAAAGGCGCACGAAAATGGCGCCCAGGCGTCCCAGAGGTGCGGGCGCTTTCCCGAAACCGGTCGAGAGCCCCGCGCCGATACCGCCCGATCCAAATGCGCTCTATGCCGCGCTGGATCTGGGTACGAACAGTTGCCGCATGTTGATTGCCCAGCCAAAGGGCAGCCAATTCCATGTGGTCGACTCATTCTCGAAATCCGTTCAGCTCGGGCATGGCCTTGAGCGGAGCGGGCGGCTTTCGCGTGCCTCGATGACGCGCACCATCGGCGCGCTGCGGGTCTGTCAGCAAAAGATCAGGCGGCATAATGTGACCCATATGCGGCTGGTGGCGACCGAGGCCTGCCGCCGGGCACAGAACGCGCGCGATTTCATCCGGCAGGTGCGCCGCGAGACCGGGCTCTCGCTCGAAATCATCCAGCCGGAGGAGGAGGCGCGGCTTGCGGTGATTTCCTGCGCGCCGCTGGTCTCGACCCGGACCGAGCAGCTTCTGGTGGTCGATATCGGCGGCGGCTCGACCGAGCTGGTCTGGATCGACCTCTCTTCCGTGCCCCGGCGCGACCGTCCGGCGGCGATCATGCGGCTGCATGCGGGTTTTCACCCGCCCGAAAGCCCGTTTCCGGCGGCCAAGGTGGTCGACTGGATCTCGGTGCCGCTGGGGGTGGCGACGCTGCGCGACCAGTTCTCCGATGTCGAGGACGATGCGGCGCGCTATGCGCTGATGAGCTGGTTCTTCGAAGAGCAGCTCTCGGAATTCGCCCCTTACAAGGATGTGCAGGCGCGCGAGGGCTTCCAGATCGTCGGCACCAGCGGCACGGTCACCACGGTGGCGGCCTCGCATCTCGGGCTGCGGCGCTACGACCGCACCAAGGTGGACGGGCTGCGCATGTCGTCGGACCAGATCGAGGCGGTGATCCAGCGCTATCTCGATCTGGGGCCGGTGGGGCGGCGGCGCGATCCGCGTATCGGCCAGGACCGGCAGACGCTGATCATGTCCGGCGCGGCGATCCTCCAGGCGCTGCTGCGGCTCTGGCCGACCGACCGGCTGTCGGTCGCCGACCGGGGGCTGCGCGAGGGGCTGCTTTATGCCCAGATGTCCGCCGATGGCGTGCTGGAGGACGGGCCGCTCTGAGCCTCTCCGGCGCATGTCAGGCAAAAGAAAAGGCCCGGGCTCCATGAGGAGCGCCGAGCCATTCTTATCTTGCCGGAGTGGTCTGGCTCAGAACGGGATCTCGTCGTCGAGATCGCGCGAGGGCGCCCGCGACGGGCCGGAGCCGCCGCCGCCCGAGTAATCGTCGCGACCGCCGCCGTAACCACCGCCGCCGCCGCTACCGCCACCGCTGTAGCCGCCGCCCGAGCCACCGAAATCACCGCCGCCGCCACCGCCGCCACGGCTGTCGAGCAGCGTCAGCTCGCCGCGATAGGGGCGCAGCACCACTTCGGTGCTGTAGCGGTCCTGACCCGACTGGTCCTGCCATTTGCGCGTTTCGAGCTGGCCTTCGAGATAGACCTTGGAGCCTTTGCGCAGATATTGCTCGGCGATGCGCGCCAGCGGTTCCGAGAAGATCGCCACCTGATGCCATTCGGTGCGTTCGCGCCGCTCGCCGGTGTTGCGGTCTTTCCAGTTTTCGGAGGTGGCGATGCGCAGGTTGCAGACCTTGCCGCCATTCTGGAAGGTGCGCACCTCCGGGTCCGCGCCCAGATTGCCCACCAGGATCACCTTGTTCACAGAGCCGGCCATGTCATCCTCGCTGTCTCGTCCGATTCTTTCCCCGCAGGGTTTCGACGAGCCTTACACAGCCCCGTCCCGCTGCGCCACCGCATCCTGCCGGAAACTTGATTAACAAGCGGTAAGCGACGGATTGCCCGCGCTTCGGGCAAAGGCTGGCACATTCCTGCTCAGTCTGTATAGTCGCGCGAAGGGAAAAAGGGACAGGATTGGGTACCTCATGCGGGTTCTGCAACGTCATGCGCTGCCGGCACTGCTATGCGCCGGGATCTTTGCCACGGCCGCACAGGCGGATACGATCTCAACCAAGAACCGGGTCAAATTGTTCCGCAAACAGACCAGCGTTCTCGATACGCGCGCTTCGGAACAGTATCGCAGCTCGGTGCGGCTCCAGCCGCCGTCGGTGGTCACGCCGACGAAATGGGGCCCGATGGGCGGCGACGAGGGCCGCGTGCCGGTCTATCGCGGGCGCTATGACGGGCCTTACGCAGATATGGCCCGGGTCGCGGCGCGGCGCCATGGTGTGCCCGAGGATCTCTTTTTGCGGCTGGTGAAGCAGGAATCGAATTTCAACCCGCGCGCAAAATCCCACAAGGGCGCCATCGGGCTGGCGCAGCTCATGCCCTTCACTGCCCGCCAGCTCGGGGTGAACCCCAACGACCCGGCGCAGAATCTCGAAGGCGGGGCGCGCTATCTCAAGGCGCAATATGCGAAATTCGGCTCCTGGCGGCTGGCGCTCGCCGCCTATAACGCGGGGCCGGGCGCGGTCGAGAAACATGGCGGCGTGCCGCCCTATCGCGAGACCCGCAACTACGTGAAGATCATCTGGGGCAGCTGAGGCCGCCCCCGGTCGATCACAATTTCCGACTAAAACCCTCTGAAAAATTGACCGAGGTCAAGGAGGGGTATAGGAGGGCGTGCATTCTTGCTCCCGAATTGGAGACGCATGCATGAAACCCGCCCCGATCCTCAGCCTCGCCGTTCTTGCCGCGCTTACCGCCGGGCTCAGCGCCACGGCGCTGCGCTCGACCGAGCCGGGGCCGCCGCAGAGCATCGAGGCACTTGGCGAGGCGTTGTTCTTCGACACCGATCTCTCGGCGAACCGCACCCAGAGCTGCGCGACCTGTCACGATCCGGCCTTTGCTTTTGCCGATCCGCGTGGCGCCGCCTCGACTGGCGATGACGGCAGCTCTTTCGGCGACCGCAACGCGCCCACCGCCACCTATGCCGCCTATGCGCCGGCCTTCGGGCAGGATGAGGACGGGCAATGGATGGGCGGGCTCTTTCATGACGGGCGCGCCGCCACGCTGGAGGAGCAGGCCGGCGGGCCGCCGCTCAACCCGATCGAGATGGGCATGGCCGACAAGGGCGCGGTGCTGGCGCGGCTGCGCGAAAAGCCCGAATATCAGGCAGCCTTTCCGGCGCTCTTCGGCAAGGGCGTGCTGGAGGATGAAGAGGCCGCCTATGACGCCATGACCCGCGCCATCGCGGCGTTTGAACGGCAGCCGGAATTTGCGCCCTTCGATTCGAAATACGACCGGTTTCTGCGCGGCGAGGCAGAGCTGACGCAGGAGGAAGAGCTGGGGCGGCTGCTGTTCTTCTCGCAGCAATTCACCAACTGCAATCTGTGCCATCAGCTGCGCCGCAGCGCCATCGACCCGGAAGAGACCTTCTCCGACTACCATTATTACAATCTCGGGGTGCCGGAGAACACCGATCTGCGCGCGCTCAACGGGGTCGAGATCGCCGATGCCGGGCTGCGCGCCAATCCCGGGGTGGAGGACAGGCCCGATACCGCGGGGCGCTACCGCACGCCGACGCTGCGCAACGTCGCGGTGACGGGGCCTTACATGCATAACGGCGTGTTCGAGGATCTGCGCACGGTCATCCTGTTCTACAACAGCTACAACACCCGCAACGAGGCGCGGAAGATCAACCCGGAGACCGGGGAGCCCTTTGCCGCGCCGGAGATCGCCGAGAACATCGCCATGGAGGAGCTGACCGAGGGGCCGGCGCTCGACGACAAGCGCATCGACGCGCTGGTGGCGTTTCTCGAGACGCTGACGGATGCGCGCTATGAGGGGTTGCTGGAGGAGTAGGCCAAATCCCCGCACCCAGGCCCGGAATCAAGCCGAAGGCGCCGGGCCCAGCGGCTGCCCGTCCGGGCGGGCTGCCGCTTTGGCGACGTCAGCGCTGAGTTGCGAGGTCTTTCGGACTTGGTGGGGATAAAGTACTGGATTCTGCGGCCATTGCGGCACCCCACGGGCAGCCGCTGGGCCCGGCTCCCGTTGCGCGGAAGTCAAAGGGTTGGCTGGAACGATGTTTACCGCCTCACGACAGGCCCAGCTTGTAGAGATGGATCTCGAAGGACGGATGCATCTCGGCGCCGGTCACGCCGGGCCGGAAATGGCGGTAGAGCGAGCGCCAATAGGGCTGCACGATCACCGCATCCTCCTGCAACAGCCGTTCGATCCGCGCCATCACCTCGCGGCGCGTCTCGGCATCGGCGACGGTCAGCGCCTCGGCGACCAGCGCGTCGAACGCGGGATTGGCATAGCCGCTCTCGTTCCAGGGCTCGCCGGAGCGATAGGCCAGCGCCAGCACCTGAATGCCGAGCGGGCGGTGGTTCCACTCGGTGACCGAGAGCGGATAGGCCGTCCAGTCGGACCAGAAGCGTGAGCCGGGCAGCACCGTGCGGCGGACCTTGAGCCCGGCATCGCGCAGCATTGCCGCCGCCGCATCGCCGCTGCGCATGGTCAGCCCGTCGTCGAGCGTGATCAGCTCGTGTTCGAAGGCTGCCAGCCCGGCCTCTTCCATCAGCGGCAGGGCGGCGGCGGGGTCGTATTCCGTTGGGCCGATATCGGCGTAATCGGGATGCACCGGGGCGACATGATGGTTCTGCGCCACGGTGCCGAGGCCGGAATGGCCGAGCTCCAGACAGATTTCATTGTCGATGGCCAGTTGCAGCGCCTTGCGGACGCGGCGGTCCGCATAGGGCGCGCGCCCATCCACGAGTGCGGTCTGGTTTGCGCGCAGCACCACTGTGGAGCCTGTAGAGACCTCCGAGCGCTGCCAGCCGATCTGATCGCCCAGCGCGATGAAATCGCCGATATTCTCGTAGAGCATGTCGATCTCGCCGCGCTCGGCGGCAGCGAGCCAGCTTGCCGGATCGGTGCCGTAATCGAGAAACTCGATGCGCTCCAGCGTGGCGCCGCCAAAGCCCTCGGCCCGTGCGCCCCACCAGTCATGGGCGTGATTGCGCACCAGCACCGCGCGCTCGCCGGGCCGCACGGTTTCCGGCAGGTAGGGGCCGGTGCCGATGGGGGTGTCCAGCATGGTCTCGGGGCTGTGGCTGGCATGAACCACCGCGGCGGGATAATCGGCGAGGTTCACCATCAGCGCCACATCCGGGGCGGCGAGGCGCAGGCGCAGGGTCAGGTCGTCCTCGACGGTGACCGCGCCGTCGCGCAGCTTGCCGGTCTCGCGGTCGACCAGCGCCGCCAGCCGCCCGGCCATGGAATTGCCCTCGGCATCGCGGTCGCACCAGTAGTGGAACATGCGCGCGACATCGGCGGCGGTGAAAGGCTCGCCGGTGTTCCAGGTCACGCCGGGGCGGATATGCAGCCGGTACTCGGTGGCGTCGTCATTGGCCTCCCAGCGCTCCAGAAGCATGCCGCGCACGCTGCCGTCGCGATTGTACTCGACGAGATATTCCAGCCAGCCCCGGGTGATATTGGCGATTTCCGACCAGTCGGCGGTGCGCGGATCCTTGAGCGGGCGCACCTCCGTCTGGATCCGCAGCACCGCGTCCTCGGCCCCTTGCGGCGCCTCCTCCGCGCGGGCCGGCGCCGCGAGCCCGCCCAGCGCATAGGCGCTCGCGGTCCCGAGCCCCAGCGCGGTGACCCTTGTCAGGAACTCGCGCCGGCCGAGCTTTCCCTCGGCCAGCTCGCGGGCATAGAGCGATGCGGCCGGGTGTATCTCCGGTTGCGTCATGCGGTTCTCCTCCTGGCCACGCAGGACCGATCTGCCACCCGCGCCGATGAAAGCCCGGATCGGGCTTTCGGGGCAAGGGGTTTTGCGCGGCGCTCAGCGGTGATGGGCGACGCGGCTGCCGGACGCGCGGGTGCCGCGGCGGATCTCGGTCGGCGAGAGGCCGGTATGGCTGCGGATGAAGCGGGTGAAATAGGGCGCGCTGTGAAAGCCCAGATCGCTGGCGATGCGGTTCACCGGCGGCGCCGGATGGCTCAGCAGCCGGTGCGCCTCGTGCAGCTTGCGCTCGGCCAGCATGGCGGCGGCGGTCATGCCGCAGGCGGCGCGGGCGGTGCGGGTGAGATGGGTCGCGGTGACGCCGAGCGCCGCCGCGTAATCCGACACCCCCCGGTCGCTGCGGAATCCCGCACAGAGCGCGCCGCTGAAGAGCCGCATCAGCCGCTGCCCGGCGCTGTCGCGCCGCGTGTCCTGGGTGCCGGCGGCGATCTGGCGGTGCAGCCAGACCGCGACCAGCCGCGCATGCGCGTCGAGCGCCTCGGTCAGCATGGCGCGGCCCTGACCCGCCTCGCGCAGCATCGCGTCGAGCTCGGCGGTGAGCTCGGCCTGGGCGAATCCCTCGCGGATGCGCAGATGCAGCGGCTCGCCGGGGAAAAACCCGGTGAGCCCTGCCGGGCAATGCATCAGCATGCCGAGGCTCTGCGGCCCGGTCTCCAGCGAAAACAGCGTCCCGGCGGGCAGGAAGAGCGCATTATGCGGCCCGAGCCCGCGCCGCGTGCCGTCGACGATCACCCGGCCCTGGCCCCGCGTCAGCCAGAGCAGCGTATGCTCGGCCCGGTCGTGCAGCAGCCGGTATTGCCAGCCCGAGACCTGACCCAGCGAGACGACGCGCGCCGGCGCCCCGGTCTGGGCGGCGGCGCTCATGCGCCCACCTCTGCCGGGCTGAGCGTCGGCCAGCCCTTCATGCGGGCGCGGAACCAGGTGCGCTGGCGCTTGGCGAATTGCCGTGTGAGCACGGTGGCGCGGGTGGTGACCTCGTCCAGTGGCATCTCGCCGCGCAGATGCGCCATCAGCTCCGCCGCGCCGATGGCCTTGGCCGAGGGCAGGGCGGGCGACCAGTCGGGGAGGTTGGCCCGCGCCTCGTCGAGCGCGCCGCTGCGCAGCATCTTGCGGAACCGCGTCTCGATGCGGGTGTCGAGCCAGTCCTTGGGCGCATCGAAGAGGATGGGCTGCGCCTCGGCGAGCGGCAGCAGCGGCGGCGGCGTCTCGGCCTGCCAGGCGGCAATGCCGCGCCCGGTGGCGCGCAGCACCTCCCAGGCGCGCTGCACGCGCATGGGGTTGGCCAGGTCGATGCGGGCGCGGGTCTCGGGGTCGAGTTCGGCCACCATCGCCGCGAGCTCGCCGGCCTCGAGCCGCGCCATGGCCTCTGCGCGGATTTCCGGCGGGGTGGCGGGGATCTCGGCCAGCCCCTCGGTCAGCGCGGTGAAATAGAGCCCGGTGCCGCCGACGATAATAGGCCGCTCCGGCCCCGCCAGCAGCGGCACCAGATCGCGCAGCCACTCGCCCACCGAATAGGCATGATCGCCCGGCACATGACCGTAAAGCCGGTGCGGTGCGCGCAATTCCTCGGCCTCCGAAGGCCGCGCGGTCAGCACCCTCCAGTCGGAAAACACCTGGATCGCATCGGCATTGACGATCACACCGCCCTGATTTTCCGCGATTTCCAGCGCGAGCGCGGATTTGCCGCTGGCGGTCGGTCCCGCGATCAGCACCGGGCGCCGGGGATCGGGCGCCAGCCGGGTCAGAATATCGGCCACCGCGCCCTCCTTCGCGCCCTCCGCTGCGGCATTGCAGCCGCAGAGGTTTTCCGCCACATATGGCGCCGATCCTAGACCCCCTCGCCGATGGAGCGCAACATGACCGACACCTCGCAGACCACCTTCAAGCGCGTGTTGCTGAAAATCTCGGGCGAGGCGCTGATGGGCGACCAGGGCTACGGGCTGCATCCGCCGACCGTGGAACGCATCGCCCGCGAGGTGAAATCGGTGCACGACATGGGCGTCGAGATCTGCATGGTCATCGGCGGCGGCAACATCTTTCGCGGGCTTGCGGGCTCGGCACAGGGGATGGAGCGGACCACCGCCGATTACATGGGCATGCTGGCCACCGTGATGAACGCGCTGGCGATGCAGTCGGCGCTGGAAGAGCATGGCGTCTTCACCCGGGTGATCACTGCCATTCGCATGGACGAGGTGGCCGAGCCCTATATCCGCCGCCGCGCGGTCCGCCACCTGGAGAAGAAGCGGGTCTGCATCTTTGCCGCCGGCACCGGCAACCCCTATTTCACCACCGATACCGCCGCGACGCTGCGCGCCAACGAGATGGCTTGCGAGGCGATCTTCATGGGCAAGAACGGCGTGGACGGGGTCTATGACAAGGACCCGATGAAGCATGACGACGCGGTGCGCTTCGACAAGATCAGCTATGACGACGTGCTGGCCAAGCATCTCAAGGTGATGGACGCCTCGGCGATTGCGCTGGCGCGGGACAACCACCTGCCGATCATCGTGTTCTCGCTCGACGAGCCGGGCGGGTTCAAGGGCATTCTGGCGGGCGAGGGCACCTATACCACCGTGCATGGCTGAGCAGCGGAGACGGTAGCGGCACCGGCCCGGCGCCGGTGCCTCGGCAGATGTTGTTTTTTGAGTATTTTCAGAAAGATGAAGGGTGAAGGGCTGCGCGCTTGCCCGCTGCGAGGCGGCGGAGCCGAGGCAAAGCGCTATACATCCGGGCGCGCCTGTCCTAGAAAGCGGGCGGAACGACAAACACCTGAGCGGGCAAGACCAACATGTCAGAAGATTTCGAACTCGACACCGACGATCTCAAGCGCCGCATGGATGGCGCCATGTCGAACCTGCGCACGGAATTCGCCTCGCTGCGCACCGGGCGGGCCTCGGCCTCGATGCTGGAGCCGGTGATGGTCGACGCCTATGGCGCGATGACCCCGATCAACCAGGTCGGCACGGTGAACGTGCCCGAGCCGCGCATGGTGACGGTCAATGTCTGGGACAAGGGGCTCGTCGGCAAGGTCGAGAAGGCGATCCGCGAGAGCGGGCTCGGCATCAACCCGCAGCTCAACGGCACCATCATCATGCTGCCGATCCCCGAGCTGAACGAGGAGCGCCGCCGCGAATTGGGCAAAGTTGCCGGGCAATATGCCGAACACGCGCGTGTCGCGATTCGCAACGTGCGCCGCGATGGCATGGACCAGATCAAGAAGGCCAAATCCGACGGCATGTCGGAGGACGACCAGAAGTTCTGGGAGACCGAAGTGCAGGAGCTGACCGACACCTATATCAAGAAGGTGGACGAGGCGCTCGAGCACAAGCAGGAAGAGATCATGCAGGTCTGATCCGGACCGGCGGTGCCAGAAGGTAAAGGGAGGGGCCGGGTATGCCCAAACCGATCCGCGACGGCGCCGGTCCGCGCCATGTGGCGATCATCATGGACGGCAACGGCCGCTGGGCGCAGCGCCGCGGCCGGCCACGGCTGTTCGGCCATCACGCCGGCGCGAAGCGGGTGCGCGAAATCGTCGAGGCCTGCCCCGATATCGGCGTGAAATACCTGACGATCTTCGCCTTTTCGACCGAGAACTGGCGCCGCACGCAATCCGAGGTGGCGGGGCTCATGAGCCTGTTTCGCCGCTATATCACCAAGGAAGCCCGCGCGCTGCGTGAAGAGAACGTGCGGGTGCGCTTTATCGGCGACCGGGTGCGGCTCGACGACAAGCTGGTGACGCTGATGGACGAGCTGGAGCTGATGACCGCCGATTGCACCGGCGTGAATCTCACCATCGCGATCAATTACGGCGGCCGCGACGAGGTGGCGCGCGCCACCAAGCGGCTGGCCGAGGACGTGGCGGCGGGCAAGCTCGACCCGGCGTCGGTCAACGAGGAGACGCTGCCGAAATATCTCGACACCTGCGTGCTGCCCGACCCCGATCTGGTGATCCGCACCAGCGGCGAGGCGCGGATCTCGAATTTCCTGCTCTGGCAGTCGGCCTACGCGGAATACGAGTTCGTCGATACGCTCTGGCCCGATTTCGGCGCCGGCGAGTTCGGCAAGCTGGTCGGTGCCTATGGCACCCGCGACCGCCGCTACGGGGGCGTGAAGGCATGACCGCGTCGCGCTGGACGGATCTGCGGCCCCGGGTGATCTCGGCGGCGGGGCTGATCGTCATCGGCCTCGGCGCGGTCTGGCTCGGCGGGATCTTCTGGCGCGGGCTGATCGCGCTCAGCTGCGGCGTGATGGTCTGGGAACTGGTGCAGATGCTCGACACAGCGCGGCAGCGCTCGTCCCGGGTGCTGGCGCTGGTGGCCGGCAGCTGCGCGCTGGCGGCGATCTACCTGCCGCCGGCGCTGGCGCTGCCACTCTTGCTGCTGCCCTCGATGGCGGGTTTCGGCCAGATGGAGCGCGGCGGCGTGACCTATTCGGTCTTTACCGCGCTGATCATGCTGGCGGGGTACGGCATCATGGCGCTGCGCTCGGATTTCGGCCTGACCTGGATGCTGTGGATGGTGCTGGTGGTCGTGGTCACCGATGTCGCGGGCTATTTCGCCGGGCGCGCCATTGGCGGGCCGAAGCTCTGGCCGCGCGTCAGCCCGAAGAAGACCTGGTCGGGCGCCGTGGCCGGCTGGACCGGCGCCGCCGTGGTCGGGCTGCTCTTTGCCGGCACGACGCATGCGGGGCCGGGGCTGGCAGGGGTCTCCATCGCGATCTCCATGGCCAGCCAGATCGGCGATATCGCCGAGAGTGCCATCAAGCGGCGGGCAGGGGTCAAGGACAGCTCGGCGCTGCTGCCGGGCCATGGCGGGCTGCTCGACCGGTTCGACGGCATGCTGGGCGCGGCGCTGTTCCTGCTGATCGCCGGGCAGATCGTGGATTTCCCGCCGGGGGTGGAATGAGGCGCATCAGTATTTTCGGCGCCACCGGGTCGATCGGACAAAGCACCATCGACCTGATCGCGCGCGACCCGGAAACTTATCATGTCGTCGCGCTGAGCGGTGGCAGGAACGTCGCGCAACTGGCGGAAGACGCACGCAAACTCAACGCCGAGATCGCGGTGACCGCCGAGGTGGCACGGCTGTCCGAGCTGCGCGAGCGGCTGGCCGGCAGCGGTGTCGAGGCGGCGGCCGGAGAGGCCGCGCTGATCGAGGCGGCGCGGCGCCCTGCGGATTGGGTGATGTCGGCCATCGTCGGCGCGGCGGGGCTGCCGCCGGGGCTCGCGGCGCTGGAGCAGGGCGCAACGCTGGCGCTGGCCAACAAGGAAAGCATGGTCTGCGCCGGACCGCTGGTGATGCAGACCGCGCGCGCCCATGGCGGCGCGGTGCTGCCGGTGGACAGCGAGCATTCGGCGGTGTTTCAGGCGCTGATCGGCGAGGATATCGCCGCGGTCGAGCGGGTGATCATCACCGCCAGCGGCGGCGCCTTCCGCGACTGGCCGCTGGAAAAGCTGGCCGGCGCGACGCCCGAAGAGGCCGCGACCCATCCCAACTGGGACATGGGACAGCGGATCACCATCGACAGCGCGTCCATGTTCAACAAGGCTCTGGAAGTTATAGAGACCAAAGAGTTTTTCGATATCGACCCGGCGCTGATCGAAGTGCTGGTGCATCCCGAATCGATGATCCACGCGCTGGTCGGTTTTCGCGACGGCGCGCTGATGGCCCATGTCGGGCCGCCCGATATGCGCCACGCCATCGGCTTCGCGCTGCATTACCCCGAGCGCAAGACGCTGCCGGTGGCGCGGCTCGATCTCGTCAAGCTCGGTCAGTTCACCTTCCGCAACGCCTGCGAAACGCGCTGGCCGGCGCTGCGGCTGGCACGCGAGGTCATGGCGGCTGGCGGGCTCGCAGGGGCGGTGTTCAACGCCGCCAAGGAGCGCGCGCTCGACGCGTTTATCGCGCGGCGCATCGGGTTTCTGCGCATGGCGGAGGTTGTTGAAGAAACACTTAACCGTGTTTCGGCGCAAAGCGGCCTCATTACTGCCGGCATCACCCTTGATAACGTGCGTGCCGCAGACCATTTCGCCCGTGTGACCGCGGACGAGATCATTACCCAAGATTGAGAGGCAGAGCTTTTGGACATCACCCAAATGATCCCGCAATTCGGTGGCGTGCTCTACACGCTGGTCGCTTTCGTGATCGCGCTGTCGATCATCGTGGCCATCCACGAATACGGTCATTACATCGTCGGGCGCTGGACCGGGATCGAGGCGGATGTCTTTTCGCTGGGCTTCGGGCCGGTGATCTGGTCGCGCCATGACAAGCGCGGCACGAAATGGCAGATCGCGGCGCTGCCCTTTGGCGGTTACGTAAAGTTTCGCGGCGATTCGAATGCCAGCGGCGGGGCCGATCTCGACGCCATGTCGCATATGTCGGACGAAGAGCTGCGCCACACGATGAACGGTGCGCCGATCTGGGCGCGGGCGGCGACCGTCGCCGCCGGGCCGGTGTTCAACTTCATCCTCACGATCCTGATCTTTACCGGCATCTTCATGGTGCAGGGCAAGGTGACCGAGCCCTTCACCGTGGGCGAGCTGCGCGCGCTGCCGGTGGCGCAGGATCTGCGCGAAGGCGACGTGATTCTCGAAATCGGCGGTGAGCCGCTGCCCGATTTCACCGATAGCGAGGCGTTCGGGGACTTCATGGAGGCGCTGCCGCATCAGGCGGTACTGCCTTATACGGTAGAGCGCGACGGGCAGGCGACGGAGGTCGATGGCCCCTATGTCTATCCGCCCATCGCCACGCAGATCGTGCCGCGCTCGGCGGCCTACGAGGCGGGGCTGGAGCCGGGCGACATCATCACCGCCATCGACGGCGACGAGGCCTATGCCTTTGACCAGCTCAAGGAAAAGGTCGAGGGATCCGAAGGCGCGCCGCTTGCACTGACCGTCTGGCGCGACGGCGAAGAGCTGTCCGTCGAGATGACCCCCAAACGCACCGACGAACCGCTGCCCGAGGGTGGCTATCAGACCGTCTACCGCATCGGTATCGTCGGCGGGCTGGCCTTTGAGCCGGCGACCGGCATGGTCGGCCCCGTCGAGGCCTTTACCGGCGGGGTGGAGCGGACCTGGTCGATCATCACCGGCTCGCTCTCGGGGCTGTGGAACATGATCGTCGGCAATATCTCTTCCTGCAACCTCTCCGGCCCCATCGGAATCGCCCAGACCTCCGGCGCCATGGCCAGCCAGGGCGGGCAGAGCTTCATCACCTTCATCGCGGTGCTCTCCACCGCCGTGGGGCTGCTCAACCTGTTCCCGGTGCCGGTGCTCGATGGCGGGCATCTGGTGTTCCACGCCTGGGAGGCGGTGCGCGGGCGCCCGCCGTCGGACCGTGCGCTGAACGTGATGATGTCGATCGGTCTGGTGCTGATCCTGGGGCTCATGGCCTTTGCCCTGACCAACGATCTGTTCTGCCCGTAACCGGTCCCGGCGCGCTGGCGAATGCCCAATTGCCAGCGCGACGATGCCGCAATTCAGCCACATTGGACCTCTATTTTAGAGACTGGAAACCACCAGCTACCAGTGTGCCAATATGCAAACGATTCAGTCCGGATATCATAGCCTCGGCCTCCTGCTCAGCATCAACTGGGACCGTCTGCTTTACGTCTTCACGATCATCGCGGCGTTGTATTTCGGTGCCTTTCTGGGATCGCTTTAAAGACAGGGCGCTTCGGCTTTTGACAAGCCGCGCCGATCCCGATACTCACGTTGAAAAATACGGCGGAGTGGATCGGCAGTATGACCAACGGGCTTTGGGGAAACCGTTCCCCGCGTTTTAAGCGCATTTTCAAAACCAGTACCTCGCTCGCGGCGGTTTCTGTCGCGATTTCAATGGCTTTCACGGCGCTTCCGGAACCGGCAGAGGCACAGACCTTCTCGTTCAGCAATGTCTCGATCGAGGGCAATCAGCGCATCGAGCCGGGCACCATTCTGAGCTATGCCGGCATTGCGCGCGGCGCCCCCGTCAGCGCCGCCCAGCTCAACGATGCCTATCAGCGTATTTCCGCCTCGGGCCTCTTCGAAACCGTGGAGATCCTGCCGCAGGGCAACACGCTGGTGATCCGGGTCGTGGAATACCCGACGATCAACCGCATCGCCTTCGAGGGCAACAGCCGCATGAAGGACGAGGATCTGGCGCAGATCGTGCGGTCGCAGTCGCGCCGCGTCTACAGCCCGAGCGTCGCCGAGCAGGACGCGCAGTCCATTGCCGAGGCCTATACCCAGCAGGGCCGTGTCTCCGCCCGGGTGACGCCCAAGCTGATCAAGCGCTCCGAGAACCGCGTCGATCTGGTCTATGAGATCTTCGAGGGCGGCGTGACCGAGATCGAGCGCATCGGTTTCGTCGGCAACGACGCCTATTCCGACCGGCGCCTGCGCCGGGTGCTGGAAACCAAGCAGGCCGGCCTGCTGCGCGCGATCATCCGCTCCGATACGTTCATCGAGGACCGCATCGCCTTCGACCGCCAGCTGCTTCAGGATTTCTACGCCTCGCGCGGTTATGTCGATTTCCGCATCACCGGTGTGAATGCCGAGCTGGCCGAGGAGCGCGACGGCTATTTCGTGACCTTCAATGTCGAGGAAGGGCAGCAGTTCTCCTTCGGCGACGTGACGGTGTCGTCCGATCTGGCCGAGGTCGATCCCGAGCTGTTCCAGAGCGTCGTTAAGCTCAAATCCGGCAAGACCTATTCGCCCTCGCTGGTCGAGAACGAGATCGCCCGGCTTGAGCGGCTCGCCGTGCAGGAGGGGCTGAACTTCGTCCGCGTCGACCCGCGTGTCACCCGCAACGACCGCGACCTGACGCTCGATGTGGAATTCATGCTCACCCGTGGCCCGCGCGTCTTTGTCGAACGCATCGACATCGAGGGCAACACCACCACGCTCGACCGCGTGGTGCGCCGCCAGTTCGACACCGCAGAGGGCGACCCGTTCAATCCGCGTGCCATTCGCGAGGCTGCGGAACGCATCCGGGCGCTGGGATATTTCGCCGACGCCAATGTCGAGGCCCGCGAAGGCACCACGCCGCAGCAGGTGGTGATCGACGTGAATGTCGATGAACAGCCCACCGGCGCCATCGGTTTCGGTGGCTCCTATTCGACAACCAGCGGCTTCGGCGCGGCGATCTCCTTCCGCGAGACCAACTTTCTGGGCCGCGGCCAGATCCTCTCGCTGGGCATCAACACCGCCTCCTCGGCGTCGAGCTACAATTTCAACTTTGTCGAGCCGGCCTTCCTGGGCCGTGACGTCGCCTTCGGTCTCGCACTCGGGTATACCGAGACGGACAACGAATACGCCGAGTTCGACACAGCCGAGGGCGAGTTCCGCCCCAGCTTCAGCTTTCCGATCTCGGAAAACAGCCGTCTGAGCCTGCGCTACACCGCGCGGTACACGGATATTTCGAATACCGACGACGACGATGCCGGCCAGGTCATCCGCGCCGAAGAGGAGGATGGCAGCCGCATCGACAGCAGCATCGGCTATACGTTCAGCTATGACACGCGGCGCACCGGGTTGAACCCGAATGCCGGTGTGCTGCTGGAGTTTGGCCAGGATTTCGGCGGCGTCGGCGGCGACACCAGCTTCATCAAGACCAACCTGCGCGCGGTCGCGCAGACCAAGGTCTGGAACGAAGAGGTCACGCTGCGCGCCTCTTTCGAGGCCGGGGCACTGCATTATTCCAGCGGCGAAAGCCGGGTCACCGATCGGTACCTGCTGAGCGATTCCACCATGCGCGGCTTCGAATACGGCGGCATCGGCCCGCGCGAATACGATTCCACCACCGATGTCGATGACGGCCTTGGCGGCAACTATTTCGCCGTGGCGCGGCTCGAGGCGGAATTCCCCATCGGTCTGCCTGAGGAATACGGTATCTCTGGCGGTGTCTTCTACGATATCGGCTCGGTCTGGGGGCTGTCGGATTCCACCAAGGATTCGACCACGAACAAGATCCTCTATGACGAGTTCAAGGCCCGACAGGTGGTTGGCGTCTCGGTGTTCTGGGACTCTGCCTTCGGCCCGCTGCGGCTGAACTTCTCGCGCCCGGTGCAAAAGGAAGAGCACGACCGCGAACAGAATTTCAGCCTGTCGATCTCGACCGAGTTCTGAGATGGCAGGGCTGTTTCGGCTCTGGGCGCTGGCGCTTGGGCTGAGCTTTTCCTGCGTCGCGGCTGCGGCGCAGGACAGCGTGCAGCCCGGCGTCGTACAGAGCCAGATTCTGACGGTGGAGATCGACCGGCTGTTTGCCGAGAGCGCCTATGGCCAGCGCATCACCCGCATGCTCGAGGCCGAAGGCTCTGAGATCGCGGCGGAAAACCGGCGCATCGAGGCAGAGCTTACGGCCGAGGAAAAGGATCTCACCGAAAAGCGCGCGACGCTGAGCCCGTCGGAGTTCCGCGCGCTGGCCGAAGCCTTCGACCAGAAGGTGCAGGAGCTGCGCCGCGAGCAGGACACCAAGGCACGCTCGCTCGGCAATCTCTCGGAAGAGCGCCGCCGCCAGTTCCTCGCCGCCGCCGAGCCGGTGCTGGCGCAGCTCATGCGCGAGGCCGGCGCGGCGGTGATCCTCGACAAGCGCACGGTGTTCCTGTCCGCCGGGGTGATCGACATCACCGACACAGCCATCGCCAGGATCGACGCCGCCATCGGCGACGGTGCGCCGCAGGGCGAGACCGGCGGCACGGCCACCGAAGAGGCGCCCGCCGCGCAGGAATAGCGCCCCGCGCGGTGTGGCGGCAGCCACGGCGCAGCTTGCCCCAACGCCGCGCTATTGCTAGGGACGTCTGCGATAAATGGAGTTGAAAGGCCAAGAATGACCGAGCCCCTGCTTTCCGCGGATATCGATCTTATCCTGCGCATCCTGCCGCATCGTTACCCGTTCCTGCTGGTGGACCGGGTGGTCGATATCGACGGCTACAAATCCGCGGTCGGCATCAAGAACGTCACGATGAACGAGCCGCATTTCCAGGGGCATTTCCCGGGTCAGCCGATCATGCCGGGCGTCACCATCGTCGAGGCGATGGCGCAGACCACAGCGGTGATGGTGGGGGTCGCGCTGGATCTCGCCGACAAGGATCTCAAGGTCTATTTCATGTCCATCGACAAGTGCAAATTCCGCCGCATGGTGCGCCCCGGCGACCAGCTCCGCATGACGCTCAATACGCTGCGCGGGCGCCCTGGCGGCAAGATCTGGAAATTCGGCGGCGTGGCCGAGGTCGATGGCGAGATGGCCACCGAGGTCGAATTCACCGCGATGATGGACCTGCCGACGTGACCCAGCCGGAGATCCATCCCAGCGCCTATGTCGAAGAGGGTGCGCAGATCGGCGACGGCTGCCGCATCGGCCCGTTCTGCCATGTCGGTCCGCAGGCCGTCCTGGGCAAAGGCGTCGAGCTGAAATCGCATGTGGTGGTCACCGGCGAGACCGAGATCGGCGACGAGACGATCATCTTTCCGTTTTCGGTGATCGGAGAGATCCCGCAGGATCTCAAGTTCAAGGGCGAAAAGACCCGTCTGGTGATCGGCAAGCGCAACCGCATCCGCGAGCATGTCACCATGAACTGCGGCACCGAGGGTGGCGGCGGCGTCACCCGCGTCGGCGACGACGGGCTGTTCATGGCGGGCTGCCATGTGGCGCATGACGCGCAGGTGGGCGACCGGGTGATCCTGGTCAACCACGCATCGGTCGCCGGCCATTGCGTGCTCGAGGACGACGTGATCGTCGGCGGTCTTTCCGGCGTGCACCAATGGGTGCGCATCGGGCGCGGCGCGATCATCGGCGCAGTCACCATGGTGACCAACGACGTCATTCCCTACGGTCTGGTACAGGCGCCGCGCGGCAAGCTCGACGGGCTGAACCTCGTCGGCCTCAAGCGCAAGGGCGTCAGCCGCAGCGACATCACCGCGCTGCGCGCCGCCTTCCAGATGCTGGCACAGGGCGAGGGCGCCTTTGCCGACCGCGCCAGACGGCTCGGCGACGAGACCCAGAGCGCCTATGTGCGCGAGATCGTCGCCTTCATCCTCGGCGACAGCGACCGCCACTTCCTGACGCCGGGCTGAGCCCGGTGCTGGCGCTGATCGCCGGGCAGGGCGCCCTGCCGCGCGCGGTGGCCGAGGCCGCGCCCGAGCCGCCGCTGATCTGCGCGCTGGAGCCCTACCGCCCCGAGGGGCTCGACGTGGACAAGAGCTTCCGCATCGAGCGTCTGGGCGGCTTCCTGCACTGGCTGAAGGCGCGCGGCGTCACGCGGATCTGCATGTGCGGCCGGGTGCGCCGCCCCGAGATCCGGTTCACGCGGCTCGACTGGCGCACGGCGCTGATGCTGCCCGCCATCCGCCGCGCGATCCGGCGCGGCGATGACGGCGCGCTGCGCATCGTCATCAGCCTGCTCGAAGAGGCGGGATTCGAGGTGGTGGGCGCGCATGAGGTGGCGCCGGCGCTGCTGATGCCGGAGGGCGTGGCGACCCGCGCGCAGCCGGGGCCGGATCTGGCGCGCGACATAGCGCTGGCCGACCGGATCAGCGTCGATCAGGGCCGCGCCGATCTCGGCCAGGCCTGCGTGATCCGTGAGGGTCGCGTGGTGGTGCAGGAAGACGATGCCGGCACCGACGCCATGCTGGCGCGCCTGCCCGAAGCCGCCCCCGGCACCGGCGGCATTCTCTTCAAGGGGCCGAAATTCCGCCAGGAGCGCCGCGCCGATCTGCCGGTGATCGGGCCGAATACCGCCAAAGGCGCCATTCGCGCCGGGCTTTCCGGCATCGTCATCGACGCGCGCGGGGTCATGGTGCTCGACCGGCCCGCGCTGCTCCGCCGGCTGGATGAGGCCGGTCTCTTTCTTCTGGCACGGAAGGTCTGACCCATGCATGTCTTCGTGATCGCGGGCGAGCCTTCGGGCGACAGGCTGGGGGCTGCGCTGATGGCCGGGCTCAGGGGCAGGGTGCCCGATATCCGCTTCACCGGCATCGGCGGCGAGCGCATGCTGGGCGAGGGGCTCGACAGCCTGTTTCCCATGGACGAGATCTCGATCATGGGCATCGCCGAGATCCTTGCGCAATACCGCCACCTCAAGCGCCGCATCCGCGAGACCGCCGAGGCGGTGATCGCCGCAAAGCCCGATGTGTTGGTCACCGTCGATCTGCCGGAATTCTCGCTGCGCGTGGCCAAGCTGGTCAAGGCGCGCTCCGATATCCGCGTGGTGCATTACGTGGCGCCCACGGTCTGGGCTTGGCGCCCGGGGCGTGCGGCAAAGATGGCGCGTCATGTGGATCAGGTGCTGGCGCTGCTGCCGTTCGAGCCGCCCTATATGCAGGCTGCCGGCATGCGCTGCGATTTTGTCGGCCACCCGGTGGTGACCGACCCGCAGGCGAGCGCCGCCGAGGTGGCGGCGTTCCGCGCCCGCCACGGGCTGGGCGAGGCGCCGCTGGCGCTGATGCTGCCGGGCTCTCGGCGCTCCGAGGTGACGCGGCTGGCGCCGGTCTTCGGCGAGGTCGCCGCGCGGCTGCACCGCGACCGCCCCGATCTGCGGTTGGTGCTCCCGGCGGCGGCGGCGGTGGCGGGGCTGGTGCGCGAGCTCTGCGCCGGCTGGCCGGGCGCACCGCTGATCCTCGATCCCGCGCGCCTGGGCGACGCGATGGCGACAGAGAAACGCGCGGCCTTTGCCGCCGCGGATGTGGCGCTGGCGGCCTCCGGCACGGTCTCGCTGGAGCTGGCGGCGGCGGGCACGCCGATGGTGGTGGCCTACGATATGGGCTTTCTGTCGCGCCAGATCATCGGGCGGCTGCTGCGCGTCGACACGGTGACGCTGGTCAATCTGGTCTCCGAGACCCGCGCGGTGCCGGAATTCATCGGCGAGGCCTGCCGCCCCGATCCCATCGCAAAGGCGCTGCTAGGCGTGCTCGACGCGCCGCAGGAGCAGGCCCGCGCCATGCAGCTCACCATGGAGCGGCTCGGACGCGGCGGCCCGCCGCCGGGCGAACGCGCCGCCGACGCGGTACTCTCCGGCCTCGCAAACGCGACCTGACCGAAAAAGGCGCGGCCCCTTATGAGGTGCCGCGCCCGCATCTTCATCTTTCTGCAAATACTCAACCCCGGCGCCGCAGGCGCCGCGCTCAGCCCATGCGCTCGGAGGCGTAGCTGCCCGGCGAGGCCGGGAACACCACCGTCTTGTTGCCGTTCAGGAACACCCGCCGGTGGATATGCGCGTGGATCGCCCGGGCCAGCACCGAGGCCTCCACATCGCGCCCCAGCGACACGTAATCCTCGGGCGACTGCGCATGCGTCACCCGCACCGTGTCCTGCTCGATGATCGGGCCTTCGTCGAGATCGGCGGTCACGTAATGCGACGTCGCGCCGATGAGCTTCACCCCCCGCTCGAACGCCTGCTTGTACGGGTTCGCGCCCTTGAAGGACGGCAGGAAGGAGTGGTGGATATTGATGATCCGTCCCGACATCTTCTGACACATTTCATCCGAGAGGATCTGCATGTAGCGCGCAAGCACCACCAGCTCGGCGCCGGTTTCCTCGACCACCTCCATGATGCGGCGCTCGGCCTGCGGCTTGTTCTCCTTGGTGACCTTGATGCAGTGGAAGGGGATGTCGTGGTTCACCACCACCTTCTGATAGTCCATGTGGTTCGAGATCACCGCCACGATGTCGATCGGCAGCGCGCCGATGCGCCAGCGATAGAGCAGGTCGTTGAGACAATGGCCGAAGCGCGAGACCATGATGATGACCTTCATCTTCTGGCTCTCGTCGTGGAAGGCGTAGTCCATGCCCAGCGTCCCGGCGACATCGGCAAAGGCGCTCTCCAGCATGGCGAGATCGGCACCGGTCTCGCTCTGGAAGCTCACCCGCATGAAGAAATTGCCGGTCTCCAGATCGTCGAACTGGGCGCTGTCGGTGATATTGCAGCCCTGTTCGGCGAGGAACGTGGCGATGGCGGCCACGATGCCGCGGGTCGAAGGGCATTTGACGGTCAGGGCGTAGGAGCTCATCCGGCGGATCCTGTAAAAGGGTGGGTTGTCGCTGCGGGTCTGGGTGGCGCGCGCGGCGTCCGGCGTCAAGCCCGCTCTCTGCCTCTAGCCGGTATTCCGCGCAGCGCGCGGCCCGGGCGCGACCTGATCCGGTCAGCCAGCGACATGCTGCACCGCAACGGCGGGGTGACGGGGACATTTGACTTGTGAAAGCGCTTTGAACGTCTTAACCGGAAAGGAGCGGCTTGCCGCAAAAGGGTCGCGGGGGCAAAATTCTCCGCCTCGCCGGGCCGAGCGGCCTCCGTCAGACCACCCTACGCCAAAAGAGATTTCATGACCGAGAGCTCCTTCAGCGCCAGATTGTCCGAACTGCTCCGCTTCATCTATCCCGAGCTGGACGCCCATATTCTCACCAGCCAGGTGATCGAGGCGTTCTGGCCCGAAGAGAAGCACCGCCGCAAACAGCCGCGCAAGCCGGGCAACAATCTCTGGACGCAGAACGACGCGGTGCTGATCACCTATGGCGACAGCCTGATCGACGGTTTTCACAAGCCGCTCGACCTGATGCATGATTTCCTGCTCACCCATATGAAGGGCGTGGTGAACGGGGTGCATATCCTGCCGTTCTTTCCCTTCACCTCCGATGACGGGTTCGCGGTCACCGATTACCGCAAGGTGAATCCGCAGCTCGGCGAATGGTCGGACATCACCCGCATCAGCTCCGAATTCCACCTGATGTCGGATCTGGTGCTGAACCACGTTTCCAGCCAGGGGGTGTGGTTCAACGCCTACCGGCAGGGGCAGGCGCCCTATGACAAGTTCTTTTTCGAGGCCGATCCGTCCGACGATGTCTCGATGGTGGTGCGCCCGCGCACCACGCCGCTCCTGCAGGAGGTCGAGACGGCGATGGGCACCCGGTATGTCTGGTGCACCTTCAGCCACGACCAGATCGACCTGGATTTCCGCAATCCCGAGGTGCTGTTGGAGATCATTCGCATCATCCGGCTGCATATCGACATGGGGGTGCGGATCATCCGGCTGGATGCGGTGGCCTTCCTGTGGAAGCAGCTCGGCACCAACTGCATCCACCTGCCGCAGACCCATGCGGTGATCCAGCTCATGCGGCTGCTGATGGATTACACCACCGAGACGGTGATCCTGCTGACCGAGACCAATGTGCCCAAGGCCGAGAACCTCAGCTATTTCGGCCGGCGCAACGAGGCGCATGTGGTCTACAACTTCCCGCTGCCGCCGCTGATCCTGCACGCGATGATGTCGGGCAGCGCGAAATACCTGATCGACTGGCAGCGCACCATGCCACCGGCGCCGCTGGGCTGTGCCTATCTCAACTTCACCGCCAGCCATGACGGCATCGGCATGCGCCCCGCCGAGGGGCTGCTGCCGCCGCCCGAGATCGGCCAGGTGATCGACACGATACGCGAGATCGGCGGGCTGGTCTCGATGCGCTCGCTGCCCGGTGGCGGCGAGGCGCCCTATGAGCTCAACTGCTCGTATTTCGAGGCGATGGGGCGCACCTTCCAGGGCGCCGACGATCATCACTTCGCGCGCTTCCTCTGCTCGCAGACCATCATGATGTCGCTGGAGGGGATCCCGGCCTTCTACATCCATTCCATGCTGGCCACGCCCAACGATCTCGAGGCGGTGGAGCGGCGCGGCATGAACCGGGCGATCAACCGCCACCGCTGGAACTATCCCGAGCTTCAGGAGCGGCTCGCCGATCCGGAAAGCTTGCACGCACGGGTGCTGGCGGCGCTGTCGGAGCGGCTGAAGCTGCGCGCCGAGCAGCCGGGCTTTCACCCCAACGCGACGCAGTTCACGCTGAATCTCGACCAGCGCATCTTTGGCCTCTGGCGTCAGTCGCTCGACCGCGCGCAGTCGATCTTTGCGCTGCACAATGTCAGCGGCGAGACGATCGAGATCCCGGCGGGCGATCTCAACCTGATCGCCGACGAGAAGTGGGTCGACCTTTTGAGCGGCGAAGAGGTCACGGCAGGCGCGGTGGAGATGGCACCCTATCAGTGCCGCTGGATCACCAACTTGGTCTGACTCGTCAGGCGGTGCCGCATTTCCGCCTTTCTGCTCGAAGGTTTCGCCAGAGAATCCGATTCGCGTCTTTTTTTCGTCGAATGATTCGCATTTTTTGGACGGCGGGCCGTGGCATTGGCGTCCAATCCCTTCCGCTAGGGTAGATTGACCACGCTGCCGGAACAGAGATCGCCACATTTTCCGCAAAGGTCCTAAGAAATCGCGTCACGGCACGGCGCCCGCGAACTGTTTCCCACGCCCCGACAATATGCCGCGTATCGGCCGTGACGGCGATGCCAGACGGCCTTGTTTTATTGAGGAAGAGGCAGGGGCAACCCCTCCGAAACCGGAAACAATGCTCTCAAATGCGCCCCGGAACACCTTTGAAAATTTGGTGAAAACTTGCCGATCATCCGACCGATACGCCCCTTTTGCGCCATTTTCCGCTTTGAGTGGATGCGCAGCGGCCTTATTAATTCCTCAAGCCCAACTGGGGGGTGAAGACTGCTGGCCACGGGGGCGGCCGCTGAACTGTCTTGCATCCGCATGGATGCGTTAGGGACGCGCAAGGGGAGAAGCCCCGCCGCCGCCACGGCGTTCTTTGTCCACGTAGAATGTGGGTTGAGGCACGCGATCCCGACGCAGACCTTGCAGGCATGACGAGCGACGAAACCAGGCGGCACAGTGCTGTGCTGCCACCGTGGAAGCGGTTCGGGGGCCTGTCCCCGTCTGACGTAATGAGGGTCGAAAACAATGGCTGATCTGGTTCTGGATTGGAGCGCGCTCGGCGCTTACGGCACCAACCTTGACGACACCGCGCCCGATGGGGTGAGCGCCACCGTCGATACCGGCGGCGTGGCCGTCGACATCACATTTACCGCGCAGGACGACGAGGCCCAGGCCTTTACCGTCACCTATGACGGTTACGTGCCCGAGGGATCCGACTTCGATCCCAATTCGCACCTCAAGCTGTTCGGCACCGGCGGTGACGGCGGCGGCACCGTGTCCTCGACCTCAACCACCGTGCTCGATTTCCGCGCCAGCAACGACACTTACGGCGATTCGGTTGAGAATGTTTCGTTCCTGCTGAACGACGTCGATGGCGGCACGGGCGGCGATCTCGGCGATCTGGCCGAATATGCCCGCCTGCTTGGCGGCGAGGGCGAAAGCTTTCAGGACAATGTGACCATTCTCGCCTACGACGCCGAGGGCAACCCGGTCGAGGTGAACATGACCGCGCTCGGCGGCGGCACCAGCCTGAGCGGCGATACGGCCACCGGCGACGAGGTCACGTCCTTCGCGGAGCAGGACGGCACCGTTCAGGTGAACATCGCCGGGCCGGTTTCGCGCATCGAGGTCGTTTACGAGAACGGTGGCAACTCCACGCAGGGTGTGCTGATCTCCGACGTCAACTTCTCGACCACCGACAGCGGCGACGACATGCCGGTGGCGGTTGACGATGCGGTGACCACCGATGAGGACGTGGCCGTCGTGATCGACGTGCTGGCCAATGACAGCGATCCGCAGGGCGATCCGCTGACCGTGACCGGCGCCACCGCGACCAACGGCACCGTGACGGTCAACGATGACAACACGCTGACCTTTACGCCCGATGCCGATTACAACGGCCCGGCGGATATCACCTACACGGTCCAAGATCCCGACGGCAACTCTGCCTCGGCCAATGTCGCCGTGACGGTGACCCCGGTGAACGACGCGCCGGTCGCAAATGACGACACCGCCGACACCACCGAGGACACGCCGGTCACCCTCGACCCGACGCTCAACGACACCGATGTCGATGGCGATCCGCTGACCATCTCCGATCTCGGCGATCCGGAAAACGGCACCGTGACGCTGAACGAAGACGGCACCGTGACCTATACGCCCGACAGCGGCTATACCGGCAACGACACGATCCCCTACACCGTCGATGACGGCAATGGCGGCACCGATGACGGGCAGATCGTCGTGACCGTCGGCGAGGACACGACGCCGGGCGAGAACGGCGCACCCGACGCGGTGAACGATCTCTATGCCACCACGCAGACCTCGCCGGTCACCTTCGACCCGACCGAGAACGACAGCGATCCCGATGGCGACCCGCTGACGATCACCTCGCTGGGCGACGCGCCGAACGGTACCGTGACGCTGAACGAAGACGGCACCGTGACCTTCGTCGCGGACGAGGATTTCACCGGCTACGACTCGTTCACCTATACGGTCGATGACGGCAACGGCGGCAGCGACAGCGCCTTCGTCACCGTCGAGGTGCTGCCCTGCTTCACCCCCGGCACGCTGATCGCAACCCCGCAGGGCGAGCGTCTGGTCGAGGATCTCGAGGTCGGCGACCGGGTCATCACCCGCGACAACGGCATCCAGGAGATCCGCTGGATCGGTCGCAAGGATCTCACCGGCCACGAGCTGGCGCGCAAGCCGCATCTGCGCCCGGTGCTGATCCAGCAGGGCTCGCTGGGCAAGAGCCTGCCCGAGCACGACCTGCTTGTCTCGCCGAACCACCGTGTGCTGGTGGCCAACGACAAGACCGCGCTTTACTTCGAAGAGCGCGAGGTGCTGGCCGCAGCCAAGCACCTGACCGGTCTCGACGGGGTGGACGAGGTGGAGACGCTGGGTGTGAGCTATATCCACATGATGTTCGACAACCACGAGGTGGTGCTGTCGAACGGCGCGTGGACCGAAAGCTTCCAGCCGGGCGACCAGTCGCTGAAAGGTGTCGGCGATGCGCAGCGTCAGGAAATCTTCGAGCTCTTCCCGGAGCTTGAGCACGAAGAGGGCCTCAAGGCCTATGGCGCGGCGCGCCGCTCGCTGAAAAAGCACGAGGCGCAGCTCCTGACCAAGTAAGGGCCCGCTCCGGAACGGAATATGCAGCTCGTTCCGGTGCGTCTCGACCCTGCGCCGGAACGATCAGGGGAAACGGGGCGGTATTCACCGCCCCGTTTTTCTGTTTAATACCATCTGCCGCGGCCTGTCTTTTCGGGCCGACAGAGGAGGGGACCGAGTATGGCTGAGGACACATGGCAGGCCATCACGGCGGCCAACCGGGCCGCATGGAATGCCTCGGCGCCGCTGCACGGGCGCGGTGCGGATTGGGACGCGCTGCTGGAGCGCGCGGCGCAGCCCGGCTTTTCGGTGCTCGACGCGCAGCTTACGGAGACGCTGACGGCGCTGGAGCTCGCCGGCAAATCCGCCGTGCAGATCGGCTGCAACAATGCCCGCGAACTGATGTCCCTCGCCGCGCTCGGCATCCGGCCCGAGCTGGGCATCGACCAGGCCGGCGCGTTTCTGGCGCAGGGCCGGCAACTCGCCGAAGCCGCGGGGCTCTCGCCGCAGCTTCTGGAGGCGGATATCTATGCCTTGCCCGACGATCTGGGCCGGTTCGATCTGGGGCTGATCACCATCGGCGTGCTCAACTGGATGCCCGATCTGGCGGGCTTCTTCCGTGCCGTCGCCGGGCTGCTGGCGCCGGGCGGTCATCTGGTGATCTACGAGACCCATCCGTTCCTGGAGGTCTTCGACCCCGACAGCGCCACACCCTTCGAGCCGGCCTTCAGCTATTTCGAGCGCCAGCCGCAGGCGGTGACTGAGGCGATCACCTATGACGGCAAGAGCCACGGGCAGGGCGAGACCGGCTACTGGTTCATCCATCCGCTGGGCGAGATCGTGACCGCCTGCGTCCGGTCCGGGCTGAGCCTTGTCGAGCTGAAGGAGTTCGGGCACACGATCCGCGAACCCGAATACGACATCTACGAAGGCCGCGCCGCGCAGATCCCCATGAGCTTTTGCCTCGTGGCACAAAAACCCGCCTGACCGGCGGGCGACGGCCTCAGCTATTGCCCGTTCCGGTGAACCGTGCCGCATCCGCCGCCGCGCGGCGGATGGCGTTGGATTTGTGCACGGTCTCCATATATTCCGCCTCGGGGTCGCTGTCATAGACGATGCCGCCGCCGGCCTGGATATAGAGCTTTTCGTCCTTCACGATGGCGGTGCGCAGAGCGATGCACATATCCATGTCGCCGCCCGCCGAGAAATAGCCCACGCCGCCGCCATAGACGCCGCGTTTTTCCGGTTCCAGCTCGTCGATGATCTCCATCGCGCGCACCTTGGGCGCGCCCGAAACGGTGCCCGCCGGCATGCCGGCGAAAAACGCCGACAGCGCGTCCTGATCCTCGGCCAGCTCGCCCACCACGTTCGACACGATATGCATGACGTGGCTGTACCGCTCGATGATGAATTTCTCGGTCGGGCGCACAGTGCCGATCTTCGACACCTTGCCGGTGTCGTTGCGGCCCAGATCGAGCAGCATGAGATGCTCCGCCAGCTCTTTCTTGTCGGCCAGCAGATCGGCCTCGAGCGCGCGGTCCTCCTCGGGCGTGGCGCCGCGCGGGCGGGTGCCGGCGATGGGCCGGATGGTGACCTCGCGGCCAAAGACCCGCACGAGGATCTCGGGCGAGGCGCCGATCACCTGGAAGCCGCCGAAATTGAAATAGAACATGAAGGGCGAGGGGTTCGTCCGCCGCAGCGAGCGGTAGAGCGCGAAGGGCGGCAGCGGGAAGTCCTGCGTCCAGCGCTGCGCCGGCACCACCTGAAAGATATCGCCCTTGCGGATATAGTCCTTGGCCTTCTCGACGGCGGCCTTGTAGCTCTCGCGGGTGAAGTTCGACACCGGCTCGCCGGTCTCATGCGCCTCGCCCAGCTCGCGGCCCGCCTGCGGCAGCGCGCGTTCGAGATCGCGCACCGCGTCCATCACCCGCTCGGCGGCCTGCGCATAGGCGGCGCGTGCCGAGAGCCCCGCATTGACCCAGGCCGGCGATACCACCGTGACCTCGCCCTTGACCCCGTCGAGCACCGCCACGACCGAGGGCCGCAGCATTAGCGCGTCGGGCAGGCCGAGCGGATCGGGGTTCACATCCGGCAGATGCTCGACCAGCCGGATCATGTCATAGCCGAGATAGCCGAAGAGCCCCGCCGCCGATTGCGGCAGATCGTCGGGCAGCTCGATGCGGCTTTCCTCGATCAGCGCGCGCAGCGCCGTCAGCGGATCGTCCTCCAGCGGCGTGAACGCCTCCGGATCGAAGCGTGCCTGCCGGTTGATCGCGGCCTCGGTGCCGTGGCATTTCCAGACCACATCCGGCTTCATCCCGATGATGGAATAGCGCCCGCGCACCTCGCCGCCGGTCACCGATTCCAGCATGAAGGCGTCCTTGGCGGCGCCCGTCAGCTTCAGCATCAGCGAGACCGGCGTGTCGAGATCCGCCGCCAGCCGGGCATAGACCACCTGGTTCTGCCCGGCCTCATAGGCGCGGGCAAAGTCTTCGAAAGCGGGGATGAGCGTGGCCATGGTCTTTACTGCAAGTTGCTGAGGACGGCATTGACCGCCGACTGGTCGATATTGATGCCGGCGCGGGACTGGATATCGGCGTTGAGCGCGCGGAAGAGATCCTGCGCCACGCTGTTGGCGGCGCGGTCGCGCAGCAGCCCTGAGAGCTGCTGGACCTGATCGCTTTCCATATCCACCGGGCTCACGCCGTCGAGCCGGACCACCAGCGCCACACCGTCGCCGGGCAGGGCGCGCGCCTCGCCCTCTGCCATGTCGAACACCGCCTCCAGCACCGCTGCCGGCAGGTCGGCGACGCGGGCGTCGCGGGTCAGGCCGCTTTCGGCATTGGGATCGAGCCCGGCCTCTTCGAAGCTGGCACCGTCGGCCACCTGCGTGGCGAGGCTTTCGGCCTGCGCGACCAGCGCCTGCGTTGCCTGCTCCTCTTCCCAGAGCGTGGCGACGCGCTCGCGCACCTCGTCGAAGGGCTGCGGCGCCGGGGCGCGCAGCTCATCGAGCCGCAGCGCAAAGATGCCGCCATCGCCCAGATCCTCGATCGCCGGGTAATCGTCGGCGGTGACCGCCTCCGCCGCCTCGCGGAACGCGGCATAGCCAGCGATGCCCACATCGCTGGTCTCGGTCCAGTCGATCTGGTCGAGCGCCATGTCGGTCTCATTGGCAAGGTCTTCGAGCGTGGCGCCGCCGGCCAGCTCGTCGTCGAGGCTCTGCGCCATGCCCTCGATCACCCGGCGGGCGCGGTCGAGCACCAGCGCATCGCGCAGATCCGGCACGGCCTCGTCATAAGGCACCTCATGCGCCTCCAGCACGCCGTTCACACGGTAGAGCGCCGGGCCGAGCGAAGAGGGGGCGGGCCCCACCACCGTGCCGACCTCGGCACCGAACACCGCGTCGCCGGCCTCGCCGAGCTCGTTCCTCGGCAGATCGCCCAGATCGGTATCGGCCAGTGCCAGCCCGCGCTCTTCCACCAGCGTCTCGAAATCCGCCTCGCCAGCGGCGATCCGGTCCATCGCGGCCTGCGCCGCCGCCTCGTCGGCAAAGACCAGCCGCTCGACCAGCCTCCGCTCGGGCATGTTGAACTCCGCATGCCGCTCCTCATAAGCGGCGCGCAGCGTGTCCTCGTCGACCTCGACCGTGTCGACGATCATGTCGGGCGTCAGCCAGGCATAGCTGATGACCTTGGTCTCTGGCAGGGTGAAGAGATCTAGATGATCGTCATACCAGGCCTGAAGCTCCTCGTCCGAGGGCACCGGCAACCCGGTGCTCAGCGCATCGCGACCGAGCGCCGCCCAGGTAAAGGCGCGGGTCTCGCCGGCATAGCCCAGCAGCGTCTCGACATAGGTGTCGGGCAGGGCGGTGCCCGAGAGGATCGCCGCCTGAAGCAGCGAGCGGGCGCTGTCGCGGCGCAGGCTCTCCTCGAACTCGGTCTCCTGAAGCCCGGCATTCTGCAACGCATAGGCATAGGCCGAGCGGTCGAACGTGCCGTCAGAGCCATTGAAGGCCTGGATATTGCGCAACTCTTCGGCCACGCGTTCGTCGCCCACGGAGAGGCCGATCCGCGCCGCCTCGTCATCCATGGCGGCACTGGTGACCACCTGCGCCAGCACCTGATCGGTGAGGCCGAGCTGACGCGCCTGTTCCACGGTCATCGGCTCGCCGGTCTGCGCCTCGTAGGCGCTCATCTCGTTGCGCAGGGCGCGGGCGTAATCGTTGGTGGAAATCTCGGTGTCGCCCACCGTGCCGATGCTGCCGACGCCGCCGGAGAAATTCACCGTCCCGAAGGCGCCGAATCCCACGAAGGAGGCAATCAGGATTGCCCAGACGATGTATTTCGTGATGCCGCCTTTGCCGCGCGCCATGACTGCCCTTCCCCTTGCTCTCTGGCGCCCGTGTCTACGCCGGGCCGTCCGGCCCCGCAAGGGGCCAGTCCAGCGCGGCGAGCCGGTCGAAAAGCTCGGCGATGCCAGCACGGTCGATATTGGCGAAGGCGAGGCGGAAATGCCGCGCGCCGGCGGGGTCGGTTGCCGGCACGAACATGGTGCCGGGCAGGGCGAGCACTCCCGCATCGCGCACCATGCGCGGCCCCAGCACGTCCGAGGACTCGGCAAAGGGATGTTCGAGATAGGCGAAATAGGCGCCGAGCCCCTTCAGCCGCCAGCCCTTCGCTTCGAGCTTCGGCATCTGCTCGGCGATGGCGCGGCCGCGGTCGAGGATCTCGTCACGCTCCTGCGCCACCCATTGCGAGAGATTCTCCAGCCCCCAGAGCGCCGCGATCTGGCCGAGCTGCGGCGGGCAGATCGCCACCGTGTCCTGGAATTTCTCGATCTCGCTCAAAAGCGCCGGATCGGCGAGCAGCGCGCCGACGCGGTGGCCGGTGAGCCGGTAGGCCTTGGAAAAGCTGTAGAGCTGGATCAGCGTGGTCTCGTGCCCCTCGCGGCTCAGCAGATCGTGCGGCGGGCCGGAACGGCTGTCGAAATCCTTGTAGGTCTCGTCGACGATCAGCCGCAGCCCATGCGCGCGCGCCAGATCGTAAAGCGCGCCGACGGTCTCGGCGGGATATTCCACGCCGCCGGGATTGTTGGGCGAGACCAATACGATGGCGCGGGTGCGCGGGGTGATGAGCGCGCGGGCGGTCTCGGCGTCGGGCAGCAGCGCGTCATCGGTGGGCAGCGGCACGGTGACCACGCCCTGCATGTCGAGCCACATCTTGTGATTGAAATACCAAGGCGTCGGCAGCAGCACCTCGTCGCCCTCGCCGCAAAGCGCCGCCAGCGTCGCGGCAAAAGCCTGGTTGCAGCCGGCGGTGATGGCGACGCGCCCGGGCGACACCTCGGCGCCGTAATGCGCGCTCCAATCCTTTGCCAGCGCGGCCCGCAGCGCCGGCAGGCCCAGAACCGGGCCATAGAGATGGGTTTCCGGGCGCTCGATGGCCTCGGCCATCGCCTTGCGCAGCGCCGGCGGCGGCGGATCCACCGGCGCGGCCTGGCTGACATTGAGCAGCGGGCGCCCGGGCGGGAAGGTGACACCCTCGATCCAGCGTTTCGCCTCCGGAACGGGCGGGGTGAAAGTGGCTTCGGTGCGGCTCTGATGAGGCATGTGCTGGGGCTCCCGCGACAGGTCGCGGCACGCTAGCAGCATGATCCGGCGGCGAAAAGGGGCGCGCTCACGCCGTGGCGTCAAAGGCGGTGCGGGCGGCGCGGATGCGGTCGTGATTGCGGTCGGCCCAGTCGGTCAGCACCGCGATCGGGTCGAGCGCCGATTGCCCCAGCTCGGTCAGCGCGTATTCCACCGAGGGTGGCTTGGTCGGATAGACCTGACGCGAAATCAGCCCGTCGCGTTCGAGCTGCCTCAGGCTCTGGGTCAGCATGCGTTTCGAGATATCGCCCACCTGCCGTTGCAGCGCCGAGAAGCGACGCGGCCCGGGGGTGAGCGCGATGAGGATGAGCAGCGTCCATTTCTGCCCGACGCGGTCGAGCACGTCACGGATCGGGCAGGCGGCGGGATTGTCCGGTGCTCCGTGCAGCGCCGCCATCTGTATCAGCGTGTCGAAGGCGGGGCGGTTACCTGACTGTGCCCTGGTCATGAAAAAGTGCCTCCTTTACGGGTCTCGGTTGGCGGTCTACATCCGAGACCATATCGCGGAAATAGACCAGACAGAGACAAAAGAAAAGGAAGGAGATCCCAATGTCCGGATCGTTGAAATATCTCGTCACCGGCGCCTCGGGTCAGCTCGGCGCGCTCGCCATCGACGCGCTGCTCGACCGCGTGCCCGCCTCCGAGGTCGGCGCGCTGGTGCGCCGCGCCGAGGCCGCAGCTCCGCTGGAGGCAAAGGGCGTGACCGTGCGCATCGCGTCCTATGACGATTCGGCGGCGCTGGAGGCGGCCTTTGCCGGCGTCGAGCGGCTGCTGCTGATCTCCTCCAGCGAGGTCGGCCAGCGCGCCACGCAGCACGCCAATGTCATCGCGGCGGCGAAGGCGGCGGGGGTGGGCTTTGTCGCCTACACTTCGATCCTCAGGGCCGACAGCTCGCCGCTGACCGTGCTGCCGGGCGAACATGTGGCGACCGAGCAGGCATTGGCGGCGTCGGGCCTGCACTACGCGCTGCTGCGCAACGGCTGGTACACCGAGAATTACACCATGGGCGTGCCCACGGCGCTGGAGCATGGCGGCATGATGGGGGCTGCCGGCGAGGGCCGGATTTCCAGCGCCGCGCGCGCCGATTACGCCGCCGCCGCTGCTGCCGTGCTGACGGGCGATCTGCCGGCCTCGGGCACGATCTACGAACTGGCCGGCGACAGCTCCTACACGCTGGCGGAATTCGCGGCGGCGCTGTCGGAGCTGTCCGGCAAGGAGATCGGCTATACCGATATGACGCCCGAGGCCTTCGACGCGGCCTTGCAGGGCGCGGGGCTGCCGGCGCCGGTGGCGGGCATGCTGGCCGACAGCGAGAAGGGCGCGGCGCAGGGCGGGCTCTATAGCGACGACACCACGCTGTCGCAGCTCATCGGGCGCCCGACGACGCCCTGGCGCGAGACGCTGAAAACGGCGCTCTGACGTAAACCGCCCCGCGCCATGATCGGGCGCGGGGCGGGCAACTTCCTTCGAAGGAAGTTGCAAGAGTTTTCGAAAACTCTTGCGGTCTCAGACGGTTGGGTCAGGTGCCGCGATAGGGCTCGACATATTGCAGCGCCATGTCCCAGGGGAAGAAGATCCAGGTGTCCTGGCTCACCTCGGTGATATAGCTGTCGACCATCGGCTTGCCCTTGGGCTTGGCATAGACCGTCGCCACATGCGCCTTGGGCAGGTGGCTGCGCACCACCTCCAGCGTGCGGCCGGTATCCACCAGATCGTCGACGATCAGCACGCCGGTGCCGTCGCCCATCACCTCCATATCGGGGAATTTGATGACCCTGGGGGCGCTCTGCGTCTGGTGATTGTAGCTCTTCACCGAGATCGTATCGACCATGCGGATGTCGAGCTCGCGCGCCACGATCATCGCCGGCGCCATGCCGCCCCGGGTGATCGCCACCACCGCACGCCATTCGCCGCCCTCGTCGGGGCCGTGCCCCTGAAGCCGCCAGGCCAGCGCCCGCGCATCGCGGTGCAGCTGGTCCCAGCTGACGTGAAAACCCTTCTCGTGCGGCAGCCGGTCCATGCGCGTCCCCTCAGCCCTTGGTGATGTCGGGCGCGTCGACGGCCTTCATGCCGACGACGTGATAGCCCGCATCCACATGGTGGGTCTCACCGGTGACACCGCCGCCCAGATCCGACAGCAGGTAAAGCGCCGAGCCGCCGACATCTTCGATGGTCACATTGCGGCGCAGCGGCGAGTTGTACTCGTTCCACTTCATGATGTAGCGGAAATCGCCGATGCCGGAGGCGGCCAGCGTCTTGATCGGGCCGGCGGAGATCGCATTGACGCGAATGCCGTCCTTGCCCAGATCCTCGGCGAGATAGCGCACCGAAGCTTCCAGCGCCGCCTTGGCCACGCCCATCACATTATAGTGTGGCATGATCCGCTCGGCACCGTAATAGGTGAGGGTCAGCGCCGCGCTGCCCGGGCTCATCATCTTCTCCGCCCGCCGCATCACCGCGGTGAAGGAATAGACCGAGATATCCATGGTCGTGATGAAATTGCCGCGCGTCGTGTCGACATAGCGACCGCGCAGTTCGCTCTTGTCAGAGAAGCCGATGGCGTGGACGATGAAGTCCAGTCCGTCCCATTTCTCCTTGAGCGTATTGAACAATTCGTCGATGGACTCTTCGCTGCCGACATCGCAGGGCAGCACCAGATCGGAGTCCAGCTGCGCCGCCAACGGCTCGACGCGTTTCTTCAGGGCGTCCCCCTGATAGGAAAAGGCAAGCTCGGCGCCTGCACCATGCAACGCTTTTGCGATGCCCCAGGCAATCGACTTGTCGTTGGCGAGTCCCATGATCAGGCCGCGCTTGCCCGCCATCAGAGTGTTTGACATACCCTTCCTCCACCCGGCATTGGTGTTTCCGAAACCCTTTAGGCCAAGCCCGGGGGGGCTTCAAGGGTTAGCGCCTGTCATCGTGCAGCAAGGAGACACGAACATGTCCGACCGGACGGGGATTTTTGCGGGCGAGGATCCTTTCGCCCTGGCGCGCAGCTGGCTCGCCGAAGCGGAAAAGGCAGAACTCAACGATCCCAACGCCATCGCGCTCTCCACCGTCGACGCAGAGGGGCTGCCAAATGTACGCATGGTGCTGCTGAAGGAGATCGAGGACGACGCCTTTGTCTTCTATACCAATTACGGCTCGGCCAAGGCGCAGGAGATCGAGAGCGCCGGCAAGGCGGCTTTTGTGATGCACTGGAAATCGCTGCGCCGGCAGATCCGGGTGCGCGGCACCGTCACCCGCGAAGACGGGCCGCAGGCGGATGCCTATTACAACTCGCGCTCGCTCAAATCGCGCATCGGCGCCTGGGCCTCGCAGCAGTCGCAGCCTTTGTCTTCGCGCGCGGCGCTGATGGCCGAGGTCGCCAAGGTCACTGCCTCCCACGGACCCTCGCCCAAGCGGCCGCCGTTCTGGGGAGGCTATCGGATCACCCCAGAGGAGATCGAATTCTGGGCAGATGGTGCCTTCAGGTTGCATGACCGTTTTCGCTGGCGGCGGCGGAACCCCGCCGATTCCTGGTCGATCTCACGGCTGAACCCGTGAATTTCACGTCACGTGAACTGCAAACAGTCACAAAATACAGGTTGCGAAGGCTTGCATTTCCTCCTCGCCTTATCGCAAGAGGGTCTGGGGATACGCTAGACGATCAATGGAAACGCAGTTGACACAGCAAGACGAAGAGACGCGTCGCGTTCTCGGGAAGGTGAAGTGGTTCGATCCTGTGAAGGGGTTCGGATTCGTAATCGCTGACGAGGGCGGACCGGACATCCTGTTGCACGCGAACGTGCTGCGCAATTTCGGCCAGAGTTCCGTGGCCGATGGCGCGCGGATCGAGGTCTCGGTGCAACGTACGGATCGGGGCATTCAGGCGACCGAGGTGCACCGCATCGACCCGCCGGAGCTTCCGGCGGGGGCGCCGCTTGCGGATTTCGAGGGCATCGACCCCGAAGTGATGCGCGCCGCACGGCTGGAGCCTGCGCGGGTGAAATGGTTCGACAAGGCCAAGGGGTTCGGCTTTGCCAATGTGTTTGGCAAGGCCGAGGACGTGTTCATCCATATCGAAGTGCTTCGGCGATCGGGGCTTGCCGATCTGCAACCGGGCGAGGCGCTGGCGATCCGGGTGATCGACGGCAAACGCGGTCTGATGGCCACCGAGGTGAACGCATGGGAAGCCGCGCTTACGGCCTCGTGATCCTTGCCGCCGCGCTGTTCGCGGGGCCGGCCGTCGCGCAATGTCGCGACGATACGGTCTGGCTGCGCGGCGACTGGGGCAGTGCCCGGTTTCGCGTCGATCTGGCCGACGACGCGGAGGAACGCGCCCAGGGGCTGATGTTTGTCGAGGAGATGCCCGCATCCGCGGGCATGCTCTTTGTCTACCCGTCGGAGCGGGCGGCGACGTTCTGGATGAAGAACACGCTGATCCCGCTCGACATGATCTTTGCCGACGCTCAGGGCAGGGTGGTGACGGTCCATTCCCGGGCCGTGCCGCATGACACCACGCCCATTCCCAGCGGCGAACCGGTGCAATTCGTGCTCGAAATCAATGGCGGTCTGGCCGAGCGGCTGGGCATCGTGCCCGGCAGCGAGATGCAGCATCCCGCGATTGCCGATCCGGTCTGGCCCTGCGAGTGAATTGCCTCTTTTCAAACCGGAGGCCAGATTATATGCGAGACCCGTCGGGGCGTGGCGCAGCCTGGTAGCGCGTCTGTTTTGGGTACAGAAGGTCGTGAGTTCGAATCTCGCCGCCCCGACCATCCGAGTTTTCATGTTATTTCGTTTGCCGCGCCGTGCCACATCGCCGGCTGCTCTCCGGGGCCACCGTTATCCCTGCCGCCGATGGCAGTCGGAGCGCCGGCGCGGCGCGGTTCACACGACCCAGCCACCGCCAGGCGTGTGGCCCGAGGGCGGCTGTGACTGCGATGACTCCGCACAAGATATGGTGGCCGCGCGGCGCATGATTTCTCAGATCGGCCGGATTGCCTGAATTTTCAGCAGCGCCGCTGGCTCACGGTAACGGCCTTTCGACTGACGCGCTGGCCGCGCCGCCCGGTTCAGGCATTTTATGAACAGCTGTGGATAACTTGCGCCGAAACCGGCGGTTTTCCCTTTGGTCCGTGCGACGCCGCACAGGCGGGTGTCATGTGGATGAATCGCGGATAAGCCATAGCTCTTGTGTGCACCTGATACGTCAACACAAAATATACGGGGTCGCCCCCAAAAAAGCCGTTGACCCTCAGGCGGATTTTGCGCCAATTTGTGCGGGCCGGACGGCATACCACTAGATATAGTGATGCTCGGCGGGGACACACAGAACGCACATCGAGATATCGCATGACCGCAGCGGGCGTATCGCTTGGCTGCTTTGGGTAACGCTGTCCCTGCATCGCCGACAAAGAATTTGGGCACCAGCTGAAGCAGAGGCAGCGATGAAGATCGAAAGAAAATACACCGAGGCAGGCCAGGACGCATATGCGAATATCGAATTCGTCACCACGAGTTCGGAGATCCGCAATCCCGACGGCACCACGGTGTTCAAGCTCGACACGCTGGAAGTGCCGGCGAAGTGGAGCCAGGTCGCCTCGGACGTCATCGCGCAGAAATATTTCCGCAAGGCCGGCGTGCCGACCGCGCTGAAGAAGGTCGCCGAAAAGGGCGTGCCGGAATTCCTCTGGCGCTCGGTTCCCGCCGACAAGGACACGCCCCGCACCGGCGAAACCTCTGCCAAGCAGGTCTTTGACCGTCTGGCCGGTGCATGGGCCTATTGGGGCTGGAAGGGCGGCTATTTCTCGACCGAGGCCGATGCCCAGGCCTATTACGACGAGATGCGCCACATGCTGGCCAGCCAGACCGCCGCGCCGAACAGCCCGCAATGGTTCAACACCGGCCTGCACTGGGCCTATGGGATCGACGGCCCGGGCCAGGGCCACTATTACGTCGATTACAAGACCGGCAAGCTGACCAAATCCAAATCCGCCTATGAGCATCCGCAGCCGCATGCCTGCTTTATCCAGTCCGTCGCCGACGATCTGGTCAGCGACGGCGGCATCATGGACCTGTGGGTGCGTGAGGCGCGGCTGTTCAAATACGGCTCGGGCACCGGCACCAACTTCTCTTCGCTGCGTGCCGAGGGCGAGCGCCTGTCCGGCGGCGGCAAATCCTCCGGCCTCATGGGCTTCCTCAAGATCGGCGACCGCGCCGCCGGCGCCATCAAGTCCGGCGGCACCACCCGCCGCGCCGCCAAGATGGTGATCGTCGATGCCGACCACCCGGATATCGAGGATTTCATCAACTGGAAGGTCAAGGAAGAGCAGAAGGTCGCCAGCATCGTCGCCGGCTCCAAGATGCACGAAAAGATGCTCAACGGCATCTTCGAGGCAATCCGCAACTGGGACGGGCTGGAGAGCGACGCCTATGAGGCCAATGCCAACGCGGGCCTGAAAAAGGCGATCCGCGAGGCGAAAAAGGTCGCGATCCCCGAGACCTACATCAAGCGCGTGCTGGATTACGCGCGTCAGGGCTATGCCAGCATCGAGTTCCCGACCTATGACACCGACTGGGACAGCGAGGCCTATGCCACCGTCTCGGGCCAGAACTCCAACAACTCGATCCGCGTCACCGATGCCTTCCTTGAGGCCGTCCGCGAGGGCAAGCCCTGGGAGCTGATCCGCCGCACCGACGGCTCGGTAGCCAAGACCGTCGACGCCAAGGAGCTGTGGGAACAGATCGGCCACGCGGCCTGGGCCTGCGCCGATCCGGGCATCCAGTTCCACGACACCGTCAACGCCTGGCACACCTGCCCGGCGGATGGCGAGATCCGCGGCTCCAACCCGTGCTCGGAGTACATGTTCCTCGACGACACGGCCTGCAACCTGGCCTCGATGAACCTGCTGACCTTCCTGCATGACGGCAAGTTCGACGCGGAAAGCTATGTGCATGCCACCCGCCTGTGGACGCTGACGCTGGAAATCTCGGTACTGATGGCGCAGTTCCCTTCCAAGGAGATCGCGCAGCTTTCCTATGATTTCCGCACCCTTGGCCTCGGCTACGCCAATATCGGCGGGCTGCTGATGAACATGGGTTACAGCTATGACAGCGACGAGGGCCGGGCGCTCTGCGGTGCGCTGACCGCTATCCTGACCGGCGTCTCCTACGCCACCTCCGCCGAGATCGCCGGCGAACTCGGCGCCTTCCCGGGCCATGAGCGCAACGCCGAGCACATGCTGCGCGTCATCCGCAACCACCGCAGCGCCGCCTATGGCAAGACCGAGGGCTATGAGGGCCTCGCGGTCAAGCCGGTGGCGCTCGATCACGCCAACTGCCCCGATCAGACGCTGATCGAGCTGGCAAAGTCGAGCTGGGACGAGGCGCTGCGCCTCGGCGAACAGCATGGCTACCGCAACGCGCAGGTTTCGGTCATCGCGCCCACCGGCACCATCGGCCTGGTGATGGATTGCGACACCACCGGCATCGAGCCCGATTTCGCCCTGGTGAAATTCAAGAAGCTCGCCGGCGGCGGCTATTTCAAGATCATCAACCGCTCCGTGCCCGGCGCGCTGGTCAAGCTGGGCTACAGCTCCAGTCAGATCGAAGAGATCATCAGCTACGCGGTGGGTCATGGCAGCCTCGGCAACGCGCCGGGCATCAACCACACCGCGCTGATCGGCCATGGCTTCGGCCCGGCGCAGATCGAGAAGGTCGAGCGCGCGCTCGCCACCGCCTTCGATATCCGCTTTGTCTTCAACCAGTGGACGCTGGGCGAGGAGTTCTGCCGCGAAACCCTTGGCATCCCTGCGGAAAAGCTCAACGATCCGAGCTTTGACCTGCTTCGCCACCTGGGCTTTACCCGCGCCGAGATCGAGGCCGCCAACGACCATGTCTGCGGCACCATGACCCTCGAAGGCGCGCCGCATCTCAAGGACGCGCACCTGTCGATCTTCGACTGCGCCAACCCCTGCGGCAAGAAGGGCAAGCGCTTCCTCTCGGTGGAAAGCCACATCCACATGATGGCCGCCGCGCAGAGCTTTATCTCGGGCGCGATCTCCAAGACCATCAACATGCCGAACGCGGCGACGGTCGAGGATTGCCAGAAGGCCTATGAGCTGAGCTGGTCGCTGGGGGTGAAGGCCAACGCGCTGTACCGCGACGGCTCCAAGCTCAGCCAGCCGCTGGCCGCCGCGCTGGTCGAGGACGATGACGACGCGATGGAGGTGCTGGAAAGCGGCTCGCCGCAGGAAAAGGCCCAGGTCATCGCCGAGAAGATCGTCGAGAAGGTGGTGGTCAAGGAAGTGGTCCGCGCCGGCCGCACCAAGATGCCCGAGCGCCGCAAGGGCTATACCCAGAAGGCGATTGTCGGCGGTCACAAGGTCTATCTGCGCACCGGCGAATACGAAGACGGCAATCTCGGCGAGATCTTCATCGACATGCACAAGGAAGGCGCCGGCTTCCGCGCGATGATGAACAACTTCGCCATCGCCGTCTCGGTCGGCCTGCAATACGGTGTGCCGCTGGAGGAATTCGTCGATGCCTTCACCTTCACCAAGTTCGAACCGGCGGGCATGGTGCAGGGCAATGACAGCATCAAGAACGCCACCTCGATCCTCGATTACATCTTCCGCGAACTGGCGGTGAGCTATCTCGACCGCACCGATCTGGCGCATGTGGCCCCGCAGGGCGCCACCTTCGACGATCTCGGCCGTGGCGAGGAAGAGGGTGTGTCGAACGTGCAGGAGCTGTCTGAAACCGCCGCGTCGCGCTCGCTGGAGGTGCTCAAGCAGATCTCTTCCACCGGCTATCTCCGCAAGCGTCTGCCGCAGGAGCTGGTGGTGCTGCAAGGCGGCCAGACCGGCGGCGCGCTGAGCGGGCTGATGCCGGAGACTGCCGGTGTGGCCACCGCCGAGACCACCGTCGCGACGCTGAGCACGTCGAGTTCCTCGCTGGCCATGGATGCCCGCGCCAAGGCGCGCATGCAGGGCTATGAGGGCGAGGCCTGCGGCGAATGCGGCAACTACACGCTGGTGCGCAACGGCACCTGCATGAAGTGCAACACCTGCGGCTCGACGAGCGGGTGTAGCTGAGGAGAGTACAATGAAGAGCCTTCGCGATCTTTTCCTACGACTACCGCACGACGGCAAAGCGCGGCAGATCCTAAGAAGTTTTAATCTTGGGATGATGCGGCCGGGTAAGGTACAGTCGGTGAAGGAGCTCGCGGAGGCGCTCGGCATTGACGTTCATCAAGTCGATCTGCCTGCTCGAATGGGCGGACGGTTGGTGTCGGATCCGTTCACCGAGTCCGGATATGCGATCGAGGTGAACCGAGCACATTCGGTGGTCTCGAGGCGCTTCACTGTTCTTCATGAAATCGGTCACTTTCTGCTGCACGTTAACCACAAGGATCCGTTGTTCGATGGTTTGAACCTCAACCGTGGCGATGACGAGTTCTATTTTGAACTCTCTCAAGAACAAGAAGCAAACGCAGTGGCAGACGTTTTGCTCTTTGGGGACGGTGCGCTCGAAGCCGCATCTTCGCTGCATGGCGGAGATCGCGTCAAGCTAGCGAAATACTTCGGGGTTTCTGTGGCGATGATCGAGGTCGCTATGAAGAAGTTCGGCGTTAAATAGACGATGGAACACGGGATGGGTGCGCTCATCCCGCGCAGACAAGGCCGCAGGCAGAGACAACGGGCGGTATCATAAGTGAGCCTTGTCGGCGAGACTTCAGGGCCCCCAGTGCGGGGCCCTTTTTTCTTGCGCAAAGCTATTTCGGGGTTTCCCGAAATTACGAAAGGACGTGATCTTTCAGCGCCTTGCGGATGAGTTTTCCGTTCGGATTGCGCGGCAGCGCATCGACGCGGACAAAGGCGCGGGGCTGCTTGTAGCGCGCCAGACGCTCGGCGGCGCGGGTCTTGAGCAGGTCTTCGTCCAGCTCTGCCTCGGCCACGTAGAAGGCGGCGATGACAGAGACGCCCTCCTTCACCGCCACATCGGTCACGCCGATCTCCGTCACGCCGGGCAGATCGGCCAGCGCGGCCTCGACCTCCAGCGGCGAGACGCGGTAGCCTCCGGCATTCATCATGTCGTCGTCGCGGCCCAGATAGGCGATCTGCGCGTCCTCATCCATGATCCCCTGATCGCCGGTCAGGAACCACTCACCGGCAAAGCGCGCCGCCGTGTCCTCGGGCGCACCGACATAGCCCAACATCAGCCCCGGATCGGTACGGTGCACGGCGATCATGCCCGGCGCGCCGCGCGGCACCGGCTTGTGATCCTCCCCCAGCAGGGCGATGCGCCGCCCGGTCTGCGGCCGCCCCAGCGCGCCCGGCGCCGCCGGATGCGCAGGAGAGGCCGAGATGAAGGTGGAGCATTCCGACATGCCATAGGCCTCGTAAATCGCGGTGCCGGTGGCCTCGCTCCAGGCCTCGCGGATCGGGGCGGAGAGCTTTTCGCCCGCAGCCAGCCCGTGGCGCAGCTTTGGCATCGGCGGTAACGGATATTTCAGGATCTGCCGGTAAACCCCGGGGGCAGCGGCGAACACCGTCGCATCGTTGCGCTTGAGCAGCAGCGCGAGCTGCGCCGGATCGGTGCTCGCCGCCGGGATCAGCGCCGTGGCGCCCATGGTCCAGGGATCCATGAGCCCGGTGCCCAGCGTATAGGTCCAGTTGAAGGCGCCCGCATGCAGCAGCCGGTCGGAGGGCGTGAGCCCGTACCAGCCGTCCATCATCATCTGCCGCGCCCAGATCGCGCGATGCGCATGACCCACGGCGCGCGGCACGCCCGACGTGCCGGAGGTGTAGATGATATAGGCCAGCCGCTCCGGATCGCCCATGGCGTAACCGGCGGGCGGCAGCCTGTGCCAGCCCTCATAGGTCGCGCGGTCGAAAACCGGCAGCGCGGTCTCGGGGCAGGCGATGCCGTCGCCGCGCAGGATCGCCGCCGGGCGCAGATGGGCGATCATCGGCGCGACCTCGCGCGCGGTGAGCTGCGAGGAGGTCGGCACCGGCACGATCCCGGCGGCGATGGCGCCGAGATAGGCGATGGGGAAATCCACCGTGTTGCCCAACCGCATGAGCAGGATGTCCCCCGGAGTCAGCCCCGCCTGCAAGAGTCCGGCCGCGGTGCCGCGCACCGCCGCCGTCAGCCTTGCATACGACCAGCGTTCGGCGCCCGTCGGTTTGACGATGGCCAGCGCGATCTTGTCGGGCGTGGCCTCGCCCGCCGCCAGCACATGGGCCGCGAGGTTGAAGGGCGCGGGGCAGGGCGCAAAGGCGCCATCGTCGAATTCCGAAAGCATGCTCCGGGCTTAGGGCCGCACCGGCGCCATTGCAAGGGCCGGGCGCCGGCCCTATAGCATTGCCCATGTCGCGCGACCCAAAAACCCTGATCCGCCTGGCGCGAGAAAACGGCGAAGAGGCCTTTGCCGAACCGCTCGATCTCGGCGCGCGGGTGCGCGAGCTGCGCAAGGAGCGCGACTGGACGCTGGAGCAGGCGGCAAAGCAGGCCGGGCTGGCGCGCTCGACGCTCTCGAAGATCGAGAATGGCCAGATGTCGCCCACCTATGACGCCCTGAAAAAGCTCGCCGTGGGGCTGGGGATCGGTGTGCCGCAGCTCTTCACCCCACCGAAGCGCGAGCAGATCTCGGGCCGGATGATCCACACCCGCGAGGGCGCCGGGCTGCATCAGGCGACGGTGACCTATGAGCATGAGCTGCTCGCCGAGAGCCTCACCAAGAAGAAGATGCTGCCCTATCGTGCCCGCGTGCGCGCGCGCAGCATGGAGGAATTCGACGGCTGGGTGCGCCATGACGGCGAGGAATTCCTCTACGTCCTGACCGGCATCGTGCGGCTCTATACCGAGTTCTACGAACCCATCGAGATGAAGCGCGGCGACAGCGCCTATTACGACGCCACCATGGGTCATAACGTCGTCTCGGTGAGCCCCGAGGATGCGACGATCCTATGGGTTACCTCGCTGGAATAGTCCGCGCCGGGCTAACCGGCGGCCATGCGGTCGAGCTGGTAAGACGGGATATCGGCGAACAGCAGCAGCTCCACCTCGTCGCGCGCCTCGTAAAGCGTCAGCTCGTGGCGTTCCGCCACCTGACGCGCCAGCAGCTCGATCCGCGCCGGCGGGCGCCGCAGCGCCGCCGCCGACAGATGCGGAAACCGTTTCAGAAGGCGATCCGAGGCCGCCTCCCAGTTGCGGGTGACTTTCGACCAATCCATCCGTTCCGTCCCTGACAATCCGCCCCGAAGGGCCCCTGCGATCCGGGCCCGAGGCCCCCGCCAGGCCGGATCGTCCGCATCATGCGGCGCGAGACTTTAAGAAACGGTTATCAGCGCTCCGGCAGCAGGCCGCGCGGCGCAAAGCGCAGCACCAGCAGCAGGATCACCCCCATGGTCAGCAGCCGCATATGCTGCACGCTGTCCAGAAGATGCGCCTTGAGCCAGGAGCTCTCCGCCATGCCCGACGTCACCGCATTCATCAGCCATTGCCCGATGGGCTCCACCTGCACCCAGAGGAACCAGATCAGGAACCCGCCCAGCACCGCGCCGAGATTATTGCCCGAGCCGCCGACGATCACCATCACCCAGATCAGGAAGGTGTAGCGCAGCGGCTGGTAGCTCGACGGTGTGAGCTGGCCGTCCAGCGTCGTCATCATCGCCCCCGCCATGCCGCAGAGCACCGAGCCGAGGATGAAGATCTGCAAATGCCGCGCCGTCACGTCCTTGCCCATGGCCTCGGCGGCCTCCTCATTGTCTCGGATCGCCCGCATCATCCGGCCCCAGGGCGAGTTCAGCGCCAGCTGCGCCAGCACCAGCACGATCACCAGCACGGCGGTGAACATCAGCGAATAGCCGAGCTTGACGTAAAGCGTCGAGGCGGTGGTCGGGTCGAGCCCGAGCCCGGCGGCGCGGTCGACAAAGCCCGGATCGTTCTGGAGGTCGATCTCATAGGGCAGGGGCCGGGGCAGGCCGATGACGTTCTTGACGCCGCGCGCCATCCAGTCCTCGTTCTTCATCACCGCGATGATGATCTCGGCAATGCCCAGCGTGGCAATGGCGAGATAATCCGAGCGCAGCCCCAGCGCAGTCTTGCCGATCACCCACGCGACACCGGCGGCGAGCAGCCCGCCCACCGGCCAGGCCAGCACCACCGGCAGGCCGAGCCCGCCGAGAAAGCCCGTGGCGGCGGGATTCACCGCCTCCACCGCCTCGACGCCGGGATCGAGCACCGCGCGATAGAGGAAGAAGCCGCCAATGCTCAGCACGGCCACGGCCCAGCCGCGCCGCCCGCGCGGCAGGCGCTTCCAGGCCAGCACGCAGGCCGCGATGGTGACAAAGCCCAGGACCAGCGCGCCCATGATGCGGGTGCCGCCGGCCGCCCAGGCCTCAGGCACCGGCGCGACCGAGGTCAGCACCACCGCCAGCCCGCCGAGCGCGACAAAGCCCATGACGCCCACATTGAAGAGCCCCGCGAGTCCCCATTGCAGGTTGACCCCCAGCGCCATGATCGCGCTCACCAGCCCCATATTGAGGATGATCAGCGCCGAGTTCCAGCTTTGCAGAAAACCGGTGCCGAGGATCAGCACCGCCACAAGTGCAAACAGCCCGAGCGTCCTCATACGGATTTCCCCCTGAACAGTCCGGTCGGCCGGAACAGCAGCACGATGATCAGGATCACGAAGCTGACGGCGAATTTGTAATCGGTCGAGAGCAGCTGCACGAGCCCCGAGGGCTCAAGGCTCTCGGGCATCAGATAGCCCAGCACCTTCTTCCAGGCATAGGTGATGCCGACCTCGGAAAAGGCGATGATGAAGCCGCCGGCAATAGCGCCCAGCGGCGAGCCCAGCCCGCCGACGATGGCGGAGGCGAAGATCGGCAGCAGAAGCTGGAAATAGGTGAAGGGCTTGAAGCTCTTGTCGAGCCCGTAAAGCGTGCCCGCCACCACCGCCAATGCGGCGACGATGATCCAGGTCACCATCACCACGCGCTCGGGGTTGATGCCCGAAAGCAGCGCCAGATCCTCGTTGTCGGAATAGGCGCGCATGCTCTTGCCGGTGCGGGTGTGGTTGAGGAACCAAAAGAGCAGCGCCACCACGATCACCGCGGTGATCACCGTGAGGCCCTGGGTCGATTTCAGCGCCAGCCCCTCGTCGAGCCCGGTCATCTCCTTGAACTCGCGCGCGGTGATCAGGAACCGCTCGCCATCGGCAAATCTCTGATCGTCCGGTCCGATGATAAAACGGGTGACGCCGTTATAGACGAACATCACCCCCATGGAGACGATGACGAGGATCACCGGCTTGGCCTTCTGCTCGCGGTAGAAGCGATAGACCAGCCGGTCGGTCAGCAGCACCAGCGCGGCCGCCCCGGCGATCCCCACCGGGATCGCCAGCAGCGCGGTGGGCAGCGGCCCGAGGCTGACGCCCAAAGCCTGCAAGCCCCAGGTGGCGAGGATCGTCACCATGGTGCCGATCGCCATGGTGTCGCCATGGGCGAAGTTGGAAAAGCGCAGGATGCCATAGATCAGCGTCACCCCCAGCGCGCCAAGCGCCAGCTGGCTGCCATAGGCGATGGCAGGGATCAGCACGAAGTTGGACAGCGCAACGAGCGCGTTGAGAATCTCCATCAGAACATCACCTGCTGGCATGTGTAGTCGGCGCGCACCCAGTCGCTGCGATGCAGCCCCGGAACCTCTCGGCCGGGTCGATAGACATGGGCAGTCCAATGGCCCTGTTCGTCACTGCTTAGCATCTGTGCCCGCCCGATCTCCGCCGAAGGCGCCGGAAGGCCACCAAGGCTCCAACGCCAATCCTGTTCGAAAAACAATCCGCCACGCGCTTCAGGCACGAGCGGACCGATGCTGAAATACGGTCCGGCCGCCATACCGTCGCGCTGTGCGACGAACACACGGGTCCGGGCCGTCACGCAGCTTCCCGCCCCATCGCATGATTGCCTCTCGCGGCACTCATGGATGGACAGGCTGGCCGGCGGGGCTGCGCAGGCGCCCCCGGCAGAGCAGAACACCAGCGCAGCCATCGTGGAAAAGAGCGCGCGCGCCATCACAGCATCCCCTCACAGGTTCCGCTAAAGCGCTTGCCCCGGTTGCCGCGATAGATGAACGCGCCGTCTGCCTGCACCTGCATCCCGTGGCCGCCGCCGAACCCCTCGACCGCCAGCTCAAGCCCGTCCGCGCCGCGTGTCACAGAGGCCGGGTACGGCCCCTGACGGTCGATCCAGAGATGCGCTCCGCCGCCCGCACGCTCGGCCTCGATGCTGAGGGTGGAGGGCGCGCACATGGCTTCCGCATCGCCGCGGCATTGCAGCTCCGCCACGCAGGTCAGCCCCTGCGCCGCGACCGGCCCGGCAAGACCGCAGGCCGTCAGCGCGGCACAAAGCCCTTTCATCTTTCCAGAAATACTCAAACCGGATCTCTCCATCCGCTCAGCCGCCCAGAAAACTGCGCCGGACCTCGTCATCGGCCAGCAGCTCGCGTCCGGTGCCGGTATGAGCGTTGCGCCCCTGCACCAGCACATAGCCCTTGTCGGCGATCTCCAGCGCCTGACGCGCGTTCTGTTCCACCATCAGCACCGGCAGACCGGTGCGCGCCACCTCGATGATCCGGTCGAAAAGCTCGTCCATCACGATGGGCGACACCCCCGCCGTCGGTTCGTCGAGCATCAGCACCTTGGGCCGCGTCATCAGCGCCCGGCCCACGGCGACCTGCTGGCGCTGCCCGCCCGAGAGCTCACCCGCCGCCTGCCTGTGCTTTTCCTTGAGGATCGGGAACAGATCGTAGACCTGCGCCATGGTCTCCCGGAAATCGTCACGCCGGATAAAGGCGCCCATCTCGAGGTTCTCCTCCACGCTCATCGAGGTGAAGATATTGTGGGTCTGCGGCACAAAGCCCATGCCCCGGCGCACCCGCGCCTGCGGGCTGAGCTCGGTGATGTCCTCGCCATCGAGCCGCACCGCGCCCTCGCGCAGATTGAGCATCCCGAAGACCGCCTTCATCGCTGTCGACTTGCCGGCGCCGTTCGGCCCGACGATCACCGCGATCTCGCCGCGCTCCACCGCGATGGTGCAGGCATGCAGGATATCCGCGCCGCGCCCGTAGCCGCCGGTCATCGCCTCGCCGATCAGGAACGGCCCGCCGGGCGCGTCATGCGCGTGCCCGCCCTCATGCACCGGCTGCGCCTCGCCCATGCCCTGCGGGTTGGCGATGCTCGCATCCCGGTTGCCCCGGTCGTCATAACCACCGCTCATCGTGTGGTCTCCGACACGCACCGCTTTTGCGACCAGTATCTGGAGTACTGACGCTTGCTCGGACAGCAGAAGTCAGTGCGCATCGGTGGCTTCCTTTTCGTAGCGGGTATTCGCCAGAAAATCTGCATGCATGTTGGAATGCTTCTCAGTGTAGTCCCGTGTGATTTCCCAGGTCAGGATTTGTGTGACGTCGTTTTCCCGTATGACAAAGGTGTTGGCATAAACCACGCCCAGATTGTTGACCTTACCCGCGTAGATGATCGTCTGGGCCGGCAAATCGCTCACTTCGATGTCCATGATGTCAAGGATAGGCACCATATCAGGCGACGTACCGGCCGCATGTGCCACATTGTCCAGTGCAACCGAGATCATGTAATCATAGTCGATGCCGGCCAGGCTCCCGACCTCCTCGTAGATCATCCCGCCATATAGCCGATCGGAGTGCCGAAACATTGCATCAAAGTCGGTTGCCGCTGAATTTGTCGGGCGCCAGTTGCGATAGCTGCCGCAAAAGAAGATGTCGGCAGCGACGTTCGCGCATCCCGCGGACGGCGAAGGCTCGGAAAAGCGCCACGTTCCATCGCTCAGCAATTCGACACGACGCCCGTCAATCATTGACCGACCGAGAACATCCTGCGCTGCCGCAGGAGTGCACAGCATCAAAAGCGCAAGCAAAGCGGCAATAGCTTTCATCCCGCCGCCTCCTTGTTCTTGAGGCCGGTGCCGAGATAGGCCTCGATCACCGCGTCATTCGCCTTGATCTCGTCCAGCGTGCCCTCGGCCAGCTTCTTGCCCTCGGCCATGACGATGACCGGGTCGCAGATGCGGCCGATGAAATCCATGTCGTGCTCGATCACGCAGAAGGTATAGCCGCGCTCCTGGTTCAGCCGGACGATGGTGTCGGCGATGGTGTTCAGCAGGGTGCGGTTCACGCCCGCGCCGACCTCGTCCAGAAACACGATCTTGGCATCCACCATCATCGTGCGCCCGAGCTCCAGCAGCTTTTTCTGTCCACCGGAGAGGTTCCCGGCCTTCTCGTCCTTGAGATGCGAAATCGTCAGGAAATCAAGCACCTCATCGGCTTTTTTTAGAAGCGCCGCCTCTTCCTGCGCAATCCGTCCGCGCCCGAACCAGGCGTTCCACAGAGTCTCGCCCGCCTGACCGCCCGGCACCATCATCAGGTTCTCGCGGCAGCTCATCGACGAGAATTCATGCGCGATCTGAAAGGTGCGCAGCAAGCCCTTGTGAAACAACGCATGCGGCGGCAGGCCGGTGATGTCCTCGCCATCCATGATCACCGTGCCGCTGGTCGGCGGCAGCGCGCCGGCGATCACGTTGAACAGCGTCGTCTTGCCGGCGCCGTTCGGCCCCACCAGCCCGGTGATCGAGCCGGTGGCGATCTCCAGCGAGGCACCGTCAACGGCACGAAACCCGCCGAAATGGCGGTGAAGGTTCTCCACCCGGATCAAATCTGTCTATCCCCTCGGCGCCTTTTCGCGGCGCGCTTTATGTGGTTGCGGACAGCCCGGGCGCGCGGCCCGGACTGTCCGATCTCATGCGCGTAGGCGCTTACTTGACCGAGACGGTCTCGAACTCGCCGTCGGTGATCTCGTAATAGCGATAGGTGCCCGAAGCCTCGCCGGGGCCCACCAGCTCCACATTGGTGGCGCCGACATAGTCCACGTCGCCGCCCTCGGCGAGGATTTCCAGCGCCTTGCCAAGCTCGCCGGGCAGGATCGGCTCGCCCGGCGCATTGGCCACGTCGAGAATGTTCGCCGCAACGGAGGCAGAGGAGACCTCGCCGCCCTTCATCATCGCCAGCGCGATCAGCGCCGCCGCGTCATAGCTTTCGCGGGTATAGGCGCCTTCGCTGTTGATGCCGGCCTCTTCTGCCATCGTCATGAAGGTCTCGGCGCCATCGCCCTCGGCCCAGGGCACCGAGCCAAAGCTGCCGTTCAGTGCCGAGCCCAGATCCTCCAGCAGCGCGTCGGCATACATGCCGTCGCCCAGGGCGAAGATGTCGAAGGCGCCGGTGTCGAGCGCCGACTGGATCATGCCCTTGCCGCCCTGATCGGAATAGCCCAGCACAACCAGCGCGTCACCGCCGGCCGAGGCCAGCGCGCCGATCTCGGCGGAGTAGTCGCCCTTGCCGTCCTCATGCGGGGCCGACAGCGTGACTTCGCCGCCCTCCGCCTCATAGGCCGCGATGAAGCTGTCGGCAAAGCCCTTGCCGTAGTCGTTGTTGGTATAGGTCACGGCGACGGAGCTGATGCCGCGCTCGCCCAGGATGCCGGCGAGAATCTCGCCCTGACGCGCATCCGACGGCGAGGTGCGGAAGAACAGCCCGTTGTCCTCGACGGTCGAGAGCGCCGGCGAGGTCGCCGAGGGCGAGACCATCGGCACGCCGTTCGGCACCGCGACATTCGAGAGCACGGCGCCGGTCACGCCGGAACAGTCGGCGCCCATGATCGCGACGATGCCGTCGGTGGTGATCAGGCGCTCTGCGGCGGCGGTGGCGGCGGCGGCATCGACACAGGTGCTGTCGGCGCGCACCGGGGTCAGCGTGACGCCGTCGAGGAAGTTGCCGCTGTCATTGACCTCTTTCATCGCCAGTTCGGCGCTGTCGGCCATGGCCGGCGTCAGCGATTCGATGGGGCCGGTATAGCCGAGGATGACGCCGATCTTGGCCTCCTGTGCCTGCACGGCCCCGGTTGCGAGCAGCGTTGTGGCGGCGGATGCCAGAAGCCACTTTTTCATAACAGGTTCTCCCTTGCTGGAACGCGTTGTCCTGCGCGGAGCCTATGATCGGCATCACAAAAAGAAAAGACCGCACGCGCATGGTTGCCGCTGCGGCGTGCCGACCGGCCCAGCTTGCCCCACAGGGCTCAGGCCCCATATCAGCCGGAGAGACGTGAGACAGGAGACGACGATGCGCCAGAGCCTTTTCGCCAGCCTCATCGCGCTAGCGCCCGCAGCCCCGGTGTTGGCCCAGGATATCGACAGCAGCCTCGGCGCGCTTCAGGTGGCGCCGGTGGTGCAGGGGCTGAACGATCCCTGGAGCTTTGGTTTCCTGCCCGGCGGCACCGTTCTGATCACCGAGCGCGGCGGGCGGCTGCTTGCCGCGACCCCCGAGGGGGTGAGCGCCGTCTCCGGTGTGCCGGAGGTTTACACACGCGGGCAGGGCGGCCTGCTCGACGTGCTTGTCCCGCGCGACTTCGCGCAGAGCCGCGAGATCTTTCTGAGCTATTCCAAGCGCCAGCGCGGCGGCGCCGGCACGGCGGTGCTGAAGGCGCGGCTTTCCGAGGACGGATCGCGGCTGGAAGACACCGAGACGATCTTTGAGATGGCGCCGGGCTCCAGCGGCGGACGGCATTTCGGCTCGCGGCTGGTCGAGGCGCGCGACGGCACGCTCTTTGTCACTCTCGGCGAGCGCGGCGACCGGCCGGCGGCGCAGGATCTGTCGCGGCACAACGGCTCGGTGATCCGCATTACGCGGGACGGGGCGGTGCCCTCCGACAATCCCTTTGCAGGCCAGTCCGGGGCGCAGCCGGAAATCTGGTCCTACGGTCACCGCAACCCGCAGGGCGCGGCGCTCGACGCGCAGGGACAGCTTTGGGTGGCCGAACACGGCGCCAAGGGCGGCGACGAGGTGAACCGGGTCGAGAAGGGCGCGAATTACGGCTGGCCGGTGATCTCTTACGGGCGGCACTACTCGGGCGCAAAGATCGGCGAGGGCACGGCAAAGCCGGGCATGGAGCAGCCGGTCTTTTACTGGGATCCCTCGATCGCGCCCTCCGACATGAGCTTCCTCGCGGGCGGCGCCTGGGACGGCGACCTGCTCGTGGGCTCGCTCAAGTTCGACTACATCTCGCGGCTCTCGGGCACGCCGCTGCGCGAGGTCGAGAAGCTGGAATCCGAGGCAACGTTGCGGGTGCGCGACGTGGATCAGGGGCCGGACGGGCAGATCTGGTTTCTCAGCGAGGTCAACGGCACGCTGTATCGCGCAACGCTTCCGTAAGAGAATATCTTAATTTTATCAATAAAATACGGAATATATTTCACGCGAAACATGAATCGTTAAGCGAAGGTTAAACGCGTTACCGGATCACATTCGGTTCGCCGCCTAATCCTCTGATTTCAGATCTTTTCCCGCCTGGGAGCCACGCTCCCGGTATGGCGTTGTCTGATAATGCGCGCGGTAGCATTTGGAGAAATGCGACGGGCTGGCGAAGCCGCAGGCCAGCGCCACGTTGATCACGCTCATATCGGTCTGCATCAGCAGGTTGCGCGCCTTTTGCAGCCGCAGCTCCATGTAATAGCGCTTGGGCGAGCGGGTGAGGTAGCGGCGGAACAGCCGCTCCAGTTGCCGGGTCGACATGCCCACCTCCTTGGCCAGCAGCGCCGGCGAGATCGGCTCTTCGATATTGGCCTCCATCATCTTGATGACCTGCGCCAGCTTGGGGTGGCGCACGCCGATGCGGGTGGGGGTGGAGAGCCGCTGCGTGTCCTGATCGGTGCGGATCGCCGAATAGATCAACTGATCGGCCACCGCATTGGCAACCTCTTCGCCGTGATCGTCGGCGATGAGCTTCAGCATCAGGTCGATGGAGGCGGTGCCGCCGGCGGTCGACAGCCGGTTGCCATCGACCACAAAGACCGATTTGGTCAGCGTGACCTCGGGGAATTCCTCTTCGAAACTGTCCTGGTTCTCCCAGTGGATCGTGGCGCGCTTGCCGTCGAGCAGCCCGGCCTGCGCCAATGTCCAGCTCGCGGTGCAGAGCCCGCCCATCATCAGCCCGCGCCGCGCCTCGCGCCGCAGCCAGTTCATCAGCCGCTTGGTGGTGGCACCCGCCACATTGATGCCGCCGCAGATCAGCACCACGTCGTCGCGCGTCAACTCGGGCAGATCACTGTCGAGCCGGAATTCGGTGCCGGCGGAACAGCGCATCATGCCGCCGCCATCGCCGGTCAGCAGCCAGTCATAGACCGGCGCGCCGGCCATGCGGTTGGCGATGCGCAGCGCCTCGAGTGCCGCGGCGAAACTCAGCAGGGTGAAGTCCGGCAGCAGGACAAAGACAAAACGGCGGGGAGCGGCGTGCGGGCCCCCATCGACGGCATTGCGCGGCACCGGCATTCCAGACCTCATAAGACACGAGTTTCGTCAATTGTTCCAAGGCACTCGCCCGTATTTCGCGAGAGCCTATCCGCCCACAAGGGCAGAGATGGCGGAAAGCGTCAAGAGAGGTCGTTTATTTCCTATGGTCATGCATGCGCGGGTTCTGTATATGCGCAAGACGTTTTCGCTAGCGGACATTGTCTGGGAGAGAGCCATGAGCGAGTGGAGCAAATCGAGCTGGAGAACCCTGCCGCGGATCCAGATGCCCGAGTACCAGGACGCGGCAGCGCTGACCTCTGTCGAGGCACAGCTGTCGAAATATCCGCCGCTGGTGTTTGCAGGCGAGGTGCGGCGCCTCCGCAATGAGCTGGGCAAGGCATCGCGCGGCGAGGCCTTCCTGTTGCAGGGCGGCGACTGCGCCGAGGCCTTCGAACAGTTTTCCGCAAACGCGATCCGCGACACCTTCAAGGTGATGCTGCAAATGGCGATGGTGCTGACCTATGGCGCCAAGGTGCCGGTGGTGAAGGTCGGCCGCATGGCCGGCCAGTTCGCCAAGCCGCGCTCCGCACCCACCGAGACGGTGGATGGCGTCGAGCTGCCGAGCTTCCGTGGCGATATCATCAACGAGCTGGCCTTCACCCCCGAAGGCCGCCAGCCGAACCCGCAGAAGATGTTGCAGGCCTACACCCAGGCGGCGGCGACGCTGAACCTGATCCGCGCCTTCTCGACCGGTGGCTATGCCGATGTGCATCAGGTGCATCAGTGGACGCTGGGCTTTACCGAGGGCGAAAAGGCCGCGCGCTACCGCGACATGGCCAACCGCATCTCGGACACGCTGGATTTCATGAAGGCGGCGGGTGTCGATTCCAACCGCTCGGCGGCGCTGCACCAGGTGAATTTCTACACCTCGCACGAGGCGCTGCTGCTGGAATACGAAGAGGCGCTGACCCGTGTCGACTCGACCTCCGGCAACTGGCTGGCGGGCTCGGGCCACATGATCTGGATCGGCGACCGCACCCGGCAGCCGGACGGGGCGCATGTGGAGTTCGCCCGCGGCGTGATGAACCCGATCGGCCTGAAATGCGGCCCCTCGATGACGCCCGAGGATCTCAAGGTGCTGATGGCCAAGCTGAACCCGCAGAACGATCCGGGCCGGCTGACGCTGATCTCCCGCTTCGGCGCGGGCAAGGCTGCGGAGCATCTGCCGCGCCTGATCGAGACGGTGCGCAGCGAAGGCGCCAATGTGCTCTGGGTCTGCGACCCGATGCATGGCAACACGATCAAATCGGCCTCGGGCTACAAGACCCGGCCCTTCGACGCGGTGCTGCGCGAGGTGCGCGAGTTCTTTGCGGTGCACAAGGAGCAGGGCACGATCCCCGGCGGCGTGCATTTCGAGATGACCGGCGATGATGTGACCGAATGCACCGGCGGCGTCTATGCTGTGTCCGAGGACAGTCTGAGCGACCGTTACCACACCGCCTGCGATCCGCGTCTGAACGCGTCGCAATCGCTGGAGCTGGCCTTCCTCGTCGCCGAGGAGCTGACCGCCCTGCGCGAGCGGCATCCGGCGGCGGCTGCCGCGGTCTGATCCGCGACGACTGCCCCATGAAACGGCCGCCGGATCATTCCGGCGGCCGTTTTCTTTTGCGCTCAGGCAGTGTCGAGGCGGAATTTCAGAAAGGTCTCGCCGTCATAGGCGATCTCCCCCAGCGGCGTAGCACCCAGCCTTGCCAATCCGCCGAGATGGCGCCGTGACGGCGGCAGCAGGAAGGTGACATAGGGAATGCGCGGATCGGCGCGGGCGAAATCCAGCGCCTTGCGGGTGATCCGCGCGCCGAGGCCAAAACGCTCCGGTCTCAGCACCAGCCCGTAATCCCATTCGGTGCCCTCTCTCTGGAACCCGCCCCAGCCGACATATTCGCCGCCATGCAGGATGGCCCAGTGACCGAGACCGTCGCGCATCCAATACGCTTCCTTCGCCTGCACGAAGGAGGCGCAGCTGTCGTCGGTCCATGGCGTGCGCCCCAGAAGCGGCATGTGCTCGGCGAGCCTCGGGTCGGACATATGCGCGTTGATATGCCCGGGCGCGATATCGGTGAGCCGGGCAAAGGCGATTTCGGAGCGGGACATGGTCAACCTGACGGAAAGGGCATCTTCCCCTGCCTTATAGGCTGTCACATGGACGGGTCAGCGGCGAAAATCGCCGGCTGACAGAGGTTTGATCGCTCGGTGAGAGACGCCGTGGCGTTCTCAGGCCGTCTCGACCTCGGGTGCGTCGCTGGAGGCGGCACCGAAATCCTTGGGCGAGAGCAGGGTGAGCTGATCCTCGGCCCAGTGCCGCGTGTCGCGCTTGGCCACCGAGGCGTTCAGCAGCTCCATGCGGGCGCGGCGCTCCTCCTCGGGCATGTCCAGCGCCATGTCGATGGCGAAATCCATCGCGCGGGAGGAGAACGGGTTGGTCAGAACGGCGGCGCCAAGCTCGACCGCGGCGCCGGCGAATTCCGACAGCACCAGAACGCCGTCGCCATCCTTGCGCGCGGCGACATATTCCTTGCAGACGAGGTTCATGCCGTCGGCCAGCGGCGTGATCCAAGCGACATCGGCCACCTGATACCAGGCCACCAGCTCGTCGAAGGGGATGGCGCGGGAAATCAACGCGATGGGCTGGAAGGTAAAGCTGCCGAAGCGGCCATTGATGCGACCGGCGATCTCTTCCAGCTCTTTCTGGATCGGCTCGTAAACCGTCATATTGCGGTTGGCGGGCACCGAGACATGCAGCAGCCGGACCTGTCCGCGCAGCTCGGGCCGGCGTTCCAGCAGACGCTCGAAGGCCAGGAGCTGGTCGGCGCCGCCCTTGGTGTAATCGGTGCGGCCCACCGAAAGCAGCACGCGGGTGTCGCCGATCTCGGAACGGAAGCGCGCGGCGAGCTTGTCGGTCTCCTCCGAGGCGGCGAGGCTCTTGATATACTCCACATCGACGCCCACCGGGGTCACGCCGAGCTGCACCACATGGTCCTCCACATGGATCTCGGTCGGGGTGGTGCGGTCGGAAAGCGCCGAGCCCTCCGACATCATGTCGTCCTCGACCTTGATGCGGGGCACATTGCCCACATCCCGCAGCGAGCGCACGCAGGAGACGAAATTCGACGCGTAGCGCGGAATGTGGAAGCCCACCACATCGGCGGCCAGCAGCGATTCGATGATCTCGCCGCGCCAGGGCAGCACGTTGAACATGTCGGCGGCCGGGAAGGGCGTGTGATGATAGAAGGAGATGCGCAGATCCGGGCGCATCTGGCGCAGATAACCCGGCACAAGCCAGAGATTGTAATCGTGCACCCAGACGCTGGCGCCCTGCGCGGCCTCGGAGGCGGCGGCCTCGGCAAAGGCCCAGTTGACCTCCTTGAAGGTCGGCCAGTCGACCGGATCGTAGTTATATTTTTCCTTGAACCCGTGCAGGATCGGCCAGAACGCCTCTTTCGAGGTGACGTGGTAAAAGCTCTTTACCTGCGACGCTGTCAGCGGCAGGCGCGAGACGGTGTATTTGCCAAAGGGATCGTCGATCTCGATCACCCGCTCGAAGCCGGGGTCGGAGGGATCCTCGGCCTCTTTCCAGGCCACCCAGGCGGCATTCTCGACCTTGCCGAAAAAGCTCTTCAGCGTGGGGACGATGCCGTTCGGGCTCTTGTTGGCGACATATTCGATTTTCCCGTCCACCTCGACCTCGTCGTAGGGCTGACGGTGGTAGACGATCACCAGATCGCTGGACATGGCTCACACTCCTTTCGGGAGGGGATGCAGGTTGAAGGCCTCGACCGCCTCGAGAATGCCCGCCGCGCCGATGGCCTCGGCTGTATGGACATGAGGCAGGTTCGACACCTGATCGAGAAGCTCCTGCTCGGCGCCGCCGACGGCGACCGCCTGGAGCCCGCATTGCAGCATCGACAGGTCGTTGAGCGTGTCGCCGGCGGCAAGCACGCGGCCTTCCTCGATGCCGAGATGTTTGACGAGCCGGCGCAGCGACGGGCCCTTGGAGATTCCGCGCGGCAGCACGTCGAAATAGCGGTTGTCCGAGACCAGCGGGTCGTGACCCATCTCGCGCACGATATCATGCGCGCTGTCGTCGAATGCGGTATGGTCGAGATCGTAGCTCACCCGGTATCGGAAATCGGTCGGTTGCAGGGTCAGGCCGGGATGGCCGTCGAGCGTTTCGCGCACCTTGTCGCCGGCATCGCCCCAGGTCTCGGCGATCTCTACCTCCAGCGGTTCGATGGGGTGGATCTTGCCGTCCTCGACGCGGGCGATGGTGGTGCCCACGTCGCCCACCACATATTCCGGCCAGGGCACGCCGCCATCGCAGAGCTCACCGATGAATTTCGGGTCGCGCCCGGTGACGAAGATCAGCCCGATCGTGTCGCGGTTGGCCTCGATCCAGTCATAGAGCCGGGCGCGGTCCTCTTCGGAGCCGCCCAGGAAAGTACCGTCGAGATCGGTGGCCAGCACGAAGCGGCAGCCGGCGATGTCGCGGTTATGAGGATGATCGAAGCTCATGCGGGGTCTCCCTGATGCGGGTGCAACGTAATGTCGAGCGCGCGCGGTTCGCCCTCGATGGGGCGCATCCACAGCGCCTGGAAGGTTTCGGCCAGCGGCGCGCCTTCGTGCAGGATGGCATGCACCGCCTCGCAGATCGGCATCTCGACACCGACGCGGCGCGCCAGATCGACCACCGAGACCGCGTTGACCTCGCCCTCGACCACCGTGGGTTTGCCGTCGAAACAGGATTCGCGCGGAATGCCCTGACCGAGCTGCGTGCCCAGCGACATGTTGCGCGAGGTGGTGGAGGAGCAGGTCAGCGTGAGATCGCCGGCACCGGCGAGGCCGGTCACCGTCTCGCGCTTGCCGCCGAGCGCCTCTGCCAGAGCCTTCATCTCGTCCATGCCCCGGGTAATCAGCGCCGCGCGGGTGTTCTCGGCAAAGCCGGCGCCGGTCATCATGCCGCAGGCGATGGCGATCACGTTCTTGACCGCGCCGCCGACCTCGACCCCGATCAGATCGTCCGAGACATAGGGGCGGAAGGCCTGGGTCTGCATGGTCAGCGCCAACCGCGCCGCCGGTGCGCTTTCCGGCGCAATGCGGTCGTGATGGCGGAAGGGGAAGGCCACGGTGGCCGCCGTCGGATGCCCCAGCGCGGTCTCGCGCGCAAAGGTCGGACCGGAGAGCGCGCCGACCGGATGGCCCGGCAGCTCTTCTTCGACCACATGGCTGAGCAGGAACCCAGTGCCGCGCTCGATGCCCTTACAGCAGAGCGCGATGGGGATGCCCTCGGGAAGATGCGGCTTCATCGCCCGGGTCATCTCGCGAAGCGTGTGCGACGGCGTGACCAGAAGCACCGCTTCGGCACCGTCCAGCGCAGCGGCGAGATCGGAGGTCGGATGGATCCCCGCGGGCAGATCAATACCGGGCAGGTGGTCGGGATTCTGACGGGTCTCGGCCATCGTCCTGGCGAGGCTGTCCCGTCGGCCCCAAAGCCAGGTTTCGCAACCGGCCGAGGCCGCAACTGCGGCCAGGGCGGTGCCCCAGCTCCCCATGCCGATCACGGCAATCCGAGTATAAGGTTCAGCGCGGCGGGGTGGTTGCCCGTCGTTGCGCGTGGGCGGGATGTCGACTCTCTGTCCGTCCATAACAATGTGCCTATCTGGCCCGTTTCGGGGGCCTCCGGCCAATGTGGCTCACTCCGTGTTGTGTTAGGTTGGTAACACATACACTAGGGTTTGGGTTCCAAGGAACCAAGGCGCTGCGGCAAATTTTCTGCATCCGCGAGGCCGAGACCGAAATTGCATCGTTTTTGAGCGGATATTCCCGCCCGACGCCCTGTTTTTGGTCGCGGATCATACAATTTTTACGCGAAATCAGGATTTTTTCGTGGCCGCTTTCGCACTGCTCTACAAGCTGTTGAATTAAAGCGGTTTTGTGAAAATGACTGACTCCAGAGACTTGCGCGCTGTTTCTCGCGCATCACGCCGCAGCGGCGGCTGCCGGTTTTGATTTTTCCAGGAAAGGACATACTCTCTTACGCATATGCCGCACTGCGGCGCCCGAGATCAGGCAAAAGGAGAGCCCACCGTGACCACCCCCCGACTGAAGACAAGCCAGCCCGTGCGCACTGCGATCTTCCCCGTGGCGGGGCTCGGCACGCGCTTCCTTCCGGCGACCAAGGCCACGCCCAAGGAGCTGCTGCCGGTGCTCGACCGCCCGCTGCTGCAATTCGCCATCGACGAGGCGCGGGCGGCGGGGATCGAGCGCATGATCTTTGTCTCGCACCCGTCGAAATCCGCCATCGAACGCTATGTGCATGCTGATGAAGAGCTTTCCGCCACGCTGCGCGAGAAGGGCAAGCATCAGATCGCCGACCATCTCGACGACGCGGCCATCGACCCGGAGGCCGAGCAGGCGCATTTCGTCATGCAGCCCGAGCCGCTGGGGCTGGGCCATGCGGTGCTCTGCGCGGCGGACGAGGTTCTTCCCGGGCCGGTGGCGGTGATCCTGCCGGACGATCTGATCATGGGCGAGCCGGGTTGCCTGAGCGAGATGCTGGACGCTTATGCCGAGGCCGGCGCCGGCCACATGGTGGCGACAATGGAAGTCGCGCGGGACGAGGTTTCCGCCTATGGCGTGCTCGATCCGCTCGGCGATGCCGAGGGCCAGATGGTGCGCGCCTCGGGCATGGTCGAAAAGCCGGATGCCGAGAAAGCGCCGTCTCTTCAGGCGGTTGTCGGGCGATATGTGCTCGATGCCTCGATCTTCGACGACCTGCGCAACCAGGAACCGGGGCTGGGCGGCGAGATCCAGCTCACCGATGCCATCGCCAAGGGCGTGGAACGGGTCGGGCTCTGCGGCTTCCGCTTCAGCGGGCAGCGCTTCGATTGCGGCTCGAAGGCGGGCATGCTGCGCGCGACCCTGGCCTATGCCGGCATGCACGAAGAGTTCCACCCGGTTTTGCAAACCGAAGCACCGCTTGCGATGGCGGCTGAATAACACCTCGCAAGATACTGTTCGAAAAAGAAAACCCCGGCCTAACACGCCGGGGTTCTTCATGTTTTGGATCATAATTTCTCCGTAATAAATTGATATTACGAAGAAATATACACTATAACACTAGTCGTTCGAGACGATCAGCCGAAGATGCGGGTGCTTGCGGTCGGTTTTCTTCGGCGCCGGTGTGAATGCGGCGCCCGGTTCCGAAAGCTCGGTCTCGCGGCGCGGCTTCGGCGCGGGCGCGGTGGGCACCGGCGCCACGGCGCCGCGCAGTGCCGGTTTCAGATCGACCGTATCAATGGTGAAGCGGCGCGGCGTGCGCCCGATGGGTCCGGAGGTGGTGAGCACCCCGATCATCCGGCTCATATCGCCCATATCCGAGCGCAGCGGCAGCATCAGCAGATGCCCCGCCATGGCGCCCTTGCCAAAGCCTTGCTCGGCCCGCAGCTCGATCCGCGCCGCAGCGCCCTCGGAAAACACTTGGGCGACCGCATCGGAGAGCGTTTCGCGTGCGGAAGGGGCGAAGAGCGCCGAAAGCGGCATGCCGGCGGTCTCCATCCCCATGAGATCGTTGAGATGGGTGCCGGCGACGCGCAGCTTGGCCAGGGTCGGGGCAATGCGTTCGGCCAGAAAGGCGTATTCCAGCGCGCTTTCGATGCCGCGCGGGTCGATCTGACTGCGCAGCGGCACCGCGCCGGTCTCGCCCACCAGCCCGTGCCAGTAGCTTTCCAGCAGCCGTACTGGCGCCAGCCGTTTCTGCTTTTCGCGATCGGTCATCGACACGATACCCCGTCCGTTTCCACCCGTTCCCAACATCTCGCGCGCTCCTTTACCTGTGCTGCGCGGCGCGGTCGGAGCCCCCGTTCCAACTTGCCTGCCATTCTCATCATGTTGAGTCTCAAGTTACCTCAAATGCGGTCGAATTTCGCCCCAATTGTGACCCAAAGGTTAACGCCCGGCGCGCTGCCGCCGATGCTTGCCATGCGGCAATCCAGCCTGTAGGCCCTTGAAAACCGTGGGCTTCGGGGCATCCCGCCCAGCCTTAAGACAAGGAGGCGGAAATGCGGCAATCCATGACCGGATTTGCATCGCGCAGCGGCGAAACCGAGGGGCTCCGCTGGGCCTGGGAGCTGCGCGGCGTCAATGGCAAGGGGCTGGAGCTGCGGCTGCGGCTGCCCGACTGGATCGAGGGGCTGGAGCCGCTGGTGCGCAAGGCGGCGCAGGCGCGGCTGGCGCGCGGCAATGTGCAGATCTCGCTGCGCGTCACCGGCGACAGCGACGAGGCGGCGGCGGAGCTCGACGAGGCGGCGCTGGCCCGCGTGCTCGACGCCATGGCGCGGATCGAAGGCGCCGCCGGAGGCCGGGGGCTGGTGCTGTCGCCCTCCAGCGCGGCGGAGATCGTGGCGTTGCGCGGGGTGATGGCGACGGGGCAATCCACGCGCGACATCGCCGCGCTGCGTACGGCGCTGCTGGCGGAATTCGAGACCGCGCTGAGCGAGTTCGCGGAGATGCGCGGCCGCGAGGGCGCGGCGCTGGCGCAGCTTCTCTCCGGGCAGCTCGACGAGATCGCGGCGCTGGTGGCCCAGGCCGCCGAGATTGTCGAGGCGCGGCGCGACGAGCAGGCTGACAAGCTGCGCACGGCGCTCGCCCGGGTGATGGAGAACACCGACGGCGCCGACGAGGCGCGCATCGCACAGGAACTGGCGCTGATCGCGGTGAAATCCGACATCACCGAAGAGCTCGACCGGCTGACCGCCCATATCGCCGCCGCGCGAGCGCTGCTGGCCGACACCGGCGCCGTGGGGCGCAAGCTCGACTTCCTGATGCAGGAATTCAACCGCGAGGCGAACACACTCTGCTCGAAATCCGGCTCTTCGGCATTGACGCAGGCCGGGCTGGCACTCAAGACGGTGATCGACCAGATGCGCGAACAGGTACAGAATGTGGAGTGAGCGAGCATGAACCGCCGGGGCCTGCTGATCATCCTGTCCTCGCCCTCGGGCGCGGGCAAATCGACGCTGGCGCGGCGCCTGCGGGATTGGGATCCGTCGATCATCTTTTCGGTCTCGGCGACGACCCGCGCGCCGCGACCGGGCGAGGTCGATGGCGAGGATTACCATTTCATGACCGAGGCCGCCTTCAAGAAGGCGGTGAACAACGGCGAGATGCTCGAGCATGCGCATGTCTTCGGCAATTTCTACGGCTCGCCCAAGGGGCCGGTGCGCGATGCCATCATCGGCGGCAAGGATGTGCTCTTCGATGTCGACTGGCAGGGCGCGCAGCAGATGACCAATTCCGAGCTGGCGCTGCACACGCTGTCGATCTTCCTGTTGCCGCCCTCCATCGCCGAGCTGAAACGCCGGCTGGAATCGCGCGGCCAGGACGGCGCGGAGGTCATCGACCGGCGGATGCAGAAGAGCTGGGACGAGATCTCGCACTGGGGCTCCTATGATTTCGTGCTGGTGAACGAGGATCTGGACGCGACCGAGGCACGGCTGAAGAGCATCGTGACGGCCTCGCGGCTGCGGCGCACGCAGCAGCCCGGTCTGCTTGACCATGTGCGCGGCTTGCAAACGGAATTCGAGGAGGGCGAGGAATGACGATCTATGCGCTGGACGGGGTGGCCCCCGAGATCGCGGCGGATGCCTGGGTGGCGCCGGATGCCAACCTGATCGGCAAGGTGGTGCTGGAAGAGGCCGCCTCGGTCTGGTTCGGCTGCACGCTGCGCGGCGACAACGAGGAAATCCGCGTCGGCGCCGGCAGCAACGTTCAAGAGAACGTGGTCTGCCATACCGACATGGGCTATCCGCTGCTGATCGGCGCGGGCTGTACGATCGGCCACAAGGTCATGCTGCATGGCTGCGTGATCGGAGAGAACACGCTGATCGGCATGGGCGCGACGATCCTCAACGGTGCAAAGATCGGCCGCAACTGCCTGATCGGGGCAGGGGCGCTGATCACCGAGGGCAAGGAAATCCCCGATGGCAGCCTTGTGATGGGCATGCCCGGCAAGGTGGTCCGTCAGCTTGACGAGGCCGCCATTGCCGGGTTGCGCAAATCGGCGCGGCATTATCAGGACAATGCACGCCGGTATGCAGCGGGCCTGACCGCGCTGTGACACGCGGCCGGCCCGCCCGGGCCGGTCATCAGGCCTGTTCCAGAGCGCGCTCGACGCGGTTCTGCACCACCGGCGCCAGCTGTTTGGTCAGCATGGCGGTCGGGATGTGGCGCAGCGCCGGCTTGCGGTTCGGAGCCCGCTTGCGCTCGCGCAGATAGGCCAGGATCATCTGGGCGTGTTCGCGGTTGCGCGCGACGAGTTCATAGCCGTCGATATTCCACTGCCAGTAGGCGTCTTCCGGCCAGGAAATCGTTGCCTTTTCAAGCGTGCCGCAGCTCTGGCATTCAGCCATGCCGCGGTGGTTCAGCCGATAGCCCGGCCCCGGTTCCTTGCCCTGATGGAAGGTCGGTTTCGGCGTGTCGGGCTGTTGCCAGCTAAAGTGTTCCGGGAACAGTTCTTCAACAACGACGCGTCCCCAGAGGTGCGAATTCTTCGGCAACTCTGAGTGACGGATCACACAGGTAAAACGGAACGGCTCGTGAAAATGCGCAACGTGCCCACATTTCGGACAACGAATGTCGATAGGGTCGTTCTGCATCGGAGTGATGCTCCTGTGGTTGTAGGCGCCCCCACCTAACAACCCTATGAAGCGATAAATTTCCCTTAAAAGCAATGCGAGATGAGGGTGTCTAAGGCCCTTGAGCCGAAAAGCGCAAATACAACCTCAGGTTCATCCCCATAAATGGTGAGGAGCGAAATTGCACATTTTTGACGCAGGAAACGGATTTTACGAAAAATCAATACGTTAGGCTTTTGCCTCATTTCTGCACCATTTCGGCGAAAATCCGCCGATTGGGGCGCAATCCGGGCGCGGTCTTGCAGTTTCGCTTGCAATCGATTCGGTTTTTGCTCTCTGCAACGCCTGTCGCAGCAGCATGTGGGGCCGCCATGAACCCGTCTGAGTCGTTCCTTTTTGTGGTCCGAATTGAACCGGCAAGGACATTGTAATGCAGGCGGACTCGCGCCAGTTCGTTGCGGCGATACCGCTACCGGCCGTGCTGATCCGGTGGGATGAGCGCATCGCTGCCGCCAATGCCGAAGCGCAGTCTTTCCTGGGCGACGGGCTGGAAGGGCGACATTTTATCACCGCATTGCGCCAGCCGGCTTTGCTCGACGCGATCGAAGGCACCTTTCGCGATGGCGCCCCGCGTCTCACCCGGTTTCTGACGACAGATGGGCGTCAAAATACAACCTATGAGGTATCGTGCCGCCGGTTGGATCTCGAAGGCGGGCGGGGTGTGATGCTCACCTTCCAGGATGTGACCCATCTCGAACAGGCCGGGCAGATGCGCCGCGATTTCGTCGCAAATGTCAGCCACGAGCTGCGCACACCGCTGACCGCGCTACTGGGCTTCATCGAGACCCTGAAGGGGCCGGCGCGTGACGATCCCGCGGCGCGCGACCGCTTTCTCAACATCATGGAGGCCGAGGCCGGTCGCATGGAACGGCTGGTCGGCGATCTGCTGTCGCTGAGCCGGGTCGAGGCCGAGGAGCGCGTGCGCCCGACCGATCCGGTGGATCTGCCGGGGCTGCTGCGCTCGGTGCTGAGCGGGCTGGCACCGCTGGGCGACGAGGCGGGCGTGCGGCTCGAGGCCGATCTGCCCGAGGGCGCTCTGGAGGTTCCGGGCGATGCCGACCAGCTCCGCCAGGTGATGGTGAACCTGATCGAGAACGGCGTGAAATATTCCGGGCGCGGCGCCGAAGTGCGGGTGAGCCTGTCGGCGCCCGCCTATCAGTCACGACTGCGCGGCGAGGGCGTGGTGATCACGGTCAGCGACAGCGGCCCGGGCTTCGATCCGCTGCATATTCCGCGCCTCACCGAACGCTTCTACCGCGTCGACAGCCATCGCTCGCGCGAGAAGGGCGGCACCGGGCTGGGGCTCGCCATCGTCAAGCATATCGTGAACCGCCATCGCGGCCGGCTGCGGATCGAAAGCAAGCCGGGCGAGGGGGCAAGTTTCCAGGTGGTGCTGCCGACCACCGCCTGAGCGGCGTCGCTAGGCCCCGGCGGCGAGCGGCTCGGGCGCCCGGTGGCGTGCCTCGATCTCGGGCAGCGCGGCCAGCACCCCGTCAAGCACCGGTTGCGTGCCGATGCGGTCGCGCACCCAGTCCTCATGCGCGCCGACAATGCGCAGCGGAAAGCGGGGCAGGCCCAGCAGGCTGGCAATGCAGAAGCGGTGATTGCCCGAGCCGGTCTTGCACAGCGTACCCTCGGCAGTGATGACGGCGGTGGATTCGAACCCGGTGGCGCCGGCATCGAACCCGTTGCGGCGCAGGCTGTCGATCAGTCCCAGCACATAGTCGCGCAGGAAGCCCGCGATTTCCGCCTCGCTACGCAGGGGGCGCGTCTTGTAAAAGGCCGCGCCGCGCTCCGAAAGCTCGCGCATCAACTCGTCATACCAGCGGCTGGCGCGCACGTCGTCTTCATGCGCCATGAGATCCGCGAGGCGCTGGTAGCGCCCGGTCTCGCTGATCCGTGCGGTCTTTGCGAAATGCTCCGCCGGGATGGTAAATGGCTCGGCGCGTTTGACCGGCGCCCGCAGCAGCCCCACCACCGGCTTCGGCAGCACCCGGCCAAGCTGGCGCAGCCGGGCGCGCCCGACCGGCCATTTCGAGCCGAGCTGACGGTCGATCCGCGCCGGGCTCACCCAGATCACCGCGCGATCCCCCGCCGAATCTATGAAGTCCCGTTGTCGCAAGCGCTTACCCCATGCAATCATGCCGGGAATGCCGTTGCCGCATCGCAGCGCAGACGGTGCCGCGCGGCGCGCCGAAGCAGGCCGGATTCCGGCGTTCCGCGATAGATTTGCACATCTCCGGCGCGCTGTCATGAAACTGTTACGTGACTGTCACAAAAGCATCGCGGGCGGGGCCTAGGGCTGCCCGCGAGGTCCCCGAGGGGAAGGGGATCGTAACCAACGACAGGAGCATTCATATGCAATCCGTGAAACTCGCCGCTTCGGCTCTGGCCATCGCCGCCGTCTCGGCCTCCGCTGCCGCTGCCCGCGACAACGTGCAGGTCGCCGGTTCGTCCACCGTGCTGCCCTATGCCTCGATCGTCGCCGAAGCCTTCGGCGAAAACACCGACTTCCCGACCCCGGTCGTGGAATCGGGCGGCTCCTCGGCCGGCCTCAAGCGCTTCTGCGAAGGCGTGGGCGAAAACACCATCGACGTCGCCAACGCCTCGCGCGCCATCCGTCAGAAAGAGATCGACGCCTGTGCCGCCAACGGCGTGACCGACATCATCCAGGTCCGCATCGGCTATGACGGCATCGTCTTCGCCTCGCAGCAGGACGGCCCGGCCTTCACCGCCTTCGAGCCCACCGACATCTTCAACGCCATCGGCGCCAAGGTGCTGGTCGACGGCGAAGTGGTCGACAACCCCTACAACACCTGGTCCGAGTTCAACTCCGAGCTGCCGGATGCTGAGATCGCGATGTTCATCCCGGGCACCAAGCACGGCACCCGCGAAGTCTTCGAGGAAAAAGTCCTGCTGATCGGCTGCGAAGAAACCGGCGCCTATGAGGCCATGGTGTCCGGCGGCATGTCGGAAGACGAGGCCGAGGACGCCTGCCTCGACGTGCGTCAGGACGGTGGCAAGTCGGTCGACATCGACGGCGACTACACCGAGACCCTGGCCCGCATCGACGCCAACCCGAACGGCGTGGGCGTGTTCGGCCTGGCGTTCTACGAGAACAACCAGGACAAGCTGAAGGTCGCCACCATGTCCGGCATCGCGCCGTCGACCGAGACCATCGCGTCGGGCGAATACCCGGTGTCGCGCCCGCTGTTCTTCTACGTGAAGAAAGCCCATATCGGCGTGATCCCCGGCCTGAAAGAATACGCTCAGTTCTTCGTCGCCGACGAGATCGCAGGCCCGTCCGGCCCGCTCGCCAACTATGGCCTCGTCGCCGACCCCGAGCTGGCCGCGACCCAGTCCATGGTCGCCAACGAAGAGACCATGCAGTAATCGGCGCCTGCCGGGACTGCACGAGGGGGCAGCAGCAACCGCTGCCCCCTTTTCCTTTTAGGTTCTAGTCCAGAAGACGAACGGGGGGCACATGCCTTTACTCTGGCTCTTTCTGATCGTGCTGGCGATTGCCGCGGTCGGCTTTGTGCTGGGGCGCGCCCGCGCGCTGGCCAGCGCCGGCGGCGACGTCCGCAATCTGCATTCGCTGCCGAGCTATTACGGCAACAATGTCGCCATCAAGACCGTCGTGCCCGCCATTCTGGTCATGCTGATCTGGCTGATCGTGCAGCCGATGATCGTGAATTCCACGATCTCCGGCATGATCCCGGAAAGCTCGGTCGCCGAGAATTCCTCGCTGGGTCTGGTGATGTCCGAGGTGCGCCGCACCGCCGACGGGCTCGACAACGCCGTCGCCAACGGAGACATGACCGAGGCGTTCGCCCGCGACGCGCGCGCCGATTTCACCGATGTCACCCAGCGCCTGAAGGATGCCGGCCAGATCGTCACCTCCGACGTCACCCAGCCGATCCTGCGCGCCGCGCAAAGCTACCGCATCATGAATGCCACGGGCAATCTCATCATGTCGGGCATTGTGCTGGCGCTGGCGCTGGCCGGGCTGCTCTGGGGGCTGCGCGACTCGCATGCCGCCTTCCGCGCCCGCAACACCGTCGAGGCCGCCGTCCGCGCGCTGCTGATCGGTGCCGCCTCCATCGCCATCCTGACCACCATCGGCATCATCCTGTCGCTGGTCTTCAACACCGTCGAGTTCTTCCGACTCTACCCGGCGACCGATTTCTTCTTCGGCACGAGCTGGGCGCCGAGCTTTTCGGGCCGGGGCGGCTCCTCGGATCTGGGCGTTCTGCCGCTGCTCTGGGGGACGTTCTACATCTCCATCGTGGCGCTGGTCGTGGCCGTGCCCATCGGGCTTTTCGCCGCTGTCTACCTGTCGGAATACGCAACCCCGCGCGTCCGCGCCGTCGCCAAGCCGATGCTGGAAGTGCTCGCCGGGATCCCGACCATCGTTTACGGCCTTTTCGCGCTGCTGACCGTCGGGCCGCTGCTGCTGGGGATCTTCGGCGATGACGGGCTGGGCTGGATGCAGGCCGGCACCGCGGTGATGACCGCCGGTCTGGTCATGGGCATCATGCTCATTCCCTTTGTCTCCTCGCTCAGCGACGACATCATCAACGCGGTGCCGCAGGCGATGCGTGACGGCTCCTACGGGCTGGGCGCCACCCAGTCCGAGACCATCAAGCAGGTGATCCTGCCGGCGGCGCTGCCGGGCATCGTCGGCGCCATCCTTCTGGCCGCCTCGCGCGCCATCGGTGAGACGATGATCGTCGTGCTGGGGGCAGGGGCCGCGGCCAAGCTCAGCCTCAACCCGTTCGAGGCGATGACCACGGTGACCGCCAAGATCGTCAGCCAGCTGACCGGCGACGCCGATTTCTCCTCGCCCGAGGCGCTGGTCGCCTTTGCCCTGGGCATGACCCTCTTCGTCCTGACGCTGGGGCTGAACGTTCTCGCCCTCTACATCGTGCGCAAATACCGGGAGCAGTACGAATGACCGACGCGAGCATCGGAGGCGCGGCCGAACCGCGCAAGAAGAAGTCTTCGATCCACGAGCTCGACGCCCGCACCCGCAAGCGCAACGCCTCCGAGGCGCGCTTCAAGGCCTTCGGGCTGGGCGCCATCCTGATCGGGCTGTTCTTTCTGGTGACGCTGGCGGTCTCGATCGTCCGCTCGGGCCTGCCGGCCTTTACCGAGACGGTGGTGGATGTGGAATTCACCCTGAACCAGGCGCAGTTCGACGAGGCGGAAGCGACGCTCTTCAAGACGGCGGCCTATTCCGATCTCTTCATCGCCGATCTGCGCGGCACGCTCGAAGAGCGCGGCGTGCAGGTGGCCTTTGACGAGGCGGCCATCGAGCGGCTTCTCGGCAAGGTCGGCGGCACGCTGCGCGAATTCTACCGCGCCAACCCCGAGCAACTCGGCCAGCCGGTGGCGTTCCAGCTTCCCGCCTCCTCGCGCGTCGACGGCTATTTCAACGGCCGGGTGACCCGCGAGACGCTGGAGGACACGCGCTTTCTCCAGGGCTCCGACCTCGATCTGGTCGATGCGCTGCACGAGGCCGGCGTGATCCGCCAGGATTTCAACTGGACCTTCCTCACCGGCGCCGATTCCGGCGTGGACAACCCCGGCGGGGCAGGGATCGGCGCCTCGGTCGTGGGCTCGTTCTTCATGATGCTGGTGGTGCTGGTGCTGGCGCTGCCCATCGGGGTGGCCGCGTCGATCTATCTCGAAGAGTTCGCGCCGCAGAACAAGTTCACCGATCTGATCGAGGTGAATATCTCCAACCTCGCGGCGGTGCCCTCCATCGTGTTCGGTATCCTCGGTCTCGCGGTGTTCATCCAGTTCATGCACCTGCCGCAATCGGCGCCCCTGGTGGGCGGTCTGGTGCTGACGCTGATGACGCTGCCGACGATCATCATCTCGACCCGCGCCGCGCTCAAGGCGGTGCCGCCCTCGATCCGCGACGCGGCACTCGGCGTGGGCGCCTCCAAGATGCAGGCGGTGTTCCACCACGTCCTGCCGCTGGCCATGCCCGGCATCCTGACCGGCACGATCATCGGTCTGGCGCAGGCGCTCGGCGAGACCGCGCCGCTGCTGCTGATCGGCATGGTGGGCTTTGTCGCCCGCGGCTATCCCGAGGGCTTCCTCGGCGGCTTCACCGAGCCCAACTCGGCGATGCCGGCGCAGATCTACACCTGGGCGGCGCGCGCCGATGTGAGCTTCTATGAAAAGGCCTGGGGCGGGATCATCGTTCTGCTGGTGTTCCTGCTGCTGATGAACGTGATCGCAATCATCCTGCGCCGCAAGTTTGAACGGAGATGGTGACGATGGATGCCAATTTCGCTAAGGAAAACGAACCCATGTATGACGCACCGCTAGGGAAAAACGACGTGGACGCGAAAGACACCAAGATCGCTGCCAAGGACGTTCAGGTCTATTACGGCGACACCCACGCCATCAAGGACGTCTCGGTCGATCTGCTCGACAAGACGGTGACCGCCTTCATCGGTCCCTCGGGCTGCGGCAAGTCGACCTTCCTGCGCTGCCTCAACCGGATGAACGACACGATCGACATCTGCCGGGTCGAGGGGCTGATCGAGCTCGACGGCGAGGATATCTACGACAAGCGCGTCGACCCGGTGCAGCTTCGCGCCAAGGTGGGCATGGTGTTCCAGAAGCCCAACCCGTTCCCCAAGTCGATCTATGACAATGTCGCCTACGGCCCCAAGATCCACGGGCTGGCCAAGAACAAGGCCGAGCTCGACGAGATCGTCGAGAAGGCCCTGCGCCGCGGCGCCATCTGGGACGAGGTCAAGGACCGGCTCGACGCGCCGGGCACCGGGCTCTCGGGCGGACAGCAGCAGCGTCTGTGCATCGCCCGCGCCGTGGCCACCGAGCCCGAGGTGCTGCTGATGGACGAACCCTGCTCGGCGCTCGATCCCATCGCCACCGCTCAGGTAGAGGAGCTGATCGACGAGCTGCGCTCGCAATACTCGGTGGTCATCGTCACCCACTCGATGCAGCAGGCCGCGCGCGTCAGCCAGAAGACCGCCTTCTTCCATCTCGGCAATCTCGTCGAATACGGCGAGACCAGCCAGATCTTCACCAACCCCGTGGACCCGCGCACCGAGTCCTACATCACCGGACGGATCGGATAAGTCTCATGAGCGACGAACTGAAACAGCATATCGCTTCCGCGTTCGACCGCGATCTGGAAGGCATCCAGGCGCAGATTCTCAAGATGGGCGGGCTGGTCGAGGTGGCCATCCACGACGCCGCCAAATCGCTGGAAACCCGCGACGAGGAGCTGGCCGGTCAGGTCGTCACCGGCGACGAGGCCATCGACGCCATGGACGAGGCGCTGAACGAAGAGGCGGCACGGGTGATCGCGCTGCGCGCGCCCACCGCCACCGACCTGCGCGTGGTGCTCTCGGTGATGCGGATGTCGGCCAATCTGGAACGCATCGGCGATCTGTCGAAAAACCTCGCCAAGCGCACCACGGTGCTGGCGCAGATGACGCAGATCAACGGCTCGACCACGGCGCTGCGCCGCATGGCCCGCGACGTGGAGCTGATGCTCAAGGATGCGCTCGATGCCTATATCAAACGCGACGAGGCGCTGGCGCTCGACGTGCTCGACCGCGACCGCGATGTCGACCAGATGTACAACACGCTGTTCCGCGAGTTCCTGACCTTCATGCTGGAGGATCCGCGCAACATCACCTCCTGCATGCATCTGCATTTCATCGCCAAGAATATCGAGCGCATGGGCGACCATGTGACCTCGATCGCCGAGCAGGTGGTGTTCCTGGCGACCGGCTCGACGCCGGACGAGGCGCGCGTCAAGGAGGACCGCACGTCCTCCGACCCTTCGCTGAGCACGGATATCGAACTGGAGTAAGCCCATGCCGGCGGATCAGCCCACCGTTCTGGTCGTCGAGGACGAAGCCGCGCAGCGCGAAGTGCTGCGCTACAATCTGGAAGCCGAGGGCTTTCGCGTCGCTGCCGCAGGCAATGGCGAGGAAGCCCTCATGATGATGGACGAGGAGGCGCCCGATGTCGTCGTCCTCGACTGGATGCTGCCCAATCTCTCGGGCATCGAGGTCTGCCGCCAGATCAAGACGCGGCCCGGCACCCGCGGCGTGCCGGTCATCATGCTCTCGGCCCGGTCCGAGGAGGTGGACCGGGTGCGCGGGCTGGAGACCGGCGCCGACGATTATGTCGTGAAACCCTATTCCCTGCGCGAGCTGATGGCGCGGGTCCGCGCGCAGCTGCGCCGGGCGCGTCCGGCGGCGGCGGGGCTGCGGCTGGAATACGAGGATATCATCCTCGATGCCGAGACCCACCGCGTGACCCGCGACGGGCAGGAGCTGAAGCTCGGCCCGACCGAGTTCCGGCTGCTTTCCACCTTTATGGAAAAGCCCGGCCGGGTCTGGTCGCGCGAGCAGCTGCTCGACCGGGTCTGGGGCCGCGACATCTATGTCGACACCCGCACGGTCGACGTGCATATCGGGCGGCTGCGCAAGGCGCTCGGCGTACATGGCGGCGGCGACCCGCTGCGCACCGTGCGCGGGGCAGGGTACGCGCTGGGGTGAAATCCCGTACCGGGCCTCTGGCCCGGCAAACGCTCCGGGGGAGCGTTTGGGGATTTCACGGGCGGAGCCCCGGGGACATCGGTTTCTTGCCCGGTGCGGTGGGCAAATTGCCCACCCTACGACACGCCCCGGACTTGATCCGGGGCCTCAGCGGGAGTGACCAGGAGGCCTCGGATCAAGTCCGGGGCGGGGTCATTTCCCGGATTTTTTCTTCTTTTTCCCGCCCTTGGACTTCTTGCCCTTCACGGATTTTTTCTCCGCCTTTGCCGCCTTCTTCGCGGCTCTGGCGGTGGCCTTCTTGTCCTTGCCCTTCTTCTTCGGCTTGTCGCTCTTGGCCTTTTTCTTCTTGGCCTTCTTGCCCTTGGGCTTGTCCTTCTTCCGCGTCGGCGCCATCTCCGTCACCGCTGCGGCCTCAGGCGCGGAGGTCTGCGCGACCTCGTCCGGCACCGTCTCCTCCGCCGGCGCATCGGCTTCCGACGCCTCTTCCATCCCGCGCAGGATCTCTTCCGCCGCCGAGATCAGCATGCGCGCGCGCAGCAGCTGCACGCGGGGCAGGGAGGTCAGGCTCTCCGGCGCGGCGCTCGCCAGATCGGCGGGGCTCTCGATGCCCATCTCGCGCATCTTCATCGCCAGAACGGGGCCCACCCCCCGGATGGAGGTCAGATCGGTCAATACACTCTCCCTGTTTGTGTTATGCGTGGCGCGCAGGATGCGGTGAAACCCGCCGCGCTGTCCAGCAAAACCGCAGCAGGGGTTGCGCCCGGCCCGCTTTGCCCTTATAGGCGCGCCACACGAACCCCGCAGGCGGGGTCGGGCCGTTGGGGGAGACATCCCCTTCGTGTCCACCGGTTGCCCCATCAGGGTCAAGCCCCCGCCGAGGATATGAAACCGGAAAGGATATAGGACATGGCTCTTCCCGAGTTCACCATGCGCCAGCTGCTCGAGGCAGGCGTTCACTTCGGCCACCAGACGCAGCGCTGGAACCCCCGTATGGGCGAGTTCATCTACGGTGCGCGCAACGGCATCCACATCATGGACCTGACGCAGACCGTGCCGATGCTGGACGCGGCGCTGAACGCGATCCGCGAGACCGTCGCCAAGGGTGGCCGCGTGCTCTTTGTCGGCACCAAGCGCCAGGCCGCGCAGCCGATCGCCGAAGCCGCCGAAAAATGCGCGCAGTATTACATGAACCACCGCTGGCTGGGCGGCACGCTGACCAACTGGCAGACCGTGTCCCAGTCGATCAACCGTCTGAAATCCATCGACGAGCAGATGGAAGCCGGCGCCGAGGGCCTCACCAAGAAAGAGCGCCTGCACATGGAACGCGACCAGGCGAAGCTTCAGGCCTCGCTGGGCGGCATCCGTGACATGGGCGGCGTGCCGGACATGCTCTTTGTCATCGACGTCAAGAAAGAGCAGCTCGCCATCGCCGAAGCCAAGAAGCTGGGCATCCCGGTCGTGGCCGTGGTCGACACCAACTGCTCGCCCGACGGCATCGACTACATCATCCCCGGCAATGACGACGCCGCCCGCGCCATCGCGCTTTACTGCGATCTGGTGAGCCGCGCCGCTCTGGACGGCATGACCGGCCAGATGGAAGCCGCCGGCGTCGATCTTGGCGCGCTGGAAGAGGCTCCCGCCGAGGAACTGCTGGCCGAAGCCAAGGACGCCTGAGGCACGCTGTCGCGAAAGCGTCACGCAGACATGACATGAGCGGTCTGGCCCGGGGCAGGGCCGGCCGCAAACACCATTCGAGAGGAGAGCCGAGAGATGGCGATCACTGCTGCACAGGTGAAAGAACTGCGCGAGATGACCGGCGCGGGCATGATGGATGCCAAGAAGGCGCTGACCGAGACCGACGGCGACATGGACGCCGCCGTTGACTGGCTGCGCACCAAGGGCCTGGCCAAGGCCGCCAAGAAATCCGGCCGTACCGCCGCCGAGGGCCTCGTGGCCGTCGAGGTGAACGGCGGCACCGGCGTTGCCGTCGAGGTGAACGCCGAGACCGACTTCGTCGCCAAGAACGCCGAGTTCCAGGAAATGGTCGGCGGCATCGCCAAGACCGCGACCGGTGTCGACAGCGTCGAGGCACTGGCCGAGGCCGATCTGGGCGGCAAGAAGGTTTCCGAAGTCCTGACCGACAAGATCGCCAAGATCGGCGAGAACATGACCCTGCGCCGCATGGCCAAGGTCGAGGGCGACGTCGTGGCGAGCTATGTCCACAACGCTGCCGCGCCGGGCATGGGCCAGATCGGCGTTCTGGTCGCGCTGAAAGGCGGCGACGAGGCGTTCGGCAAGCAGGTCGCGATGCACATCGCCGCCGCCAACCCGGCCTCGCTGTCCGAAGCCGATCTCGACCCGGAAGTGGTCGAGAAAGAGCGTCAGGTGCAGATCGACATCGCCAAGGAATCCGGCAAGCCGGACGCCGTGATCGAAAAGATGATCGTCGGCCGCATGAAGAAATTCCTCGCCGAGGTGACGCTGCTGGGTCAGCAATTCGTCATCAACCCCGACCTGACCGTCGAGAAGGCCGCCGAAGAAGCCGGCGCGACCATCGTGGGCTTTGTCCGCATGCAGGTCGGCGAAGGCATCGAGAAGAAAGAAGAGGATTTCGCCGCCGAGGTGGCCAAGGCCGCTCAGGGCTGATCGCTCTTTTCCATCTTCTGAAATGCGACGGAGCCGCCCCTCGGGGCGGCTCCGTTTCCTTTCCTGAACCCCAACCGAATGTTGGGGATGAGGCCGGGATCCAGGGCAGGGGATACCGAACCGGCCCGCGCGAAAATTGCACGGGTCCGGCCCGGCTCCGGCTTGCACCGGGAGCGGCCCAGAGCCCCCGAAAATCGCGGAGGATACGCCCCTCATGTTCCAATGGCCAAAGCCACCACTCACGGAACGCCGTAACACTGACAATTTACGTGAGGTCATGAAAGTGGGGTATACCCGACCCGCTATTTTTTCATGATCAACCGCGTCTGACAGGGCACAATTTCAGCTTTTCGAAATCGAAAAAGAAGAAATTCCAAAATCCACCACCGCTATCGCCGAAAAACGCGGCATTCGCGCGCAAGACAGGCGACTCGACTGGACGGTTCAGATTTCGGGTGTGTCGCGGCGCGACGGCAGGCTCAGATGTCGATGACGAACATCTGGTTCTGGAACGCCGCCTTGGCCACCGCCTGCGCCGTGGTCTCGACATTCAGCGCCTCGCGCGCCAGCCGCAGGTGTTTCTCGATGGTGGCCTGGGTCAGCCCCATGATCGCGGCGATGTCCTGCATGGTCTTGCCGTCGCCAACCCATTCCAGCGCCTCGCGCTGGCGCTTGGTCAGCGTCTGGTTCGGCGGCACATAGGGCAGGGTGAGGATCTTGAGATGCAGGAGGTTGTTCATCAGCACGATATCGGCGCCGTGCTCTTCCCACATCGCATCGACCGCCTCCTGGCTCATTCCGGGCTTTGCCGTCAGCGCGATGGCGCCCTTGGCGCGGCTCGACACCGACCGGAAACTGATCGAATAACCGGCGCAGACCCCCTTGCCGAGATTGAACTCGATCACCCGGCGCTCGGCCTCGGTGAGATTGCCCTGCGCCATCATCTCGCCGAGCACCCGCCAGGAACAGGCGCCTTCGTGCTCCAGCGCCCAGCGGACCATGGGCGCGTGATGATAGAGGCCTTCGCCGACGAAGACATCGGTATAGTCGGCGCTGTGATTGGTCAGCAGCACGAAGTCGTTGGGATCGCCCAGGGAATTCGGCGTGCGGTAGCGCGTGAACCCATAGAGCAGCCGGTCGAACCCGTAGCCCGCCATGCGCTCGGCGTGCATGGCCCAGAGCTCTTCGACAATGGCGGCATTGGTCATCTCTGTGAGATAGGCCCGAATATCCCGCGAAACGGTCATGACCGGCCCTCCAGATGGCTCTGGAGCGCGTCCATGGCCAGCGTGTAGCCGCGCGCGCCGAAGCCGCAGATCACACCCACCGCGACCCGGGCGATATAGCTCACATGACGGAACTCCTCGCGGGCATGCACATTCGACAGGTGCAGCTCGATGGCGGGGATCTCGGCAGAGCTGATCGCGTCCATCAGCGCGACAGAGGTGTGGGTATAGGCGCCGGCGTTGAGGATGAGCCCGTCGAGCCGCCCGCGCGCGCCGTGGATCGCGTCGATCAGCGCGCCTTCGTGGTTGCTCTGCTCGAACTCGACGCTGACGCCGATGCGCTCGCCATGAGCGCGGCACATGGTCTCGATATCGGCGAGCGTGGTGCGACCGTAGACCTCGGGCTGACGGGTTCCCAGAAGGTTGAGGTTCGGACCGTTCAGGATCAGGAAGCCGGGCATGTGAAATCCTCCGAAACAATGGCATCACTTACCGCCGGAACGGGCTGTTTGTCCAGAAACGAACGCGGGTTTTCACCGATGCCGCCGCCGCAGCAGCCGCCATGAGAGCCAGGCGACCGCCAGACAGGCGAAGAGCCATGTGAGAGTGCCCGCCATGTCGGAGATCTGCGGCACGAAGGGCGCAAAGCCAGCGCCGAGCGTCATATAGGACGAGACCCAGACGATCTCGCCGGCCAGATCCCAGAGCAGGAAGCGCCGCCAGCGCATCCCGGCGGCACCGGCGATGAGGTTCATCGGCGGACCCAGCGGTGCCAGAAGCCAGCGGCTGAGAAACACCGCCACGGCGCCGCGCCGGTGCAGCAGGGTCTGAGCCTGAACCAGCGCCGCGCTGCGCCGGTCGAGCACGCGGCCACGGGCGCCGCGACCCAGCGCATAGCCGAGATTGTCGCTGAGAAACGCAGCGCAAAGCGCCGTGACGGCGGTGGGCAGCAGCGGCAGGTCTCCGGCGGCCACCAGCGTGCCCGCGACCAGCAGCATCAGCGAGGCCGGCATCATCGGCACGCCGAGCGCGCCGAGCCCGATCACCAGCGCCAGCACCGGCAGGCCCAGCGACGGCAAGGCGGCGAGCAGCGTCTCGCTCATTGCACGCGCTCCAGCGCGGAGTCGATCTCGGCAAGAAAGCTCTCGACGCTCTGGTCACGCATCGCGGCGATCTCGGCGAGGCTGCGATGTTCGGCGCCGGAGCCGGGCGCGATGCCCAGCAGCGGCCCGAGGCTGCGCGGCGGCAGACGGTGCGAGCGTTCCACATAGCCCAGGGTCATCCAGCCCTCGGGCGCTTGCTCGTGATGCTGCGGATCGGCCCAGTAGAGCGCGCGCCGCACGGCCTTTGTCGTGAAGAAGCCGGCGCCAAGCAGCGCCAGCACGAGAACGGTAAGAAGCAGTTTGCGCGGGATCCGGCGGGGCATGGGCAAAGGGTGCCCGGAAAAACACAGCGGGTCAAAGGCTTGCCAGCATATTTAAAGCGCTTGCGGCATCTCTTTTATTTACATAATACTGATTATAAGATAAATATGCGCCAGTTGGGCACGTTCTAAATTCGGTTGCGACAAATCCCCTGTCTTGCCGGCGCGCATGAGATCAAAGCGGGTTCGCGCATGATCATGCATCCTCGGCGAGACCGCAACTTTCCGACACCGGGACGCAACTCCGCATCGCAGCGGCCACAACACCAATCCGCAGCCAGATCTCTGCGCGAAGGCCAGCGCCGCGCGGTGTCTGTGACGCGCGGAGGCCCCCTCTACGGACACGCGGACAGATAAACACGCAATCGCAGGCGGTTGCGATGCATAGCTTATTCAGCGCATGCGCCGCCGCGACACCGTTTTCACAGATCTCGCATTCCGCATTCCGCGTTACGATTCTCCGAAGACCTCCTGAATTCACAGGGAAATATGTTCGGATCATCCTCCCTCACGCGCCAATGCGCTTGATTCCCGGCGATTGTCTGGCGGGCGCAACGGAATGCGCGCCGGGCCTTGCCCGATCTGCACCGCTCGGTCACAAATCCGGCATGAACGAAACACCGGATATTCTCTGCATCGGCTCCGTGCTCTGGGACGTCATCGGCCGCTCGAACGGTCACATGCGCCAGGGCTCCGACATGCCCGGGCGCATCACCCGTCTGCCCGGCGGCGTGGCGCTGAACATCGCGATGACCTTTGCGCGCTTCGGCCTGAAACCGGGGCTGCTCAGTGCCGTCGGACAGGATCCCGAGGGCGACGAGCTGATGGAGGCCTGCGCGCAGCTCGGGTGCGACACGCGCCATCTCTACCGCTCCGAGGATCTGCCAACCGACCGCTACATGGCCGTCGAGGGCGCCAACGGGCTGATCGCGGCGATTGCCGATGCGCATTCGCTGGAACGTGCCGGGTCGCGCATTCTGCGCCCGCTCTCCGACGGCACGCTGGGCAGCGCGGAAACACCCTACCCCGGCCCGGTCGCGCTCGACGGCAACCTGACCGAAACGCTGCTCGACGAGATTGCCCGTGACCCGTGTTTCGCCGCCGCCGATCTGCGCATCGCGCCGGCGAGCCCGGGCAAGGCCGAGCGGCTGCTGCCGTTCCTGCGGGCGCATCGCGGCGTGCTCTATGTCAATCTCGAAGAGGCCGGGATCCTCTGTCAGGCGCCGTTCGACAGCGCGCCGCAGGCGGCGGCCAAGCTGGTCGAGCGTGGTGCCGCGCGCGCAGTGGTGACCAATGGCGGCGAAGCGGCCTGCGACGCCAGCGCCGAGGGGCTGATCGCCGAACGCCCGCCCGAGGTGCTGGTGACCCGCGTGACCGGTGCCGGAGACACTTTCATGGCGGCGCATATCGTGGCAGAGCTGCGCGGCGCGGGCCGCGCCGAGGCGCTGAGCCTCGCGCTCGACGCCGCAGCCGCTTACGTATCCGGAGATATCGCCTCATGAGCCTCTTCACCCTCTCCGCCCCGGTCGCCGATGCGCTGGCCAACGGCACGCCCGTCGTGGCGCTGGAATCGACCATCATCACCCATGGCATGCCCTGGCCGCAGAATCTCGAAATGGCGCGCCGGGTCGAGGACACGGTGCGCGCCGAGGGCGCCGTGCCGGCGACCATCGCGGTGCTCGACGGCAGGCTCTGCGTCGGGCTCGACGATGCGCAGCTCGAAGCGCTGGCGCAGGCGCGCAACGTCGCCAAGCTCAGCCGCGCCGATCTGGCGGTCTGCATGGCCGAGGGCGGCACCGGCGCCACCACCGTGGCCGCCACGATGATCGCCGCCGCCCGCGCCGGCATCGCCACCTTTGCCACCGGCGGCATCGGCGGCGTGCATCGCGGCGCCGAGAGCAATTTCGACATCTCCGCCGACCTTCAGGAACTGGCGCAGACGCCGGTCACCGTGGTCTGCGCCGGCGCCAAAGCGATCCTCGATCTGCCAAAGACGCTGGAAGTGCTGGAAACGCTCGGCGTGCCGGTCATCGCCTATGGGCAGGACCAGTTGCCGGCCTTCTGGTCGCGCGACGCGGGCCTTCGCGCACCGCTGCGCATGGACACGCCCGGCCAGATCGCCCGCGCCCAGGCGATGCGCGTGGCGCTGGATCTGCCCGGCGGCCAGCTCGTCGCCAACCCGATCCCGGCAGAGGCCGAGATCCCCCGCGAGGTTCTGGCGCCGGTGGTGGCGCGCGCGACGGCGGATGCAGAGAGCCACGGCATCCGCGGCAAGCAGCTCACGCCCTATCTGTTGCAGCGGATCTTCGAGTTGACCGAGGGCCGGTCGCTCGACGCCAATATCGCGCTGGTGCTGAACAATGCGCGGCTCGGGGCCCGGATCGCGACGGAAATGAGCGCCCTGCCCGGCAATTGAGCTTGCGGCGGCGCAGCGCCATTGTAGACATGTCCGGGAATGCCTAGGTTTACAGGCAGTCAACGCGCTCCGGGATCCAGATGAACACGCCCTTCGACGACAAACCGCGCAGGCCCGGCCTGCTGGCCTCCCTGCGCGCGAGCTTTCTCACCGGGCTTGTAGTGATCATGCCCGTGGGCCTGACCATCTGGCTGATCTGGACGCTGTTCGGCTGGGTCGACGGGTTCGTGCTGCCGCTGATCCCGGCGCGGTTCAACCCGGAAGAGTATATCGGCATCAACCTGCGCGGCGTCGGCGTGATCTTTTTCCTGGTCTTCACCATCATGGTGGGCTGGGTCGCCAAGGGGCTGATCGGGCGCTCGCTGATCCGCTTTGCCGAAAGCCTCGTGGAACACACGCCGGTGGTGCGCTCGATCTATTCCGGCATCAAGCAGATCGCCGAGACGGTCTTTGCCCAGACCGAGCGCAGCTTCGACAAGGCCTGTCTGGTGCAGTATCCGCGCAAGGATATCTGGGCCATCGGCTTTATCTCGACCCAGGCCAAGGGCGAGGTGGCGCGGCGCGCGGAAACCATGGGCGATCTGGTTTCGGTCTTTGTGCCGACCACACCGAACCCGACCTCGGGCTTCCTGCTGTTCTTCCCCAAGGACGATGTGATCGAGCTCGATATGAGCATCGAGGAAGCGGCCAAGCTGGTGATCTCCGCCGGGCTGGTCTATCCGCCCGACCGCCCGGGCGGCAAACCCCGGGTCGAAGAGGTGCGGCAGGTGTCCTGACCTGCCCGCCCGACGCAGGATCGCATCCCGGGCAATCTGCCCGTAAAAGATGCGGAGAAAACATTTTTTCGCCTCAGCCGCGCAGATATTCCGAATTTGAGATAGATCAAAGCCCGCCCTGCCCGCGATTGTATTCCATGATGTGAATGCCATCGAACGCGACGGGAGGAGACCATGCGGCGCGTCCTGACAGCCCTTGCCCTGATCGCCACCGCCGCCCCGGCGCTGGCTCAGCAATCCAGCGTGCCGGAGATCCCCGGCTCGGACAGCACGGCGGATCACTCGAAATTCGAAGTGCTCCAGAAGGCGTTCACCTCCGGCCCCGAGGTCACCGAAGCCTGCCTCTCCTGCCATACCGAGGCGGACGATCAGGTGATGCACTCGATCCATTTCAACTGGGAATTCGAGAACCCCAGGACCGGCGAGCTTCTTGGCAAGCGCAATGTCATCAATGCCTTCTGCGGCAACGTGGTGGGCAACGAGCCGCGCTGCACCTCGTGCCACGCGGGCTATGGCTGGGACGATATGCACCAGCCGCCACCGCAGCAGAGCACGGCGGTGGATTGCCTCGTCTGCCATGACCGCTCCGGCCAGTATACCAAGCTTGCCACCGGTGCCGGCCATCCGCCGATGGAGGCAAAGGGCAAGACCATCACCGGTGCCGATGCCTGGGCGGTGGATCTGTCCAAGGCTGCCATGTCGGTGGGCATGCCCGGGCGCGAGAATTGCGGCCAGTGCCATTTCTACGGTGGCGGCGGCGACAATGTGAAACACGGCGATCTCAGCTCGGCGCTGGTTATGCCGGACGTGCACACGGATGTGCATATGTCGCCCGACGGTGCCAACATGGTCTGCACCGATTGCCACGTCACCGAGAAACATCAATGGGCTGGCTCGCGCTATGATGTGCATGCCACCGACCCCGAGGGCACCGGCCGGCCCGGCGAGCGCCGCCGCGTCGCCACCTGCGAAAGCTGCCACGGCACCGAGCCGCATCCGGTCGATATCAAGGGCATGAAGCTCAACGACCACACCGATGTGGTCGCCTGCCAGACCTGCCACATCCCCACCATGGCCAAGGGCGGCGTCGCCACCAAGACCTGGTGGGACTGGTCGACCGCCGGCAAGCGCGATGCCGACGGCAATGCCTATTCGGAGGAGGAGTTTGTCCAGTCCGACGGCAAACACCTGCACACCTATCTCTCGATCAAGGGCGATTTCCGCTGGGAGGAAGAGGCACAGCCGATCTACGAATGGTTCGACGGTCAGGTCAGCTATGCCTCTGCCGCGCAGGGCGGCAAGATCGACCCGACGCAACCGGTGGGCATCAACGAGATCGAAGGCGATGCGCATGACGGAAAGTCGCGCATCTGGCCCTTCAAGAAGATGGAAGGCCGTCAGGCTTACGACTCGGGTAACGACACGCTGGTCTATTCCCATGTCTGGGGGCCGGACACCGACACCGCGCTCTGGACCAATCTCGACTGGGGCAAGGCCATCGCCGCGGGCATGAAAGCCGCCGGCAAGGAGTATTCCGGCGAATACGGCTTCATCGACACCTATATGTACTGGCCCACTACCCACATGGTCGCCCCCGCCTCCGAGGCGCTCGACTGCCAGTCCTGCCATGCCGAAGACGGGCGTCTGGCCAATATCGCCGGTGTCTTCATGCCCGGCACCGGAGGCAGCGCCATGGCCGGGCTGCTGGGCAAGATCCTCTTTGCGCTGGCGCTGCTGGGGGTTCTGGGCCACGCGCTGCTGCGCCTCTTCAGCCGGAAAGGAGAGCACTGATGTCGAGCCGCATGGTCAAGGTCTATCCGCGCTTTGAGCGGCTCTGGCACTGGACGCAAATGACGCTGATCTTCGTGCTGCTCTTCACCGGCATGGGGCTGAACGGGGTGCATGGGCTGCTGCCCTTCGGGCCTGCGGTGATGCTGCACACGATCGCGGCGCTGGTGCTGCTCTGCGTGTGGATATTCGCCACCTTCTGGCTCTTCACCACCGGCACCTGGCGGCAGTTCATCCCGAAGATGCGCGGCATGACCAAGGTGGCGCGGTTCTATGCCTGGGGGATCTTCAGGGGCGAGAAACACCCCTATCACAAGCTGCTCTGGCGCAAGCACAACCCGCTTCAGGCGATCACCTATTTCGGGCTGAAGATCCTGGTGTTTCCGGCGATCTGGATCACCGGCATCCTCTATCTGACCTACAATCTCTGGGAAGAGGTGCCGAACGCCACGCTGTGGCTGACGGTGATCGCCAACCTGCATGTGCTGGCGGCCTGGGTCATCGCCTCCTTCGTGGTGGTGCATGTCTATCTGCTGACCGTCGGCCACGGCTTTCGCCAGCATGTGGCGCCCATGGTCACCGGCTATGACTGCATCGACCTGACGCCCGAGCAGGAAGCCTATCTCGAGACAAACGAACCCTGGCGGCTCCAGTCCTGACGGGCTGATTTTCCCTCCTGAGCCGCCAGCCCTCGCCGCGCCGGACCCCAAACCGGCGCGGCGCTTTTGTCTGGAGAAGCAATGCGTTGCCGCCAAAACCTGGCGGCTCACACAAGCGCAACACAAGTCGGGCCAGCGGCTGCCCGTGGGCTGCCGCACCGAGTTTGGAATCCCTCGATTTATCCCAGCCAAATCCGAAAGACCTCGCAGCGCAACACTTGCGTCATCAAAGCGGCAGCCCGTCACGCCACAGGCGTGCCAACTATGATCGGCGCACCTCTGGTGCGACGGAACGGGCAGCCGCTGGCCCGGCGGGCTACGCCCTTGATTCCGGGCCACGAGCGCGGGGATTGAGGGAAGACAGAAGTCGCCGCCGGACCAAGCGACGAGGCCCCGGATCAAGTCCGGGGCGGGGCCTCCTGAGCGGCGGGCCAGGGGTGCCGGTGACGCAAGCGTCGCGGCTTGTCCTGCCCGTTTGGTCCGCAAACCGCCCGGGATCGCCGGTGGCGACGCAGCCGCCCCTACCCAACACGTGCAACCTATGAGAGCATGGGCCCATAGTTCCAGTTCATTTCACGAGGCACAAGCCATGCTCCCTCCGTTCCTGCCCCGCCTCGCCGTGCTGCTGACCCTCGCGCTGCCCACCGCCGCCCCGGCGCTCGAACGCATCTCGGCCTTTGGCGACAATCCCGGTGACCTCGCCATGTGGATCCACCGCCCCGAGGGCCATGAGGGCGCCACGCCCCTTGTCGTCGCCTTGCATGGCTGCACCATGAGCGCCGAGAGTTTCGACGACGAGACGGGGCTCACCGCGCTCGCCGATGCGCAGGGGCTGATGCTGCTCTTTCCCGAGCAGACCGAGGAGAACCAGCCGCGCAAATGTTTTCGCTGGTATGACGAGGCCGACAACCGCCCGGGCGACGGCGAAAGCGCCTCGATCCGCAACATGATCGACCATCTGCTCGACAGCGAGGATATCGACCGGTCGCAGATCTTCGTCATGGGCCTTTCCGCCGGCGGCGCGATGTCGGCGGCGTTGATGGCGAATTACCCCGATCTCTTCGCCGGGGGCGCCATCGTCGCCGGGCTGCCCTATGACTGCAACCGCCCGCGCTCGTTCTTCACCTATGCGGTCTGGCAATACTGGCGGATGATGCGCCACGTTCAGGGCGGCACCTATGACGGCTGGGACGCCTCCTATGCCTGCGGGATCATTCCGCCCAACACGGCGGTCGACCGCGCGCCCGACGACTGGGCGCGCTATGTCGCGGAGCTCCACGACAGCGCGCCGGCAGGCTGGCCACGCGTGTCGATCTGGCAGGGGGAGGAGGACGAAACCGTCGATCCCGACAATCTCGAAGAGCTCGCCGACCAATGGACGGCGCTTCACGGGCTCGACCCGGAAGCCCCCGATGCGGAGGAGATGATCGCGGGCGCCACCCGCAAGCGTTATCTCGACACCCGGGGCGTGATCCAGGTCGAAACCTGGGATCTGCCCACCCTGCCCCATGCGGTGCCCGTCGACGAGGATGGCGCGCCCGCCTGCGGGATCGCGGACGGCGCCTATATGGAGGAGGGCGAGATCTGCGCGGTGCGCGAGATCGCGCGGTTCTGGGGGCTGCTCTGACGCAGCCCCCGCCGCTCATCGGTTGTCGAGCTGGGCGCGCACGCTTGCCAGCCCGGCGCGGGTGATGCGGTAGGGCCGCCCGCCCTGCGAGCGGATCAGCCGGCGTTTGCGCAGACGGTCGAAGACCGGCAGCGTGCAGTCGGTCAGAACGTGACCTTCGCGGGTAAAGCAGGTCACCTCAAAGACCTTGCCGTTTTCGGCGCGTTCGAACTGAATCGCGCCACCCTGCGCCAGCGCGTGCAGCACGCGCTGTTCGTGTTTCGAGATATTCATGGAGATGTTCCGGAGAGAAAACGCAAAGCGTCGCTCCGTCCGGCCATCGCGCGGACGGGGCTTTGGGTTTACTGTCCCGCAGCGCGGGACATGCGGCTTGCCGCAATCTCCAACATCAAGGCTCCATCATTCGGGCCGTTGGCCCGTTGGTCTGAAACCAAAATAGACACGCAGCAGCGCCGGATCAACCGCGCCGCGTCAGTCCCTGCGCCGATTGTGTCGCCGGGGCCGCAGCCTACGCGAACATCTGACGCAGATCGGCGGTCTGTTTCTCGCCCAGATGCTCGTGGTGATCGGTGAGGAAGGCCCCCGCCGCGCGCCGCCCGGCCTGCTTGAGCTGCGCGATGACCGAGGGCAGCGGCACCGTCTTGGTGGCCACCGACAGCTCGTTCATCAGCGTATCGTCGGCGATCATATGCACCCGCAGCTTCTTCATCGAGCCCTCCTTGACCATGCCGGCCTCAAGCAGGCGCTGCACGAATTCGATGGCGCGCAGCTCGCGCAGGAGCGAAGCGTTGAAACTGATCTCGTTGATGCGGTTCTGGATCTCCGGCGGCGTCACCGGCACAGCTTCGCGATCGAGCGGGTTGATGTTGACGATCACCAGATCCTGCGGCAGCTCGGGCTTGAACAGCGGGAACAGCGCCGGGTTGCCGGTATAGCCGCCGTCCCAGAACGCCTCTGTCACGCCGGTCTGCGGATCCTCCAGCTCCACCGCCTGGAACAGAGTCGGCAGACAGGCGGAGGCGAGGATCGCGCCGGGGCAGAGCTTGTCGCCCTCGAAGATGCGCACCTTGCCGTCGCGCACCGAGGTGGCGCAGACAAAGAACTCCGGCCCCTCATGGGCGCAGATCGTGCCGAAATCGAGCTTGTCGACGATCCGTTGCAGCGGGTTCTGGTAGAGCGGCCCCCAGGCATAGGGCGACAGCATGCGGGTGACACTTTCGCCCGCCGCATAGGGCAGCGAATACTGCACCGCACGGCTGACCATGCCGGGATCGGGCAGCCAGGCATGCATCCAGTCCGGCACCGACATGTCGCGCAGCCCGGCGATCTCGTGCCAGACCCAGTCGAGCATCTCGCGCGCGCCCTCGCGCCCCCCGCGCACCAGCCCGGCCTTGAGCGCGGCGCCGTTGAGCGCCCCCGCCGAGGTGCCCGAGATCGCGGCGATCTCGATCTCCTCGTCTTCCAGCAGCCGGTCGAGCACTCCCCAGGTAAAGGCGCCATGCGCGCCGCCGCCCTGAAGCGCCAGATTGATGCGCTTGGTCATGATCCGTCCTCACACAAGTTGACCCGGCGCAGAATGATTGCGGCATCGCGCACGACCGCGATGCCGCATCGGGCCGGGTCTGTTTCGCCGATTAGAGCGCCGTCCAGCCACCATCCACGGAAATGGTCGTGCCGGTGATCTGCTCGGCCGCGTCCGAGCACAGGAACACGGCCGTGCCGCCGATCTGCTCGGTGGTGGCGAATTCCTTGGAGGGCTGGCGGGCCAGGATGACCTGCTCGATCGCCTCTTCCTCGGTCATGTTGTATTCCTTGGCGGTGTCGGGGATCTGCGCCTCGACCAGCGGGGTTTTCACATAGCCGGGGCAGATCGCGTTGGCGGTGATCGGCTCTTTGGCGGTCTCCAGCGCCACCACCTTGGTCATGCCCACGACGCCGTGCTTGGCCGTGACATAGGCGGATTTGAAGGGCGAGGCGGTGAGCCCGTGGGCGGAGGCGATATTGACCACCCGGCCCCAGCCGGCCTTGCGCATCATCGGCAGCGCGGCGGCGGTGCAATGGAAGGTCGAGCTCATGTTGATCGCGATGATCGCATCCCATTTCTCGGTCGGGAACTCGTCGATCGGCGCGACGTGCTGGATGCCGGCATTGTTCACCAGGATATCGCAGGCACCGGCCTGTTCGATCAGCGCGCGGCATTCCTCGCCCTTGGACATGTCGGCCTTGATATAGCGCACATCGACGCCGAATTCGCGCGCCATGTCCTCGGCCAGCTTGTGATCCTCGTCGTTGTCGGTGAAGGAGTTCAGGACGACCGAGGCCCCTGCCCGCGCCAGCTCCCGCGCGACGCCCAGCCCGATGCCGGAATTCGACCCGGTGACGATGGCGGTCTTGCCTTTCAGTGACATGATGGAAATCTCCTCAATGATTTGCGGTCAGCATATCATGCTGCACCTGCAAGATAAGGGGGCATTTGGCGCGCGGGTTCCCGCCTGCGCATCACGGTTTCGGGATTGGACGCCCGCGCACGAAGCGCTTACACGCAGCTGGCATCGCGGCGTGACCGGCCCCGGATCGGGGCAGCTCCACCCGATTCCCAAACCGGTTCCTCCATGGCGCAGAGCCAAAAAAAACGCCGGCACAAGGCCGGCGTTCAGTCATTGAGGCAGGTTTCATACAGGCAAGAAACCTATCGAGCAGTGCCCTCTTTATACGCGCTTCTCCGCCGGAGTCCAAGCTAAAAGTTTGAAAAGACGTAAAAGCCCCGATACGCTCCGTAGCCAAGAAAACAAGGGCAGTTCAGGATTGTTTCACAAATGATGGCCGATTTTTTCCGCCGCCGCACGTTCCGCAGCGCCATTTTCGCGGCGGCACTCGTCCAAGCGGGATTCGCCTGGGCCGCACCGCAGCACGGCATAGCTATGTATGGCGAGCCCGCCCTGCCCCCAGATTTTGATCATCTGCCCTATACCAATCCCGACGCGCCCAAGGGCGGGCGCCTCGTCACCGGCGAGACCGGCGGCTTCGACAGCCTCAATCCGCATATCCTCAAAGGCACCGTTCCCTGGCAGCTGCGCTTTCTCGCTTATGAGAGCCTGATGGGCCGGAGCTGGGACGAACCCTTCACGCTTTACGGGCTTCTGGCCGAAAGCGTCGAGACCGGACCGAATCGCGGCTGGGTGGAATTCACCCTGCGCCCGGAGGCCAAATTCTCCGATGGCAGCCCGGTCACGGTCGAGGATGTGATGTGGAGCTATGAGATTCTCGGGACCGAGGGCCACCCGCGCTATCGCGGCACCTGGCAAAAGATCGAAAAGATGGAACAGACCGGCCCGCGCTCCGTCCGTTTCACATTCACCGAAGACGACCGTGAGCTGGCGCTGATCATCGGCATGCGCCCGATCCTCAAGAAGGCGCAATGGGAGGGCAAGGATTTCGCCTCCAGCGGGCTCGACGTGATCCCCATCGCCACCGCGCCCTATGTGATCGACGATTTCGAGCCGGGCCGCTTTGTCTCGCTCAAGCGCAACCCCGATTACTGGGGCAAGGATCTGCCCTTCATGAAAGGCCAGGCCAATCTCGACGAGATCCGCATGGAGTTCTTCGGCGACGGCACAGTGCAGTTCGAGGCCTTCAAGGCCGGCGCGCTGACCGCGATCCGCGAGAACAATGCCGAGAAATGGCAGACGCAATACGATTTCCCCGCCGTCGAACGCGGCGATGTGGTGAAATCCGAGATCGCCCATGGCCGGCCCACCGGCATGACCGGCTTTGTCATGAACACAAGGCGGGGCGCGTTTTCCGACTGGCGGGTGCGCGCGGCGATGCTGCATGCCTTCAACTTCGAATATATCAACGAGACGATGACCGGCTCGAAACAGCCGCGTATCGACTCATATTTCTCGAATTCCGAGCTGGGCATGAAGGCCGGCCCCGCGACGGGCCGCGTGCGCGCGCTGCTGGAGCCCTTTGCCGACACGCTGCTGCCCGGCGCGCTCGACGGCTATGCCCTGCCCGAAGGCGACGGCAGCGCCCGCAACCGCCGCAACCTGCGCGCGGCCATGGCGCTGATGAACGAGGCCGGCTGGAGCGTGCAGGACGGCGTGATGAAGAACGCCGAGGGCCGGCCCTTCCGCTTCGAGATCGTGCTGGCGCAGGGATCGAGCGAGGAACAGTCGATCATCGACATCTTTGTGCAGGCGCTCACCCGCATGGGCATCGCGCCGCAGGTCACGGTGATCGATTCCGCGCAATATAACGAGCGGGTCAACGCCTTCGATTTCGACATGACGTTCTTCCGCCGCGGGCTGTCGCTCAGCCCCGGCAACGAGCAGCGGCTCTACTGGGGCAGCGAGGCGGCGGATCAGCCGGGTTCGCGCAACCTCATGGGGATGAAATCCCCCGCCGCCGACGCGATGATCGACGTACTGCTGAACGCCACCAGCCAGGAGGAGTTCATCGCCGCGAGCCGCGCGCTCGACCGCGTGCTGACAACCGGGCGCTACGTGATCCCGATCTATCAGTGGAACATTTCGCGCATCGCCCATGTTAAGGAGCTGCGTTACCCCCCGCATGTGCCGGTTTACGGCGACTGGATCGACTGGATGCCGAATGCGTGGTGGTGGCAGGACGAAGACCAAGAGCAATAAGCAAAATCAAAAGCAAGAAAGAGCAGACATCATGAAACAGGCACTTCTCCTCGGCGTTCTGGCGCTTCTGGCGGGCTGCGGCACCGTCGACGGTGTCGGGCAGGACATCTCCTCGGCCTCGCGCACCGTGCAAAGCTGGTTCTGACGCGTCTCCGACTTTTTGGCACGTTACGCGGGCGCTCTGCCGTACTATCCTGAGATCCGGGAGAGGAGGAGCAGAGCCGCCATGATGAGAGACCGTGTCCAATTGCTTTCGGAAGGCGGCCAGAACCGCGCGCTGGTCGTTGACGACCATCCGCTGTTCTGCGACGCGCTGACGCTGACCCTGCAATCCATCGCGGATTTCGAAGAGATCCGGGCCGCCGGAACGCTGGAAAAGGCGCTGGAGATCGTCGGTCAGGGCGAGCCTCCCGACCTGATCATCCTCGATCTGAACCTGCCCGATGTGAACGGGCTGGACGGTCTGGTGCGCCTGCGCAACGCGGCGCCCCGGGCCGCGATCCTCATCGCCTCGTCGATGGCCGACAACCGCATGATCAGCCATGCGCTCAAGGCCGGCGCCGACGGGTTCGTGCCCAAGCATTCGCAGCGCTCGGTGTTCCGCCGCGCCTTCGAGGCGCTTTCCGGCGGCCAGCCCTTCGTGCCCGACGGCTATATCGACCCGCACGGCCCCGGCATCGAAGGCCCCGGCGACGCGCTGGCGCGGCTGGCGACGCTCACCAACCAGCAGGCGCGCATCCTGTCGCTGATCTGCGAGGGCAAGCTGAACAAGCAGATCGCCTATGACCTTTCGATCGCCGAGACCACGGTAAAGGCGCATGTCACCGCGATCATGCGCAAGCTCGGGGTGCACAGCCGGACGCAGGCGGTGTTGATCGCGCAGGAGGCGAGCTTTACGCGGGTCTTGCCAAGCGAGGGCACGGCGACGTAACCTGCCGGCCACCTCGGCGAAAAGGACGAGCGATTGGACGGAGCACAGACCGGCTCCGCAGGGGAGGAGACATATCGGGCCGGTGCCCTGCGCGTCGCGCAGGTTGTCTGCGGCGCCCCGGACCCGATCACCGCGATCTCGGACCAGCTTGGCCCCGGGCCTTTCGAACTCGTTTGCCTCTTTGCCTCCCCCCAGGCGGATTTCAGGGCGCTGAACAGCGCGGCCATCGGCGCCTTCGGCGGCTCCGATGTCTTTGCCTGCACCACCGCCGGCGAGATCGGCCGCGCCGGCTATGAGGAGGGCCAGATCATCGCGGTGGGCTTTCCTTCCGAGCTGTTCTCGGTCGACGCCTTCGCCATCGACGGGCTGGACGCGCTCGACGACCGCAAGATGACCGAGCAGATCATCCAGCGTCGCATGGCGCTCAACATCGCCGCGCCGGACAAGGGCTCGGAATTCGCCTTTCTGATGGTCGACGGGCTGTCGCTCCAGGAGGAGAATGTCGCCTCGATCCTCGCCTCGGGCATGGGGCCGATGCCGCTTTTCGGCGGCTCCACCGGCGACGGGGTGGATTTCGCCACCACCTGGCTCTCCCATAACGGCGTCGTCCGGCGCAACGCGGCGCTGCTGGCGCTGGTGCGCTCGCGCTGCCCGGTCAAGGTGTTCAGCCTCGACCACCTGATGCCCACCCGCACCCGCATGGTGGTGACCCGCGCCGATCCCGACCGCCGTCTCGTGCAGGAGATCAACGCCGAACCCGCCGCCGCCGAATATGCGCGTCTGCTCGGCAAGGATCCCAACCAGCTCGACACCTTCACCTTTGCCGCGCATCCGGTGGTGGTGCGGCTCGGCGACAGCCACCATGTGCGCTCGATCCAGCGCGTCGACGAGCATGGCAATCTGGTGTTCTTCTCGGCGATCAATGCCGGCATGGTGCTGACCCTTGCCGAACATCAGGACATGGCGCGTCATCTCGACGAGGAGCTGGCGGCGCTCGGTGCCGACCGCGCACCCAGCCAGATCCTCGGCTGCGACTGCCTGCTGCGCCGCGTCGAGGCCGGGCAGTTCCAGCAGACCCGCGCGATCTCGGACATCCTGAGCAAGCACAATGTCGTCGGCTTCAACACCTATGGCGAGCAGTTCGGCGCGCTGCATGTGAACCAGACCCTGACCGGCGTGGCCTTCTACCCGCCCGAGGAGGAGGCGCCCGAATGTCGCTGATAAACCCGGCGGATTCGCTCGAACGGCAGAACGAAAAGCTGCTGCGCATCGCCGAAGCGCTGATGGAGCATGTGGAGCACGGCCCGGCCCAGTCGGGCGAGGCCTATGCCCAGTTCGAGCGCGCGGCGCTGCTGGAAAAGCGGGTGCGCGAGCGCACGCTGGAGCTCGAACGCACGCTCGATCTTTTGCATGAGTCGAACGCCCAGCTCGCCCGCGCCAATGACGAGACCGAGGCCGCGCGCCGCAACCTCGCCGACGCCATCGAGACCGTATCGGAGGGCTTTGCGCTTTTCGACGGCGACGACGTGCTGGTGATGTGCAACTCGCGCTTCTGCCGCGATTTCCGCGACACGGTGCGCGATCTGCGCCCCGGTCTCGCCTTTGCCGGATATGTGGAGCGGGTCAGCCGCTCGCGCTATCTCGCCCTGCCCGAGGGCATCAGCTCCGAGGCCTGGGCCGCCGACCGCATGCGCAAGCACACCGACCGCCGGGTTCTGTTCAACGTGCGCCACGGCCAGGACCGCTGGTTGCAGGTCTCCGAGCATCGCACCGCCAATGGCGGCACCGTGGTGCTCCAGACCGATGTGACCGACATCATCCGGCTGGAGCGGCAGGAGCGGCTGAAGCTCAAGGACAAGCAGACGCGGATGATCCGCGCCACGCTCGACCATCTCGACCAGGGCGTCTGCATCTTCGACGAGAACGCCCGGCTGGTGGCGTGGAACGAAAAGATCGGCACGCTGCTCAACCTCACCGCGCGGCGGCTGCATCTGGGCGCCTCCTTTGCCCGGCTGCTGGAGCGGCTGGAGCAGGAGCTGACCTTTTCCTACTCCAGCGACCGCGACTGTTTCCGGCGCTGGGCGGCGGAGGACGGGCTGCGCGGGCCGATCAGCTTCGAGCTGACGCGCGATACGAATGTGGTCCTGCAGGTCTTCCGGCGCGGCATGCCCGATGGCGGGTTCCTGTTCTCCTGCACCGATGTCACCGCCGAGCGCGAGGCGGCGCGGCGGCTGACCGAGGTCAACGAGATGCTGGAACAGCGGGTGATGGAGCGCACGCTGGAGCTGGAGGATGCGCTCTCGGCCGCCGAGCGCGCCAATGCGTCGAAATCGCGCTTTGTCGCGGCGGCGAGCCACGATCTGCTGCAACCGCTCTCGGCAGCGAAGCTCTTCGTCTCTTCGCTGGCCGACCGCTGCGGCAATGCCGCCGACCGCGCGGTGCTCGACAAGACGGAGTCCGCGCTGACCTCCGCCGAGCAGTTGATCGACGCGCTGCTGGATATCTCCAAGCTGGAATCCGACGGGCTGAATTTCGACATCCGCCCGGTGGCGCTGCGCGAGATCTTCGCGCCGCTGCGCGACGAGATGGAGGTGCTGGCGGCGCGCAAGGGGCTGAGCCTGCGGATGATCGACAGCGGCCTGACGGTGGAGACCGACCCCGCCTATATGCGCCGCGTGGTGCAGAACCTCGTCGCCAATGCGATCCGCTACACCGAAGCCGGGCGCGTGGTGGTGGGCGTGCGGCGTCAGGCCGGCACCGCGCGCATCGAGGTCTGGGATACCGGGCCGGGCATCGCCGAGGAGGATCAGTCGGCGATCTTCGAGGAGTTCCGCCGGCTCGACACCCGCGCCTCCAGCAATGACGGGCTGGGGCTGGGCCTTGCCATCGTGGAGCGCGCCTGCGCCCGGCTCGGCCATCCGCTGGGGCTCTGGTCGGAGCCCGGGCGCGGCTCGTGTTTCATGGTCAGCCTGCCGGTGGTGGGCGCCGCAGCGCCCGCGCGGCCTGTAAGCCTCGGCCCCGCGCGCCCGGTGGGGCTGGCGCAGGCCGGGCTGATCGCGCTTCTGGTGGAGAACGAGCCGCAACTGCGCCGGGCGATCACCGTGCTGATGGAAAGCTGGGGGGTTAGCGTGATCGAGGCGGAGGATGCGGAGAGCGCGCTCGACCTGCTGGCGGATCTGGAGCTGACGCCGGACGCGCTGCTGCTGGATTACCAGCTCGGGCCCGGCATGACGGGCACGGAGCTTTTCCGCGAGATCACGGGACGCATGGGCCGCCTGCCCTGCGCCATCGTCTCCGCCGACCGCTCCGAGGCGCTGCGCGAGGCCTGCGCGGCGCTGGAGATCGAGCTGCTGAGCAAACCGGTGGACCGCCACCGGCTGGGCCGGTTCTTCGACGCCGTGGCGCGCGGCGTGCTGGCGGCGGAGTGACGGCACCCCCGCCAGTGATGCGGCCCCCGCCCCGGACTTGATCCCGGGCCTCTCCCTTCCCGTCGGGCATTACCAGAAAACGCGACGCACGATCCCGAAACCAAAGGCCCCGGATCAAGTCCGGGGCAGGATTTCTGGAGCCGCGATATCGCATAAGCGAAAGCCGCGCCATCGCCGGCCCGTGGGTTGGCGATCTTCCCTCTGAACTTCTTACTTTATCCCTGCCATGTCCGAATGACCTCGAAACGCAGCGCGGGTGTAAACAAATCGCCAGCCCGGGGGGCGGGCCGGCGATGGCGCGGCGCCCTTCGGGCTTGTCCCGCGCCAGGGCGTTGGGATGACCGAGGCAAAAGACAGGAACCCCCTCACCGCGCCTTGAACAAAGACCCCAGAATGCCCCGCACCAGCCGTTTGCCGGTGGTGCCCGAGAGCTCCTTGAGCACCGCCTGCCCCAGCGCCTCACCAATGGAATTGGGCGCCGAATAGCGCGTCGAGCTGCGTTTCGGTGCGCTCTGGCGCGTCGTGCTGGCGCGCGGGGTCGGATCGTAACGCCGGGCGCGGTTGTATTCGCGGATGAGATCGCCCGCGTCGTCGGTCTCCGGTGCGCCCGCCTCCTTGCGCTCCGCCTCTTCGGCGGCCTCTGCCGCCGCCTTTGCCCGGGCCGCCAGCATCTCATAGGCCGACTGCCGGTCGACCGTCACATCGTATTTCGCCCCAAGCTGTGAGGCGGCGATCACATCCGCACGCTCGGCCTCGGAGATCGGCCCGAGCTGTGACGAAGGCGGACGGATCAGCGTGCGCATCACGATGCCCGGCACGCCCTTCTTTTGCAGCATCGAGGTCACCGCCTCGCCGGTGCCGACCTCGCGGATCGCTGCTTCGGTGTCGAATTCCGGGTTGGGCCGGTATGTCTCGGCGGCCATGCGCAGCGCCTTCTTGTCGCGCGCGGTGAAGGCGCGCAGCGCGTGCTGCACCCGGTTGCCGAGCTGACCGAGAATGTCCTCTGGGATGTCGTCAGGGTTCTGGGTGATGAAATAGACCCCCACCCCCTTGGAGCGGATCAGCCGCGCCACCTGCTCCACCTTGTCGACCAGCGCCCCGGGCGCATCATCGAAGAGCAGATGCGCCTCGTCGAAGAAGAAGACCAGCTTCGGTTTCTCCGGATCGCCCACCTCCGGCAGCTCTTCGAAGAGCTCCGAGAGCAGCCAGAGCAGGAAGGTCGCGTAAAGCCGCGGCGCGCCCATCAGCGCATCGGCGGCAAGGATATTGACCTGCCCGCGCCCCTCGGCATCGACCCGCATCAGATCGGCCAGATCCAGCGCCGGCTCGCCGAAAAGCTTTGTGCCGCCCTGGTTCTCCAGCACCAGCAGCCGGCGCTGGATCGCGCCCACCGAGGCGGTGGAGATATTGCCGTAGCGCAGGCCTAGCTCCTTGGCGTTCTCGCCGACCCAGACCAGCAGCGCCTGAAGATCCTTGAGATCGAGCAGCGGCAGCCCCTGCTCATCCGACAGCCGGAAGGCGATGTTCAGGATGCCCTCCTGCGCCTCGCTCAGCTCCAGAAGCCGCGCCAGCAGCAGCGGCCCCATCTCGGCCACGGTGGTGCGCACCGGATGGCCCTTTTCGCCGAAGAGATCCCAGAACACCGCCGGAAAGCCCTGATAGGCGAAATCGTCGAAACCGATCTTGCCGTTGCGCTCGGTAAACGCATCGTGAAGCTTGCCGGTCTGCGAGCCCGCGCGCGCCAGACCGGAGAGATCGCCCTTCACATCCGCCAGAAACACCGGCACGCCGGCGTTGGAAAAGCCTTCCGCCAGGATTTGCAGCGTCACCGTCTTGCCGGTGCCCGTCGCGCCGGCCACCAGACCGTGGCGATTGGCGTATTTCAGCGCCAGATACTGCTTTTCGCCGTAGCCAGCCCCGCCACCGCCTATAAAAACGCCGTTTTCCATCCCCGCCCTCCAACAACGCGCGCAGCGGAGCATACATTCTTAACCATTTGATGCCAGTATCAATTTTGTCCGGGGCAACATGTCCTCTCCTGCTCCGGGCTGACTTCCTCCCTGTCAGACTGGCCGCGCCCTTCGGGTGCGGCCTTTTTCCTTGGAAAGTGATCGCGGAACTGTGAGAAACCCTGTTGACCGTTGCAAAAGAGTTTCGTAGCGTTCGCCCAATGACAAAGCCGGCCGGTCCGGCAGGGAGCAAGGGGGAAGGGACCATTTGGTCCCTTTTCTCTTTTTGCATCCTGTCTTGCGGCTTTCCGCCGCCCTGTCGAGGCATGGTTTTTCCGGCCTGACACTGCCGCGGCGCCGTGCTACTCGGGCGGTGAGAACGATCAGAGTTTAGGGGAGTTTCCATGACCAGACCGCTTTCCGTCCTGTGGGCCCTGCCGCTTCTGGCGAGCCTTGCCGCCGCTCCGGCGCTGGCCCAGGAGGACGCAGGCCAAGAGACCGGCGAAGAAAGCACAACGTCCGGAGCGAGCGCCACCATCGGCGGCGATCTGACGATGGGCGAAACCGAGGGCGAAGCCGGGCAACAGGCCGAGACTTATGTCAAGGCGACCCATGGCGACTGGGCGCTGCAATGTCTGCGCGCGCCCGAGGGTTCGGAGGCCGAGGATCCGTGCCAGATGTACCAGCTGTTGAAAGACGGCAATGGCGGCAATGTCGCCGAGGTCAGCATCTTCCGCCTCGCCAATGGCGGCCAGGTCGCCGCCGGCGGCACCTTTGTCGTGCCGCTCGAAACGCTGCTGACGCAGAAGCTGACCATCGCCGTCGATGGCGGCCAGGCCAAGCGCTTCGATTTCTCCTTCTGCACGCAGGTCGGCTGCTATGCCCGCGTCGGCTTTACCGCCGATGACGTGGCGCGCTTCAAGGCCGGCAGCGTGGCGAAGGTGAGCATCGTTCCGGCGCTGGCCCCCGATCAGCGGGTCGAGCTGGACATGTCGCTGTCGGGCTTCACCGCCGCGTTCGACGAAAGCTCGGCGCTGCGCCAGTAATCCGTCAGCTTTACCGTCTTCGGCGGCCGCGGGGGTTCACCTCTGCGGCCGTTGTCGTTTCCGGGCACATCAGAGCCCCGGCAGATCGACCACCAGCGCCGCGTGATCGCTGGCATGGGGCCGGTGATGACCCACCCCTTCCAGCCGCGCGCCCTGCCCCGGCCCCGCCTCATGCCCGAGCCCGCGATGCAGCACACGCGGCACCGCATCGGGGCAGCGCGCCGCCAGCGCCGGCGAGGCGATCAGCGCATCGGGCCGGTGATGCGCGCCGATATGCGGCTCGTAATAGGTCCAGCGCGCGTGCTCCGGCAGGCGCAGCCCCAGATCGACCCCGGCGGCCTCAAGCGGCGCAATGGCGCGCGCACCACCCTCGCGCGGCTCGTTGAGATCGCCGATGACCAGCCAGAGCGCATCGCGCCCCTTGGGCAGCAGGCGCAGCACCGCCTCCGCCTCCAGCCGCCGCAGCGCCCAGGCGCGCGCCGGATCCGGCGCCGGCGCCTTGAAATGAACCACAAATAGCGTCAGCGCACCGAACTGCGCCTCAAGACAGTCGCGCCGAAACACCGGCTGATCCGGCGGCATGCCCCCGGGCGCGCTCAGCCCGAGATCGGTGGCGGTGAGCGCCGCATGGCTGCGCGCCACGTCCCAGCGCCGCCGCGCCATCAGCGCCACGTCGAGCCCGCGCCCGTCATTGCCCGGCAGGCAGAGCCGGTGGCGATAAGGCCCCGCGCGCGGGGCAAGATAGCGGTCGTGGAAGAAATCGAGGCTCTCGGCGTCGAACACCTCCTGCAAGGCGACAACATCGGCCTGCGTCGCCGCCAAGAGTTCCGCCGTCAGGCGCCGGTCGGCGTCGTCATGCTGCGGCGCCGGCGGCTCGTCACGGTCGCGCGCGCCGTGCAGATGCCCGCCCGCCTCGTCGGGCAGCAGCCGCAGGTTCTGCATATTGAGCGAGGCGATGCGCATCCGCCGCCTTCCCGGCCCCTCAGGCCTCCTTCTTCAGCCGGATCGCGCCGGCCTTTTCCGCCAGATCGCGGGCGATGGCATAAGCGCCCTTGATCTTGTCGCTGTCCTTCTTCCAGTCGCGCCGCACCACGATCTTGTTGTCCTTGATCTTGGCAAGCCCGTTCTGGTCCTGGATGAAAGAGACCAGCCCCTCGGGCTTGGCGAACTTGTCGTTGTGGAACTGGATCGTCGCGCCCTTGGGCCCGCCGTCGAGCTTGGCGATGCCGGCGCGCTTGCACATGTCCTTGATGCGCACCACCAGGAGCAGCGTGTTGACCTCCTTCGGCAGCTTGCCGAACCGGTCGATGAGCTCGGCGGCGAAACCTTCGAGCTCGACCTTGGTGGAAAGCTCGCTGAGGCGCCGGTAGAGCCCCAGCCGCACGTCGAGATCGGGCACGTAATCCTCGGGGATCAGCACCGGCACGCCGAGATTGATCTGCGGCGCCCATTGCCCGTCGTCTTCCAGCAGCCCCTCGGTCTCGCCCGACTTGATCTTGGCAATCGCCTCTTCCAGCATCGACTGGTACAGCTCATAGCCCACATCGCGCATCTGGCCCGACTGCTCCTCGCCGAGCAGGTTGCCGGCGCCGCGAATGTCGAGGTCCTGGCTGGCCAGCGTGAAACCCGCCCCCAGCGTGTCGAGCGAGCCCAGCACACGCAGGCGTTTTTCGGCGGTATCGGTGAGCCGCGCGCGCGGTTTCGTCGTCATATAGGCATAGGCGCGCGTCTTGGAGCGCCCGACCCGGCCGCGGATCTGGTAAAGCTGCGCCAGCCCGAACATGTCGGCGCGGTGCACCACCATGGTGTTGGCGGTGGGAATGTCGAGCCCGCTCTCGACGATGGTGGTAGCCAGCAGCACGTCGAACTTGCCGTCGTAAAACGCGTTCATCTTGTCGTCGAGCTCGCCCGCCGCCATCTGACCGTGGGCCACGACATAGCTCACCTCAGGCACCTGTTCGCGCAGGAATTCCTCTATTTCGGGAAGATCCGAAATACGCGGCACCACGTAGAAACTCTGCCCGCCCCGGTAATGTTCACGCAGCAGCGCCTCGCGGATGGTGACCGCGTCGAATTCGCTCACATAGGTGCGGATCGCCAGCCGGTCGACCGGCGGCGTGCCAATGATCGACAGATCCCGCACGCCCGAGAGCGACAGTTGCAGCGTGCGCGGGATCGGCGTGGCGGTCAGCGTCAGCACATGGATGTCGGAGCGGAGCTGCTTCAACCGCTCCTTGTGGCCGACGCCGAAATGCTGCTCCTCGTCGATGATCAGCAGGCCGAGATTCTGGAACCGGATGTTCTTGGCCAGCAGCGCATGGGTGCCGACCGCGATATCGACCATGCCCTTGGCGATGCCGTCGCGGGTCTTGGCCGCCTGCCCCGACGAGACAAAGCGCGACAGCGGCGCCACGTTGATCGGGAAGCCGCGGAAACGCTCGGCAAAGCTCTTGTAATGCTGCCGGGCGAGCAGCGTGGTGGGCGCGATCACCGCCACCTGCACGCCGGACATGGCAGCGACAAAGGCCGCGCGCATGGCGACCTCGGTCTTGCCAAAGCCGACATCGCCGCAGATCAGCCGGTCCATCGGCTGGCCGCTGTCCATATCCGCCAGCACATCCTCGATGGCGCGGATCTGGTCGTCGGTCTCGGTATAGGGGAAGCGCGCGCAGAAGCTCTCCCAGGCGCCCGGCGGCGGGTCGATGACCGGCGCCTTGCGCAGCGCGCGCTCGGCGGCGACGCGAATGAGCTTGTCCGCCATCTCGCGAATGCGCTCCTTGAGCCGCGCCTTCTTGGCCTGCCAGGCACCGCCGCCGAGACGGTCGAGCAGCCCGTCCTCATGGCCGTAACGGCTCAGCAGTTCGATATTCTCCACCGGCAGGTAAAGCCGCGCGCCCTCGGCATATTCCAGCAGCAGGCATTCATGCGCGGCCCCGGCGGCGGTGATCACCTCCATGCCCTGATAGCGCCCGATGCCGTGATCCACATGCACCACCAGATCGCCCGGGCTGAGCGACTGAGTCTCGGTCAGGAAGTTCTCGGCCTTGCGGCGCTTTTTCGGCGCGCGGATCAGACGGTCGCCCAGCACGTCCTGCTCGGAAATCACCGTGATCCGCTGCCGGTCCTTCGGATCGCCCCAAGGCGCCTCGAAGCCGCTTTCCAGCGCCCAGACCGCCAGATGCAGCCCGCGCTTGCCGATGCGGGTACCGTTCGAAACCGGGATCGCCTCGGCCAGCCCCTCATCCTCGATGAGCCCGGTCAGACGTTCGCGCGCGCCCTCGGACCAGGAGGCGATGAGCACCGGCCCGTCCTGAAGTTTCTTGCGAACATGGTCCGCCAAAGCGCTGAAGAGGCTGATGTTTTCCTGCTGCCGCTCAGGCGCGAAATTGCGCCCGATACGCCCGCCCGCATCCACCACACCGGGCCCGCTGGCCTGTTGCAGCGGGTGGAACTGCACCGCGCGGCGGCCCTCCAGCGCCGCCTCCCAGGCGGCATCGTCGAGATAGAGCTGCCCCAGCGGCACGGGCTTGTAGACCGAGTCCATCCGGCCCTTCTGCGCCATGGCATGGCGGCGGGTCTGGTACTGATCCTCGATGCTCTCCCAGCGCGCCAGCCGCGCCGGCGTAAGCTGGTCGTCCATCAGTACCGGCGCGCCGGGCAGGTAATCGAACAGCGTCTCCAGCCGCTCGTGGAAGAACGGCAGCCAGTGCTCCATGCCCTGCTGCTTGCGCCCGGCACTCACCGACTCGTAAAGCGGATCGTCGGTGCCGCCGGCGCCGAACTCGATCCGGTAATTCTGCCGGAACCGGGTGATCGCCGCCTCATCGAGAATAACCTCCGAGACCGGCGCCAGCTCGATCATGTCGAGCTTTTCGGTGGTGCGCTGCGAGATCGCGTCAAAGCGCCGCGCCCCGTCCAGCACATCGCCGAAGAGGTCGAGCCGCACCGGCCCGCCCTCGCCCGGCGGATAGATGTCGATGATGCCGCCGCGAATGGCATAATCGCCCGGCTCGGTCACCGTGGGCGCCTGCGAAAAGCCCATGCGCACGAGAAAGGCGCGCAGCCCGGCCTCGTCGATCCGGTCGCCGACGCGGGCGGAAAAGGCCGCCTCGCGCAGCACCTCGCGCGCGGGCAGATACTGCGTCGCCGCCGAGAGCGTGGTCAGCAGGATGAAGCGCTGCGGCATCCCGTGCACCAGCCCCGCCAGCGTCGACATGCGCGCCGCCGAGATATCGGGATTGGGCGACACCCGGTCGTATGGCAGGCAATCCCAGGCGGGAAAGCTCATCACCGGCATATCCGGCGCGAAAAAGGCCAGCGCCTCGCGCAGCGCAGCCATGCGCTTGTCGTCGCGCGCGATGTGAATGACGGGGCCGTGCGATTTCTCGGCCTCGGCCAGAACCAGCCTGGCGTCGAAGCCTTCGGGCGCGCCGCCCATGGTGATGCGGGTGTGTGACATGGAAAAGGGATGTGGCGCGGGCGCGCGCCGCCGTCAACCGCCCAGAACGGTGTGGGACATATTCTGGAACATTCCCCAGAGCGCGGTGACGAAGATCGAGACCATGCCGATCACCTGCGTCCAGAAGCGGTGGCTGGTCAGCCGCTTCCACAGATCCGGCCCGCTCAGCGCGTCGCGGTGGATGCGGGCCGCCGTGGCGACGCTCATCAACCCGACCATCGACATCGGAAAGCCCAGCAGGAACAGCGCCTGCATCAGCTCCACGCCATAGACAAAGCCCGAGACCGCCAGAATGCTCAGCACCGCCGAGCCAAGCGCCACGATCCACAGCCCCGCCCCCTCGGCGATGAACAACAGCCGGTTCACATTGATCCGCGTCATGTCCTCGAGATCCTCCGCCGCCTGCTCGCCATGTCGGCGGGCGCGGGTGACCATGTCGAAAGGCACGCCCAGCACCCAGTGGCTGGCGGTGGACCAGACCACCGCCAGCGCGATCCAGAACCACAGGTTCGAGAACGAGCGCATGTCGATGGTTTCGAAAACGATGAGATACCAGTCCAAGGCGGCCCGATGTCCTTATGCAGAGGGCCCGCGTGTCCGGGGCCTTGTGAGAGCCGTCTTTCCATGCCACCCAAGGAACGCGTTTACAAGAGAGGCCCCCCGATGAAACCCACGATTGCCGCCTTCCCGGCCACACGGCTGCGCCGTCTTCGCAAATCCCCCGCGATCCGCGCGCTGGTCGGCCAGTCTGTCGTGACGCCCGGCGATTTCATCTGGCCGGTCTTCGTGCGCGACGGCGAGGGCGTGGTCGAGCCCATCGCCTCGATGCCCGGCGTCAACCGGCTCTCGGTGGACAAGGTGGTCGAGGCGGCGCGCGAGGCGCATGCGCTGGGCATCCCGGCGATCTGCCTGTTTCCCTATACCGATCCGGCGAAGAGGACCGAGGATTGCGCCGAGGCCTGGAACCCCGAGAACCTGTCGAACCGCGCCACCCGCGCCATCAAGGACGCGGTGCCCGATCTCGCGGTGATGACCGATGTGGCGCTCGACCCCTATAGCAGCACTGGCCATGACGGCTTTGTCGTCGATGGCGAGATCGTCAATGACGAGACCGTCGAGGCGCTGGTGAAACAGGCGATGAGCCAGGCCCGCGCCGGCGCCGATATCATCGGCCCCTCCGACATGATGGACGGCCGCATCGGCGCGATCCGCAACGAGCTGGAGCGCGAGGGCTTCCGCAACACGCTGCTGCTCTCCTATGCCGCGAAATATGCCAGCGCCTTCTACGGGCCGTTCCGCGACGCGGTCGGCGCCTCGGGCGCGCTCAAGGGCGACAAGACCACCTATCAGATGCAGCCGGGCAATTCCGACGAGGCCATGCGGCTGGTGGAGCGCGATCTCTGCGAAGGCGCCGACATGATCATGGTCAAACCCGGTATGCCCTATCTCGACATCTGCCGCCGCGCCAAGGAGATGTTCGGCGCGCCGACCTTCGCCTATCAGGTCTCGGGCGAATACGCGATGCTGGCGGGCGCCGCCGAGCGCGGCTGGCTCGACCACGACCGGATGGTGCTCGAAAGCCTGACCGCGTTCAAACGCGCCGGCTGCGACGGCGTGCTGACCTATTTCGCCCCGGTCGCGGCAAGGCTGCTCAACGGCTGAGGCGGATTGCCGCGCGCCCTGCCCGTTGCGGCGTGACAGCCGCGCCGGGCGCCGCTATACTGCGGCGCAACCGGCGAAACAGCCGGGTTTCTAGAGGCACCGGCACAATCGGCAATACAGGACATTGAGCAGACCCATGGATATGACCCGACGCACGCTCACCCTCGGCCTGGGGGCAATGGGCGTTTTGAGCGCATGTGGCAACGGTATCGGCAGCCCGGGCAGCGCCAAGATTGACGCCCGCGTGAACGCCACGCTGAGCCAGATGTACAGCCAGTTTCCCGGCACGGTGAACCTGTCGGAAAAGGCGGCGGGGCTGCTCGTCATGCCGCTGGTCACCGAAGCGGGGCTCGGACTCGGCGGCGCCTATGGGCGCGGCGCGCTGCGCGTCGGCGGCGCCACGGTGGATTACTACTCGATGGTGCGCGGCTCCGGCGGGCTTCAGATCGGCGCGCAGCAATATGCGCATGTGCTGTTCTTCATGACCGACGAGGCGCTGATGAATTTCCGCCGCTCGCCGGGCTGGGCCGCCGCCGCCAATATCGAATATGCCACGCCCGAGAAAGGCGACACGCTGGCCGCCGAGACCACGACCTCGCTGTCGCCGGTCATCGCGGTGATCTTCGGCCAGTCCGGCCTGCGTGTCGGCGCGACGCTGGAAGGCACGAAATACACCCGCATCATTCCCTGACAGGACCGCAGGAGGGGCCAGCCCCTCTTGTCCCGGATCGTTGATCCGGCCCAATTCACCCCGGGATATTTAACTGCCAATGGAAACCCCCTGCGTTTCCATTGGCCTTCAAATATCCCGGGGGATGCGCGCCCCGGCGCGCGAGGGGCAGCGCCCCCAAGACGACCTCAGTGATAGCGGAACTCGCCCACCACCTGACGCCATTCCCCGGCAGAGACCATCTTGCGGTGGGTATAGCGGATCGAGTGCAGCGGCCCCTCGATCTCGTCCTGCCAGAACTCGATGAATTCGAAGAGCTTCGGATGATCCGGCGCCAGATCGTAATCCTGCCAGACGAAGGTGTTGAGAACGTTTCGGTAATCCGGCATCCGGTAGAAGATCTCGGCGGTGGTCAGACCGTAGCCCCTGAGCATGAGTTCCGTCGGCGTTTCCTGCATCGCTTTACCTCATCATGGTTCCATGTTTATAAGCCTGCGCGCCGAGTCGTTATTTTTCAACAAAAACAGATTGTTAGCAGGCAATCCCGGTGGCTGCCAGATTTGTAGTGCCGCTGCCATTGCGCCCCATATCCTGTCTCTGATATAAGCGTTCTCAACAACATATAGCATAACGACGGACAGGCGAGCATCGTGACCGACACGCCGGAACCCCCTGATAACGATGACGAAATGAGCGGACCGGAGCGCCCCGCGCCGAGCGGGCCGGCGATTTCGATCATCGACGAGATGAAGTCGAGCTATCTCGACTACGCCATGAGCGTGATCGTCAGCCGCGCGATCCCGGATCTGCGCGACGGGCTAAAACCCGTGCACAGACGCATCCTTTATACGCTCTGGGAGAACGGGCAGACCAAGTCCAAGGGCTATCGCAAATGCGCCACCGCCGTGGGCGACGTGATGGGCCGCTATCACCCGCATGGCGACTCGGCGGTCTATGACGCGCTGGTGCGCATGGCGCAGGATTTCTCCATGTCGCTGCCGCTGATCGACGGTCAGGGCAATTTCGGCTCCATGGATGGCGACCCGCCCGCCGCCTACCGGTATACGGAATCGCGGCTGGAGCGCTCCGCCGAGGCGCTGCTGGAGGATATCGACAAGGAGACCGTCGATTTCGTTCCCAACTACGCCAACGAGCGCAACGAGCCCGTGGTGCTGCCGGCGCGTTATCCCAATGTGCTGGTCAACGGTGCCGAGGGCATCGCCGTCGGCATGGCCACGCGCATCCCGCCGCACAATCTGGGCGAGGTGATCGACGCCACGCTGGCGCTGATCGAGAACCCCGATCTCAGCTCGGAGCAGCTTATCGAGTACATCCCCGCCCCGGATTTCCCCACGGGCGGCGTGATCCTCGGGCGCTCCGGCGCGCGCAAGGCCTATCTCGAAGGCCGCGGCTCGGTGATCATCCGCGCCAAGACCCGCGTCGAGGAGATCAAGCGCGACCGCTATGCCATCGTCATCGACGAGATCCCCTATCAGGTGAACAAGGCGACGATGATCGAGCGTATCGCCGAGGCCGTGCGCGACAAGAAGATCGAGGGCATTTCCCATGTGCAGGACGAATCCGACCGCTCCGGCGTGCGAGTCGTCGTCGAGCTCAAGCGCGACGCCACCGCCGAGGTGGTGCTGAACCAGCTCTTCCGCTTCACGCCGATGCAGACAAGCTTTGCCTGCAACATGCTGGCGCTGAACGGCGGGCGGCCCGAGCAGCTCACGCTTCGCGGCTTCCTCACCGCCTTCGTGGATTTCCGCGAGGACGTGGTGGCGCGCCGCACCGCCTATCTGCTGCGCAAGGCGCGTGAGCGGAGCCATATCCTCTGCGGTCTCGCCGTGGCGGTCAGCAATGTCGACGAGGTGGTCGCCACGATCCGCGCCTCTCAGGATGCGTCGGAAGCGCGCGAAAAGCTGATGACCCGGCGCTGGCCGGCGCATGACATCGCCGCCTATATCCAGCTCATCGACGATCCGACCCACAAGATGAACGAGGACGGCACCTATAACCTGAGCGAAAGCCAGGCCCGCGCCATCCTCGAGCTGCGCCTGCAACGGCTGACCCAGCTCGGCGTCAAGGAAGTGACGGACGAGCTCGAAGAGTTGGCGAAGAAGATCAAGGAATATCTCGAGATCCTCGGGAGCCGCGAGCGCATCATGGAGATCATCACCAACGAGATGGTCGCCGTGAAGGAGCAGTTCGCCGTGCCCCGCCGCACCGAGATCGCCGACTGGGCCGGCGACATGGACGACGAGGACCTGATCGAGCGCGAGGACATGGTCGTCACGGTCACCGCCGGCGGCTATATCAAGCGCACGCCGCTGGCCGAGTTCCGCGCCCAGAAGCGCGGCGGCAAGGGTGTCTCGGGCGGCTCGCTGAAGGAAGACGACGTCGTCACGCAGCTCTTTGTGGCCAATACCCACACGCAGCTTCTGTTCTTCACCACCGCCGGCATGGTCTACAAGCTCAAGTGCTGGCGCCTGCCGCAGGGCGGCCGTACCTCCAAGGGCAAGGCCATCGTCAATATCCTGCCGATCCCGCAGGGCGTCTCGGTGGCGGCGATCATGCCGGTCGACCGCGACGAGGAGGATTGGGACGATCTGCAAATCGTCTTCGCCACCTCCAAGGGCTCGGTGCGCCGCAACCGGCTGTCGGATTTCACCAATGTCATGCGCAACGGCAAGATCGCGATGAAATTCGAGGGCGAGGACGAGGCCACCCGCCTGATCAACGCCCGCATCTGCTCCGAAGACGACGACGTCATGCTGGTCACCGATTCCGGTCGCGCGATCCGCTTCCCGGTGCCCGATGTGCGGGTGTTCAACTCACGCAACTCCACCGGCGTGCGCGGCGTCAAGCTGAACAATGGCGACGAGGTCGTGTCGATGTCGGTGATCCGCCACTTCGAAGCCGAGTCCGACGAACGCGCCTCCTATCTCAAGATGCGCCGGCTGATGGCCGGGGTGACCGAGGACGAGGGCGCCGACGAGGAAGACGGCAATGCCGACAGCCTGCTGCCGTCCGAGCGCTATGCCGAGATGTCGGCGGCGGAAAACCTGATCCTGACGATCACCGCCAAGGGTCTGGGCAAGCTGTCCTCGTCGCATGACTACCCGATCCGGGGCCGTGGCGGCATGGGCGTGACCGCCTGGGAAAAATCCATGCGCGGCGGGCCGATCGTGGCCTCCTTCCCGGTCGAGATGGACGACCAGATCATGCTCGCCACCTCCACCGGCCAGTCGATCCGCGTGCCGGTCGAGGGCATCTCCTTCCGCTCGCGCAGCGCCGGCGGCGTGAAGGTGTTCAACACCCGTGCCGGCGAGACGGTGGTTTCCGTCGCCTGGATCGCCGATCAGGGCGACGAAGAGGACGAGGCGGAGAGCTGATCTCTGCCAAAGCGCGAAACACATGCATCCCGGCCCAGGCTCTTGGCCGGGATGTTTTTTGAGTATTTTCAGAAAGATGAAAAACCATCTGCATTCATCTTTCCGATAAATACTCACATTGCGACATTGCGGGCCGAGCGCGACGCTCCGGTGACAGCGCGGCGCTCTTGGCCGGCGGGGGCTGAGACCCCATATTGCGGATATGTTGAAGTTCACGCCGATTCTGCTCGCCCTGCTCTATGCGATTGCGATGTATCGCTTTTCCGTCTGGCGCACCGCGCGCGAGCTGGACGCGAAATCGAGCGAGCTGGCCGATGCGCGGCTCAAGGCGCTGACCGACCGCATGGCCCGCGCGCTCGACCTGCCGCGCATCCGGGTGAATATCTACGAGATCGAACCGGTGAACGGTCTGGCGGCGCCGGATGGGCGGATCTTCATCACGCGGGGCTTTTACAACCGTTACCGCGCCGGCGAGGTCAGCGCCGAGGAGATGGCCAGCGTCATCGCCCATGAGCTGGGCCATGTGGCGCTGGGGCATTCGCGGCGGCGGATGATCGATTTTTCCGGCCAGAACGCGCTGCGCACGGCGCTGGCCATGGTGCTGTCGCGCTTTCTGCCGGGCATCGGGCCGTGGCTCGCCAATATTCTGATGTCGCTGCTTGCGGCCCGACTGTCGCGCGGCGACGAATACGAGGCCGACGCCTATGCCGCCGCCCTGCTGCACAAGGCCGGCATCGGTGTCGGGCCGCAGAAGTCCTTGTTTTCCAAGCTCGAAGCGCTCACCGCAAATCGCGGCGGCGCGATGCCCGCCTGGCTGCTCTCGCATCCCAAGACGCATGAGCGCATCGCCGCGCTGGAGAAACTCGAAGCCCGCTGGTCGGCCACGCAAGGCGGCTGAGTCCGGCACGCCCTGCCCGGTCTTCGCCTTTCCGCTCTCGCCCCTGACCCCGTCGATGGAAACGATGTGTTTCCTCCGCACCGGGATTTTCCATGTCTAAAATGCGGCCCTTACATGCTATTCTCGCCACATTGTGGCGTTGACGCGACGGTATCCACGGCCTGTTCAGGCCCAGACAAATCGGAAGAATTCCGTTCACGGGAAGGGAAAGTAATGCCTGATTATTCGAAAATCTTTACCTACGAGGTGGAAGGCCTGTCCTACACGGTCTCGCTTTACGAGCAGGACGGCGCCTTTCTGGCGGATATTTCCGTCCTCGAAGGCGGCATGGATGTAAACGCGCTCTATTTCGGCGATGACGAATTCTCCGGCGAGAGCGTCTCGCTGGACGGCCCGCTCAACATGAACGGCACCCGGCTCGACGGCGAGAAGATCCAGTGGGACGATGCCGAGGCGCTCAGCGATCCGGGCCTCGGGCCGGAGGGCGAGGACAAGGAAACCTATGTTTCCGAAGGCGACACGCTGACCGTCGAGCTCGATATCGAGAGCCTCGACGAGATCGACGTGTTCGGCATCCGCGCGACCTCGACCACCACCGAATCCGGCTCGATCAAGGCAGTCTCGGACGACCCCGAAGAGCCGGAAGAGCCCATTGAGCCAACCTTCGAGAAGGTGCTGTTCGGCACCGATGTCTCGGACAGCGGCGAGGTGTTTGACGGTGTGTTCATCGTCGACGAACCGCGCGAGGGCTATGAGTATTCGCTCCCCGAGGGCGAAGAGCCGACCTTCGAGAACTACCTCACCTATTACGAGGAAGAGGTGGACGGCTACGACATCCCCTCGCTCGACTCGATTGTTTTCTATTCCTTCCACGAGGACGGCTACCCGGTCGAGCAGTTCCGCATTGACGCTCCGGAAGGCGGCTTCCAGAGTGCCGACGAGGTGCTCGAGGCCTATGACGCCGCCATCGAGGCGGGCGCACTCGATCCCGAGGAGGTCGCCAGCGGCGACCTGATCGCGGCGCTCAGCCTCGGTGAAGAGGACGACACGCCGGAAGACGTCGTTGAAGCCGGCGACGAGGCCGAGGACGACCTCGAAATGATCTGATCCATAGGGCGGGCGCCACGGCGCCCGTCTGTCCCTGCGGCCCGGAGGATACGCACGCAGGGCGTAATTTCAGCCCGCCCTTCGCGCCCACCGCGAAGCGTCACAGCCCCTCCGCCTTCAGCGATCAATCAGCCACTTTATGCGCCGGCGCTTTTCGGAATCGGTACGGTCGCTGTAAATCACATCGCGCAGCCGGGCGCTTTGCCCCGCCGGGATCATCGCGGGGTCGAGCCCCGGCACCAGGAACATGAGCTGCCGCTGCTCCGCATAGGTCAGCGGAATCGGGCGTCCGAAGGTGAGCGGCAGATCGCGCGTGTTGGGCCGCGACCCGCTATCGGCAGAGGCCGCGACCGGCGCCAGGAGCGCGGTTGCAAGCCCGAGACAGAGCGCGGTTGCAAGCCCGAGACAGAGCGCGCCGCAGAGCTTTGCCGAGACAGTTGTCTTCATTGCACAGACCTTTCCCTTTCCTAAGAGATATTCCGCTATTGCGCCGCCGCAAGCCCCCGAAGCACAGACCGGGCACAGGTTTTCGCCCTCCGCAGCGGGGTTCTTGACACCCCTGCCCCCGCGCGCCACAAGGCGGCACCGACATAACCCGCAACCGGGCGTTCCGTGGGCGCCAAACTGACGAGGAGAGCCAGACACATGGCCCAAATCTCTCTTACCTTTCCCGATGGCAATGCGCGTGAATTCGACAAGGGCGTGACCCCTGCCGAGATCGCCGCGTCGATCTCGAAATCGCTCGGCAAGAAGGCCATCTCGGCCATGGTCGACGGCCAGCACTGGGATCTGCAATGGCCGATCGAGGCCGATGCCGCCATCGCCATCAACACCATGCAGGACGAAGCCCCGGCGCTGGAACTCATCCGGCACGACATGGCCCACGTCATGGCCCGCGCCGTGCAGGAGATCTGGCCGGAGACCAAGGTCACCATCGGCCCGGTGACGGAGCATGGCTGGTTCTACGATTTCGACCGCGAAGAGCCCTTCACGCCCGAAGATCTCGGCCAGATCGAGGCGAAGATGAAGGAGATCATCAACGCCCGCGAGCCGGTGACCACCGAGATCTGGGAGCGCGAGCGCGCGCGTAAGTTCTATGAGCAGAACGGCGAGCCCTATAAGGTCGAGCTGGTGGACCGCATTCCCGAGGACGCGGCGATCCGCATGTACTGGCATGGCGGCTGGCAGGATCTGTGCCGCGGCCCGCATCTTCAGCATACCGGCCAGCTTCCGGCGGATGCCTTCAAACTCATGGGCGTCTCCGGCGCCTACTGGTTCGGCGATGTGAATCGGCCGATGCTTCAGCGCGTCTCGGGCGTGGCCTTCCGCAACCGCGACGATCTCAAGAAATACCTCAATTTCCTTGAGGAAGCCGCCAAGCGCGACCACCGCAAGCTCGGCCGCGAGATGGATCTCTTCCACATGCAGGAAGAGGCGCCGGGCCAGGTCTTCTGGCACCCGAACGGCTGGTCCATCTACACCACGCTGCAAGACTATATGCGCCGCCAGCAGCAGCGCGGCGGTTATGTCGAGGTGAACACGCCGCAGGTCGTCGACCGCAAGCTGTGGGAAGCCTCGGGCCACTGGGAGAAATACCAGGACAATATGTTCATCGTCGAAGTGGACGAGGAGCATGCGCGCGAGAAATCGGTGAACGCGCTGAAGCCGATGAACTGCCCCTGTCACGTTCAGATCTTCAACCAGGGGCTCAAGAGCTATCGCGACCTGCCGCTGCGCATGGCCGAATTCGGCTCCTGCAACCGCTACGAGCCCTCGGGCGCGCTGCACGGTATCATGCGGGTGCGCGGCTTTACCCAGGACGATGCGCATATCTTCTGCACCGAAGAGCAGATTGCCGAGGAGACCGAGAAATTCATCGGCTTCCTCGCCGGCATCTACCGCGATCTCGGCTTCCCGACCTACAAGATCAAGTTCTCCGACCGGCCCGATACCCGCGCCGGCTCCGACGAGGTCTGGGACCGCGCCGAAAAAGCGCTGATGGATGCCACGCGCGCGGTCACCAACGATGTGGAGCTGAACCCGGGCGAAGGCGCCTTCTACGGGCCCAAGCTGGAATTCGTGCTGACCGACGCCATCGGGCGCGACTGGCAATGCGGCACGCTCCAGGTGGATTTCGTGCTGCCCGAGCGGCTGGATGCGACCTATGTGGGCGCGGATGGCGACAAGCACCGCCCGGTGATGCTGCACCGCGCGACGCTGGGCTCTTTCGAGCGCTTCATCGGCATCCTGATCGAGGAACACGCGGGCAAGCTGCCCTTCTGGCTGGCGCCGCGTCAGGTGGTGGTCGCTTCGATCACCTCGGAGGCCGACGAGTATGTTTATGAGGTCGTCGCTGCCTTGAAGGCCGCCGGGGTCCGCGCCGAGGCCGATACGCGCAACGAAAAGATCAACTACAAGGTGCGCGAGCATTCCGTGGGCAAGGTGCCGGTGATCCTCGCCGTGGGCCATCGCGAGGTCGAGGAGCGCACCGTGACCGTGCGCCGGCTTGGCGAGAAACAGACCCAGGTGCGCCCGCTCGATGAGCTCGCCGCCGAGCTGGCTCTGGATGCGACGCCGCCGGACCTGCGCGACTGATCGCTGAGCATTGTAACAATTCTCACGCCCGGCCCCCGCAGCCTCTGCGGGGGCCGGTTGCGTTGTAACATCCGTGATCGCGGGCCGGCCCTGACGTAACGGAATGTTTCAGCCCTGCGAAAATCTCCCATTCTTTCAATCCCCTGCGCCCCACCATCCGGGCGGAAACGCTGACGCGACCTGACACACGCGTGAAGAACGGCGCCGTGAATGGCCCGTGGCGACGTGTCGCGGCACCCTATGAGAGCCCGAGGGAGGACCCGCCGGGCTCAACGGGACAAACCAGATTAGGGAAGTCAAATCATGTCGAACAAAGTGAAATCCGCCGCGCTTATGGGCGCTGTCGCCGCCGCTCTGACCATGACCGCGCATGTGGCTCAGGCTCAGGAGAAAGAGAAATGCTTCGGTGTCGCGCTGGCCGGCCAGAACGACTGCGCCGCCGGCCCCGGCACCACCTGCGCCGGCACCTCCAAGGTCGATTATCAGGGCAATGCCTGGACGCTGGTCGATGCCGGCACCTGCATGGAGGTCGAGCTGCCGGCGATGATGGACGGCACCGAGCGCATGGGTTCGCTCGAAGCGCTCGACCGCGATCTGCCGCAATCGTGACGGCTGCGCGGGGCGGTGCAGGCCGCCCCGCGCCTTTACGGGAGGACAGGCCCATGACACGTACCATTCTGCCCGCCGCGCCGGGCGTCGGCTACAAGCCGCAGCATTTCGACGACATCCTTGCCGGTGCCGCGCCGGTGCAATGGCTGGAGATCCATGCCGAGAACTACATGGGCGACGGTGGCCGCCCGCTGGCGCAGCTCCGCGCGCTGGCCGAGCGCTTTGCCATCTCGGTGCATGGTGTCGGCCTCTCCATCGGCGGCGAAGGCGCGCTCGACCCTGACCACCTCGCGCGGCTGACGCATCTCATCGGCTGGCTGAACCCGGCGAGCTTTTCCGAACATCTCGCCTGGTCCACCCATGACAGCGCGTTCCTGAACGACCTGCTGCCGCTGCCCTATACCGACGCCACGCTGAGCCGGGTGGTCGCGCATATCGACCAGGTGCAGGAGGCGCTGGGCCGGCCCATGCTGCTGGAAAACCCCTCCTCTTATCTCGCCTTCGCCGAGAGCAGCTGGGAAGAGCCCGCATTCCTGCGCGAGATCGCCCGGCGCAGCGGCTGCGGGTTGCTGCTCGACGTCAACAATGTCTTTGTCTCCGCCACCAATCTCGGTTTCACGCCGCAGAGCTATATCGACGCCTTCCCGCTGGAGCTGGTGGGCGAGATCCATGTCGGCGGCCATGACACGGATGAGGACGACCACGGCGCGCCGCTGCTGATCGACAGCCACGGGCGCGAGGTGGCCGATCCGGTCTGGGCGCTGCTCGATTACACGCTGGCGCGCTCGGGGCCGAAACCGGTTCTCATCGAATGGGACACCGACGTGCCCGACTGGTCCGTGCTGGCCGAAGAGGCCCGCAGGGCGGATGAGGCGCTCTCCCGGCTGAGGATCGCCGCATGAGCCAGACCGCATTCCATAACGCGCTGCTCGACGCCACGCGCCCGGTGCCGCAGAACCTCACCGACGGCATGGGCCGCCCCGCCGGGCGCCGATATGCGGTCTATCGCAACAATGTCGCGGTCTCGCTGAGCGAGGCGCTCGCCACCGGCTTTCCCGCAACCGCCGCGCTGCTGGGCGAGACGAATTTCGCTCGGCTATCCGCCCGCTTTCTGCGCCAGCACCCGCCCACCTCGCCGCTGCTCCTGCATTACGGCGCCGGCTTCCCAGCCTTTCTCGACGGAATCGACGGGCTGGGCCGCCTGCCCTTCCTCTCCGATATCGCCCGGCTCGACCTCGTCCTGCGCCGCGCCTATCACGCCGCCGATGCGCAGCCCATCGCGCCCGAGGCGCTCGCCGCGCTCGATGCCGAAACCTTGCCTGCCGCCCGCCTGCACCTCGTACCCGCCGTGCAGCTCCTCGCATCGCGCTGGCCCCTCGTGGAGATCCGCGCCTATGCGCTGGGTGAGCGCACCGCGCCGCCCGCAAGCGCCGCACAGGATGTCATCGTCACCCGGCCCGGCTTCGACCCGCGGCCACACCCCCTGCCCGCACAAGGCTTTGCCTTCGCCACCGCCCTGCGTTCCGGCATGCGGCTCGGCGATGCGGTCACGCAATGCGGCCCCGGCTTCGACCCCGCCGCCACCCTCGCGCTGCTGCTGGCCAATGGCGCCATCGCCGCCATCGACACCGGAGGCGCAGAATGACCCCGCGTCTCACCCTCTATGACCGCGCGACCCAGAGGCTTGCGCTCTATGGCGACGGCGCGCTGCCACTGCTCGCCCGCTTCACCTTCGCCGCCACGCTGCTGGTCTATTTCTGGGCCTCGGCACGCACCAAGATCGGCGACGGGGTCTTGGGCCTGCTCCGCCCCTCCACCGGCGCCTATGCGCAGATCTTTCCCAGACAGTTCGAGGCGGCGGGCTACGATGCCAGCCAGCTCGGCGCGCTGCACTGGCTGGTGACCGTCGCCGGCACCTGGGCCGAGATCCTGCTGCCGCTGCTCATCGCCGCCGGGCTCTTCACCCGGCTCGCGGCACTCGGCATGGCGGGCTTTGTCGCGGTGCAGAGCCTCACCGATCTCTACGGCCATGGCGGCATCGCCCATGCCGAAACCCTCGGCGCATGGTTCGACCGCATGCCCGATGCGCTGATCCTCGATCAGCGGCTGCTTTGGCTGCTCTGCCTCGCGGTGCTGGTGATGAAAGGCGGCGGCTGGCTCTCTGCCGACCGGCTGCTGCTCCGCCGCCGCGCGACCGCCTAGACCTGCGCCGAAAGCGCCGCCTGCACCGTCTTGTCCCAACCCAGATAGAGCCGCCCGCCATCCTCGATGAGCGGGCGCTTCATCAGCGCCGGATACTGCTGCAAGAGCTCCAGCGGCGGCGTCGCGCGCTCCGCCTCGGAAAGCCCGCGCCAGGTGGTCGAGCGGGTGTTCACCAGCTTTTCACCGAAGGTTTCATAGGCCCGCGCCAGCAGATCCGGTGAAATCCCGTCTGCCCGCACATCCACAAGCTCCGCCTGCGGCAGTGCTTTCAGCGCCTTGCGGCAGGTATCGCAGTTCTTCAGCCCGTATAGTCGCATCTCGCCCTCTCCATCGGCTCCAAAGCTCAATTTAACGCCGATTGCTGCGACAGCGAAGTGTTTCGCTTGATTTTTACATCACCTGTGCAACCCTTTTTTCCGTGACCTTCGACGATCAGCAACGGAAATCCCTTGTCGGGCTGACCTCCCCTGAAAGGCGAATGTGACGGGGCGCCCGGCCTTGCCGGGGTAAACATTAGGAAGACTGGAAGGAGCACGGGAACATGCCGAACGGCACCGTGAAATGGTTCAACACGACCAAAGGCTATGGCTTTATTGCGCCGGACGAAGGCGGCAAGGACGTATTTGTACATATCTCGGCGGTCGAACGCTCGGGACTGACCGGCCTCGCCGACAATCAGAAGGTGAGCTACGAGCTCAAGGAAGGCCGCGACGGTCGCATGATGGCCTCCGATCTCAAGACCCTCTGAAACAACCCGAATTCCGTGCCCCGGCCCTTGTCCTGGGGCCGGGGACAGATGCTGCCCGCGCATCCTCTATCGACGGGTTTCCGCGCGCCGCCGGTGTCGCGACAGGTTCTTGTTCACTGCGATTGCAGCCGACGCGCCTCTTCGCCCGCGAGGCGGACGAGATCCCGCATATAGGGCTTTTCCAGATCCTCGCTGCGCGCCGCCGCATAGAGCCTGCGGGTCAGCCCGTGTTCGGTCAGCGGTCGCGTGACGTAATCGGAATTGTATTTCACCTCGCGCACCACCCAGTCGGGCAGCACCGATACACCGCGATTCGACGCCACCAGCAGCAGAATCACCGCCGTCAGCTCGACCTGCCGGATGGCGGCGGGCTCGACCCGCGCCGGGGTCAGAAGCTGCGAGAATACATCGAGCCGCGAGCGCTCCACCGGATAGGTGATCAGCGTCTCGCCGCGAAAATCCTGCGCGTCGATCCAGGGCTTGGCCGCCAGCGGATGCACCGCCGCCGCCACGAAAACCGGGCTGTAATCGAAGAGCGGGGTAAAGGTGACGCCGGACAGCTCCTCCGGATCGGAGGAGATCACAACGTCCACATCCTCTTTCTGAAGCGCCGGCAGCGCATCGAAGGCCAGCCCCGGGCGGATGTCCACATCCACATCCGGCCAGCTCTTGCGGAACGCCTCCAGCACCGGGAACAGCCATTCGAAACAGGCGTGGCATTCAATCGCGATATGCAGCCGCCCCGAGCGCCCGGCGCGCAGCCCGGCAAACTCCGCCTGCGCCGCCTCGACCTGCGGCAGCACCTGCTCGGCCAGCCGCAAAAGCCGCAGCCCCGCCGCCGAAAGCCGCATCGGTTTCGACCGGCGCACAAAGAGCTCGACCCCGGCCTGATCCTCCAGCCCCTTGATCTGATGGGACAAAGCCGATTGCGTGATATTGAGCTGATCCGCCGCGCGGGCCAGACCGCCCGCGTCGTGGATCGCCTTGATGGTGCGCAGATGGCGGAATTCGAGGTGCATCCCTAAGTATCACTCATGTTGTTCTTGAGATTTATGAGTTTGTCTCACAATGCGGTTTCTGCGACAAGAGCCTGAACGAGAGGACGTCCCTGGCACCGCCAGGCGGTCTTGGAACATAAGGACGCTGGCCATGAAACGCCCCGAAATTTCTTTCGAATTCTTCCCGCCCCGCAATATCGAGGCGACCTTCCGCCTGTGGGACACCGTGCAGGCGCTGGCACCGCTGGATCCACGCTTTGTCTCGGTGACCTATGGCGCCGGCGGCACCACCCGCGAGCTGACCCGCGATGTGGTGGCGACCCTGCACAAGCATTCCGGCCTGAACGTCGCCGCGCATCTGACTTGCGTCGATGCCACCAAGGAAGAGACGCTGGCCATTGTCGAGCAGTTCCGCGCCTCCGGCGTGACCGATATCGTGGCGCTGCGCGGCGACCCGCCCAAGGGCGCCACCGGCTTCACCCCGCATCCCGACGGCTTTGGCAGCTCGGTCGAGCTGATCGAGGCGCTGCGCGAGACCGGCGATTTCAATATCCGCGTCGGCGCCTATCCCGACGTGCATCCGGATGCGGTCTCGGCCCAGGCGGATATCGAGTTTCTCAAGCGCAAGTTCGACGCTGGCGCCACCGAGGCGCTGACGCAGTTCTTCTTCGAGGCCGAGACCTTCTTCCGCTTCCGCGACGCCTGCGAGAAGGCGGGCATCGACAAGCCGATCGTGCCGGGCATCCTGCCGATCGAGAACTGGAAGGGCGCGCGCCGCTTTGCCGAGAATTGCGGCACCAAGATCCCCGCCTGGGTGATCGAGGCCTTCGACCGCGCCGAGCGCGACGGACGGCAGGATCTGCTGGCCACGGCGATCTGCACCGAGCTCTGCTCGGAACTGATCGAGGGCGGGGTGGACAAGCTGCATTTCTACACGCTGAACCGGCCCGAGCTGACCCGCGACGTGTGTTTCGCGCTCGGTGTGGCACCGGATGTGAAGCTCGAACACGTCGCGTGAGCTGCGGTGGGCAGATTGCCCACCCTACAGCGCCACGCTGGGAGAGCCGCGCCATCGCCGGTCCGCGGGTTGGCGAGCCAACCTACGAGGCTCTTGATTTATCCCGGCCAAATCCGAAAGACCTCGACACGCGGCACTGACGTCACCAAATCGCCAGCCCGGGGGGCGGGCTGGCGATGGCGCGGCGGCCTGCGGCCTTGTCCCGCGCCAGGGCATCGCTCGACCGTGTAGGCTGAGCAATCTGCCCATCACCCCATCGCCCATTTTCGCGCCTCTCGCCACCCGATGCGCCAATGTGACCCCGCGCCACCCGCAAAGAATCTCGCGCCCGCGCTTCCCTCTGCCTGCGATACGGTTACTGTGAGCGAAAACGGCGAGGGAAGAGCAACGCGTGCGGCTCATCGTATTCACGGATCTGGACGGCACCCTGCTGGATCATTCCGATTACAGTCATGACGCGGCGCAGCCCGCGCTCGACGCGCTGCAAGAGCACAAGATCCCACTGATCCTCGCCAGCTCCAAGACCGCCGCCGAAATCCTGCCGCTTCATCAGGAGCTTGGCCTCGGCGACTGGCCCATCATCGCGGAGAACGGCGCCGCGCGCATCGCCCCAGGCGCGGCGGAAACCGACCGCGCGGCCTATGCCCGGCTCCGCGAGATCCTCGCAACCCTGCCCGACGATCTGCGCGCGCCGTTTCGCGGCTTTGGCGATATGAGCGACGCCGAGGTCGCCGAAATCACCGGCCTGCCGCCCGCCGCCGCCGCGCTTGCCCGGCAGCGCAATTTCTCCGAGCCCGGGCTCTGGCAAGGCCCGCCCGAGCGGCTCGACGCCTTCCTCGCCGCGCTCAAGGCCCATGGCGTGACCGCCCGGCGCGGCGGGCGCTTCCTGACGCTCTCCTTCGGCGGCACCAAGGCGCAGCAGATGGCGGGCATCATGGCCGATCTCGGCGCCAATACCGCCATTGCGCTCGGCGACGCGCCCAATGACGTGGAAATGCTGGAACAGGCCGATCACGGTGTGATCATCCGCAACGATCACGGCAAGGGCATCCCCACCCTGCCCGGCGAAACCGCCGGGCGCATCACGCGCAGCGCGCAACCCGGCCCCGAGGGCTGGAACACCGCGATGCTCGCGCTTCTCGACAGGCTCGGAATGAACGGGAGAGCTAAATAAATGGCCGATTTTCACCAGAACGGCAACATCGCCCAGTTCCACAACCTGCGCTCGCGCCCGCAGGAAGAGCTGATCTACGAGCTCGACACTTTCGCGCAGAGCCGCAAGATCTCGCTGATTCTGCCCTCGCTCTATTCCGAGCTCGAAGGCGACGCGCTGCCCAATATCCTCGCCGAGCTCTCCAGGGTCAGCTATCTGCACCGCATCATCATCGGGCTCGACCGCGCCGACGAGGCGCAGTATCGCCACGCGCGCGAGTTCTTCTCGGTGCTGCCGCAGCTCACCACGGTGATCTGGAACGACAGCCCGCGCATGCTCGACATCATGGCCCGGCTCGACGCGCTGGGGCTGGCGCCGCAGGAGGCCGGCAAGGGCAAGAACGTCTGGGGCTGCATGGGCTATCTGATCTCCTGCGCCGACAGCGCGGTGATGGCGATCCACGATTGCGACATCGTCACCTATACGCGCGAGATGCTCGACCGGCTGGTCTATCCGGTGGCCAACCCGACCTTTTCCTACCAGCTTTCCAAGGGGTTCTACCCTCGCGTCGGCCAGGGCAAGCTGAACGGGCGGGTGACGCGGCTGCTGGTCTCGCCGCTGCTGATCGCGCTCAAACGCACCATCGGCGACCGCGATTACATCGACTATCTGCGCGCCTTCCGCTACCCGCTCTCGGGCGAGATGGCGCTGCGCACCGGGCTGTTGCCCGACCTGCGCATCCCCTCCGACTGGGGGCTGGAGATCGGCGTGCTGTCGGAGGCCTGGCGCAATCTCGGGCCGCGGCAGGTCTGCCAGGTCGAGATCGCCGACCAGTACGATCACAAGCATCAGGATCTCTCGGCCGAGGATGCCAATCAGGGCCTGTCGCGCATGTCGACCGATATCTGCAAGGCGATCTACCGCAAGCTGGCCGCCGACGGCACGGTCTTTACCCCGCATGTGTTCCGTACGCTGAAGGCGACCTACTACCGCTCGGCGCTGGATCTGCTGGAAGCGTATCACGCCGATGCGAAGATGAACGGGCTGACCATCGACCGCCACGCCGAGGAGCGCAGCATCGAGATGTTCGGCGAGAATATCACGCGCGCCGGGCAGCTCTTTATCGAGAACCCGCAGGAGACGCCCTTTATCCCCACCTGGAACCGGGTGCATTCCGCCGACCCGACGCTGCTGGCGGATTTCCGGGCGGCGGTGGCGGCGGACGAGGCGGAATTCGGCTGACGCGGCGCGATGTTAGCGCCTTACATTTCACTGACGGACTGTGCTAGAGCGTCTTCAGACACGCCGTTTTGATCCGGAAGGGCCCGACATGATCACTCCCGAGACCGCAAGCCAGAAAGCCGAAACCCTCTGCCGCCTGGCGCCGATCATCCCGGTTCTGGTGGTCGACGATGCCGCCCATGCGCGCCCGCTGGCCGAGGCGCTGGTGCGCGGCGGGCTGCCGGCGCTGGAGGTCACCCTGCGCACCCCGGCGGCGCTCGAGGTCATCGCCGAGATGGCGGCGGTCGAGGGCGGCATGGTCGGCGCCGGCACGCTGCTGAGCCCTGCCGATGTGGCGGCGGCGGTCGATGCGGGCGCGACATTCGGCGTCTCTCCGGGCGCCACCGACCGGCTGCTCGATGCCTGCGAAGAGGCCGGCCTGCCGCTGCTGCCCGGCGCCGCCACCGCCACCGAGGCGATGGCGCTGCTGGAGCGCGGCTATACGGTCCAGAAATTCTTCCCCGCCGAGGCCTCCGGCGGCGCTCCGGCGCTCAAGGCCATCGGCGCGCCGCTGCCGCAGATCCGCTTTTGCCCGACGGGCGGGGTCAGCATGAAGAACGCCGGCGATTACCTGAGCCTCGGCAACGTGCTCTGCTGCGGCGGCAGCTGGGTCGCGCCGAAGGACAAGGTGACAGCGGGTGACTGGGAGTCGATCACGGCGCTGGCGGCAGAGGCGGCGGCGCTGCCGCGCGGCTGAGGAGCGCTATCCGTCACGCCCCGGTTCGTTCGGATCGTTGGAGAAAATCGCGATCTTGTTGCCTTGCGGGTCGCGAAGGTAGCCCACATAGAAATGCGCCCCGTAAGAGGCGCGAAATCCCGGCTGACCCTCGTCAGAACCACCTGCGGAAAGCCCGGCGGCGTGCAGGTCACGCACCTGCTTCTGGCTACGTGCCTCGAATGCGACCATGGAGCCATTGCCCGCGGACGCCGGACGCCCGTCAAAGGTTGGTTTGACATAGAACTCGGGTGGGATGAGAGACTGCCCGGGTTGTGCGGGCAGTGCGTAGCTCAATCCCTCGGGCCCCTCTTCAAGCCCGTAGCCAAGCGCGGGCAGAAGCGCGGAATAAAACCGTTTTGCGCGCATGATGTCATCTGCGCCGACCGTGACATAAGCAATCATGCGTCCTGTTTCTTTTCAGACGGTTTCTCAGTCATCCGAGACTGGTGCATCTTCGTAAGGGAACAATCAGCGTAAAACAAACGCCTCCTTCACGATCCCCCCAGATAAACAGCGGTGCAATTTCAGTTTGCCCGTACTGTCGGCAGGCCCACGCCGCCGCCTTGCGACCCATTGCTGTCCGAACCCCGCCTGACGGGCCCTTTCGGCCCGTCAGCGATCATACGCGGGCCCTTTCCGGCGGATCTCCGGACGCCGCCCTTATCCGATCAGCCCGCCGCCCGGTGCGACCGTCTCGTCGTAGTGGCGGCGCAGCCGTTGCAGCGCGATCCGCAGCACCACCTTGCCCGAACGCGCGGCCCAGCCCATGCGGCGCTCGGTGGTCTCCAGCCCCTCCAGATAGCAGCAGCATTGCAGCGCCACATCGCCCAGCCCCGGCCCCAGCTCGCGCAGCGCCGCGACGACACGGGCGCGCGCCGCCTCGGGGCCGCGCGCAATCTCGGAGCCCCGCCCGCCGTCGACGGCGCCGGTCAGGAACTGGTCCCAGTTCTGCGCCACGCGCGGGCCGATCTGCGCCAGCTCGAAATCCTCGCGCAGCCGCTCACCAGCGCGCACCAGATCGTCCGAGAGGAACGGCGCACCATCGCGGTCGCGCCGCCGTGCCAGCAGCACCAGCGGACTCTCGGTCACCAGGTTGCGCCGCCGTGCCTGCGGATCGGCATCCGCCGCCTGCATCGCCGCCTCGGCCTCGGCCGTGCTGCCAAAGCCCTGCTGCGCCTCGGCAAAGCCGCGCAGCTTGCTCTCCTGCTCGGCCAGAAGCTTGCTCAGCGCACCGCGCCCGGCGGCGGTGATGCGGTAGCGCGAGATGCGTCCGGGCGCGTCGCAGGCGATCCAGCCTTTCAGTGCCATCGCCTGGGCAATCGGCGCGTCCACCACGGCAGTGCGCCTTGAGCCGCCCTCGCCGGTGTCACGCACCACCACCGCCTTGTCCATTTCCGCTGCCACCGCCAGCACCGCGCCGCTTTCGCAAAGACGCCGCAGCACCCGCCGCGCCTCGCGCGCCAGCATCGCCGCATCGGGCGTCAGCTCATCCCGCAGAGGCTCTTTCATCCGCTTGAACTCCTTCTTGGGGTCTGTCCCCGCCGCGCCGGCGCGCAACCGGCCCAGTTGCCGCAGCGCGCCGTCCACCAGCGGGTCGTCGCGCAGGGTTTCGATCCGGCGCACCTGACGCAGCACCGTCGACGCGTGGCACCCCGCCAGACGCGCCAGTTTCCGAATGGCTTCACCGCCTTCGGTATGCGCGAGATAGTGTTTTGCGTCTTCCGGCACCCATGCGGGCAAACGCGTCGTAACATCTCTATTTGATTGGCAAATCATCTTTCCATGTCCCCTAGGTCAGTCGTGTTTTGCAGAGTTATCCCCAAGACCGCACAACCTTCGCGAGTGCCAGTTACCTGTTCGTTAACGTTTCCGTCGGAGCACCCAAATTAGCGACAATTTATAAACAATCATAAACGAACCGTTCTCATCGCCCGGGCGCCCCGCAACACCCTGAAAACCCGTGCAAGCATGGGCTCAGTTTCACCACTGGGGACCGGAAAACATGCAAGACATTCTCAGCCTGATGCAGACCCTTCGCCGCCCGCGCCTGCTTGTGCGCGCCGCCCGGATCGGGGCAGACGACTATCGCCGCGAGCAGCATCTGGGGCGCATTCTCGGAGTCGCGCCGCCCGCGCGCCACGCGCCGACAATCCTGAAACTGATGGAGATCGAGGCAGTGCTCGATGAACGCCGCCGCGCCTCGGATGGCGGCTATTCAGCGGCGCGCCATGTGGAGGTGCTGGCCGCGATGATGGGCGAGGCGCGTCAACTGCACGCGCATGCCTGATCCAGCGCCCCGCACGCATAAACGCGCGGGGCTGCCGAGATACTACATGAAGCTGTCGGGCACAGCGGCCTTTTTCTCTGCGACGAATGCGGCCAGCGCCTCGGCGGTGGCCGGGTCCATCTCCGGCTTCTGGTAGCTGTCGAGCAGCTTGCGCACTCGATCGGAGGCAAGCTGCATCGTGTCGCGCCCGCCCTCCTCGCTCCAGGTCTCGAAGGGCTTGTAATCGAGCAGCTCGGAGCGCCAGAACGCGGTCTTGAAATGCGCCTGAGTGTGCGCACAGCCAAGGTAATGCCCGCCCGGCCCCACCTCGCGCAGCGCGTCCATCGCCTGGGCGCTTTCGTCCACAGACACCCCCGCCGCCATCTTGTGCAGCACGCCGAGCTGATCCGCGTCCATGACGAATTTCTCGTAGGAGGCCACCAGCCCGCCTTCGAGCCAGCCGCAGGAATGCAGCATGAAGTTCACCCCCGCCAGCAAGCCGTTGTTGAGCGTGTTGGAAGTCTCGTAGGCGGCCTGCGCGTCGGGCAGTTTCGAGCCGTTGAACGAGCCCGCCGAACGGTACGGCAGCCCAAGCCGCCGCGCCAGTTGCCCCGCGCCATAGGTGATCTGCGCCGCTTCCGGCGTGCCGAAAGTGGGCGCGCCCGAATTCATGTCGATCGAGGTCACGAAGGCGCCGAAGATCACCGGCGCGCCCGGCCGCACAAGCTGGGAATAGGCCACGCCCGCCAGCACCTCGGCCAGCACCTGTGTCAGCGTGCCCGCCACCGAGACCGGCGCCATGGCCCCGCCGACGATGAAGGGCGAGATGATGCAGGCCTGATTGTTGGCGGCATAGACCTCCAGCGCGCCCATCATCACATCGTCGAAGGTCAGCGGCGAGTTGATATTGATGAGCGAGGTCATCACGGTGTTCTGCTGCACGAACGCCTCACCAAAGAGCACGCCGCACATGTCCACACTGTCCTGCGCCCGGCTCGGCTCGGTTACCGAGCCCATGAAGGGCTTGTCCGACAGCGTCATATGGGAATGCAGCATGTCGAGATGACGCTTGTTCACCGGAATGTCGGTGGGCTCGCAGACCGTGCCGCCGGAATGGTGCAGCCAGCGCGACATCTGCCCGAGCTTCACGAAGTTGCGGAAATCCTCCAGCGTGGCGTAGCGGCGCCCGCCCATGGCGTCATGCACGAAGGGCGGGCCGTAAACCGGCGCCAGCACCAGATTGCGCCCGCCGATCTCGACATTCTTGGCGGGGTTGCGCGCCACCTGGGTAAAGCGCGAGGGCGCCGTGGCGCAGAGCTTCCGCGCCAGGCCGCGCGGGATGCGCACGCGCTCGCCCTCGATCTCGGCACCGGCTTCCTTCCAGCGGGCCAGAGCGCCGGGGTTGTTGACGAAATTGACGCCGATCTCCTCCAGCACGATCTCGGCATTCTCTTCGATGACCTGCAAGGCCTCTTCGGTGAGCAGCTCGAAATCGGGGATATTGCGCTCGATATATTTCGCCGTCTCCACGACCGTCGAGCCACGCTCCGCGCGCCGTGCCGCGCCTCCGCCGCTTCTGCTCCGTCTGCGCGCCGATGCTTCCGCCATATGCCAACCTCGTCAGAATCCGGGCGCCCTCTGCCCCCGGCTTTCGCTGAGTCTAACCCGCCATGCGCCGCCGGATAGGCGCGATTGCGGCGCATGACGTGAAAAAGCGACATCCCCGGCGCCAGGGCGGCTTTGGGCGCTAACGAAAACAGGTGACACGAGACATTCCGAACATTTAATATAATGATTCTAGAATATCACTATTCCGCATCACTATTTCGCACAGGGCGGCGGGCCTCCGTTACGGGCCAGGAGGAGAACAAGAGACCACCCGCCGAGGGAGACGGCGGAACAGGGAGGGACATCCGATATGAGTTTCGATTTCACGCGCGGGCCGCTGGCCGGGGCGCTGGTCTTCTGCGCGCTTGGCGCAGGTCCGGCGCTGGCCACCAACGGCTATATCGCCAATGGCTATGGCGGCGCTTCCAAGGGCATGGCGGGGGCCGGCGTGGCGGTGCCCTCGGGCGTGCTGGGGCTGGCGCAGAACCCGGCGATGGGCCACAAGGTCGGCAATCAGGCGGGGCTCTGCCTCACCAATTTCTGGCCCGACCGCGAGGTCGAGGTGGCGCCCGGCGGGCCGCTCACCCCCGGCACGCATAAAAGCCGCAACGACTATTTCCTGATCCCCTGCGGCGGCGCCAACTGGGTGCTGAACGACCGCGTCGCCTTTGCCGCCTTCATGTTCGGCAATGGCGGCATGAACGCCGAATACGACACCAATTTCTTTGCCGGGCTCGGCGCCGGCTCCGCGCCGGTCGGGGTCAATCTGGAACAGGCCTTCATCAGCCTCAACCTGTCCTACCGGGCGAGCGAGACGGTCTCGGTGGGCCTCTCTCCGATCCTCGCGGTGCAGCGGTTCAGCGCCACCGGGCTCGAAGCCTTTGCCGGCATGTCCATCGACCCGGGCAATGTCACCGACCGAGAGGACGACTGGTCGACCGGGCTCGGCTACAATATCGGCGTGCTGTGGGAGCCCACGCCGCAGCTTGCCTTCGGTGCGGCCTACCGCTCGAAGATCGACATGGAAGCGTTTGACAAATATGCCGGACTCTTCGCAGGCGACGGCGATTTCGACGTGCCCGCCGTGGCCACCATCGGCATGGCCTGGACCCCGCAGACAGCGCCGAAATGGACCTTTACCGGAGAGTTCCAGCGCATCTTCTACAGCGACATACCCGCCATCGCCAATCCAAACGCCCCGCCCGACGGGCCGCTCGGCGCGGGTAATGGCGTGGGCTTCGGCTGGAAGGACATGGATGTCTGGCGCCTCGCCGCGATCTACCGGCATGACGAGAGATGGACCTTTCGCGGCGGCATCAGCCATTCCAGCAAGTTCATCGACGACAGCTCTGCGGTGATCAACGCGCTGACCCCGGCGACGCCGCAATGGCACGCCTCGCTCGGCGCCTCTTACCGCGTCAACGAGCGCTGGGGCATCACCGCCTCCTGGACCCACGCCTTCGAGAACGAGATCGAGGGCAGCAACCCGGCGCTCACCGGCGTGCCGCAGCCGGTGAAAATCCGCATGTCGCAGAACGAATTCGCCATCGGCGCCACCTATCGCTGGTGAGCGGCAAAGCCCCCGGCAGGACAAGCCGGGGGCGGCCTTAAGACGGTCTTCACGCCTGCCGGGGCATGATCCGCCCGGATTGCAGCCATCTGCGCACAGGAGAGATCATGCACCGATACCGCAAGGCCCTGGCGGCGCTCGCTCTCGCGCTCAGCGCCACCGGCGCGCTGGCGGAATCGGACCACGCCCCGGCCTCCCATGGCGCAGCACCCGGGACAACGCCGCAGGCCGCGAGTGGCGGCGAAATCTGCCAGGGCTTCGGCCCGCAGACCCCGCGCGACATCTCCAACCCGCACGGGCGCAACCCGGCGCGGTTCGAGCTGGCGCCGCCGCCGGAGAATCTCAACCTCTGCAACATCCACACCCATACGAATGCTGAACATATGGGGCCGGGCTTTTCGATCTACGCCGGCGCGGGCGAACATGGCGGGTTCAGATGCGCGGGCTCGGCGCGGCTCACCCCGGCAGAGCTCAGCCGCCCGCGCGGCGGCGCCCGGGTGTTCGAGGGCGTCGCCCCCGGCGACACGATCGAGGTGCACTGGGTCTATTCCTCCTGCGACGTCGCGCCGGGGCCGGGGCTCGGCGCCTGCCTGTCGGAGCGTTGCCAGAACCCGCAGCTGCGCGTCGAATCGCAGGTGTTTCTGGTGGTCAACGACCCCAATGCGCTGGATTTTCGCGATTTCATCTATTTCGGCACCATGCGGCAGGGGCTCTATCAGCCGCGCGCCCTGCCCACCGGCACCGGCCGCCCGGTAGAGTTTCGCGGCTCGACCACCGGCACGAGCTACAGCCAGCAGGTCTGTTCGCCGCTTCAGGTCACATGGTCGGTGCGCCCGCGCTGCGCCCGGCTCGACATCGCCACGCTCGACGCCTGGGCGGCGATGGGCAACGTGTTCGAGGAAAGCCACAGCCACGGCGTGCGCGCGCTGGTCACCGCCCCCGCGCTGCTGAGCCCGATGGACTGAGCGCCGC